>NZ_JBPBWC010000001.1:0-838807 GCF_050954125.1 Halomicrococcus pelagicus | reverse complement strand
CGCCATGGAAATCGGAATGCCGTTGAACGTGTTTTTAGAGAGATAAAACGGCGCACTTCATCGTTTAGCAATAGCTTTAGCCACGTCGATCCAGCGACCGCCGAAACGTGGCTGCAAGCGTTTGCCGTCTGGTGGAACTCGCTAAACTAAACACGATGGGTCGAGATGTCACAGAACTTTTATCCGACAGACTGCCGCACGTCATGGCGGAAGATGTCGCCGCTCTCGTCGGTTACCACGTTCGAATCCACTCGTCTCTGGGGTCGGCCGGACGACAGGCGTCGCCACTGGCGTCGCTTCGTCGGCGGATTCGCCGCGCTCGTCCTCGCGTTGCTGCTCGTCGTCCTGGTCGGCAAGCGTTTCCCCGGTGCAAGAGGGCTCGTCAGCCTCGTCTACGACGCCGTCCTGCCCGCAGTACTGTTCTGCGCGCCGCCGGTCGTCTCGGCGGTGAGCGCGTACAGCGACGGCGGCGTGTTCGCCTCGCTCACCGTGGGCGTCGTCCCCGGAGCACTGTTCAGCGTCGTCCTGGGGCTGATGCGGATAGCGACCGGCCAGTCGACCGGGGAGGCACCGCTCTGGGCGCTCGCGCTCGCGTTCGTCGGAATCGGCGTCGCGGGCGCGGTCGCGGGGTACGGCGTCGGTCGTGGACTGTGCCGTCTCGCGGAACGGCGTTCGGCGTAGGGACCGCCGACCCGGGCCCGGAGTCCCGAAGTGACGGCAATTATTTCTTTCCGGGGCTGTGAGTGTGGCGCATGCGAGACGCGTACCTCGTCGGCGCGGCCCAGACGGACTTCGGGTCGTTCCCCGACGAAAGCTACCGGTCGCTGTTCCGCACGGCGTTCGAGGACGCGTGCGACAGCGTGCCGGCGGGTATTACCCCTGACGACGTGGACGAGGCGTTCGTCGGCACGCTGGGCGTCGGCGGTCGTCAGCTCGGGCTGGCCGGCCCGGCCGCCACGGAGCACGTCGGCCTCGACGGCGTCCCGACGACGCGCGTCGAGAACGCCTGCGCCGCGTCGGGCTACGCCGTCCGGCAGGCGGTCCAGGCAGTCAAGAGCGAGATGGCCGACGTAGTGCTCGCGGGCGGCGTCGAAGTGATGACCGACACGTCGAGCGACGCGACGAAGTACTGGCTCGGCGTCTCCGGCGAGACGGAGTGGGAGCGTCTCTCCGGGACGACGTTCGCGGGCGTCTACGCCCAGATGGCGGACGCACACATGGCCGAGCACGGCACGCCGCGGGACGCGCTGTCGCGCGTCGCGGTGAAGAACCACGCGAACGGCGCGAAGAATCCCCACGCCCACCTCGGCTTCGAGTGCTCGCTGGAGGACGCCCGGGACGCGGCCGTGGTCGCCGACCCCCTCACGCTCTATCACTGCTGCCCGACGACCGACGGGGCGGCCGCCGCGCTGATCGTCGGCGAGGACGTCGTGGAACGGTACACCGACGCCCCCATCAGGATAGCGGGCGTCGGCGCGGCCAGCGACCGCGTGGGACTGTTCCAGCGCGACACGTACACCTCGATTCCGGCGTCCCGGGAGGCGGCGAACCGGGCCTACGAGATGGCCGGCGTCGGTCCGGACGACCTGGACTTCGCGGAGGTCCACGACTGCTTCTCCATCGCGGAACTGCTCGCCTACGAGGACCTCGGCTTCTGCGAACCGGGCGAGAGCGGCGACCTCGTCGCCTCGGGCGCGACGGAACTCGGCGGCGACCTCCCCGTCAACACCTCGGGCGGCCTCAAGTCGAAGGGCCACCCCATCGGCGCGACGGGGGCGGGCCAGGTCGTCGAGGCGTTCGAGCAGCTCTCCGGTCGCGCGGACGACCGGCAGGTCGAGGGCGCGACGCGGGGGCTCACGCACAACGTCGGCGGGAGCGGCGGCGCGGCGGTAGTGCACGTCTTCGAGCGCGAGCCGCCACGCGACTCGGACGGCGCGAGCGGGCGGCGTCCGCGAGGAAAGGAGGCGGAACCATGAGCGGCGAGACCCCGAACATCGCGGCGGTCGGCGCGTACGCGCCCAGGTTCCGCGTCGACGCGGCGGCGTTCGAGGAGGCGTGGGGGAAGTTCCACGCGGCGGGCGTCCGGTCGAAGGCGGTTCCGGCCGCCGACGAGGACGCGCTCACGATGGCCCACGAGGCGGCGACCCGTGCGCTCGACGCCGCGGACCGCGCCGGCGAGGACGTCGCCTTCCTCGCCGTCGCCTCGACGACGCCGCCGCTGGCGGAGGAGGACCCGACCGCCCGCCTCGGCGGCACGCTCGGCCTCACCGAGAGCGCGACACGACACGTCTTCACCGGGAGCACGCGAGCGGGGACGCGAGCGCTCGACGCCGCCCTCGCCGCCGGGCCGTGGGACGGCGTCGGCCTGGTGGTCGCCGCCGACTGTCCGCGCGGCGAACCGGACAGCGAGGAGGAACACGCCGCCGGCGCGGGCGCGGCGGCGTTCGTCCTCGCCGACGACGGCCCGGCGGAGGTCGTCCAGCGGGCCGAGTTCGCCGCCGAGTACCCCGGCACGCGCTTCCGGCGGCGGGGCGCGGACGCCACGGAGGGCCTGGGCGTCACGAGTTACGACCGACAGGCGTTCACCGAGACGCTGTCGAGCGCGGTCGACCGACTCGACTTCGAGACCGTCGAGGCCGCCGCAGTGCAGGCCCCGGACGGCAAACTTCCCTACCGCGCCGCGGGCGCGCTCGGGGTCGGGACCGACGAGATACGGGCGGCCGCGACGGTCCACGAACTCGGCGACACCGGCGCGGCTAGCGTCCCCCTGGGGCTCGTGACGGCGCTCGCGGACGGCCACGACCGCGTGCTCGCCGCCGCGTTCGGCAGCGGCGCGGGCGCGGACGCGCTGCTCGTGGGGGCCGACGAGGTTCCGGCGTCGCTCTCGCTCTCCGGGAGCGAGTCGCTCTCCTACGCCGAGTATCTCCGTCAGCGCGGCGAACTCACGTCGGGACCGCCGAGCGGCGGCGGCGCGTACGTCAGCGTCCCCTCCTGGCGGCGGACGCTCGACCAGCGCCACCGCCTCGTCGCCGGCCGCTGTCCGGACTGCCGTGCGCTGGACTTCCCGCCAGAGGGCGCGTGCACCGACTGCAACTCGTTGGTGGAGTACGACGACGCGGCGCTCCCGGGAACGGGGACCGTCGAGGCGACGACGACCATCTCGCAGGGCGGCGCACCCCCGGAGTTCGCCGAACAGCAGGCCCAGTCCGGCGACTTCGACGTGGTCGTCGTCGCGTTCGACGGTCCGCGCGAGGGGGAACGCGCAACCGGCGGGACGTCGCGCGAGGACGGCGACGAGACGGCGAGCGCGCCGGCGCAGGTGACGGGAGCGGACCCCGGCACCCTCGATATCGGCGACCGCGTCGAGGCGACGATACGTCGCATCTACACGCAGGAGGGCGTGACGCGGTACGGGTTCAAGGTCCGTCCGGTGCGGGGCGACGATTCCGGATAGATTTGCTGCCGGCGAAAAGCCGGACCGACGACGCGTATCGCCGTCTCCCCTTCGCGTGCCCCGCTCGGCGTCGTCTTCTCCGGTCGACGGCGACGCGTCACGTAGATAAACGCTTTTCCTGTCCCCCCTCGCGTTTCGACGCATGAAGGTAGGCGTACTCGGCGCCGGGACCATGGGCCACGGTATCGCCCAGGTCGCGGCCACGGGCGGACACGAGGTGACGCTCCGGGACATCGAGGAGAACCTCGTCGCGGACGGCATCGACAGCATCGAGGAGAACCTGCGGGGCGGCGTCGAGCGCGACAAGGTGACCGAGGCGGAGATGGAGGCGGCGCTGGACCGCATCACGGGGACGACCGACCTCGAAACCGCGGTCGGCGACGCGGACCTGGTCGTCGAGGCGGTGCCCGAGGAGATGGACGTCAAGCGACAGACGTTCTCGGACGTGGAGGCGCTGGTCGATCCGGAGACGGTCGTCGCCTCGAACACCTCCTCGCTCTCGCTGACAGAGATCGCCAGTGCGCTCGACGACCCCTCGCGGGCCGTCGGACTCCACTTCTTCAACCCGGTCCACATCATGGAACTCGTCGAGGTGGTCGTCCCGGAGCAGGCCAGCGACGAGACGGTGGCGTTCGCCACCGAGTTCGTCGACGGCATCGACAAGACCGCCGTGGAGGTGAACGACTCGCCCGGATTCGCGTCCTCGCGGCTCGGCGTTGCGCTCGGCGTCGAGGCCATGCGGATGCTCCAGGAGGGCGTCGCCGGTCCGGAGGACATCGACGCCGCGATGGAACTCGGCTACAACCACCCGATGGGACCCATCGAACTCGGCGACGTCGTGGGCCTGGACGTGCGCCTGGACATCCTCGAACACCTCCGCGAGGAACTTGGCGAGCGCTTCCGCCCGCCCCAGATCCTCCGCCAGAAGGTGCGCGCCGGGAAACTCGGCAAGAAGACCGGCGAGGGGTTCTACGTCTGGGAAGACGGCGAGATAGTGGGCACCACCGTCGAGCAGGGCGCGCCGACCGACCGGGACGCGACGCGGTCCGACGACGGCGACGGGGGTGACGACGAATGAGCGACGACGCCGGAGACGTCCCCGGAGGTCCCGAAGCGGTCGCCGGCGAGTGCGAGACGGTGGACGTGTCGGTCGGCGAGCGCGCGGACCAGGTCGCCACGGTCACCCTCTCCCGTCCGGACGCCCGGAACGCGCTGAACGCCCAGTTGCGCGCCGAACTGAAGGCGGTGCTCGACGCGGTCGAGGCGGCCGAGACGGTGCGCGTCGTCGTCCTTACGGGGTCGGACGAGTCCGGCGCGTTCGTCGCCGGGGCGGACGTGACGGAACTGCGCGAACGCGGCCCCATCGAGCAGCGAGAGGCGAGCAAGCGCCCCCGCGTCTACGAGTACGTCGACGACCTCGAGAAGCCGGTCGTCGCGGCCGTCAACGGTCACGCTCTCGGAGGCGGGTGCGAACTCGCGCAGGCCTGCGACGTGCGCATCGCCCGCGAGGACGCCAAACTCGGCCAGCCGGAGATAAATCTCGGTATCATGCCCGGCGGGGGCGGCACCCAGCGTCTCGCCCGCCTCGTCGGCGAGGGACAGGCGATGCGGCTGATTCTCTCCGGCGAGATAATCGACGCAGAGGAAGCCAACGACATCGGCCTCGTCGACGAGGTCCACCCGGAGGGGGAGTTCGACGACCGCGTGTCCGAACTCGCCGGACGGATGGCGTCGAAGAGCCCGCTCGCGCTGGAACTCGCGAAGAAAGCCGTGAAGGCGAGTAGCCGGATGGACCTCGACGCGGGCATCGAGTACGAGGCGGAACTGTTCGCGCAACTGTTCGCCTCCGGGGACAAGAACGAGGGCATCGACGCGTTTCTCGAGGACCGCGAACCGGAGTGGGAGGGCGAGTAACGTTCGGTTCCGAAACGCATCCGGGTGAGTTCCCGGACGCGACGCGGCGCGGGACGCCACAGTTGTCAGAGACACGTCGATCCAGTCGCCTGCAGTCGGCGACGCGACCGTCTGCAGGCGTTCGAACGAAGTTACTGTCTGAATATATGTATTCGTTTTTACCATTATTATCTGTGGATTCATCCTGGCTGGCGGGAGGGGCGTCTCGAATCCGTCGTCTGGTTACCCCTTTCGCAACACTTAGGCGGGTTCTCACAGCAGTGTGGGACATGACGATACACAGCGACTGGGGCGACTGGCTTCCGCGCGCCGTCGAGGACGCCGACCCCGACGGCGTCGCCGTCTGGTATCTCGGCTGCAACGGCTTCGTGCTGAAGGGCCGCGACGGGACGACGCTGTTCGTCGACCCCTACCTCGGGACGGGCGACCCGCCGCGGACGGTCCGGATGGTCCCCGTGCCCTTCGACCCGGCGGACGTTTCGGCGGCGGACGCCGTCCTCGCGACCCACGAACACACCGACCACGTCCACGGGCCGAGCCAGGCACCCATCCTCGAACGCACGGATGCGACGTTCTACGCGCCCGACGCCGGCCTCGAAGTGGCCCGCGAGGACGAGCGCTGGACCGACGAGTGGGACGTGGACGACGACCAACTCGCCGAGGTCGCGGAGGGCGATTCCTTCGACGTCGGCGAGTTCACGGTGCACGTCGAACCGGCCCACGACGCCGACGCCGCCCACCCCGTCTCGTACGTGTTCGAACACGACGCCGGGACCGTCTTCCACGGCGGCGACACCAAACCCGGCGACGACCTCGCGGACGTCGGCGAGCGGTACGACCTGGACCTCGGCGTGCTGGCGTTCGGTTCCGTCGGCCACGTTCCGGACAAGGAGTCGGGCGAGCCGAAGCGCACGAAGTGGTACAGCGACGAGAACGAGATAGCCGAGGCGGCGAACGCGCTCCAGCTCGACCGTCTGCTCCCGAGCCACTGGGACATGTGGAAGGGGCTCACCGCGGACCCGACCGCCCTCTACGATCACGTCCGCAGCTTCGACCGTCCGCGGTCGCTGGAGATCGTCGAGATAGGCGACCGCGTGGACCTCTGAGACGGCGCCTGAACCCCGACGAACGGGCCGCAAGTCGCCACCGAACCCTCCACTCTGATGCGGTAACACTTAACATACTACTGCGCGAACTCGACGGTGAGGAGTGGACAGCCGTGACCTTAGCAACCGTTCCGCGATACGACAGCGACAGGATTTCCGAACCCGGAGGGCACGCGGTGGTGGTCGGGGCCGGCATGGCCGGTCTGCTGTCGGCTCGCACGCTCGCCGACGGGTTCGACGAGGTCACGGTCGTCGACCGCGACCCCCTGCCCGACGAACCGGTCAGCCGCCGGGGTGTCCCCCAGTCCCACCACCTCCACGTGCTGCTGGAGGCCGGACACGCGACGCTGGAGGACCTCTTCCCGGGGTACGGCGAGGAACTGCTCGCCGACGGGGGGTTGGTAATCGACGGCGCCAGCGACGTCAACTTCTACGACGGGGGAGGCTTCCTCGCCGACGGCCCGCGACGCATACCGCTGTACTGCGCCACTCGCCCGCTGTACGAGCAACTGGTCCGCCGTCGCGTCGCCGGGCACGACGGCGTGCACCTGCGACCGAGTTGCCGTTCGATCGACTACCTCACCGACGACGCGGCGACGATGGTGGAGGGCGTCGTGGTCGAACGGGAGGGGTCGACGCCGGAGGAGCTCGCCGCGGACCTAGTCGTCGACGCCACCGGTCGGACGAGCAGAACGCCGGTCTGGCTGGACGAGCACGGCTACACGTCGCCGCCCGTCGACGAGGTGCACATCGACCTCGCCTACAGCACCGCCTTCTTCCGGCGTCCCGCCGACGACCGCCGTGCGTTCGTCGTACAGCCCTCCCCGCCGCACACTCGTGGAGGCGCGATTCTTCCCGTCGAGGGCGGTCGATGGCTGGTGACGCTGTTCGGGTTCCACGGCGACCACCCGCCGGCGGACGCGGAGGGGTTCGCGGAGTTCGCCGCGAGCCTGCCCGTCCCCCACCCGAAACGGCTGCTGGACGAGCACTCGCAGGTCTCCGAGGACATCGTGCATTATCCCTTCCCGTCCAACGTCAGGCACCGCTACGAGGACCTCGAACGGTTCCCCGACGGTCTGGTCGTCGGCGGCGACGCCGTCGCCAGCTTCAACCCCATCTACGCCCAGGGCATGTCGGTCGCCGCGCTGGAGGCGCTGATCCTCCACTCCGTCCTCGCGACGGACGGCCGCGACGACCTCGCGGTCCGGTTCTTCGAACGGGCCGCGGAGACCGTCGACGTCGCGTGGAACATGGCGGTCGGCGCCGACTTCCAGTTCCGGCGTACCGACGGTCCCAAGCCGCGCGGAACCGAGGTCTCCAGCCGATATCTGTCTCGATTGGTCCGCAGGGCCCACACCGACGGCGTTCTATCCGACGCCTTCTTCCGAGTGATGATGATGGAACGGCCTCCCAGTTCGCTGCTACGCCCGGGTGTCGCGTGGCGCGTACTCAGGCCGGCCGGCTGACCCGTGGAATCACCGTTGGGGGAACGCGACACGGAGACGTCCACGCTGTCGAAACGACGCTCGCACGATTCGGTCCGTACGGACGGTATGCACCGGTGACGCGCCTCGCTTTTCCCGGATACAACTAAGAGAGCGGGCGTACACTGTGAGTTCATGCCCGGGACGGTCTTTCTCGGCGGCGACGGGGTGACCCTCAACACGATTCGTCCGGACGACTACGCGTTCGTCGAAGAGCAGCACAACGACCCGTCTAACCGACGGCAAGCGGGAATCTCCCTTCCGTGGCACGAGACCGACGTCGCAGAACTCGTCGAGGAGCGAGACGACGTGGTCTTGTTCCTCGTCTGTCGCGACGAGGACGCCGTCGGAACCGTCCTGCTGTCGGGACTCGACCCGCAGGCCAGCAGGGCCGAAATTGGGTACATAATCCATCCGGAGTTCCACGGCGAGGGCTACGCAACCGAGGCGGCGGACCTGTGTCTGGAGCACGCGTTCGACGATAGGGGTCTCCACAAGGTCTGGGCGCAGGTCGTCGAGGGGAACGAGGCCTCGAAGCGAGTCCTGGAGAAGTTGGGGTTCCAGCAGGAAGGGACGCTTCGAGAACACGAGTACGCGAACGGCGAACGCGTGGACGTCGGTTACTACGGGCTACTCTCGTCCGAACGCTAGACGCTCTCGTCCCGAAAAAAACGACTGTACGGAGCCTTCCCCGACCCTTCACGTTCGCCGAAACTATCGCCTCGAAGGGCTCGATAGAACCGGCGACGCCGAACCAGCCGTCCTCCGTTCCGTCTTGGCGTTCTCGCGGCCGAGAGCGGCAGACATTTACCCGCGGCACGCGGCCAGTCGCACATGAGCGAGGACGCGGACGAGGAACTCACCTACGCGGAGACGGGGGTCGACATCGACGCGAGCGAGGCGGCGACCGCCGCGCTCGTCGGTGCCGTCGGCGACATCGAGAACACGACCGACTACGCCGGACTGCTGGACGTCGGCGACCGCTATCTCGCGCTGGCGACGGACGGCGTCGGCACCAAACTCCTCGTCGCCGAGGCGCTCGGCGACTACTCCACCGTGGGCGTCGACTGCATCGCCATGAACGTCAACGACCTCGTGGCGGCGGGCGTCGAACCGGTCGCGTTCGTCGACTACCTCGCCGTCGAGGAGCCGAGCGAGGAGTTCTCCGAGCAGGTCGGCGAGGGCCTCTCGGCGGGCGCGGAGGCGGCCGGCGTCGCGCTCGTCGGCGGCGAGACGGCGGTGATGCCCGAGGTCATCCGGGGGCTGGACCTCGCCGGGGCCTGCGTCGGCCTCGCGCCGAAGGACGCGGTCTTCCCCGGCGAGGCGACGGTCGGGGACGCGCTCGTCGGCTTCCCCTCAAGCGGTATTCACTCGAACGGCCTGACGCTGGCCCGCGAGGCGGTCACCCGGAACCACGACTACGACGACCCGTTCCCGGGGAGCGACCAGACCATCGGGGAGGAACTGCTGGAACCGACGCGCATCTACGCCGACCTCCTGCCGGCGCTGCGCGAGCGCGACGTCCACGCCGCCGCGCACGTGACCGGCGGCGGCTGGACGAACCTCTCTCGAATGGGCGCGTTCCGCTACGAGATATCGGACCCCCTCCCGGCTCAGGACGTGTTCGCGTTCGTCCAGGAGGAGGGCAACGTGAGCGACGAGGAGATGCACCGCACGTTCAATATGGGGACCGGATTCGTCGTCGCGCTCCCGGAGGACGACGCGGAGTCGCTGGCGGCGACGACGGACGGCGAGGTCGTCGGCGAGGTTCGCGAGGGCGAGGGCGTGGCAATCCGCGGATTGACGCTGACGTGACCCCTCACGACGGTACCTGACGGAAGTATTTTGTTTTCCTGCGACAACTCGACGGTGTGACCTCCGAGATTACCGTCGAAACGAGGGACTTGACGGCGGCCGACGAGCGTCTCGTCGAACGAGCGCGGGCGGCGACCGAGTCGGCGTTCGACCCCGAGCGGTGGGGCGGTGCACACCTCGTCGGTGCTGCACTCCGCACCACGGACGACGACGTGTACGCCGGCGTCAGCCTCCCGGCCAGCGTCGGTCGAGCGTCGATGTGCGCCGAACCGGTCGCGTTCGGCGCGGCGGTCGCGGACGGCGCGACCCGGTTCGACGCGGTGGCCGCAGTCCGCCATCCGCTTCCGGACGAGGACCGCGGCTTCGAGGTGGTCCCGCCGTGTGGCGCGTGCCGGGAGCTGATCGTGGACTACGGCGAGGACGTCGACGTCGTCGTTCCACACGACGGCGACCGACGAAAAGCGACGGCGTCGGCGCTGCTCCCGACGCGCAACTGGTAAACCGAGCGGGGGACGCGTCTACGACAGTCGCGCCGCGACGTCGGCCTCGGTGACGATGCCGACCGTCTCGCCGTCGGCGGTGACCATCACGGCCTTGTAGTGGTCGAGCAGGTTCGATATCTCGTTCAGCGTGGCGGACCGCGACACCGTCGGGAAGCTCTCGCCCATGAACTCCCGGACGGGCTGGTCGCGGGCGTCCTCGTCGACGTGGACGAGGTCGCTCTCGCTGATGGAGCCGACGGGCACGCCCTCGTTGATGACCGCCAGTTGCGAGTAGCCGGCGTCCTGCATCCGGCCGACCGCCTCGCTCACGGTGTCGTCGGGCGCGACGCTGACGACCTCCTCGTGCATCAGGTCCTCCGCGCGGACGATGTCACCCTCGGACTCCTCCAGGGCGTTGATGATGCGGCGGAACGTCGAGAGACGCGGATCTACGTCGTTGCCCTCGATGCGGGCGATGAGCGGCTGGGAGACGCCCGCCCGCTCGGCCAGTTCGCTCTGCGTGAGTCCCAGGTCCTTTCGGCGTTCGCGGATGTCCTGGGTCGTCGGGATCTCCATACCCGTAATAACTACGGGTTATCAAATAAATCGTTCGACTCGTCAGAGTTCGCTAGTTTCCTGGTCGCCGCTGCCGAACTCGATGTCCTCGTCCTCGCCGAACTCGACCGTCTGGACGACTGAGAGCGGAACGTCGCGGAGCGCGCCGCCGACTTCGCTCTTGGCGATGCGCTTTGCGTGCTCCTCGCTGTCGGCGTTGAACACCTTCATCTCCAGCACGAGACCGACGAGGGCGGTGTTCGCTGCGATGAACGCGGAGTCGAACGGCTCTCCGCAGGCCGGACAGCCAGTCGCGCCGACCTCGACCTCGACGTAGTCCATGTCCTTCTCGTTCAGACGCTTACCGGCCTCGCTGACCGCGACGCCGATGGCGTCGTCGATGTCCTCTACGTCGCGCACCAACCAGGCCGCCTCCATCGCAACGAGATAGTTGCTCATACCCGAAGCCTTGCTCCCGAGGGTTTCGTGTCTTTTGGTTTAGCCGCCGAAATTCGCGCGTGTCAGGAACGAGGACGGACTGTCGGACGTACGCCGTTCGAGAACGACGGGTCGGCTGCCGGACCGCCCGTCACGTGACCACGGAGTAGGTGAACAGGAAGCCGAAGTACAGGAGGACGAGGAGGGCGACCGCCTTCAGCCGGAACAGGCGAAGCTCCTCGTTCTCCGCGTCGTAGGCTTCCCGGAATGCCTCGACCTCCGACTCGTCGAGCGCGTCGGGGTGGTCGAGCCCCCGGTGGAGCACGAGATGCTCCTCGCGAGGGAACGGCCGGCCGCAGTAGGCGCACTCGACCGGCGACTCGTCGGCCGGAACTCGGGTTTCGAGCGGCCAGTCGTCGGCCGACCGGTCGTCAAACTGCGGGTCGTCTGTCCGCTGGTCGTCGGGCGTCCGGTCGTGGGATGGCTGGTCGGTGGTCATACGTACGGGGGGTCGACGGACGGTTGCGAGACGATCCACATGCTCGACATCGTGTACAGTATCATCACGACGACGAGGGCGTACTGGCTGCGGACGGCCTGCAGACGCATCGGGAACAGCCTGTAGGCCGTCGCGTGGGCCACCCAGACCGCGAGCAGGTGACCCAGCAGGACGAACGACATCTGGAGGCCGCCGAACCACGCCGGCAGGACGACGACGACGGCCTGGGGCGGCGAGAGCGGACTGGCCAGCGCCCCGAACAACGTCGGCGACAGTGCGAGGAAGTACCCCAGGTAGTGTGCGAGATGGTAGCCCGCCGCGATGGGCAGCAGCGAGGGAGCGAACCGCCGGGCGATGGTGGCCGGCGTGAGGTAGGTGTCGGCCGACCGTTGCGCGAGCCGCGCGGCCAGCCAGTAGACGCCGAGGAAGAATGCGTACCCGGCCAGCAGCGCGGCGAGGTAGACGACGCGCGGCGGGACGCCGACGCCGACGACGGCCCGGGCCGCGTCCGCCCAGAGGTCGGTGGTGACGAGGCCGTCGTACGTCGTCACCCACAGCAGCGCGACGACGAACGCGACCTCGTCGAACCCCGTGACGAGTTTCGTCTCGGCGAGGCGCGCGCCCGGCAGGCGCAGTTCAAAGCCGTCGTCGGTGCGCCGGACCGGAGCGACCCGGCCGTAGTAGCGGAACACGCGCGCGACCGGGTCGACGGTGCCGAACCAGCGGTCGGTGCCGTAGACGGCCGCCCCGGCGAGCGTCACCGCCGAGTAGACGAGCACGACGCCGGCGAGCAGGTCGGGGTCGCTCGCGAGCGGGCTGACGACCTCCAGCCAGACGAGCGCCAGCAGTCCGGCGACGCTCGGCCACGCGCCGAGCCGTTCCGGGTAGTCGGTCGTCCCCGCCGGGAGCAGGTCGGCTATCGTGCGCCAGGGGTTGATGGCCGGCCACGCGTTGCCGACGAGGTAGGTCGTCGCCGTGAACCCGGCCCACCAGCCGACCCAGACGACGAGGATAGCAATGTTCCGGCGCGGAGCCGACGGGCCGACGAAGCCGGCGACGACGACGGCCGCGAGCGCGAACACGCCGACGACCCGCGTCGCGGTGACCAGGTGGTCGTTCAGCGTCGCCAGTCGTCGTCGCCAGTCGTGGAGCGAGCGGATGAACGCCCGGTCGGTGACGAAGCTGGCGAGCAGGAACGAGGCGCTGACGACGCCGCCGCCGGTGAGCAGGAACAACCACGTCGGCACCGACAGCGAGTCGCCCGACGCTCCCCGGAGGCTACCGCCGTGCGCCAGCGCTCGACCGGTGAGCGCGGTCAGAACGACCGTCGTGGCCAGGGCGGCGTCGAGGGAGCGAGTGCGTGTTCGACCGCTCATCAGCGGGGGTAGGGGCGTCGAGCGATAATACCTTCCGGAACAGTTCGATGCCGACTCCCGGAACCCCGGTCGCGCTCCCCCGTCGAGACGAGCCTACTGTCGCGAGCTAACGGGGAGCACGGTCGGGGCGGACGGCGGTCGGCGAGAAGAGACGAAGAAGGTGCGAAACGAGGTTCGGCTACCGACAGCGGGCGGCGGTCGTCAGTGCTCGGGCTGTTCGGCGGGCGCTTCCATCTCCGATATCTTCAGGATGAGGATGTGGTTGGTGTCGTCCTTGCCGTCGACGACGCCCTCGACGACGAGCTTCGACAGCGGCGTCGGTCCGACGGTCACTTCGTCGCCCTCGTGGAACTCGCGTACGGAACCGCGGAGGTGTATCTCGGCGCGACAGAGCTCCGGGTGGTGGACGCTGGTGAGACTTATCTCCTCGACGTTGGCCTCCTCGACTTCCTCGCCGTCGTGGAGCAGTCCGACCTCGGCGACGGTGTCCATCTCCTGGACGTCGAGCGCCTCGTAGGCGTTGGCGGTCGGCTTGTACCCGCCCTTCGGGCCGGGAACGCCCTCGACCAGCTGGAGGGCCTTGAGACTCTGCATCTGGTTGCGGATGGTCCCGGGGTTGCGGTCGACTTCGGCGGCGATGTCCTCGCCCTTGATGGCGTCTTCCGCCTCGCGGTGGAGGTTCAACAGCGCCGTCAGTATCGTCTTCTGGCTCGGTGTCAACTCGATGCTAGACATTACCCCGAAACTTAGTAATTGATTTCCTTAAATGGCACGGAGTGGATGAAGTTTGGCGGATAATCGACGTTTTCGCCCTGCCACTGATAACCCTCTCGACTGCAGCGTCGCAGATGGCGGCTCCGTCCGCGATTTTTCCGTGGGAACCGTCCTCGCGCTCGAACCGGGGCTTCTTTTTCTCCCCGTCCCGTTCGTCGAAGCATGTCAAGAACGGTCCACATCATCGGTGCGCCGGTCGACTACGGAGCGAACCGCCGCGGCGTCGACATGGGGCCGTCGGCAATCCGGTACTCGGGGCTCGCCGACGAACTCGCCGCCGCCGGCGTGACCGCTATCGACACCGGCGACCTGCTCGTCCCCCGCGCCGAGGAGCGCGACCCCGAACGCGAAGAACCGCCAGAGGGGAAGGCGAAGTTCCTCCGGGAGACCGCGGACGTCTGCTCGCGGCTCGCCGACGAAGTGGCGGCGTCGATAGAGAACGACGCCTTCCCGCTCGTGCTCGGCGGCGACCACTCCATCGCCATGGGGACGCTCGGCGGGGCCGCGCGCGACGCGGACGTCGGCGCCGTCTGGTTCGACGCACACGGCGACTTCAACACGCCGGGAACGTCGCCGAGCGGGAACGTCCACGGCATGCCCCTCGCGGGCGCGCTGGGTATCGACGACTTCGCCGACACCGAGTGGGCCAACGTTCCGCGACTCCGGGAAGAGAACGTCGTCATCGTCGGCCTCCGGAGCATCGACGACCAGGAGCGGGAGGCCATCCGCGACAGCGAGGTGACGGTGTACACGATGTCGGACATCGACGAACGCGGCATCACGCCGGTCGTCGAAGACGCCCTCGACGTGGCCACCCACGGCGTCGACGGCATCCACGTCAGCCTCGACCTCGACTGGCTGGACCCGAACGAGGCACCCGGCGTCGGGACGCCCGTCCGCGGTGGGGTCACCTACCGCGAGGCACACTCCGCGCTCGAAACCGTCGCCGAGCGCGACGAACGCGAGGACGTCCTGCGCTCGCTGGAGGTCGTCGAGGTCAACCCCATCCTCGACGAGCACAACGAGACGGCCGAACTCGCCACCGAACTCGCCGCGAGCGCGCTCGGGAAGCGAATCCTCTGAGGCGACTCGCTTCGCTTCCGTCGGAGCAGACGCGTCGCCACCTCCGATTCGACAGTTAACGCGTTTACCCGGGGGTAGAGGACGGAACGGGACCAGCGAGGGGACCGATACTGTCATGAGGGTCGCCGAACGACTCGCGAGAGTGATAGATTACGACGCGATTCTGTTCGACAACGACGGCGTTCTGGTCGAACCGCCGACCGACGAAAACCTAGTCGACGCCGCCGAGTCGGCGTTCCGGGCGGTCGGCGTCGAGAACCCCGACGCGACCCACGTCGACGAGGTCGTACGAGGCGTGACCTCCGACAGTCTCCGGGACGTCTGTTCCGTCTACGACGTGGACCCGGCGGAGTTCTGGCACGCCCGCGACCGCCACGCCTCCGACGCGCAACTCGCCGAGTTCCGGGAGGGCGGCCGGGCGCGGTACGACGACGTGGCGGCCATCGAGGACCTCGCTCACGACCTCGGCATCGTGAGTTCGAACCAGCACAGGACCGTCGAGTTCGTCATCAAGTTCTGCGAGTTCGAAGACCTGTTCGACACCTACTACGGCCGTGGCATGGGCGTCGAGGACCTGCACCGGAAGAAACCCGACCCGTACTTCCTCGAACGCGCGCTCGACGACCTCGCCGCCGAGTCGGCGCTGTTCGTCGGCGACAGCGAGAGCGACGTGGTGGCCGCCCACCGCGCGGGCCTCGACTCGGCGTTCGTCAGGCGACCTCACTGCGTGGACACGTCGCTCTCGACCGAACCGGACTACGAGGTCGACGACCTCTACGACGTCGCGAAGATAGCGAACTGAAAAGGAAACTGCTGGCCGCCTACTCTTCGCCGTCGGTGACTGTTTCGCTCTCGTCGTCCGGCGTCGGCAGCACGTCCACGCTCGCGACGGCGTCCTCGACGTCTATCTCCATTACCGTCACGCCCATCGTGTTGCGGCCGACTCGAGAGATGTCGGCTGCGCGGATGCGCATTATCTGGCCGTTCTCGCTCATCACGACGAGATGATCGTCGGGGGCGACCGACTTCACCGACGTGACCGGGCCGTTCCGGTCGCCGGTCTTGATGTCGACGAGGCCCATGCCGTTGCGCGACTGCGGGCGGTACTCGTCGAGCGGCGTCCGCTTGCCGTACCCCTGCCGGGTGACGGTGAGCAGTTCGCGACCCTCGCTGTCGGCGGCGACCATCCCGACGACCTCGTCGCCGTCCTGGAGGTCGATGCCGTGGACGCCGCGGGCGTTGCGACCCATCTCGCGGGCGTCGGACTCGTCGAACCGGATGGTCATCCCGTCGCGGGTCGCCAGCACGAGGTCTTTCGTGCCGTCGGTGACCTCCACGTCGACGAGTTCGTCCCCGTCTTCGAGTTTCGCGGCGATGATGCCGGTCGAGAGGATGTTGTCGAACTCCGCAGCGCTGGTTCGCTTGACGTAGCCCTGGCGCGTGACCATGCTCAGGGACTCGTCGTCCTCGAACTCGTCGGTGGTGACGACGGCCGTGATGTCCTCGCCGTCGTCCAGGTCGAGCAGATTGATGGCGGACTTGCCGCGGGCGGTCCGGGACATCTCCGGTATCTGGTAGGTCTTCAGGCGGTACACCTGACCGTAGTTGGTGAAACAGAGCAGGTAGTCGTGGGTGTTCGCCCGGAACACCTTCGAGACGCGGTCGTCGTCTTTCACGTCCGCGCCGATGATGCCCTTGCCGCCCCGACCCTGCGCGTCGAACCGCTCGACGGGCATGCGCTTGACGTAGTCCTGCTCGGTGACGACGACGAAGACGTCCTCCTCGGCGATGAGGTCCTCGCGGGTGACCTCGTCGGTCCCCTCCACGATGCTGGTCCGGCGGTCGTCGTCGTACTCCGCCTTCACTTCGCGGAGTTCGTCTTTGATGACGGCCAGCAGTTCGGACTCGTTCTCGAGGATGGTCTGGAGGCGCTCGATGCGCGCCTGGACGTCCTCGTACTCCTCCTCTATCTCCGCGGCTTCGAGCGAGGTGAGGCTCCCGAGCTGCATGCGGACGATGTGCTCGGACTGGGTCTCCGAGAAGCCGAACTCGCCTTCGAGCGCGGCGCGGGCGGCGTCACGGTCCTCGGCGTCCTGTATCAGGTCGACCACGTCGTCGATGTCGTCGAGCGCGCGCAGTCGGCCTTCAAGGATGTGTGCGCGGTGTTCGGCCTCGTCGAGTTCGTGCTTCGAGCGCCGCCGGACGACGCTCTTGCGGTGGTCGACGTAGTGTTCGAGCGTCTCCTTGAGGCTCAACACCTTCGGTTCGCCGTCGACCAGCGCTAGGTTGATGACGCCGAACGTTTTCTCGAGGTAGTGGTCGAGCAACTGGTTCTCGACGACCTCGGCGATGGCGTTCTGCTTGAGTTCGACGACGACGCGGATGCCGTCGCGGTCGGACTCGTCGCGCAGGTCGCGGATGCCCTCGATGGTGCCGTCGTTGACGCTGTCGGCTATCTTCTCGATGAGCCGCGCCTTGTTCGTCTGGTAGGGAAGCTCCGAGATGACGATGCGGTCGTCCTGGACCTCGTACTCCGCGCGCACCCTGAGTCGCCCGCGACCCGTCTTGTACGCGCTGTGAATCGCGTTCTTCCCGACGATGTTCGCACCGGTCGGGAAGTCCGGCCCCTTGACGTGCTCCATCAGGTCCTCGACGGTCGCGTCGGGGTTGTCGATGAGTTCGACGGTCGCATCGACGATCTCGCCGAGGTTGTGCGGCGGGATGTTGGTGCTCATGCCGACCGCGATGCCCGAGGAACCGTTGACGAGCAGGTTCGGGACGGCCGCCGGCAGCACTTCCGGCTCCTGGAGGCGGTCGTCGTAGTTGGACTGCCAGTCGACGGTGTCCTTGTCGATGTCCGCCAGCAGTTCCTCCGCGATGGGAGCCATCCGGGCCTCCGTGTACCGCATCGCCGCCGGCGGGTCGCCGTCGACGCTCCCGAAGTTACCCTGGCCGTCGATGAGGGGGTAACGCATCGAGAACTCCTGGGCCATCCGCGCGAGCGCGTCGTAGATGGACTGGTCACCGTGGGGGTGGAAGTCGCCCATCGTGTCCCCGACGATGTTCGAGGACTTGCGGTGGCTCGCGCCGCTGGTGACGCCGGAGCGGTGCATCGCGTAGAGGATGCGCCGATGGACGGGTTTCAGCCCGTCGCGCACGTCCGGCAGCGCGCGTCCCGCGATGACGGACATCGCGTAGTCGATGTAACTCTGCTCCATCTCGTCCTCGACGCGGACGCTGTCGATTCGCTCCGCGACCTCGTCGGGGACGTCAGAGGGTTCCGAACTCATATGTCTACCCACTCCGCTTCCGTCGCGTGTTCCTGGATGAACTGCTTGCGCGGTTCGACGGCGTCACCCATCAGCACCGAGAACATCTTGTCCGCCGCGGCGGCGTCCTCGATGGTTATCTGCTTGAGGATGCGGTTCTCGGGGTCCATCGTCGTGTCCCACAGCTGTTCGGGGTTCATCTCGCCCAGTCCCTTGAACCGCTGGACCTGCGAGGGGTTGCCGTCGCACTCCTCTTCGATGATGCGGTCGCGCTCCTCCTCCGTCATGACGTCGTACGTCTCCCCGCGGTGGCGGATGCGGTACAGCGGCGGCTGGGCCGCGTACACGTACCCGGCCTCCAGCAGGGGCCGCATGTAGCGGTACAGCAGCGTCAGGTAGAGGGTCCGGATGTGCGCGCCGTCGACGTCAGCGTCCGTCATGATGATTATCTTGTGGTAGCGCGCCTCGTCGAGGTCGAACTCCTCGCCGATGCCCGTGCCGATGGCGGTGATGAAGTGGCGTATCTTGTCGTTCTCCAGCACGCGGTCGAGGCGGTGTTTCTCGACGTTCAGCACCTTGCCGAACAGCGGGAGGATGGCCTGGAACCTGCGGTCCCGGGCCTGCTTGGCCGACCCACCTGCGGAGTCGCCCTCCACGACGAACAGTTCGGACTCCCCGGGGTCACGCGACTGGCAGTCGGCGAGTTTGCCGGGCAGGGCCGTCGAGTCGAGGGCGTTCTTCCGTCGGGTCAGTTCCTCGGCCTTCTTCGCCGCCTTGCGGGCCTTCGCGGCCTCGACCGCCTTGGCGACGATGGCCTCGGCGGTGTCGGGGTTCTCCTCGAAGAACGTACCGAGGCCGTCGTGCATCACGCTCTCGACGATGCCCCGTACCTCGCTGTTGCCGAGTTTCGTCTTCGTCTGGCCCTCGAACTGCGGGTCGGGATGTTTCACCGAGATGACCGCCGTGAGGCCCTCCCGAATGTCCTCGCCCTTGAGGTTCTCGTCGATGTCTCCGAGAAGGTCGTTCCCGTTGGCGTAGTCGTTGACGACGCGCGTCAGCGCCGTCTTGAACCCTGTGAGATGGGTGCCGCCCTCGCGCGTGTTGATGTTGTTCGCGAACGCGTGAATCGACCCCTGGAGTTCGTCGGTGGCCTGCATCGCCACCTCGACCTGGATGTTCTGTTCCTCGTCCTCGAAGTAGATGACGTCGCGGTGCAGCGCGGACTTCGTCTCGTTCAGGTACTCGACGAACTCCCGGATGCCACCGTCGTAGTGGAAGGTGTCGCCCGACTCCTCGTCGCGCTCGTCGTCGAGCGATATCCGCACGCCCGAGTTGAGGAAGGCGAGTTCTCGAAGCCGGGTCTCCAGCGTCGAGTAGGTGAACTCCGTCGTCTCGAATATCTCCTCGTCGGGCCAGAACCGTATCTCCGTGCCCGTCTCTTCGTCGTCGTCGAGGTCCCGGACCTGCTCCAGTTCGCCCTGGGGCTCGCCGCGCTCGAACGTCTGTCGCCAGAGCACGCCCTCCCGCCTGACCTCGACTTCGAGGCGCTGGGAGAGGGCGTTCACCACGGAGACGCCGACCCCGTGGAGCCCGCCGGAGACCTGGTAGGACTTGTTGTCGAACTTCCCTCCCGCGTGGAGGACCGTCAGTATGACTTCGACCGCGGGTTTGTCGTACTCCTCGTGCGTGTCGACGGGGATGCCGCGACCGTCGTCGACGATGCTGACGGAGTGGTCCTCGTGGACCGTGACGTCGATGGCGTTGCAGTGGCCCGCCAGCGCTTCGTCGATGGAGTTGTCGACGACCTCGAACACGAGGTGATGTAGCCCGCGAGAGTCTGTAGAACCGATGTACATCGCCGGGCGCTTTCGAACGGCCTGCAGCCCTTCGAGCACCTGTATCTGCCCGGCTCCGTACTCATTTGCGTCACTCATAAATCCTGATTTATCGTAGAGCCTGGCCCCTGATAAAGCTCACGCACGCGCGCGCGTGATTTGTAAAATTATCACAATGAATGGGTGGACGAAGCGCAGAATGCCGGGATTTGTCCGACACCGTCTCCGGCGGAGATAACCCGGCCGGGGGCATCGTCGTTGAACGCGGATAGCTTCCGCCGACGAAGTACCCGCGGCCGTCGGGAAAGGTCGAAAACTTCCTCTCGACGGCGTCTCGAGCCCACTTTCACTTTCACCGCGCCCCATCCGGGCAGTTTTAAGCTCCCCGCCGATAAGTACAGGCGAAGAATGCCTTCCATGCAGTCGACGCTCGGCGACGAGGGGATCGCCGAGGAACTGGCCGAAAGCCAGCGCCAGATCTCCATCGCCGAGTTCTTCGAGAAGAACAAGCACATGCTCGGGTTCGACAGCGGAGCCCGGGGGCTGGTCACCGCCGTCAAGGAGGCCGTCGACAACGCGCTCGACGCCACCGAGGAGGCGCGTCTCGACCCGCCGGACATCTACGTCAAGATCGAGGAGGCGGGCGACTACTACCGCCTCGTCGTGGAGGACAACGGTCCCGGAATCACCCGCGAGCAGATCCCGAACGTCTTCGGGAAACTGCTGTACGGCTCGCGGTTCCACAAGCGCGAACAGTCGCGGGGCCAGCAGGGTATCGGCATCTCGGCGGCGGTCCTGTACGCCCAGTTGACCAGCGGGAAGCCCGCGAAGGTCACCAGCCGGACGGAGAACAGTTCGTCGGCCGAGTACTTCGAACTCATCATCGACACCGACAAGAACGAACCGGAGATCAAGACGGAGCGGGACCTCTCGCCGGGCGAGAGCGACCTCAATCCGACCCACGGCACTCGCATCGAGCTGGAGATGGAGGCGAACATGCGGGCGCGACAGCAGCTTCTCCGGTACATCAAACACACCGCGGTCGTCAACCCGCACGCTCGCATCCGGTTCAAGGAGCCGAGCATGGACGACGAACAGGTGTTCGAGCGCGCCGAGGGGTACGAGATGCCGGCCGAGACCGAAGAAATCCGGCCACACCCCCACGGCGTCGAACTCGGCACCGTGCTGAAGATGCTGGCCGAGACGAGTTCCCACAGCGTCTCCGGGTTCGTCCAGGAGGAGTTCACCCGCGTCGGCCGGAAGACCGCCGACAACATCGTCGACAACTTCCGCGACCGCTACTTCGGCCGAGAGATGGCGTGGTCCGGTCCGCAGGCTCACGACGACGCCGACGTGGAAGCCGCCGTCGAGGTTGCGGTGGCGAACAAGGGTGCGGACGCGACGGCCGCGTTCGCCGAGCGCGTCGCCGCCGAAGTGAGCGAACGCGAACTGATCGCACACAGCCAGCTCCGGGACGCCGTGGCCGAGGCCGCCGAGGCGGTCGCCGACGACCACGGCGCGACGTTCGGCGACACGGTCCAGGCGAACGCCGTCGACGCGGCGTGGGACGCCGTCACCGACGACCGGGTCTCGGACCTCTACCGGCACGTCGACGCGGCGACGACGACTCAGAAGGACGACGAGACCGTCCGGGCGCTCGCGGAGCGCCTCGCCTCGCAGTTCGACCGCGACGACGGGACCGACCGCCTCACGCGGCCGGAACTCGCCGAGTTCGTCGACCGCGCCGCGGACAACACCGAGGAGTACGCGGACGCGACTGTCGGCGAGACGGCTCGCGAGAATGTCGTCGAGGCGGTCTGGGAGTCGACGGTGACTGTCCCGGACGACGTGCCGCTCGTGCGCGAACTGGCGGACGACCGCGACGCGACGAGCGAACTGCTGGCGGCGATGCGAGAGACGAACATCATCTCGCCGCCGACCGACTGCCTCTCGCCCATCACCGCGGAGCTGGTCGAGGCCGGCCTCCGAAAGGAGTTCGACGCAGACTTCTACGCCGCCTCGACCCGCGAGGCCGACGTACACGGCGGCGACCCGTTCATCGTCGAGGCCGGCATCGCCTACGGCGGCGACCTCGAGAGCGAGGGGAAGGCCGACGTGCTGCGGTTCGCCAACCGCGTCCCGCTGGTGTACCAGCGCGGTGCGTGCGCGACGACCGACGTGGTGAAGTCCATCGGCTGGCGCAACTACAACCTGGACCAGCCGGGCGGTAGCGGCATTCCGAACGGACCGGTCGTCATCATGGTCCACGTCGCGTCGACGAACGTGCCGTTCACCAGCGAGAGCAAGGACGCCGTCGCGAACGTCCCCGAAATCGAAGACGAGATAGAGCTCGCCATCCGGGAGGCGGCCCGCGACCTGAAGTCGTACCTCAAGAAGCGCCGGTCGCTTCAGCAGCGCAAGCGCAAGCAGAACGTCATCGCCTCCATCCTCCCGAAGATGGCGACGAAGCTGGCCGAGGTGACGGACCAGGAGGAGCCGGAGTACGGGGACGCGCTGGCACGGATAATGAACAACGTCCTCGTCGAGCGTGAGGTAGAGGACGGCGTCGTCACCCTCTCGGTCGAGAATCACACCGACCGCAACGAGGAGGTCGACGTGACCGACATCGTCTCCGCCGAGCCGCGGAACCTCTCCGACGGCGCGACGGCGGTCGACATGGACGAGGAGTGGTTCGTCCAGTGGTCGCCGACCGTCGAGAGCGGGGAGACGGTCGAACTGCAGTACGAAACGGATGAGGAGGCGTCGTTCGACGTGAACGTCGACGGCGTCGAGAGCGAGAAACTCACCATCACCGACGAATCATGAGCGCAGACACAGACGCGCGCGAGAAACTCATCGAACTCGCGGCGGAGTTCTACGACCAGTTCGAACAGGGCGAAGTGCCGCGGATGAGCCTGCCGACGCGGACGAAAAGCAACATCGAGTACGACGAGGACGAGGACGTCTGGGTGTACGGCGACCGCCAGAGCACCCGCAGCGCGAAGAGCGTTCGCGGTGCCCAGAAGCTGATGAAGGCGGTCTACACCATCGAGTTCCTCGCCACGCAACTGGAGGAGGACCGCTCGTCGACCCTGCGTGAGCTCTACTACCTCTCGGAGTCCTGGGACGCCGACGAAGCGCAGTTCTCCGACCAGGACGAGTCGAACCAGCTGGTCGAGGACCTGGAGATCGTCTCGGAGGTCACCCGCGAGGACTTCCACATGCGCCCCGAGGAGTCCGGCGCGACCATCATGGGACCGCTGCACCTCCGCGAGCAGACTCGACGCGGCGAGCGCGAGATTCACTGCCAGGAGGATGTTGGCGAGGGCGGCTACCAGATTCCGAACAACCCCGACACCATCGAGTTCCTCGACAACGACGCCGACTTCATCCTCGCCGTTGAGACCGGTGGGATGCGCGACCGTCTCGTCGAGAACGGGTTCGACGACGAGTACAACGCCCTCATCGTCCATCTGAAGGGGCAGCCGGCGCGGGCGACCCGCCGCATCACCAGGCGTCTGCACGACGAACTCGACCTCCCCGTCACCGTGTTCACTGACGGCGACCCGTGGTCGTACCGCATCTTCGGCTCCGTGGCGTACGGCTCCATCAAGTCCGCACACCTGAGCGACTACCTCGCCACTCCCGAGGCGCGGTTCATCGGCATCCAGCCTGAGGACATCGTGGAGTACGACCTGCCGACCGACCCCCTCAGCGACTCCGACGTAAACGCCCTCGAATCGGAACTCGAGGACCCGCGCTTCCAGACCGACTACTGGGAGGAGCAGATAGAGCTCCAGCTCGACATAAACAAGAAGTCCGAACAGCAGGCGCTCGCCTCCCACGGCCTCGACTTCGTCACCGAAACCTACCTGCCCGAGCGACTCGACGCGATGGGTGTGCTGTAACGGTCGTCACCGCGCTTCGAGCGCGAAGTTCACCGCCCACTCGACTTCCGTCGACGGCTCTTGCATCTCCGAACTGTAGCTCAGCGTCCCGTCGACGACGTAGCTGCCGGATTCCATCCCCGGGGTTCCCGGCCGGAGTTCGTACCGCTTCGTCACCGTCTCGCCCGGTTCGACGGGCGTGAGCTTCCCGATGTCACAGACGGCCCGGACGCGCCCGTTCTCCACCTGCGCGCAGCCCTCTTCCTCGTAGTCGCGCCAAAGGAGGAACTGCCGGTCGGCGTCGCGTGCCTCGGCCCGGAGGACGCCGAACGGCGGGACGGTACCGCTGAAAATCTCCTGGGTCGTCTCGCCCTCGTTCGTCACGGCGAACGCTATCTCGCCCGGGTCGTCCGGCGCGACGCCCCGGTCTACGGGACGTGCGTCGAACCGCAGTTGCGGCGACGACGACGGCGAGAGGCGGTACAGTTTCAGCCCGTAGTGAGTGTGAGTGCTGCCGTCCGCGTTCACGCCCGTGAAGAAGGCGTAGCGCTCCAGCGCGTCGTCGAGCCCCGCCGGCACGTCGTCGGTCCGCAGTTTTCCGTCCCGGATTGCTGCCGCGATGGCCTCGCGCATGTCGGGGTCCGGAAGTTCCGACACGTCGACGATATCGCTCGCGTCCACCTCCGCCAGCGCGGCCTCGCGGGAGTACACCTTCGTCGTCTCCAGCGCGTACTTCGCCGTCGGCGCGACCTTCTCCGTCTCGACCGAGAAATTCGTGACGGCGTACCGCGCGTCCGGCGGGACGGCGGTCGTGGTCCCGTCGTTCGTCGTGGTACTGGTCGTGGTTCCGCCGGTCGTCGAGCCGGCCGGTTCCGGTCCGGAACCGGTTCCGGGCGAGCCGACGCACCCCGACAGCAGACCGGCCGCGACGCCGGCGAGGAGGGTTCTGCGGCGCATACGAGAAGAGACGACTGATATTGGTAAGTATCTTGTCGAGAGTGAAACGGTCGTTGTACCTTCCCGCCCGACCAGGGCAGGAGCCCCGCGGCGGCGCGGCGTCGACCGCGCGACGACTCGTGTCATCGAGTGCCCACAGTACCCTTGACGCTCACCCACGTCGGCCCGGTATGGAACCGACGCTGACCGAGAGCGAGGAGGGAAAGGACGTCGCCACGCGGGACGGCGAGACGCTCGGAACCGTCGAAAAGGTCGACCAGGGCGTCGCCTACGTCGCGGTCGCCGACGACGCGTCCGACGAGGCCCTGTCCGTTCTGAACGTCGAGGGGGAGAAGTACACCTTCCAGGAGTCCCAGCTGGAGAACGTGACGGACGAGCAGGTCGTGCTCGACGCCGACGTCACATAATCAGCAGCGCGAACAGGCCGACGCCGACGGTCGGAACGAGCGCGGCCACGAAGGC
Source organism: Halomicrococcus pelagicus (assembly GCF_050954125.1). Lineage (NCBI taxonomy): Archaea > Methanobacteriati > Methanobacteriota > Halobacteria > Halobacteriales > Haladaptataceae > Halomicrococcus > Halomicrococcus pelagicus. Next base: position 813,417 of record NZ_JBPBWC010000001.1, on the reverse strand, counting down.
GACGGTGCTCCACTTGCGAACCGTGTTCCCGTCGAGCGGCCCCCACGGCAACATGTTGAAGCCAGCGAGCAGGAAGTTGATCTGCGCGCCGCGGTAGCCGACCTCGGAGACGAAACCCGGTCCGAGGAAGATGAAGGGGAAAAAGAGAACGCCGAGTACGACGTTCGTCGCCGGGCCGGCGAGCGCGATGAGGCCGTTCTCCCGGAGCGTGGCTCGACCGCGGTGGTAGACGGCACCGGGCGCGGCGAAGAGGAAGCCGGCGAGGCCGCCCGCGACGGCGAGAAACAGCATGCCGTAGTCGGCGCGGAACTCGGCGGCCTGCCCGAACCTGATGGCGGTGACCTTGTGCGCGAGTTCATGCAGGAGGAAGCCGACGCCGGCCGTGACCAGCGAGAGCACGAGCGCCGACAGGAACTGCGACGGTGGCGCGCCTCCCTGCATCAGCGCCCGGACGAGGTCGCGTTCGAGGAAGAACGCGAACGCGACGCCGAGCGCGAGCCACGCGACCAGCAGGTCCCGGAGTTCGCGGCCACTGAATTTCACGTGAGCGCCTCCACGATGAGGTCGGCGCTGTTCTGTGCGCCTCGTATCATCAGATCCGTGATGCGGTCGACGCCGCCGACCTCCGGGGCGACGACGGGGAGCACGACGAAGGGAAACATGAACGTCGCTATCATGCTCCCGAGGTTCGTCATGGCGACGATGGCGATGAGTCGGAACAGCGGCACGTCCATCATCCGCGTGACGAGGTCGGAGATGGGACTCTCCTCGTCGCTCATTATCTCGTTCAGCGTCGCAATGTCGGCGACGTTGACCCGGGTGTACTTCAGTTCCACGTAGCCCGCGAACCAGCCGGGTGCGAGCAGCGGGTTGACGCTGGTCAGCCACGCGATAGCGCCGCCGACGAGCGCGCTCCCCCAGTGTGCGCCCGCCAGCTTCGCAAGCGAGAACGCGAAGATGCCGTTGAAGAGGAACCAGGCGGCGAACACCTTGATGAGGAAGGTGTTTCGTACGCCGGCCATGAACAGCAGGACGAAGAACGCGACGAATCCGGCGGAGACGAGGTAGCCGAACAGCTTGAAGAGCGAGAAGCGCCGGCCCCGTTCCGTGCCGGTCAGCGACTCCATCGGCGGCAGCGTCTCGGGGCGTTCGAGGTACTCCTCGATGCCGGCGCGGTGACCGGCACCGACGACTGCGACGACGTCCTTTCCCGCGTTCCGCAGGTCGACGAGGTTGTGTGCGATGTACGCGTCGCGTTCGTCGATGAGCGCCTCCGCGCCACCCGGCGAGAAGCGCCGGAACTCCTCCATCATGGCGGTGATGACGTCGCTGTCGGTCAGGTCCTCGATGTCGAACTCCTCGTCCAGTTCCGCCTCGCTCTCGATGCCCGTGCCCATGACGAAGCCAGCGACGAGCCCGACGACGAGACCGACGCCGACGCCGGCCGCGATGGCGACGAGTGAGCGCAACGCGACCGCACCGATGGATTCGAGCGTCGGAGTGCCGACCAGCACGGGGGAGATGGCACCGACGCCGACCGCCGCACCGACGCCGAGGCCGACGAGTGCGCCGCCGGCGAGTACGACGTCGTAGCGCCGAGTGAGACCCATCGAAAGCGCGAACGCACCGAGCGCGAGGCCGGCGACGCCACCGCCGACGACGGCCCCGAACAGTTCGAGCGTGTCGGCGCTCGCGCCGAGCGTGAGCAACTCACCGACGCCGAGCAGGGGGGCGAAGAAGATTCCGAACAGGAGCGCGAAGAACGTGCCGAGGATCGCACCGCCGAGCAGTCCCAGCGTCAGCGGGTCGGTGACGCCCAACGCGAGGCTGCCGACCATCCGTGCTTTCTCCCGACCGGTCATCCGTGCCCAGAACCGCTGGATGGTCGTCTGGATGTCTCGGTCGACCAGGGCGACGTCGCTACCCTCGCGTTCGGCCACCTCGATGGCCGCCTTCATGTCCGCGCCGGGTTCGATGTCGAACTGTTCGCCCATCCGCGTCTGGACGTACGACAGCATCCAGTAGGCGAGAAACTGGAAGACGGTGTTGCCGTGCAGCAGGTCGGTCGGTTCGAGGTCGTCGGACATCTCGCCCCGCATCTGCTTGTACCGCCCCTCGTCGAGTTCGACCGCGACGGTGTCCGGGCGGTCGTCTTCGACCGCCTCCTCGACGCGTTCGACGCTCTCGGCGGAGACGTGGGCCGTCCCCACGACGCGTACGCTCCCGTCGCCGTTCTCGGACGACGGCGGGTCCTGGTCGGTCATCAGTCCACATTCTCACCCTCCGTTTTTACCGTTGTCGGTGAGAAGACAGTTTTTCACGTCACGGCCACGCAGGAATAGAATCGCGCCCTGCGATGCCGTCTCCGGTCGAGTACCGCGGTCGGCTACCTCGCTCGCGTCACTCGTCGGACCTGACCAGGACGCGGCCGTCGCTCTCGACGACGACCTCGTGTTCGGCGACCGTGAAGGATATCTGGCCGGCGACAGATCGCCCTACTCCGTTCGGTCGGGGGCCGAAAACGGTTTCGAGAGCGTCCACGTAATGGTGGAGCGGCGCGAGGGACTCCGAGGGCTGCCCGGTCGCCGCCTCTAGCGTCTCGACGACGGTCTGGACGAGCGACTTGTCGTCGCCCCAGGAATGCCGGGACGAGGCGATCGGTTCGGGGTTCTCGGAGAGTGTCATTCCTGACATACCAAACACGAAGGGACCGAGCCCCATCCCCGTGTCCGTTCAATGCTTCACTTTTTAAGTGAGGCCGTTGTGCGGAGCGACCTTCACGGCGTCGGGTCGTCCGGAAGCGCGACGAACTAAGTGGGCGTCACGCGAACGTCCGGCCATGAGCGACAGCGCGACGCTGATGGACTCGTACACGGAGATGACGGAGCTACTCTTGCCGAACGACACGAACAACCTCGGGCGTGCGCTCGGGGGCGTGGTGCTTCACTGGATGGACATCTGCGGAGCTATCGCAGCGATGCGGTTCTCGAACCAGCAGTGCGTGACCGCCTCGATGGACCACGTCGATTTCATCAGCCCCATCGACCTCGGCGAAGTCGCGGTCGTCGAGGCGTTCGTCTTCTCGACCGGTCGGACCAGCGTCGACGTGAAGGTGAACGTCCGCGCCGAAGACCCCCGGACTGGCGAGGAGCGCGAGACGACGACCTCCTTCTTCACGTTCGTCGCGCTGGACGAGTCCGGCACGCCGACGCCCGTCCCCGACCTCGAGTGCCCCACGGAGAACCAGCAGTCGCTCTGCGACGCCGCGAGGCAGCAACGTATGGAGGAACTCCAGTCCATCGCCGAGCGCATCGAGGGCTGACCCGGCGACTCACGCCCTGGCGCGCACGACGGCCACGCGGTGGTCCACGTCGGAAGCCGTTCGACCCGTTCGGCGTTCCCGACGCCATCGCGTCCGAGCAACTCGTCGACGCTCTCTACCGCGTACTCTACGTCGGCGAATCGAACCGTCGGAAGAAAAATGTCGGCGTTCAGTAGCCGTCGTCTTTCGTCGTAGTAGTCTTCTTCCACGGCTTTTCGCCGTCTTCCTTCGGCGTCTTCGGCTTCTCGGGTTTCTCCGGCGTCTCAGGTTTCTCCAGCGTCTCGGTCATTTTCGGCATCTCCGGTGTCTCCGGCGTTTTCGGCGTCTTTGGCGTTTTCGGCGTCTCAGGTTTCTTCAGCGTGGTCTTCGTCGTAGTCTCCGTCGTCGTCGTCTCTTTCGGAGTGGTTTCCTTCGGTGTCGTCTTCTTCGGCGTCGTCTTCTCTGGGGTTTCCTTCGGCGTCTCCTTCGGAGTCGTTTTGCGTGGCGTCTCCTTCGGCGTAGTCTTCTTTGGCGTCTCTTTCGGAGTAGTCTTCTCCGGGGTTTCCTTCGGCGTGGTCTTCTTCGGAGTGGTCTTACGTGGTGTCTCCTTCGGAGTGGTCTTCTTCGGAGTCGTTTTCTCCGGCGTCTCTTTCGGCGTAGTCTTACGTGGCGTCTCTTTCGGCGTGGTCTTCTTCGGCGTCGTCTTCGCTGGCGCCGCCGTCGTCGTCTTCTTCTCCGCCGTGGCGTCGATGGCCAAGAACAGCTGGAACGGCACGTCGGCCGGCGCGTCCTCGGGGTTCAGGTACCCCGCGGCGAACGCGGTGTACACCGTGCTCTCGTTGAGCGTGACGTCGAACGTCGCCACGACCTCGCCGGAGTCGTTCGCGGTCGCGGGCCGGACCTCCAGCGTGTAGTCGCCCGCCGGGACCTCGACGTAGTCGGTGGCGTTCTGGAAGGAGACGTTGTCGAACAGCGTCGTGTTCGTCTCCTCGACGGTCACGTCGACGGGCGGGGCGTCCGGCGATGCGTGGAAGAGTCGGACCGAGGCGTTCTGCTCGGGAACGATGAAGTTATCTTCGAGCACCACCGGTGCGAACTCGGTCGTCGCGTTCTCGGAGATCTCGCCCGTCGCGGCGACTGTGTAGTTGGTGTCGGCCTCGAAGGTGACGTTCCCGGAGAAGACGACGGTGCTCGGGTCGCCCGCCGCCTGAATCGTCACGTTCCGCTCGCCCGCGGGAACGGCCGTGTACTCCGTGACGTTGCCGAACGAGAGGTTTTCGACGGCCGTCTCGCCGTCGACGAGGACGTCGACGGGCGGGGCGTCGGGCGACATGTGTGCCACGCGGACCATCGCATCGCCGTCTGCGCTATCCGAATGGTCCGTCGACAGTCCGACGCTCGCTCCGGCGTAACCGACGAGTAGCAATGTTACGAGCGCAATACTCAGCGTTCGTTTCGATGTATTCCCCCTCATCGAGTCGCGGTTCGACGGGTCCGTCATTAAAACGGTGAGACCGTCCACAGCAGAAAGAGCCCGGTACTCCGCGGAACGGCCCGCTGAACGTACTCGTAACGAGAATTACGGCCGTCTGTTCGTACGGCGGAAATCCCGGTTCACCGGGCGAAGTTCGGTGCCGAAGGTCAGTAACCGCCGTCGGTCGTCGTCGTGCCGCCGACGGTTGTCGTGCCGGTCATCGTCCCCACGACGGTCGTCGTTCCGGCCCCCGCAGTCGTGCCGGTCGCTTCCGTGGTCTCGGTTCCCGTCGCTTCAGTCGTCGTGCCGAATTCGGTCGTTTGCCCGGGCGTCGTCCCCGTCTCGGTCGTCGCGTTCGCGGCCTCGGTCGTCGTCTCCGCTGCAGTCGTTTCGTTCGCCGCACCGTCGGCGTCGACGACGATTATCGGCTGGAACGGCACGTCGGCTGGCGCGTCGTCGGGGTTCAGGTATCCCGCCGCGAACGCGGTGTAGACGGTACCGCCTTCTACGGACAGGTCGAACGTCCGGACGACCTCGCCGGAGTCGTTCGCGGTCGCGGGCCGGACCTGAACCGTGTAGTTACCGGGGGCGACCTCCGTGTACTCCGTGGCGGTCCGGAAGGAGACGTTGTCGAACAGCGTCGTGTTCGTCTCCTGGACCGTGATGTCGACGGGCGGCGCGTCCGGCGAAACGTGAACGAGCCTGACCGAGGCGTTCTCCTCGGGGACGGTGAAGTCGTCTTCGAGCACCACCGGCTCGAAGTCGGTCGTCCCCTCGTCGGTGACCTCGCCAGCGGCGACGATGGTGCGGCGCGATCCGGCGTCGAACGTCAGTTCTCCGGAGAAGACGACGGTGCTCGGGTCGCCCGCCGCCCGAATCGTCACGTTGTGCGCCCCGGCGGAGACGGCGAGGTAGTCGGTCACGTTACCGAACGAGAGATTCTCGACGACCGTCTCGTTGTCGACCAGCACGTCGACGGGCGGGGCGTCCGGCGACATGTGCGCCACCCTGACGTTCGCGTCACCGTCGCCGCCCTCCTGCGTTCCCGCTGCTGCCGTCTCGGTCGTCGTCTCCTGCGCCGCGAGGACGCCACCCGCTCCGGCGTAGCCGACGAGCAGCAGCGTTAGTCCGACTGCGACCGTTCGTGCCAGTGTTGTTCTCCTCATTCGCACTACCGTCCGGCGGTTCCCGGCATAAAACGCCATGACCGTCCAGCGACGAACGCCGCGTATCGGCCTTCTTTCAGTGCTCATAACGAGGATTACGCCCAGTTAGGTGCAGATTCACCGGCGCTGCAACTCGACGGTGGCGGAGAGCCGATTTGCGCCGACCGTCGGGTGAGTTCGTGCCGGTAGTGGGAGCGGCGTACCTGGCGCTGTGGCGAACGGTTCTCGCCGAAGGAACGCTTATCCGGGGGCCTGTCCTATCGTGGCACATGGGACTCGACGTTGCGGTGCCGGACCCGCCGGAGCTACGGGCCGAGGCGGACATCCAACAGTACGAGGACGTGTCAGTCGACGGTGAGACGGACTACCGACGCGACGAACTGGAGACGTTCCTGCGCGAGGGCGCCTGGACCGAGGCGTTCAACCAGTGGTCCGAGCATACCGACCTCGACGAGCGGGAGTTCGAGACGGCTCGCGACCTCAACCTGTTCTACGAGTTCGACTTCTTCTGGGACGACTTCGCCGACCGCGTCGGCTACCACGCCCCGGGCATCCCGGAGGACTGGCAGGAGCGGGACGTCCACCCCGACCTCGACTCCTGGAACGCCGTCTCCTCCATCAACGCCGCCCTGACCGAACTGGGTCAGACCGTCTGCGACGTACTCGAACGGGACTACGTCGACTGGGAGGCGGAGTTCGACGCGCCGGACGACCTGCCGGAGTTCGACCAGTAGACTCCGGCGGGCGTCGGTCACCGGAATATCACGCCCTCGGTTCGGCCCTCGAGAACCACCTCGTCGTCCCCGCTCCGGCAGACGAACGTCGCCGCTATCTCGTACCGGTCGTCGTGCTCGTCGACGCGTTCGACGCGCGACTCACAGGAAACCTCCTCGTCGACGTAGACGGGCCGCCGGAACTCGAACTCCATCGACCGCGCCACGTAGTCCATGTCGCCGCCGATCTTCGTCGGGAGCGTCGCCGTCAGTAGCCCGTGGACCATCGGACGGTCGCCCTCGTGGTGGGTTCCCTGGTCACCGGAGAGGTCGGCGAACTGCTCGACCTCTCGTTCGGTGAACGTCCGCGAGTACGTCGCCACGTCGCCCTCGTCTGGTACGTCGACCATGAGTCCGGGTTCGCGACCTCCGGAATTACTCCTTTCGAAGTCGCCACCCTGTCGGGAGCCGCCCCGTCGGCACGGTCGGCGCTCTCCTCCAATCCGGTCAGTCGACCGATACGTGTTCATTTATATCCCCGTGGTCACACAGTCCGCGTATGGCTTCTCCGTTCGACGGATGGCCGATACGGGTCGCCATCCCGGTCGGCCTGGTCGTCTCGCTGCTCGTCGTCTGGGCGCTGGACCGTCCGAACGGTCGCTGGAGTGCGAGGCTGCGGAAGCGGTTCCTGCTCGGCGTCCCCTGGGGAACGCTGGTCTCGGTCACCTTCGTCGTCGGCGTGTACCTGTTCGTCCAGCACGGCTGGGAGCACTGGCGCAACCCCGTCACGGTCGCGTTCGCGTCCTGGTCGTACCTCTACCCGCTCGGCGTCGTGCTCGGGCCGTTCTCCCACGCCGGGCCGGGACACCTGCTGGGGAACGTGACGAGCACGCTCGCCGTCGCGCCGCTGGCGGAGTACTACGTCGGACACTACCCGACCCGGCGCGGCGAGCAGTCGTTCGGCTCGTGGCGGACGAACCCCTGGCTTCGCGCGTTCGTTCTCTTCCCACTCGGCGTCGGCGTCGTCGGGATCTGCACCAGCCTGTTCGCCTGGGGTCCCATCATCGGGTTCTCCGGCGTTCTGTTCGCGTTCATCGGGTTCGCGCTCGTCCGGTATCCGCTGGGGACGGTCGTCGCGCTGTCGGCCCAGGGCGTCGTCCAGACGGTCTACCAGGCGCTCCAGAGCCCGCTGATAGTTCAGGGTGCCAGCGCCAGCTACTCGAAACCCTGGTGGTTCGGCATCGCCGTCCAGGGCCACGCGCTCGGCTTCTTCCTCGGGGTCGTCGCCGGCCTGCTCGTCCTCCGGTTCCGCGACCGGGCCGCGCCGCCGGCGCTCCGGACGTGGACAGGGACGCTGCTGGTGGCGACGTCGCTGTCGCTCTGGGCGCTGTGGTGGTACCGGGGCGTCGAGACGTACGTCCTGTTCCGCGGGCTGGGCATCGTATTCGTGCTGGCGCTGGCCACGCTCGTCACGTTCGCGGTACGGACCCACGACGCTACCTCGTTCGGACCGGGCGCGCGGCAGGCGGGGACCGTCCTGGTGTTCGTTCCGCTCATCGTCATGGCCGGCGTCGCGGCGCCGGTGAACCTCACGACCGTCCAGGGCGACGGCAACGTCGAAGGTGTGACCGGCGTGCAGGTGCGCGACTACACCGTACTGTACGCCGAGGACGTACCGAACCAGAAGGTGAGCGTGGTCGACGTCTCAGTCGGCGGGGAGACGACCAGCGTCGACACCAGCGGCGTCATCGTCGTCAACGAGGAGCGGGAGGTGTGGACCCGCGAGGTGACCAAAGGACAGCTGGCGTTCGCCGGAAGGAGGGCCGTCCGCGTCGGCGGGGTCGGCTGGGCCGAGACGGTGTTCGCGCGACGCATCGGCTGGTCGGCGGTCGGCGGCGGCGCCGCGTACCAGGTCTGGTTGCGTCCGGCCGACGACGGGTGGCGTCACGCGTACGCCTCCGAACCGGCGACGGCCGACCCCGTGGTGGCGGGCATGAACGTCTCCATCGTTCCGGCGGACGACCCCCGGAAGAACCCGTTCCGCCTGCGGCTCACCAACGGTAGCACGACGGTCGCCTCCCGGCCGCTGCCGACGGCCAACGTCACCGTGTCGGTCGAGGGGGTCCAGTTCACCCGTGAGAACGGCGTCATCTACGCCCGGGTCGACGACACCCGGGTTCGCGTGGCGAAGAAGGAGAGCTACAACTGACTAGCCCACGTTGCGCGACTCGGACGGCTCTCACCGCTTACCCCGACTCCCCCCGTCGCTCGTCGACGACGGCGGCCACTCGACCCTGAACACTTCGGCGTCGAGCACTCGCCGCTGCTCCTGCTGGAACGCGAACTGCCGTTCGAGCGGCAGTTCCGCGCGAAACGCGTGGGTCACCTCCCCGCCCGCGTCCCCTGCGAACGCCTCGACGAACTCGCGGCTCCCCTCGTTGTGTATCGAGTAGGAGACGTCGGAGAGCGACGCCGCGGCGTCGAGGAACGCGCGGTCGGCGTGCTCGTTGCCCCGCTGTGCGCCGAACGGCGGGTTCATCAGCACCGTCACCCCGGCGTCCGCGCCTCGTCCGGCGGAACACAGTGGCGGGCGAGTCGCGTCGCCCCGGACCCAGTCGACGCCGACCGCGGGCGCGACCCTGCGCTCGTTCTCGCGGGCGCGGTTGAGGGCGACCTCGTCGACGTCGACGGCCACGACGCGAGCGGGGTCGCGGGTCGCGGCCCCGAGCGCGAGCACGCCGGTTCCCGCGCCGAGGTCGACCACCGTCCTCCCGGCGACGTCACCGTGCACGTCCGCGAGGTGGACGAGGTGCGCCGCCAGGTCGGCCGGGGTGGGGTACTGCTCCAGTTCTACCCGGGGGTCCTCGAAGCCCCGGACCTCGGCGAGGCGGCGTTCGAGCGCGCGCTTCGACATACCGACGTCGAGGGCGGCGGCGCAGGTCAGTGTTCGGATTCCCGCGAGCGAACGACGGTCTCACGGTAGACGACCGCGAAGGGCCGACGTTAATTATCCCGAACGACAACGGGAGAGCGATGGACGAACGCGACATCACGCTCCTGAAGGCTATCTCGGACCTCGAAACCGGGAGTCCCGAGGTGCTTCACGAGGCGACGGACATCCCGGTCTCGACCATCCACTACCGGCTGAACAATCTCCGGGACGAGGGCATCATCGAGAACGACCTCTACGACATCGACCTCGAGAAGTTCGGCCTCGGCGTCACGGTCGTCGTGGAGGTCCTGGCCGACTACAGCGGCACGTACGAGGACGTGGGAGAGGAGCTGCTGGAGGTCGAGGGCGTCACGCAGGCGTACTTCACGATGGGCGAGACCGACTTCATCCTCGTCGCCCATCTCTCCGACAGAGAGATGGTCGAGCGACTCATCAGCGACTTCGAGACCATCGACGAGGTCGAACGCACCTACTCGACGTTCGTCATCTCGACGCTCCGGGACTCCCACCGCGTGCTCCAGAGCTACAGCCTCGACACGCTCGTCGACGAACTCGCGGAGGATTAGACCGGGGACCCGTCGTTGTCGCCCGTCGAACACCGGACCTGCAGCGACTCGCGGTCCTTCGCGACGCAGGAGACGGAACTCAGCGTCGACGTGCTGGTCGGGTCCGGCTGGAACGTGATGCTCTCGCCGACCTGAATGCGGTTGAACAGCGACCGGTAGGTGGTGTAACGCTTGTGCTCGCCGACCTTCGCCTCGTTGGGCCAGGCCGTCTTGTAGTGCACGATGGAGACCACGAACGCGAGCGACCCGAATTCCTTCCGGAGATGGTTCGCGAACTCCTCGCCGACCGTGAGGTTGCCGGCGCTGAGCGTCGTCCCGCCCTCGCCGCCGCCCTCGTTCCCGTCGCTGGCGTTCCAGCTCGTGGTTCCATCCTCGGAGGTCGTACCGGACGGTTCGCCGTCCGTGGTCCTACTGTCCGTGGTCGTGCTACTTATCGTGTTCACCTCGCTCTCGGTGGAGTTGGACGCTCCGGCGTACCCCTCGCGAACCGAGAACTTGCCCGGACGGTCCTCCGCTATCGGCAGACCTCCGGCGAGGACCGTCTTCGACACCACGCGCCCCTGATTGGTCCCCACCGCGGCGCTGGTGCAGCCGGCGGTCGCGCTCAGGACGCCCACCACTCCGGCCCGAAGGAAACTACGACGCTTCACGCCCACCCATTCGAGCGAGTGGTTAAAAACTCTGGCTACCCGGAGTCGCGGGCGGGGCCGCCCGAACGACGGAACGAAAACGGGAAACGACGCCGCGCCCAACTCCGCGACATGATTCGCAACGTCGCGGCGGGCGTCCAGTCGTTCACGAGCAACGCCTTCCTCGTGGACGGCGAGCGCACCGTGCTCGTGGACACCGGTGCGAACTTCGATGTGGTCGAACGCATCGAGGAGCGCGTCGAGGATTTGGACGCCGTCGTCCTCACCCACACGCATCCCGACCACGTCGGCAACGTCGTCGACGTGAAGGCCGCCTACGACGCCGAAGCATGGGGGTTCGACGTCGACCAACCCGGCGTCGACCACCGCATCGAGGACGGCGAGGACGTCCCCATCGGCGACCATGACTACCGCGCGCTCCACACGCCGGGGCACAAGGACGACCACCTCTGCTTTTACTCGTCCGAGGCGGGGGTGCTGTTCGCGGGGGACCTCGTATTCCAGAACGGGAGCTTCGGCCGCACGGACCTCGAAGAGGGCGACCGTGACGCGCTGGTCGAGAGCATCGACCGCGTGCTCGGAGCGATAGACGAGGACCTCCGTGGGATGCACACCGGCCACGGCCCGAGCGTGACGACGAACCCCTACCACGACGTGGAACTCGCGTCGAAGGCCGCCCGGATGCGCTGACCTCTCCTCAAACCGACAGCAGCGCCTCGTAGGCGTTCTCGTAGGCCGACGCGACCGCCGCTGGGTCCGAGCGTTCGACGCCGGACAGCGGTGCGAGCGATTCGACGGCGGCGGGGTCGAGCAGGTCGACGACGTCCTCGACGCGTTCCTCCAGCGCACCGTCGCGGGGGCTACCGTCGGCCACGTCGCAGGCCTTGTCGAACCGTTCGCCGTCGTACGCCCTGACGCGGCGCGGTTCGACCACGGCGACCGCGTCGAATTCGACGTTCCGGATAGGCCGGGCGATGTCACTGTACGACTCGACGATCGCCCGGTCCGCCTCGCGGACGCGCTCCGCGAGCGCCCGGAAGTGGGGCAGGTGGCGCTTCTCGGTCCGGTCGTTCAACTCCGCGAGCGACCCGACCGACGCGGCGTCACCCAGCGGGAGGTGCCGGCGGACGAACTCGGGCACTGCGGCGGTCTCGTTCGCGAGGAAGCCGTCGCCGACGCGGTCGACGAGGAACTCCCGGCGCGACTGCCCGAGCAACCCCGAATCGGGGCCGGGCGAGGGCTGCCAGAGCCGGTGGACCGGGTTGACGTCCTCCGGTGCGAGGTCGCCCCTGCTGGCGGCCGCGATTCGCCTGGCGTCCTTGCCGTAGAGTCGCCCCTCGCCGACGGCCTCGCGAACGTCGTCGTGGTCGAACCAGTAGTCGTTGCCGGCGCGTGGTTTGAACCCGACGCCGTCCACGTGCTCCAGCAGGCCGACGGTGAACGTCGTCTTGCCGGCGTCGACGCGGTCGCTCCCGACGACTAGCAGCCTCATGTCTTCAGGCCATAGTACCCCGGCTCCTCGTCGGACGGCGGTTCGGCGACGACCAGTTGCTCCGAGTTGCGCATTATCCACGGTATCGCCCAGTCGAGCAGTATCTCCTCGTCCGCGACGTCGAGTTCCGCGTCGGCATCGAGGCCCTGGAGAAGGCGCGCTATCTCGTAGACGGTGTACATCAGGTCCGGGTCGAGCAGTTCGTCCGGCTCGTAGAAGTCGCAGGGGTGGAGCCGGTCGAAGTCGTCTTTCGGCTTGGGCATGCGCGAGGGTACGAGCGTCCGCCGCTAAAACGTCCCGAATCGCGCGCAGCGGCTCGCGGCTAGACGGCGCGCCCCGCTTCGGTGGGGTGCGACGTTCTGACCCCTCGCCGCCATGCGATATTTGTACAGGGATGACCTGTATCCGGTGGGGGAGAAACATGGATTACAGTGAGTTCATCGGCCAGACGCAACACCGACTCGAACTGGGAACGCAGGGAAAGACCGTGCGGGCGATTCGCGCGGTACTGACGACGCTTGGCGAGCGCCTGCAGGAGGGGGAAGCGCAGGACCTCGCCGGCCCGCTCCCGATGGAGATAGACTGGTACCTGGAGAACGCCGACTCCGGGCAGCGGTTCGACTACGACGAGTTCGTCTCCCGCGTGGCCGAGCGCGCGAACGTGAACCGGGAGGACGCGAACTACTACGCGGAGGCCGTCGTGAGCCTCGTCGCAGAGGTCGTCCCGGAGGGGGAACTCCAGCAGGTTCGCGACCAGCTACCTGACGACTTCGACCAGCTCTGGGAACTCGTCGACGCGGGGGACGCGGTCGAGTAACGCCGCGGTTTCCGGGCGAGTCCCTATCGTCGCTCTGGGACGTGGGTCAGCAGTTGCGCGACGTCGGAGACGTCGTGCGTGTCGATTACGAGTTCCGCGACCTCTCGCACCGTGAACTCCGCCTCGATGGTCTCGCCGTAACAGCGGGCGTACAGTTCGAACCAGTTGTTCAGTGCCCGCTCCAGCATCGACATCTCCACCTCGTCGAAGGCGGCGAACTCGCCGGTGCGCCCGTCGACGTACACCGAGACGACGTCACCGACGCCGTCACGGAGATACGACAGGGCTCGCTCCTCGTCGGGCGGGTTCTCGGGCGCTTCGAACGCCTCGCGGTCGGCCCGAGAGCGCTCGGCGAGGACGGCGATGCGGTCGCGGTATTCGCTCATCCTTCCCGGAACTCGACCCCCTTGCCGCCCCGGGGGTGCTCCCAGTCGGTGTCGGCGACGATGGCGCAGGTGCCGCATTCGACGCACGGTTGGGTGTCGAGGCTGACGACCGTCTCCTCGTCGCCGTTCGTCCCGACCGTCTCGGCGCGGTAGCAGCCGCCGCCGAAGTCCTCGGCGCTGACCGGACAGGCGGTCACGGCCGCGCCGCTGGCCTCGAACGACCTGTCGCGCAGTTCAATGTGGGGGTTGCCCACATCCGTGTCGTAGGTCAGGTCGCCGATGCGGTCGGCGAGGCTCTTGGGCTCGACGTCGCTCTCGTCGCTGACCCGGGTGCCGAGTTCCTCGGCGATGACGGTCGGCAGCGTGACGTACGGCGTCGTCGTGTCCGGAATCATCATCGAGAGGAACGGCGAACTGTAGAGGTTCTCCAGCCGGTCGGCGACGGGGCCGGCCCGCAGGACGGCCCGGCCGAGTCCGGACGTGAGGACGCTCTCCGCGAGGTCCGTGACGGTGTCGTTCTCGCCGAGCGTCCGCGCCAGCCGGTACTGGGGCGGCCGGAGCTTCTTCATCACGCCCTCTTCGCCCAGCTTCTTCGAGTAGAGCTGGCCGGCAGCGTCTGGGTCGCCGCGCATGCTGGCCTCGGCGAACGCCTCGCCGGCCAGCGCGCCCGCCGTCACGGCGTGGTTCATGCCCTTGATGATGGGGCCCTGGGCCTGCATCTGGCCGGCGGCGTCGCCGACGACGGCGAGGCGGCCGCGATGCGGTTCGGGGTGGGCCGCCTTCTTCGAGTCGGGGACGAGCTTCGCCGAGTACTCCACCTCGTCGTAGTGACCGTCGAGCCACTGGGCGAGGAGGGGGTGGGTGAGCAGGTTGTCGAGCAGTTCGTGCGGTTCCGCGCGCTCGTCGACGAGGCTGTCGAGGTGGAAGACGGTCCCGATGGACAGCGAGTCGTCGTTCGTGTAGAGGAAGCCGCCACCGCGGACGCCCTCGAACAGGTCGCCCGAGAAGAGGTGGGCCTCGCCCTCGTCGCCGTCGACGTCGAACCGCTCCGCGATGACCTCCTCCGGGACGTCGATGACGGCCTTGACGCCCTGGAACCACTCTTCGGGCTCCTCCCAGTCCATCAGGCCGGCGTCGCGCGCGAGTTCGCTGTTGACGCCGTCCGCGGCGACGACGAAGTCCGCACGGATGGGGTCGAGTTCGTCGCAGGTGACGCCGACTATCTTGCCGTTCTCGCGGAGCAGGCCGTTCACCCTGACGTCGGTCAGCAGGCCGCCGCCCGTCTCCTTCGTCTTCTTGTGGATCCGGTCTTCGAGCCACGAGTCCATGTGCCGCCGGAGGACGGCGTCGGACCACTCCGTGTCGTGTTCGTGGAGGTCGGTGATGTCGAACGTCTTCACCTTCTCCCCGGCGACGTTGTGGAGGCGGTAGTTCGTGATGGGTCGCTCGGTCGCCTCCTCGCGGAAGCCGGGGAACAGGGAGTCGATGGTGTAGGGGGCGGACTCCTCGGCGTAGATGAGGCCCCCGGAGACGTTCTTCGCCCCGGCCTCGACGCCGCGTTCGAGGACGAGCGTCTCGATACCGTTCTGTGCCAGTGTCGCGGCCGCCGCCGCTCCGCCCGGTCCGGCTCCGACCACGACAGCCTCGTAGTGTTCGTGTTCCTCGGTCATCGTCGTGTTCCTCGCTTGCAGTTCTCGGTCGTCGCGTTCGCAGTCGTCGTGCGTTCGTCAGTCATCGTCCTCGGCAGTGACCGCGTCCAGTTCGCCCGCCTCGACGGCCTCGGTGAGGCGGGGGAGCACGTCGAAGAGGTCGCCTTTGACGAAGTAGTCGGAGAAGTCCTGGATGTCGGCCTCGGGGTCGGTGTTGATCGAAACGATAGTTTCGGACTCGTCCATCCCGACCTTGTGCTGGATGGCACCGCTGATGCCCGCAGCGACGTACAGGTCGGGTTCGATGACCTGGCCCGTCTCGCCGATCTGGCGCTCCTCCGTGACATACTGTTCGACGTGTCCGTCGACGTCGTAGGAGGCGGTGACGACCCCCCGGGAGAGTCCGAGGTCGGCGTCGTCGAATGCGTCCACGAGGTCGAGCGCCAGTTCGAGCCCCCGAGTGGGGTCGTCGCCGATGCCGCGACCCACCGCGACGACCACCTCGTTGCCGGTGAGGTCGATGCCCGCGTCGAGGGTGTCCCACTCCGGAACCTCGACGCGGAACCAGTCGTCGGCCAGTTCGAGGTCGTGTTCGACGACGAGCCCCTCGCGGTCGAAGTCGGGGTCCATCGCCTCGAAGCTCCCCGGGATGACCGAACAGCCCTGCGGGTGGAACTCGCGGTCGGGGTTGTCGAGACACAGGATGGTGGAGTACTCGAAGCCGGAGAAGTCGGGGCGCTTCATGTGGAGGACGCGCTCGAACTCCACCTTCTCGCCGGGTTCGCCCGTCTTCACGGGGTTCGTGATGAGTTCGTTCTCGATGAACAGCCCCGAGCAGTCGCTGGCCAGCCCGGAGTCGAGTTCGCCCTGCACCTGCGCGGAGAGGTCGCGACCGTTGTTCGTCGCCGGGAAGAGGAAGTACCGGGGCTTGTCGTAGTCGCGCCAGTCGGGCTGGTCGTCGCCCGCCGGTTCGCCCGGCGGCGACCCGCCACGCGCCACGTCGGCGACTATCTCTGTGTAGGGCTTGTGCCGGAACCGCTCCAGCCGGTCGTCCTCGTGGTACACCGCTACGTCCGCGCCGTAGGCGACCGCCTCCTCGGCGAGGGCTTCCATCTCGTCGCCGACCAGGACGGCGACGACGCGCTCCTCGTCGCTCGGTCCGCCGTCGTCCGGCGGGCCGTAGTCCTCGGCGTACCCGTCCATCAGCTCGCGGGCCTTGCCGAGCATCTCCTTCGACACGTCGAGCAGTTCGCCGGCCTGCGTCTCGCAGTAGACGTACATGTCCCGGTAGACGCCGTCTTCCAGCGCCCGGACGTGTTTCTTGTCCGCCGTCGGGCGGTCGAGGCCGTCCTCTTCCTCCTCGTCGTCGCTTCCGGCTTCGTCTTCTCCCCCGGCCTCTTCCTCCTCGCCTCCGCTCTCGGCGTCCTCCTCGTCGCTCCCCGCTTCCGCCGCTTCCTCGCTCTCGTCGTCGCCGCGCTCGCCGGCGTCCGCGTACTCCTCCTCGTGGTCTGTGTCGCCCGCGGCGTCGCCGCCCTCGGTTTCCTCCTGCAACTCGTCGATGCGGGCCTGGATGGCCTCCTTCGCTGTCTCGCGGTTCTTCCCTTCTTCCTCGTCGGTCAGCAAGTCGTCGAGCGCGCCGGGGTCGTCGACGGACTGGACCTCCGATTCGAGTTCGTCGACGGTGTGCTCGTCGGGGTCGAGGTCCGCCACGGTCAGTCACCCCCCGCGAACGTCTGCATCGTCTCGACGACGTCGCCCATGGCCGCCTCGTCGTCCGGGTCGACCACGGTCGCGTCGCGCTCTGCCGGAGCCTTTGGGATGGGGTCCACCCCGGAGACGATGGTGGGCGACCCGTCCAGCCCGATGTAGTCCGGGTCCAGGTTCAGGGCCGCGTGGTCCCACGTCGTCATGTGTTCCTCGTGGTTCTCGGCGCGTTCTTCGGTTTCGGCTTTCAGTTGCTTGCGCCGGAGCCGATGTTCGGCCTTCCGGTAGGACGCCTCGAACTCGGGGTCGGGAACGATGAACGCCGGGAGCGGCGCCTCCACCGTCTCTATCTCGTCGACGTCGCCCTCGACGAGGCGCTTCGCGCGAACGCGGCGCTCGTCCTCGTCGACCTCCATGGCGACGACGTGCGTGACGATGGGGCGGTCAAGACACCACGCCGTCTGCGGACCGGTCTGGCCCGTCTCCCCGTCGGCGGTCTTGAACCCGGCGAAGATGACGTCCGGATTCCCGATTTTCTCGATTCCCGCGCTGAGCGTGATGGCGGTCGCCCAGGTGTCGGCGGCCGCCATCTCGCGGTCCGAGAGCAGGTAGCAGTCGTCGGCGTAGACCGTCATCGCCTCCCGGAGCACGTCGCCGTACCCCGGCGGTCCCATGCTCATCGCACTGACCGTCCCCCCGTGTTTCACCTTCGTCTGGAGGGCGGCCTGCAGTGCGTACTCGTCGTTCGGGTTCATCACCGTGGGCGTCTTTCCGCGTTCGAGGTGGCCGTCCTCGTCGAACGACACCTGTCCCTCGCGGAAGTCCGGCACGCCTTTGGTCAACACGACCGAGTGCATCGATACCACGTCCCTTGTGTATGTCTGTCTTTCATGCGGCACTCGGTACCAACTCGCGCATTCTTTATTATATTGTCGCCAAATCAACAGAGAACCGACACGCAGACCCACCGTCGACTCTGGCCGGTGCTGTCGCTCGAGCGGTAAGTAGCTCGAAACCGGTCGGAGCCTACGCCCCGGAGGTGGTTCCGGGTCCGTCCGGCCGCTTGGGCTCCGGCACGACGGACTCCTCGTGAGCGTCGCTCTCGGAGTCGTCGGCTCTGTCGTCCGCGGAATCGTCAGCTTCGTCGCTCCCGTCGGAGCCGTCCACCCCGCCGGTCGCGTCGTCGCTGGCGTCACCAGTCGCGTCGTCTCCGGTCGCGTCGGTCTCGCCGGCGGACGACCGGGACTCCTCGGTCTCGCCGTCGTCGCGTACGGACCCGTCGTCGCCGGCGGTTTCGCCCGCCCCCGTCGCGTCCGGGGTGGCCGTCTCGTCCTCGCCCGACTCCCCTTCGCTACCGTCGGTCGACGCGGAGTGGTCCGAATCGGCCTCGCCCGGTTCCGACGCTCCGTCGGCGTCGATATCGTCGGGCGAGGCCGCGCCCTCCGCCTGCTCCGCGCCGGTCTCGTCCGTCTCTTCGGCGTGGGTCGGCTGACGCCCCCGCTCCCGTATCATCGTCATCTCCCCGCTGGCGCGCATCGTCCCGTCGGCGGTCGCGTTCTCGTGGAACCGCAGGTCGTTGCAGGAGACGTCCCCGAGCACCTCGGCGTCGGCTTCGAGGACGACCGTCCCGTTCCGGGTCGTCACGTCGCCGTGGATGCGGGTGCCCTCGCCGACGACGATGTCGCCGCGGGCGCGGAGACTGCCGAACACCTCGTTGTCCGCCCCGACCGCTATCTCCTCGGCGCGGACGTTGCCGTGGAGGCGGCAGTCGTCGCCGATGGTCGCCGGCGTCGAGACGCGCCAGGCGTCGTCGTTGACGCTCGCGTTCCGCGGGACGACCAGCGGGTCCGCCTCGGCTCCCTCCAGCATCTCGTCGACGAGGCTCTCGGCGGCTTCCTCCTCGCCGATGCGGAGCAGCTGGGACAGGTAGACGAAGAGGAAGACGATGGTCGGCATCGGATTCCGGATGACTATCCAGCCGTTCGCCTCGAACCCGTCGTCTATCTGGACGTCGTCGCCGATGTCCAGGTCGCCGCTGACCATCAACTGCCCGGAGACGTGGACGCGCTCGCCGAGGTAGGCGTCCTGGCCGACGAGCACGTCGCCGTCCACGTCGCACCAGAGGTCGAGGCGACAGTCCTCTTCCGCCTCGATGTGACCGCCGAACGTCACTCGCTCGCCCGCGAGGACGTTGTTTCCGCGCACGCCGAACTCGACGGTGCTCTGCGCGCCGACGATGACGTCGCTGTCGGTCACGAGGTCGTGTTCTTCGACGGTGGTCTCGTCGGGAATCGACAGTTCGTCGAGTGGGTCGGAGCGGAGCGACACAACAGTATCTCTTCGAGCCACTCGTAATAAACTTCCCGAGAGCGTCAGACGCGCGTCTGTCGTGACGGTCCCGCCGCGGCGGTCGCCGTCGCTCGTCTCCGGCGAGTCGCACAGGGCTTTTGACCCTGACACGCCTCGCTCCGACCATGTACGAGGTCGAAGTGAAGGTGCGCGCCGACCACGACGACGTCCGGGAGCGCCTGGACGAACTCGGCGCGACGCCCGTCGGACGGGTCGTCCAGGAGGACGTCTACTACGACGCCCCGCACCGCGAGTTCGCGGAGACGGACGAGGCGCTGCGCGTGCGCCGGCAGCGCCGGAGAGCGCGGGGCGAGGGCGACGCGGCGGGCGACGAGCGCGCCGGCGCGGACGACCGGCACGACGAGGAGGTGGTCACGTACAAGGGACCGCTGGTCGAGGAGGAGTCGAAGACGCGCCGCGAGGTCGAGACCGGCGTCGTTGACGCCGAGTCGGCCCACGACGTGTTCGACGCGCTGGGATTCGACCCGGCGGCGACCGTGCGCAAGGAGCGCGAGTACTACGAACTCGACGGGTACACCGTCACGCTCGACGCGGTCGACGACCTCGGCGAGTTCGTGGAGGTCGAGGTCGAAGCCGACGAGTCCGACATCGAAGCGGCCCGCGAGGGTGCGTACGCGGTCCTCGACGACCTGGGTCTCGACCCGGACGAACAGATTCGAACCTCGTACCTCGGCCTGCTCCTCGCGGACGAAGATGCGAGCGAGTAATACGAGCGCGGCGAACCGTTTCCGCAAGTTATAGATTCTACGGCTGTGAACCTGCGATAATGACCGAGCGGAACATTCAGGTCGAACCCATCGACCGGCGGGCAGTCGAAGATCAGGAGATCGAGATCGTCGAGCGAAAGGGTATCGGCCACCCCGACTCCATCTGCGACGGTATCGCCGAGAGCGTCTCCCGCGCGCTCGCACAGGCGTACCTCGACCGGGTCGGGAAAGTGTTGCACTACAACACCGACGAGACGCAGCTCGTCGCGGGGAACGCGAACCCGCAGTTCGGCGGCGGCGAGATGATAGAACCCATCTACGTGCTCATCGTCGGTCGTGCGACCAAGGAGTACGAGGGGACCAAGATTCCGGCCGAGACCATCGCGCTCGACGCCGCCCGCGAGTACCTGCGCGAACAGATTCCGGAACTCGACGTGGGTACCGACGTCATCCTCGACGTGAAACTCGGCGAGGGGAGCGGTGACCTCCAGGAGGTGTTCGGCGAAGACGGCGCGACCGTTCCGATGGCCAACGACACGAGTTTCGGCGTCGGACACGCACCGCTCACCGAGACCGAACAGATCGTCCTGAACGCGGAACGACGCCTCAACACCGAGTTCGCCGCCGAGAACCCCGTACTCGGCCCGGACGTGAAGATAATGGGCAAACGCCAGCGCGACCACATCGACGTGACCGTCGCCGCCGCGATGATCGACCAGCACGTCTCCGACCGTGCAGAGTACGACGCCGTCGTCGAGGCCGTTCGGGACTACGTCCGCTCGGTCGCCGACGAGTACACCGACCGCGAGGTCACCGTCCACGTCAACACCGCCGACACCGAGGGTGCGGACGAGGAGAACATCTACCTGACGACGACCGGCACGAGCGCGGAGATGGGCGACGACGGCTCGGTCGGCCGCGGCAACCGCGCGAACGGACTCATCACCCCCAATCGGTCGATGTCGATGGAGGCCACTTCGGGGAAGAACCCGGTCAACCACATCGGGAAGATATACAACCTGCTGGGCACGGAAATCGCCAAGTCCGTCGTCGACGAGGTAGCGGGCATCCGCGACCTTCGGATTCGACTCCTCTCCCAGATCGGTCGTCCCATCGACCAGCCCCACATCGCGGACGCCGAGGTCGTCCCGGAGGAGGGCGTCGGCTTCTCGGACATCGAGGATGACGTCGTCGACATCGTCGACCGCGAACTCGCCGACGTGACCTCGATAACGGAGTCGGTCATCGACGGCGAACTGCGGACGTTCTGACCGCGCGGCTCGTCGAACGATGGCCTCCCAGAACGCCACGCGGTCGAGTAGATACCTGAGGAAGATGTGACGTCGCGGTTCGAGGGGGTGGACGAGCAACACGATGCAGTCGAGTTCCGTCGCCGGTTCGTCGGGGAGCGTCCCGAACTCACGCCGGACGGGAGGCGGTGAGCGGACGTACCGAGGACGGCGAGGTCCAGCCCGTCGAGTCGTCGCCGGAACCGAAGGCCGTTTATTCGCCACCTGACTATCTCCGCACGTGTATCCGCCAGGAGCCGACACGGTCCTCGTCCGGCACGCCGACGTGGGCGTGAAGAGCGGCAAGGTCCAAACGGAGATGGAGCGGCGGCTCCGGGACAATCTCGCGGCGCTGCTCGACTCGCGGGGCGTCGACGCCGACGTGGAACGGCGGTGGTCGCGCCTGCTCGTCCACGCGGACGAGAAGAACGTCGACGCGGCGACCGACGCCGCGGCCGACACGTTCGGCGTGCGGTCGGCCAGCGCCGCAGTGGTCGTCGACCCTGACCTCGACGCCATCAGGAGCGCGCTCGCCGACGCCGCCCGAACGCTGTACGACGGCGACACGTTCGCCGTGCGCGCCCGTCGGGCGGACAAGAGCCTGCCGTTCACCAGCGAGGACGTGGAACGGCAGGGCGGCGAGGCGGTCTGGAACGCCGTCGACGACCCCGCGGTGGACCTCGAAGACCCCGACACGACGTTCCGGGTGGAGGTGCGCGAGTCCGAGGCGTTCGTCTTCGTCGAGAAGCAGGCGGGGCCGGGCGGACTCCCGCTCGGCAGCCAGGCACCCGTCGTCGGCCTCGTCAGCGGCGGCATCGACTCGCCCGTCGCCCTCTGGGAGGTGATGAAACGCGGGTCGCCGGTCGTCCCGGTCTACCTCGACCTCGGCGACTACGGCGGCCCGGACCACGAGGCCCGCGCGATGGAGACGGTCCGGCGACTCTCTGCGTACGCGCCGAACTTCGACGTGACCGTCCGGAAGGTGCCCGCCGGCGACGTGATGGACCTGCTGGTCGAGGAGGTCGGACCGGCCAGGATGCTCGTCTACCGCCGGTTCATGTACCGCGTCGCGGAACACGTCGCCCGCGACGTCGACGCCTGCGGCATCGTCACGGGCGAGGCCATCGGCCAGAAGTCCAGCCAGACCGCGCGCAACCTCGGCGTCACGAGCGCGGCGACCGACCTCCCCGTCCATCGGCCGCTGCTCACGATGGACAAGACGGAGATAACGGACCGCGCGCGCGATATCGGCACGTTCCGGGACTCGACGATTCCCGCCGGCTGCAACCGCGTCGCGCCCGACTTCCCGGAGACGAACGCGACGCTGGGGATAGTCGAGAACGCCGAACCGGACGACCTCTTCAAGCGCGCCCGGGAGGCCGCCGCGAACGTCGAACTGGTCGACGTCTAAGTCGAAATCGCTTTGGTCCGCCGTCCGAACCCATCGACAGTGACTCGCGTCTGTCTCGTCGGCTCCGACGACGTGGACCTGCGTGCTGAACTCCTCTCCCGGGAGACGGCGCGCGACGCCCTCGCGACCTACGACCTCCGGGAGCCGTACCGCAACTGCCTCGAACTGGAGACCATCAGCCTCGGCGCGGCCGTCTCGCTGCTGAACGACCTGAACTGGTATCTCGTCCGGTTCGCCGACGACGCCATCGTCCGAGAACCGAGCGTCAGCGACGAGGAGTGGCTCTCCAGGGACCTCGCCGCGTCCATCCGGGACGGCGAGGTCCGGCCCGCCGAGACCGACGCCCTGCTCGAAGTGTACGGCGTCACCGACGAGGGGGAACTCGTCGAACCGATGTACGTCGCCCGGGCCGACGG
Source organism: Halomicrococcus pelagicus (assembly GCF_050954125.1). NCBI lineage: Archaea > Methanobacteriati > Methanobacteriota > Halobacteria > Halobacteriales > Haladaptataceae > Halomicrococcus > Halomicrococcus pelagicus. The sequence goes on along the minus strand of NZ_JBPBWC010000001.1, from coordinate 790,353 downwards.
CGAGGTCCCGGAGTACGACCTCCAGGACGTCCCCGAGACGCTCGTCGTCCGGGTCACCGAATCGGAGTTCAGGAACTGAGCGTCTCCCGCCGGGCGCACGCGACGCCGAGCGATGCGGATACGTCGTCGACCGCGGTTGCGTCGGAGACGGTGTCAGTCGAACATGCCGGTCGAGAGGTAGCGCTCGCCGCTGTCGGGGAAGACGGTGACGACGAGCGGGCAGTCGTCGTACCCCTGCTCGGCGCCGCCGTCGGACGACACCGTGGCGTCGTTCTCGCCGTCCGCGTCGCTCGCCACCTCGCTCCAGTCGTCGGGCACCTCGGGGCAGTCGAGTTCGGGTTCCGCGATGCGCTCGGCGACCCGGGTCGCGGCGACGCTCGCCGCGCCGGAGGACTGACCGACGAGGATACCCTCCTCTCGGGCGAGTCTGCGGCACTCGTCCTCGGCGTCCTCCAGCGCGACCGTCTCCACGGCGTCCACGAGGTCGGTTTCGAGCAGGTCGGAGACGAAGCCCGGTCCCATCCCCTGGTAGTCGTCGTCGCCGGACTCGCCGGACGAGAGCACGGCGTTGCGCTCCGGTTCGACCGCGACGACCTCCATGTCCGGGAACTCCTCCAGCAGCCGGGAGGCGGTGCCGGTGATGGTGCCGCCGGTGCCGACGCTCACGACGAGGGCGTCGACTTCGCGGCCGTCCACCTGGTCCAGTATCTCCTCGGCGGTAGTCCGGTAGTGCGCCTCGGCGTTCGCCGGATTCTCGAACTGGCCGAGCTGTATCGCGCCCGTCTCCTCGGTGAGTCGGTCGGCGCGGTCGCGAGCCGCCTCCATGTCGCCGGAGACGAGTTCGATGTCCGCACCGTAGGCGGCCATCACCTGCCGTCGCTCCGGTGACTTCGACTCGGGCATGACGATGGTGAGGTCGTACCCCCGCGCGGCGGCGACGATAGCGAGGCCGATACCGGTGTTCCCGCTCGTCGGTTCGACGATGCGGTCGCCCGGCGAGAGTTCGCCCGCCCGTTCGGCGGCCGTGACCATCGCCTGGGCCGGGCGGTCCTTCGCCGACCCGCCCGGGTTGAACGCCTCGACCTTCGCCGCGACGGTCGCTCCTTCGGGAGAGCTGACGTGGACGAGCGGCGACCCCACGGCGTCCAGGATGCTCTCTTTCATTGGTCCACGGTAGGACGTGCGAACGTAAACCCCTAGCGGACAGCGGCAGTCGGTGCCGGAAGTACGTACACTAACGTCCGTGACAGTCCGTGCCGCGCTCGATACCGTGCCGCAAGGCGCGCACTTAACTACGTCGGGTCCAAATCCGGGGACATGGAAATGACCGAACCGAATCCCACGTGGGACGCGGCGGAACACAGCGAGACGGTCGACGCGTTCGAGGCCGCCATCGGCGAGGTGTCCTACCACGTCTGGGGCGCGGACTGGTGTGGAGACTGTCACTCGGAGCTCCCCGACTTCTTCGCGGCGCTGAACGCCGCCGGCGTCTCGGAGGACAGGGTGCAAGTCCACGAGGTCGACGAGAACAAGGACGGCGAACTGGTCGAGGAGTACGACGTCGAACTCATTCCGACCATCGTCGTCGAGCGTCAGGGTGAGGACGGCGAGGAAAGCGAGGAAGTCGCGCGCTTCGAGGAGGAAGAGGAGCGCCCGGCCGCGGACTACCTCGCCCGGCAGATGATAGACGCGAACGTGCTGGCCTGACGGCGCGACTGCTTTTCCGCTACTCCGGTGCGAGGTCGGCCGCCCACTCCAGCGCGGCGTCGACGTCCGTCACGGGCGGCGAACAGGTGAACGAGCGACAGACGTACAGCGTCGGCTCGTCGTTCTCCTGCTCCCGGTTCGCCCAGACGGGTGGCGCTTCGTCGAGGTCGAGAGCGTCCAGCCACGCGGCCAGTCCCTCCTCCGTCGGCGGGCGGCGCGAGAGGAGGCGGGTCGGAAGGTACGCCTCGGCGATGCGCCCGCGCCACCGCTCCGGCAGTTCGTCGGCGACGACGGTCATCTCGAGCGACCCCCCGGCGTAACGGTCCGCAGCCAGCGAGAGCGTCGCGTGCTGGAGGGGGTTGGATTCGACCGTCCTGGCGTGGGTTTCGAGGGCGCGTTCGGCCACGTCGGCGAACCGCTCGTGCGGGACGAAATGCGATAGCGAGAGCAGGGTGTCGACGGCGACGCCGAGGCTGGACGGCGTGGACTGGTCCGAGAGCTCCTGGGGCCGGGCGACCAGGCGCTCGCCGCTCTCGGGCGTGAAGTACAGCGTCCCGGCGTCGTCGTCCCAGAACTCCGACTCGATGGCGCGCGCCAGATCGACAGCGAACCCAAGGTGGTCGACGTCGCCAGTCGCCTGGTAGCAGTCCAGCGCCCCCCGGGCGAGGAACGCGTAGTCCTCGAGGTAGCCGTCGATGCCCACGTTACCCTCCTTGAACCGCCGGTGGAGTTTCCCGGCCTCGTCGTCCCAGAGGCGTTCACGAGCGAACTCCAGGGCGTCGACCGCGAGGTCCGCGTACGCCTCGTCCAGCACGAGGCCGCCCTCGGCGAGCGCGGATATCATCAGCCCGTTCCAGCCGGCGAGAATCTTCTCGTCGCGGGCGGGCCGGGGGCGCTCGCTGCGCGCCTCGAACGCCTGGCGGCGTGCCTCGTCCAGCAGTTCAACCGTCTCGCTCCCGTGGAGGTCGTACTCCTCGGCGAGCGCGTCGATGGACTCGCTGACCGTCAACACCGTCGACCCCTCGAAGTTGCCGGACTCCGTGACGCCGTAGCGGTCGCAGAAGAGGTCGGCCATGAGGTCGGTCTCCACCGCTTCGCGCACCCGTTCGGGAGTCCAGACGTAGAACTTCCCCTCCTCGCCCTCGCTTCTGGCGTCGAGCGTGCTGTAGAACCCGCCGTCGGGGTGGCGCATCTCGCGCTCGACGAACCCGAACGTGTCGTGTGCGACGCTGGCGTACCGCTCGCCGCCGGTCACCTGGTAGCCCGCGAGGTAACACCGCGAGAGTTCGGCGTTGTCGTAGAGCATCTTCTCGAAGTGCGGAACGATCCACTCGCGGTCGGTGGCGTAGCGGTGGAAGCCGCCGCCGACGTGGTCGTAGAGACCACCGTCGGCCATCGCGGTCAGCGCTTCGAGGGCCACGTCGCGGTACTGGGCCGTCCCCGTCCGGTCGGCGGCGCGCAGCAGGAGGTGGATTCGCCCGGTCTGGGGGAACTTCGGCCCGTTCGTTCCGAAGCCGCCGTACTCGCGGTCGGCGCTCCGGACCGCCTGCCCGGCGGCGGTGTCGAGCAGGTCGCTTCCCGGCGCGTCGCCGGCCGCCGGCGTCGACTCCAGTTCGCCCTCGATGGCGTTCGCCCACTGCTCGGCCCGGTTCTCGACCTCCTCCCTGTCCTGCTGCCACGACCGTCGGACGTTCTCCAGCACGTCGACGAATCCCGGCTGGCCACGCTTGGCCTCCTTCGGAAAGTACGTGCCGACGTAGAACGGCTTGCCGTCCGGCGTGAGCCACGCGGAGAGCGGCCAGCCGCCGTGGCCGGTCACCTGCTGGCAGATGGTCATGTACAGCGAGTCGAGGTCGGGTCGCTCCTCGCGGTCGACCTTGATCGGCACGAACCCGTCGTTCAACACTTCCGCGACTTCCTCGTCCTCGAAGCTCTCCTCCGCCATCACGTGACACCAGTGGCAGGCCGAGTAGCCGATAGAGAGGAAGATGGGGACGTCGCGCTCCCGCGCCGCTTCGAGTGCCGCGTCGTCCCATGGCTGCCAGTGAACCGGGTTGTCGGCGTGCTGGCGGAGATAGGGACTCTCCTCCTCGTCCAGTCGGTTTCGGCTCGTCGGGTCGGTCATGGGCGGACCTTGGGCGTCGCGCCACGTAAAACCGTTACTTCGCCGAAGGCGGCCCGTCCGCCGGTGGCGACCCCGACGCAGTTCGCCACACTCCTCATATCGGTGGAGAGTGTACTCGAAGGGGTATGTCACAGACAGGCATCTCCGACGAGTTCGCGGACCAGCTAGTGAGCACCTGCCGTCCCGCGGTGGGGGACGCGCTCCGGAGCGTCGTCTACTTCACGCCCGACGCCTTCGACGTGCTGTACGTCCGCAGCGACCTGTACGACGGCGACACCGAGAAGGCCCGCAGCGCGAAGGCGGTCTTCATCGAGAACGAGCGCCTCGGCTTCTCCTCCAGCGAGACGTACAACGAACTGTCACCGGAGGAGGGGATGGAGCCCGACATCGGCGAGTACGAGTTCACCGTCCGGGTGTTCTCCGACGGGTTCGTCAACCGCGTCGTCGTCGGCGACCACGGTGTCCTGCTGACGACGAACCAGCTCTACCTCAACGACTTCGAGGAGCTGGCGGTGTCGCTGCGCAACCAGCTCGCCGAGCGGCCGGGAGACTGAACGGCGAACGCCGAGACCGCGAGCGCGACGAGCGAGGCCGGAGCGGGTTTCGTCGCCGACGAGACGGCCGTGGGTTGACACGTTCGTGCACACTCACCACCGAAACGATAGCAACCTTTACACTCCCGTGCCTATTCCCCCCTGACATGAGCGAAACGGTACTGCTGGTCGGCGGCGGCGGCCGCGAACACGCTATCGCCCGAGCGCTGGCCGACGGCGACGCCGAGGTGCACGCCTGCGCCGGCAATCGGAACCCCGGCATCGCCGCGGTGGCGGAGTCGTTCGAGACGCTGGAGACGACCAACTCTACGGCCGTCGCCGCCTTCGCCGAGGAGGTCGGCGCGACCCTGGCCGTGGTCGGTCCGGAGGGGCCGCTCGAAGCGGGCGTCGCCGACGCGCTCGACGACGCCGGGATTTACGCCTTCGGCCCCCGCGAGGCGGAGGCGCGCATCGAGACGGACAAGGCGTTCCAGCGGCGGTTCATGCGCCAGAACGACATCCCCGGCTGTCCGGAGTTCGAGACGTTCGACGACACGACGGCCGCCTGCGAGTACATCGACGAGTACGACGGCGATCTGGCCGTCAAGCCCGCCGGACTGACGGGCGGGAAGGGCGTCCGCGTCGTCGGCGACCAGGTGACCGCCGAGGAGGCCAAAGAGTACCTCCGGGACAGCGACTACGACCGCGTCGTCCTCGAGGAGCGCCTCGTCGGCGAGGAGTTCACGGTGCAGGCGTTCGTCGCCGACGGCCAGTTGCGCGTCACGCCGGCGGTCCAGGACCACAAACGCGCCTACGAGGGCGACGAGGGGCCGAACACCGGCGGGATGGGGAGCTACAGTGACGCCGGCCTCGAACTCCCGTTCCTGACGGAGGACGACTACCGCGAGGCCGTCTCCGTTCTCGAAGCGACCGTCGAGGCCCTCGACGGCTACAAGGGCGTCCTCTACGGCCAGTTCATGCTCACCGCCGAGGGCGTGAAGGTCGTCGAGTTCAACGCCCGGTTCGGCGACCCCGAGGCGATGAACACGCTGCCGGTGCTCAACACCGACCTGCTGGACGTGCTCGTCGCTGCCCGCGACGGCGAGGACCTGCCGCAGCTATCGTTCGCGCCGAAAGCGACCGTCTGCAAGTACGCCGTCCCGGAGGGGTACCCGACCGACCCCGAGGCCGGCGCGAAGGTGCGAATCGACGAGGAGAGCGCGGCCCGGGTCGCGGAGGGGAGCGACGGCGAGGCCATCCTCTACTACGCCAGCGTCGACGAGCGCGAGGACGGCGTCTACACGACCACCTCGCGGTCGTTCGCCGTCGTGGGGGTGAGCGACACCATCACGGACGCCGAACGCGTGGCGGAGGACGCGCTCGCGGTCGCCGGCGAGGAGGGCCTGCGCGTCCGCCACGACGTCGGGACCGAGGACCTGGTCCAGCGCCGCGTCGACCACGTCGCGGAACTGCGCGGCGAGTAACTCGCTCGAAACCGGCGTCAACCGCGGTAGGCTCGCCCTGTCGACGGTCAGCCGTTCCATAACAAAACCGAAGCCTGTCGATTCCCGACCATGGTAGCCGACCCCACCCAGTACGACGACGCGCTGTCGACCGACGACGTCTTCGACCTGCTCGCCGACCAGCGTCGCCGAAACGCCCTCGCCGTCCTCCGGGACCGGGACCGCGCGATGGCGCTTCCCGAACTCGCGGCCGAGACGAAGGCCCGATGCGACGCCGACCCAGACCGCCAGGCCGTCGAGGTGAGTCTCCACCACGCGCACGTTCCGCGTCTCGCGGCGGCCGGCGTCGTCCGGTACGACGGGAGTCACGTCGAGTTGACCGACGCGGCGACGCAACTGGACCCCTTCTTCGAACTGGCCGAGGAGTAGTTTCAAGCCCTCGCGGCGTCTACCCCGGTGCGTGACCGACGACGACACGACGCGCCGCCACGACCGCATCTCGCACCACGCGACGCCGGGCGGTCGAAACTCCCTGCAGTACTGGACCGAGGCCCGCAATCCGCTCCGGGTCGCGCTTCACTACGCCGTCATCTGGCTCGTGCGCGTCAACCCGAGTCTGCGACTCAAAAACTGGTTGCTCCGCCGCATCGGCGTCACCGTCGGCCGGGGCGTCTCGTGGGGCTTAGAGTCGACACCGGACGTGTTCTGGCCAGATCTCATCACCGTCGAGGACCACGCCATCGTCGGCTACGACGCGACGATCCTCTGTCACGAGTTCCTCCAGAACGAGTACCGGACGGGCGAGGTGGTCATCGGCGAGCGCGCGATGGTCGGGGCGGGCGCGATAATCCTTCCCGGCGTCGAGATCGGAGCGGGTGCGAGCGTCGCCGCCAACTCGCTCGTGACGCGGGACGTGCCGCCCGGCGCGACGGTGGCCGGCGTCCCGGCGCGAGAGATGTCGACCGAGAGCCTCGCGGACGACTGATCAGTTCCGGAACCGAACCGCGCCGTTTCGCATGACGACGTGGTTCGGCACGATGAACTCCTCGTCGTCGTTCTCGATGCGCGTGACGAACATGTCGACCTCCTGTACGATGCCCCGGTTGTCGGCGACGCGAATCTCGTCGCCGATACCGTACGGCTGGTTGAGCAGGAGGTAGATGCCCGCGGCGCCCGACCGCAGCAGGTCCCAGAACGCGACGACGCCGAAGGCGATGACCGCGAGCACGTACGCGGCGAACAGGACGATGAGGGTCAGCGTGGCGACGCCCACCTGGCTCAGGGCGATGAGCGAGGCGACGTAGACGATGCTGTACTTGACCAGTCGCGGAATGACGCTTATCTCGGGCAGTTTGACGCTCCGCAGGCGCTCGCTGACCAGCAGCTCCGCCTTGTCGGCGACGACGAAGCCGAGGATGAAGACGAGCGCGGCGACGAACAGGTGCGGGACGAAGAGGGTTATCTGCCAGAACAGCTGGGTCGACAGCGGGAGCTCCGCCGTGTTGAGCGCCAGCAGGATGGTGACTCCGTAGATGAACCAGGACGTGATGCGGGCGATGAGCGCGACGGTCGTCGTCCCAAGGCTCCGGGCGGTTCGCTCGAAGGGCGTCCCTTCGACGACCTCGGGGACGCCCGCGGCACGGAGGACGCGCTTGTTGAGGCGACCGAGCAGGTAGCCCGCGATGCCGCCTCCGATGAGGATGAGGGCGGCCAGGACGATGCGGTACTCCTCCTGGAGGATGACCTGCCAGTCTACTGCCATCAGTACTCCTCCGGATCCAGTTCCAGAATCAGTTCACCGCCCTTGAACGCCCGGACGAGGCCGTCGCTCTCGGAGAGGACGATGGCCGTCGCGTTCGTGTCGCGGGTGATGGCTCCGGCGGCCATGTGGCGCGCACCGAGACCCTTCGGGATGTCGACGCCCTCAGCGGAGGGTTCGAGATAGCGGTACGCCGAGACTATCTTCCCGGAGTCGCTGATGACGAACGCACCGTCGAGACGAGAGAACTCCTTCAGCATCACGTTCACGATGGGGTCGCCGACGTGGACGTGACTCTTCTCGAACGGGTTGTACGAGAGCGGGCGGGACTTGTTCATCACCTTGCCGGCGTCGCCCACGACGAACAGCGCGCCGACGGGTTTGCCCTTCTGGCCCTTCTTCCCGAGTTCGATGGCGACCTCGAACACGTCGCGGATGACGCCGGGGTCGGCCCGCGAGTTGGCGAATAGGTCGTAGATGCCCGAGTGGTCCTCCTCGTCCGCGCGGACGCGGGAAATCGTGTCGATACTGTCGTTGAACACGTCAGTCGCGCAGACGACCAGGTCGCCGTCCTCGATAACTCCCTGTTCCAGCCCGCCCTCGAGGCCGAACCGGACGCGGTCCCTGACGTTCTCGAACTCCACCGGTAGCTCCACGAACTCGTTCGCGCCGACCTGGTTGTCCGTTCCGACGACGATGAGGTCCGGGTCGGTGAGGTCGGTGAACCGCTCGTAGTACGACCCGCTGGGGGAGAAGAGAAACACGGCGTCCGCGTCGTCGACGATGTCTCCAAGAAGGTCCGTGAGGTCAGCCATTAGGCGGTTTCACTCAATCATTCGAGAAAAAGGTTGTGGGCTGCGTGTCGTCGGCCCGCTCCGACCGTCGAGAACGTCCTTCTCGGCGTTCGAACCGGGCGTCCGGCGGACGTCGAGTCAGCGGCGCTCCTCGATGCGGTGCATCTGCTCGCGGTGGAGCGTCACGATGAGGTCCGAGAGCACGCCGAAGATGAGCAACTGGACGCCGAAGAGGATGGAGACGCCGGCCACTATGGCCAGCACCTCGTGGGAGACGCTCCGGGTGACCCACTCGACGCCGACGTAGACCCCAAGCAGGACGCCGAAGAGGCCGCTCGACAGGCCCATGACGCCGAAGTACACCAGCGGGTTGTTCGTCTTCGCGAGCTGGTACAGCGTCAGGACGATGTTGCCGCCGTCCCGCAGCGGATGGAGGTTCGTTTCGGAGTCCTCGGGGCGCTCCTCGTACTGTACGGGTACGACGGTCGTGGGAAGGTCGTGACGCACGCACTCGACCGCCATCTCGGTCTCGACGCCGAACCCGTCGGCGTCGAGGCGGAACCGCTCGGCCGACTCGCGGGTGAACGCCCGGTAGCCGCTGAGGATGTCCTTGAAGTCGCGGCCGTGGATGACCCGGAACGCCCGGTTGATGGCGCGGTTGCCGAACGTGTTCAGTCGCGTCATCGCCCTGTCCTCCATCTCCGCGAAGCGGTTGCCGACGACGTGCTCGTACCCGTCGTCCAGCGGTGCGAGCATGCGCTCGGCGTCGTCCGGACGGTACGTGCCGTCGCCGTCGAGCATCAGCACGTACTCGGTCTCGATGCGTCGGAGTCCTTCGCGAATGGCCTGTCCTTTGCCGGTGCCCGTCTGTTCGACGACGCGCGCACCGTGCTCGGCCGCCACCTCCGCCGTTCCGTCGTCGGAACGACCGTCGACCACGAGGACGTTCGTGTACCCGCGTTCGCCGAACTCGTCGACGACTTCGCCGATGGTCTCGGCCTCGTTCAGCGTCGGAACGAGCACGCACACGTCCTCCGGGTCGGGCATTATCGGGACGATAGAGTTGGGATGCTAAAAGCCCAACCATTCAGGACCGCCAGCAGTTCGAAGGGCTGGCGCTCGTTGCTGGCGGAGTTATGATGTATCCGATTTAATAAACCACAAGAAACTTAACCTATAGGAGATCTGGTTAGACCAATGCAAGTCGGTATCGACCCTCAACAGCTCGGACTCGAGTTCGGTAGCGGTGCCCTCATCGGCGGTATCATCGGGTTCGCAGCCAAGAAAGTGGCCAAACTCCTCGCCATCATCGTCGGTCTGGAACTCGCCCTGTTCAAGTTCCTGGAGTCGCGCGGCATCATGTCGGTGGACTGGGAGAAGATCTCGGCGGGCATCCTCAAGACGGGCGAAGCCGCCCAGGGTGGCGCGCCGCCCTCCTGGGTGGCGACGCTGCTGTCGACGCTGTCGATAAGCGGTGGCTTCGCCGGCGGCTTCATGGTCGGCTTCAAGAAGGGATAGTTCGGCGTTCTCGGCGCTCTCTCGTCGCGGCGCGGAACAGGCGGTCTTTTCACCGGAGAAACGGTCCCAACGGCGACCCGGAGGGCTGGGTGGCGGGCGACGCCAGCCCCGGAGGTAGGCGAAAGCGCCAAGTCCGACGATGCGCGATTGTCACGCATGCCCAGTCAGGATTGGACGGACATGATAGTCGGCGACCGGATGGCGGTCGACCGGGAGTTCTCCCAGCGCGTCACCGACTCGGAGTTCTCCCGCCAGGAGTGGGGCCTCGTCATGACCGCCGTCGAGTTCGACATCGAGCATCCCGGCGACGACGAGCGCGCGAAACTCGTCGCGGACACGAGCAAGGTCGAGCAGGTGATGCCGGAGATGGAGTCGATACAGTCGCAGATGAACGCGATGGCCGGCGGCCAGCGCAAGAAAGAGAGCAGGGGAATCTTCTCGTCGGTCAAGGACGCGCTCGGTCTCGGCGGCGGCGGCGGTAGCGGCGTCGACCAGGACCGCCTCGCGGCGGCCGAACGCCTCGCTCAGGAGTACGCCGACGAACTTCAGGAGCGCCTGGAGTCCCAGGGCAAGTGGAAGCGCGTCCGCTCGGCCGTCAGCGAGTAGCGATGGAGCTGGCACCCGGTGCGTGGAGGTACGCCACCCCGCCCTTCGTTCTCGCCGGTCCACTCGGACTGCTCTCGCCGGTCGCGACCCTGCTCGCGCTCGGACTCGGGGTCGCCGTCCTGCTCTTCTTCCGCGACCCCGACCGAACGCCGCCCGCGGAGGGCGTTCTCGCGCCGGCGGACGGCCGTGTCTCGGTCGTCCGCGAGGAGGGCGACCGCGTCCGCGTCGGCGTGTTCATGAACGTCACCGACGTGCACGTCAACCGCGCGCCGATGGGCGGTGAGGTCGAGTCGGTCGAGCACCACGCCGGCGCCCACCGGCCGGCGTTCAGCAAGGAGTCCGACCGCAACGAGCGGGTCCACGTCCGCTTTCCCGACCACGACCTGACGCTGATAGCGGGTGCGTTCGCTCGCCGCATCCACCCGTACGTAGAGGCCGGTGACGACGTGGGTCGCGGCGACCGGCTCGGCCACATCGCGTTCGGCAGTCGCGCCGACGTTCTGCTACCCCCGGCCCTCGACCGCTCGGACGTCAGGGTGGGGAAAGGCGACCGCGTGCGCGCGGGCGAGACGGTCGTCGCGCACCGCGAGACGAGCGAGTGACGCGACGCACAGTCGACACTGTGGACGGTACGTAGAGCCTTCACTATCGCTCCCGTCGTCGTCACCCCCGCCGAAAGAGATCAGTCGCTAGAGTAGTCGCCGCCGTGGAACAGCGTCAGTTCCTCGGCTTCGTAGATGTTGATGAGTTCGTTGACGATCTCGTCGTAGGACTCGTCTTCGACGCGGAGGCTGTCGAGGCGAGATACGGTCTCCTCGTCGAGTGTTATTTTGGGCATCGTTCTATTTTTGACCTCGAAGTTCTTTAAACTCTGCGGCGGTCCGGCGTCGTGGGCGTCGTTACCGTCCAGACGCTCTCTCACGGCCGTCTCGGCACCTCGACCGCCGATTCGTTTTTCCCGTTTTCGGCGCGTAACCGCTGCTTACCGGATTCGTAGACGTCGCTTGCTAATACGTATCTTAGACATGCGCTGCGGCAGGAGATGATTTCGTCCCGGTAGGTAGTGGATAACAAAGTGGTCGGACTCTCCTTTGTCGTATCGCCGAGGCCCAGCCATGACAGTCTCCAACGATCAGATGACGAGCGGAAACGACACAGTCGCTGAGAACCGTTGCCGAAGCTGCGGGTCCTTCGTCACTCGCGACTTCGCACGCGTCTTCGGGAACAACGAGAACGAGGTGTTCGGCTGCCTCGAATGCATGACCGCTACCGAGGTGAAAAAGGGGGGAGCGCGCGCCGAGGAGGTCGACACGACACAGCTCATCGGGGGACGCGAACCGCTCCGCTGAAATCCAGTACTTTCGGGGAGTGGAAGCCGACGAACGGCCGTGGTTTTCCTTTTGCGGTGAGAAGAGCGAGTCGAGGAGGGACGGGTAGGAGCGGGCCGGTGTCGTAGCGGTGCTACGGCGAGTTCTCGACGCGTCGGTCCTACTTGCCCTCGTTGCCGCGCTCGAACACGCCGTTCGCGTCGGGCGCCCCGCGAGGTGGCGTGTGGTCGACGTCCGCCATGGTGGGACGACGTCGGCTCCGGCCGCCGTCGGTCGCCACGCGCGGTCCCCGCGTGAACAGGTCCGTAGTCGCTCCGCGGTCGGTGTAGGGATGCGTGTGGCTCACGTCTCTCATCGTTCGCTGGTTCTCGGTCGATTCGGTCGGGTGCTGTCGGTTCGGTCGTGTCATCGCGTTGTGTCGGATACGGTCGGCTGTCGGTCGGAGGTCGGTGCGCGTCGAGACTGAGGTGGTGATAGGTAGGGGCTCAGGCCCCTACAATGAGGATAGAGTCGACAGCACCACCGCTCGCGACGGGAGAGCGCGACCGGGTGGGTGACTGTCGCATGGTAGTAGGTTCTCAATGGCCGCACCGATATAACAGTTGTGTACGCAACAACTATTGCGGCGCGTCGGGCGAGCCGCCGTCGACGGTCGATTCCGGCGGCGTTGGGCTCGGGTGTCGTCGACTCGTCCCCCGCTTTTCGCGTCGGCTGTAGCGAACGGGGCACGCAGACGACAGGTCAGGCGACTGGAGTTGCCCGAGGGCTTTTTGTCTCGGCCCGCCAGCGTTCAGCCATGGATGCGACGGAAATGGACGACGAGCAACGGCGGTACGACCCGGACGAAGACCACGCCTTCCCGGACGAGAAGCTGAACGAGGTGCTGTCGTTCATCGACGACGACACCGAGATTCAGACCTATCTCAGGGCCCAGAACGTGAACGCCGTCACGCGGAAGGGGTACAACGACCACGGCGCGAAACACATCGAGATCGTCCTCAACCGGGCGCTCATCCTCTACGACCTCCTGAAGCGCGGCGGCGTCGAATTCAACGGCGCGAGCGACGAGGGCCTCGAAGAGGAAGACGAGAGCGTCATCATCGCGTTCGCGGCGACGCTACACGACATCGGCCACGTCGTCCACCGCGACGACCACACGTACTACTCGATTCCGCTCGCCGCCGACATCCTCGACCGCGTCCTGCCCAACTTCTACGACACCGAGGAGACCGTCCGGATGAAAGGCGAGATACTCCACGCCATCCTCTGTCACCACACCGAGGAGGACCCGCTCACGACGGAGGCGGGGGTCATTCGCGTCTCGGACGGCCTCGACATGGAGCACGGTCGCTCGCGCATGCCGTACGAGAAGGGTGGCCGGGGCATCAACACGGTCTCCAGCCAGGCCATCCGGAAAGTGAGTCTCCAGCAGGGCGAATCGGTCCCCGTACTCGTCGAGATAGAGATGCTGAACGCGGCCGGCGTGTTCCAGGTCGACAACCTGCTGAAGGCGAAACTCCACAACTCCCGACTCGAAGACGACATCCGCATCGTCGCACTGAACGTCCGCGAGGGCGGCGACCAGCTCGTCGAGCGCGTCGAACTGTAGACGCTGCCGCCGACGTCTCCGCGTCCCCGTGGCGGGAGATCGACCGCGGCGCAGACGTCGGCTCACTCGACGGTCGCGTACACGTCGGTGAGCTTCTCGACGGCGCGCTCGACGCTCAACGCCTCGCGGCGGGCGAGGCAGGCCTCCCGCAGTCGTTCGCGCTCGTCCAGCGCCCGTCGGATGGCCGTCCGGAACCCATCGACGTCGCCGCTCTCGAAGTGATAGCCGGTTTCGCCGTCGTCGACGGTGTTGGAGAGCGCGCCCGCGTCTGCACCCACGACGGGCGTCCCGCAGGCGTTCGCCTCCAGCGCGACGAGCCCCTGCGTCTCGACCGGACTCGGGAACGCGAACACGTCGAGCGCGGAGTAGAACGCCGGCAACTCCTCGCGGTCGAGAAAGCCGAGGAACCGGACGTCCGCGTCGACGGCCCGGGCCTGGGCCTCGAGCGACTCGCGAGCCGGGCCGTCGCCGCCGAAGAGCACGGTCACGTCCATCCCGTCTGCGGCGGCCACCAGCTCCGAGAGGCGCTTCTCGAACCCGTGTCGGCCCGTATACCCTACTAGCGGTCGGTCGCCGTCGACGTCGTACTTCCGACGGAACGCGTCGGCGTCGACCGGTCGGAAGCGTTCGACGTCGACGCCGTTCGGGACGACCCGGACCGGCGCGTCGACGCCGAGTTCCTCGACGACGTGGTCGCGCGTCGCCTCGCTCGGCGCGAGGACGGCGTCGGAGTGGTCGAAGAACCAGCGCTCGTACGCCTCGGAGGTTCGCTCGATGACCCTCGCGACGGAGTCGGAGGGAACGAGGTAGTCGGCGTACTCGCTCGTCGGCGTGTGATAGGAAGTTACGAACGGGCGGTCGCGCTTGCGGGCGAGCCGGAGACCGCCGACTCCGATGCCGAACGGGGTGTGAGAGTGGACGACGTCCACGTCCATGTCGGCGACGCCGGCGGGGATGTACGGCGCGCCGAGGTGGTAGCCCTCGTAGAACGGAAACGGAAGGCTCCTGACGGGGTGTTCACCCGGCTCCGGCCGGTATCCGTCGGCGCGGGGGTAGACAACCTCCATCCGACCGCCGTCGCGCTCCCAGCAGTCGCGCCACGACTTGATGGTGTACGTGACGCCGTTGACGGTCGGCAGATAGCTGTCGGTGAACGCGGCGACCCGTCGCATTACTCGGTCCTTTGTGAACCGGTAGTTAAGGCCTTGCGGAGTCGAATCGAACCCCTACCGCCGCCGTACGGCGGGCGTAACCAGGGACTCACGCGAGGCTCCGGTACAGCGCTTCCAGGTCGTCGCCGACGCGCTCGATGGTGAACTCCTCGCTTTTCTCCTTCGCGTTGCGTCCCAGTCGCTCCCGGCGGTCGGGGTCTTTCAGCGCGTCGAGTTGCGGCGCGAAGTCGCGCTCGGCTTTCAGGCAGTGGTGGCCGTCCTCCAGCCAGCGGTAGGTGTCGATGTCACGGACGACGAGCGGTTTGCCACAGCTCATCGCCTCCAGCAGCGCGATGCCCTCGTTCTCGTTCTTGCTCGGCCAGAAGAACACGTCGCCGGCGGCGTACGCGCCGCGGATGTCGTCGACGTACCCGGTGAACGTGCAGTTGTCGGGCGCGCTCTCGACCAGTTCCGTCGTCTCCCGACTCCTGAGCAGTCGGTCGAGTTTGCCGCCCGTCGGGTTGAGATAGCCGAACCAGACGAAGTCCAGTTCCGGCATGGCGCGGGCGGTCTCGACGAACGACTCCAGGCCCTTCCGCTTGATGACGTGGCCGACGTTGAACACGACCGGTGGGTCGAGGTCGTACCGGTCGAGATACTCCGCGCGCAGGTCCTCGTACCCCGTCAGCAGGTCCGGGTCGAACCCGTTGCTGACGACGGTCTTCGGGGCGGCGGGGGCGTACTCCTCGACGACCGCCCGGTTGTGTTCGGACGGACAGACGAGGTGGTCGCCCAGCGAGTAGGCGTACCGGAGGTACGGTTTCATCGGCCGTGCCAGCGCGTTCGAGAAGGCGAAGCTCTCCCGGAAGTCCTCTGCGGTCTGGTGTGTGTGGATTAGCACGCGACAGTCCCGCTCCCGTGCCCGACGGGCGTAGTAAAGCGAGCGCGGCCCCATGTTGTTGAGATGGAGTACGTCGGCGTCGAGAACCGGCTCGGTGGTGTACTCGATACCGCGACGGTCCATCACCTTGCGCTGGTTCTTCACCGACTGGGCGTGACCGCCAGTGATGTACTCCTCCCACTCGAAGTAGTGGCTCACGAGCATCGGTGCTCACCGTCGAATCCCCCGACGCCGCGGCGGTCGTCCGACCGCCCGCCGCCGCAGTGTCCATCGTCACCACGATCGTGGAGCGTGCGCACAGGTCGGTGATTGCGTGGCCGGCCATTAATCCTGCCGGAACGACGGCGGAAAGCCTCCCTTGAATGACCATAAAGTATTTGTTGAAGCAAGAATATGCCTCGCATGGGGCAACACAGGAACCTTCTATCCTTGTCCTGTCTCGCCCCGGAAACCCCCACCCCCCCATTCCCGATGACAATAGCCGAAGAGCGCATCGAGCGTCTCGCCTCGCTCGCCAGGGACGCCGCCGCCGACTGTTACGACGACCGTGCGCGGACGTACGTCCGCCGTGCACGTCGCATCGCGGAGCGAAATCGCCTCTCCCTTCCTCGGGAGTTCGAGCGGTTCAGCTGCGACGCCTGCGACGCCTACCTCCGTCCCGGTAAGAACGCTCGCGTCCGAACCCAGGACGGCCACGTCGTCGTCACCTGCGACTGCGGCAACCAGTCACGATATCCCTACCGTTCCTGACCACCGTCCCGAATAGGTGACGGTATTCCGAACCGTTTCTCGCGTAAGACGTCGTTTCTCGGGGAACGTTCGATTCACGTCGACCCGGCGGACGCGTTCTCGATGGAGCTGACGGCCCAGTCCCCCACGGTCGCGTTCCGAATCCGCCCGCGCTCGACGGACGAGTTCTGGATTACGACGTCGGGTCGCGGGTCAGCCGAAGCGTTCGCCACGGTCTCGTTCACGACCGGCCCGTCCGAGCGCGGCGGCACGGACGTGTTCCGGACGGACAGGTTCTCGACGACGAGCCTGTCGAGGGTGGCACCGTCGACGGTCACGTTCGCGAGGATGTGACGGTCGACGACCTGGTCTTGCACGCCGGGGTCGACCAGGTCGCCGCCGGGCACGTCCCAGATGGAACGGTTGCGGACGACCAGCGTGTCGGCGGTGACGTTCAGTAGCGAGCCGTTTACGACCTTCATCTGCGCGATGGAGACGTTATGCAGCGTCACGTTCTCGCGCGTCTCACCGCCGACCCGGAGTCGGCGGACGACGACTTCCTCGACCGTTCCGTTCCGAATGGTGGTGTTGCGCAGCACCCACCGGCGAACGGTCACGTTGTCGATGGAGACCTTGTACTGGAAGCCGCGGCGAAGCGGCTCGTCGACCGTTCGGGTCGGCGCTGTGACGGAGTCGGACGTGTCGTCGGTGCGCGTCAGTCCGCCGGCAACCGCGGGAGCGACTGCAGACAGAACGAGCAGGACCGACAGGGCCACTGCGACGCGCTCGCCAGTCTTCGTTCTCATACCTGCCCAGGTACTGCGAGCGCGACCAAAAACCGACCCGACCGTTTCGACGCGCCGCCGGGATTAGTCCGCCGTTTCCGCTCACTGCACGCTGATGTGCGCGGCGAGGTCGTCGCGGATGATGGTGTCGCAGTACTCACAGCGGACGCCGTCGGGCAGCACTTCGAACTTCGAGTCGACGGGTTCGTCCGCGGTGGAGATGCAGTTGCGGTTCGGACAGGAGAGGACGCCGACGACGCGTTCGGGGCGTTCGAGTCGGTGCTTCTCGACCACGTCGTACTCGCGGATGATGTTGATGGTCGCGTCGGGCGCGATGAGCGAGAGCACGTCCACCTCGTCCTGACTGAGTTCTCGCCCCTCAACCTTCACGATGTCCTTGCTCCCCATCCGGTCGCTCGGGACGTTCATCCCGACGCTGATGGCCTCGCCCTCGCTGCCGTCGATGCCGAGGATGGCGAGGACGTTCAGCGCCTGACCGCCCGTGATGTGGTCGATAACGGTGCCGTTGTGTATCTTGCTGACGCGGAGTTCGTGTTCACTCATCGTTCGACAGTAGCTGGTCGAGCAGGGCCATCCGGACCGGGACGCCGTTGTGCGCCTGCTCGAAGTATTTCGCCTGCTCGGTGTCGTCCACCTCGGGTGCGATCTCGTCCACTCTGGGGAGCGGATGCATGATCGTCAGGTCGTCGCTGGCGGAAGCCAGCGTCTCCCGGTCTATCTGGTACTCGCCGGCGATTTCGCGGTACTCGTTCTCGTCGGGGAAGCGCTCGCGCTGGATGCGCGTGACGTACAGCACGTCGAGGCTCGGCAGGACGGCGTCGAGGTCGGTGTGCTCGCGCACCTGCGCGCCCTCCTCGTGGAGGTCGTAGCGGACGCTCCGGGGCAGTTGGAGGCTCTCCGGGCTGACGAAGTGCTGGCTCGCGTCGAAGTTCGTCAGCGCGTGCGCCAGCGAGTGAACCGTCCTGCCGTACTTCAGGTCGCCCATGATGCCGATGGTGAGGTCGTCGAGGCCGGCGTTCTCCCTGATGGTGTAGAGGTCGAGCAGCGTCTGGGTCGGGTGGTGGCCCGCGCCGTCGCCCGCGTTCAGCAGGGGAACGTCGACGAACTCGCTGACGAGTTTCGACGACCCCTGGCTGGGGTGGCGGAGCACGAGCGCGTCGGCGTACCCCTCGATGACCCGGGCCGTGTCCGCGAGGCTCTCGCCTTTCTTCACGCTGGAGGACTCGACGGGCCCCATGTCGACCACGTCGCCCCCGAGGCGTTTCATCGCCGTCTCGAAGCTCATCTTGGTCCGGGTGCTCGGTTCGTAGAACATCAGTCCGAGCAGCGCGGACGGATGTCGGTCCCCGAACGACGACGGGTCGTCGGCGAACTCCGCCGCGCGGTCGAGGACGGCCTCGATGTCCTCCCGCGATAGCTGTCTCGTGTCGATGAGGTGGTCGTGCCGCATCGATTGGAACGCGGTCGTCGCGCGCCTTGAATGTCACTGTCCACGTTCGTGGTGAACTGACCGACTCGGTCCGGGAGAGAGGTACACGTCGATGCAGTTCTCGACCGTCGTACCGTAGCTTCCCGGCGACGTTTCGCCGACTGAACCTCTCTCCCCGAACCTTCAAATACCGAGGCGGGACCAACCCCGGCATGCTCGCCGTCGCCGGAGGCAAGGGCAGATGCGGCAAGACGACCACGACGCTCGGACTCGGGGCAGCGCTCGGACGAACGGGACGTGAAACGCTGGCCGTGGACGCGGACCGGGACATGCCCGACCTGCACGTGGTCGCGGACGTTCCCGCGGAACCGAACCTCGCCGCGCTCGCCGACGGGAAACCGGTCGAGAGCGCCGCCCACCCGCCGCCGGCCCTGCGGGGCGTCGAGGTGGTGCCGGCACCGCCGGCAACGGGCATGGACGCGTCGCTCTCGACGGCGCTCCCGCGCGTCGCGGACGCCGCAGACCGCGTACTGCTGGACTGTCCCGCCGGCGCTGGGCCGGCCGCCGCAGTGCCGTTCCGGCACGCCGATAGCGTACTCGTCGTGACGACGCCCGTCCCGGCGTGTCTCCGCGACGCGGCCAAGACCGCCGCGATGGCCCGTGCCCTCGACACCGACGTCGCCGGCGCGGTACTCACGCGCGCCGAGCGCGACCCGGGAGGCGTCGAGCGTCTGCTGGACTGTCCGGTGCTGGCGACCGTCCCCGATGTCGACGCGAACGCCCCGACAGCGGCCGGCGACCGTCGGGATTCAGGCCGACGAGTGCTCGCCGCGGACGCGGTGGAGCGGGCGTACGACCGCCTCGCCGCAACGGTCGTGTCCAAACACTTATGAACGCTCTCCGAATTGTCGGAAGTATGGTAGAGCGGCTCTCGACGGGCGTTCCCGTCCTCGACCGGAAGCTCGACGGGGGGCTCCCGGCCGGGAGCACGGTGGCGCTGTCGGCCCCGCCTGCGAGCCAGTCAGAGCTGCTGCTATACGAACTCACCGCGGCACGGTCGACGCTGTACGTCACGACCGACCGCGACGAGGCGGCGGTCGACGCGGCGTTCGAGCGCGCGCCGGGCCGGACGGGGTCGCCGGAGGTGCGGTACGTTCCGGGCGACGCGCCGCTGGAGCACGCTCGACGGCTCTTCCGCCGGCTTCCCGCCGAGTCGACGCTCGTCGTCGACCCGGTGGATTTGCTGGAACGTCAGGACGAGAGCCGGTATCGGAACTTCCTGCACGACCTCCAGCATCACGTCCAGACGAGCGACAGCTTGGCGGTGTTGCACTGCCTCGACGGGCGGAACGTCCCGGACCAGCGCGACGTGACCGAACACGTCGCGGACGTCGTCCTCCAGTTACACACCGAAATCGCCGGCGACCGCGTGGAGAACCGCCTCGCGGTGCCGAAGTTCCGCGGCGGGCGCGCGCTCCCCGAGACCATCAAGCTGGAACTCGCCGAGAGCGTCTCCATCGACACCAGCCGCGACATCGCGTGAGGAGAGCGCAAGCGCCAAGTCGCACGCACCCGGACCGACAGACGAGACGCCATGTACGAGGCCGTTCACGCCCGCCCGGATGGAGACAGCACCGTCGCGCGACTGGCGGCCACGGCGGCCGAGTACGGGTTCGACGGCGTCGTCGTCCGAAACCACGGCGACGCCCGCGTCGACGACGGCGTCGACTTCGAACGAGTGGCGACGGAGTACGACGTGGACGTCGTCGACGGGCTCGAAATACAGGCCGACGACCCTTCGCAGGCCAGCGGCCACGTCGGCAACTTCCGGCCGAAGACGACGGTGCTGCTGATGCACGGCGGGACGACGACGCTGAACCGGTTCGCGGTCGAGGAAGAGCGCGTGGACGTGCTCGCGCATCCGATGCGCGGCCGGGGCGATTTCAACCACGTGCTGGCGAAAGCGGCGGCGGAAAACGGCGTCCGCGTCGAGTTCGACCTATCGCGCGTGCTCCGGACCGACGGCGGCCCTCGCGTGCAGGCCCTCCAGGACCTCCGGAAGCTCCGGGAACTGGTGACGAAGTACGACGCGCCGTTCGTCGTCAGCGCGGACGCTCGCTCGCACCTCCAGTTGCGCGCGCCGCGGGAACTGCTTGCGGTCGGGAAGGCGGTCGGGTTCTCGCGCGAGCAGGTCGAGACGGGCCTGTGCGAGTGGGGCCGCGTCGCCGAGCGAAACCGCGAACGGCGGTCCGACGAGTTCATTGCTCCGGGAGTGAAACGGGGCCGATATGAAGAGAACGATTGAGGAACACGCCGACCGGTTCTCGGACATCGCAAGCGACTACGACGACTCCCAGGACAGCGAAGAGTACCGCGCCTGCGTCAGTCTCGTGGTCGAACACGCCCGCGAGGCGCTCCGTGCATCCGACAACCGCATGGTAGCGGACCTCGGAACCGGGACGGGAGCTATCGCGCTCGCGCTGGCCGAAGAGGCCGACCGCGTGGCGGGCCGCGACATCAGCGACGGGATGCTGGCGAAGGCCAGAGAGAAAGCCGACGAGCGCGGCCTGGACGACGTCGAGTTCGGCGAGGGGCGGTTCCGCGACCCGAACGTCGACGCCGCGGACGTCGTCGTCTCGAACTTCGCGATGCACCACCTCAGCGACGAGGAGAAACGCGAGGCCATCGCGGCCATCGCCGACCTCGACCCGCGAACGTTCGTGCTGGGCGACGTGATGTTCTTCGGGACGCCGGACCCGGACGAACCGTTCTACAGTCCCGAGGTCGACGACCCCTCGACGGTGGGCCACCTCGCGGACGCCCTGACCGACGAGGGATTCGCGCTGACCGTCGTCGAGCGCGTCCACGACCAGGTCGGCGTCCTCGTCGCCGAACGCCGCGACGGGTGACCGGACGGTCCCGTAGCCGAGAGGCGAGCGCTAGTCCTGCTGTTTTTCTCGTGCGGGCGCAGGGGGACTCAGTTCGATACCCACGTCTTCGGGCGTCAGTCGGTCCGGCAGCGCCTCGTCCCGCTCCCCGGTAATGTCGGCGAGGACCTCTTTCAGATACGCGTTGAACAACTCGGGGTGTTCGCTCATCGGGAAGTGACCGATTTCGGCCGCCTCGACTGCGACGGCACCGTCTCCGACACCCTCGGCGGTTTCCCTGCCGTCTTCGGGCGTAGTGAGGTAGTCGTACTCGCCGTTGACGATGTACAGCGGGCACTCGTCGGCTTTGACCTGATCTAGCTTGTCGCGGTAGTCGTGGTCGATCGAGTAGTAGTAGAGGTCGCCCTTGAATACGCCCGTCGCCCCCTGTTCGTAGAGGTACATCGTTTCTCGGCGCATCTGCTCCGGACTCTGCGGTGCCATCAGCCCCCAGCAGGAGTAGGCGTTTACCTCCGTCGTGTTGACGTGCGGATGGTCGAGCCAGTCGATGTAGAAGCCGGGGCTGTACGCGCCACACTCCAGTCCGATGAGAGCGCGGAATCTGTCCGGATACCAGTCAGCGAGTTCGAGCGTGACGTTCCCGCCCATCGACGACCCCATGTAAATCGGATCGTCGAGTTCCAGGGCGTCTGCCAGCGCGACGAGCGTCTCGGTGAACTGCTCGGCCGTCAGAGTGTAATCTTCCTCCCACCACGACTGGGTCGTCGGCGGAACCGATTTCCCGTGGAACGGGAGGTCGTGGGCGATGACGCGGAAATCCTCGGTTATCTCCTCGTCGGTGAGGACGTGGCGCCACTCCTGGCAGTTGTTGCCCGCCGTGTGTTGGCACAGCAGCGGAATGCCGTCTTCCGGACCGTTCTCTTCGAAGTAGATTCGATGGTCTACTCCCCCGACTTCGGTGTGAACGTACTTGCCCGTGATCGGTTCGATGGCTCCCTCGTCGGCCATGTTAGCTCCCTCCGTCGTTGTGCGCGACGCGCATCAGGTCGAGAGCGCGCTGGAACGGTCGCAGGTTCTGGAAGATCTTCTTGTTGTTCCCGGTCATCGTGAGGTGCCCGTCCTCGTTTCTGACCGCGGTGCGATAGTGAGAGGCGATTATCTCGTGGTTGAACGCCGGCGGCGTCTCCCGAACGAACTCCTCCCACGCCTCCCGGTCGCCCTCCACGCCGAACGACCAGCGGTCGTTCAGCGTCGGATTCGGGACCACCTCCTGCACTTTACCGCCGTCCATCTCGACCAGAAAGCGTTCGTCTCCGATCTCGACGTAGAAGTTGTCGTCGAACTTGTCGTGCCCCCGAACCTGCATCTCGGGGTCGTCGTTCACGGTTTCTTTGTAGCGTTCCCACCATTCGTGGCTGGCAAGGTCCAGGTCGTTCATCTCTCCCCCTCCCCGACGAACGACGACGCCGACTATCATAATAATAGGGCTCGGTTAGCCGTCGATACGTACGGAGCCGAAATCCGAGCGGACAAGACGATTTCGGCCGTCGTTCGAACTGAAACGGCCGTTCGGAACGTGCGTCCGTCGTCAGGTACGGTAGGACGATGGTCGACCCCGGCTTCCGGTCCCATCGATTTCGGGGACTTCTGCCCATGACGCCCGTCCCGTCTCCGAAACAGTGCCGGGAACGAAAGGGATTTAATGTGTTAACGCTTAGCACATCGGGAGGTCAAGCCGATGTCCGACAACGCCACCGAAGACGGAAGGTTGGACCGTGCCGAAAGCGAACTCCCGGCACCCGCCGAGCCGACGGACTCTATCGAGACGTACGAGACGGACGACGGCGTCGTATTCTACGACGCCCGAAATCCGCTCGGATGGCTCAAGGCATCGGCCACAGTGACGCTCGAAGACAACGTCTGAGCGCGACTCCGAACGTTTTTCCTGCCGCCCGTATACGTGTCGAATCCGTGCTCGACAGAGACGACGAGCGGTCGTCCGACCTCGGCGACCAGGGGACGACCGACATGCCGGGCCAGATAGACGACCCCTCCGAGGACCTCATTCCCAGCGCCCCCCAGGTGCGCGACTACAGCGAGGTGGACGCGCCACGCGAGCTACGCAACGAGTTCTGGGCGCAGGTCATCCTCTTCAACGTCGCCCTGTTCGCGGTCAGTCTCGGACTGATGTTCGTCGGTTTCGAGGGGCGCTGGGAGCTCGGCGGGGGGCTCGTCCTCGTCGGACTGTTCGCGTTCGCCCGCGGCTACCATCGGTACCGGGCCTTCCAGGCCGACGCGGAGGAGTCCGACGCGGACGAGTCTGACGAGGACTGACACGACCCCGAGAATCGCGGCCGTGGACCCCGTCGCAAGGACTAACCGCGAGCGCGGGCTACGCCGACGCATGCGAACAGTCCGGGACGAGTCCGGCGACGTCTACCTGCTCCTCAAGCGGTCCGACGAGTCCAGCCTCGTCCGCGACCCCCGCTCCGGCGAGGAGACGTACCTCGACAACGACCGTCTCGAACTCGCCGCCGACGACGCCGTGCTGGAGACGGCAGCGCTCGCAGTGCCGTCCGCCGTCCGCCGGGTGCTGACCGCCGTGCCGAACGAGCGCGCGCTCGGCCTGCTGGTCGCGCTGGACGACCGCGGTCCGCTTCCCGTCCGCGAACTGCTCGACGCGACCGACCTGTGCGAGAGCGACCTGCACGGACTGCTCGCCGAGTTTCGCGCCGCCGGCCTGCTCGAAGAGCGTCGCGTCGCCGGCGAACGCGGGTACGCGACCACCGACGCGGCCGCGGACGCGCTCGCTTCGCTGACCCGTTCCAGCGACGCGTCCGGAGGCCAAGACGACGCTCCCTGAGCGGCGCGAGTCGCAGCTTGCTGGGTGCAGATGCGGACGCGAGCGAGGCTGCGCTCTTCGGTGGACTCGCCGCCACGGCCGGGACGATAATCAGCGCTGTACCGCGAGAACGGGCGTTTTGCCGTCCCGGAGGACGCGTTCGGTGACGCTCCCCATGAGGAATCGTCCGACGCCGGACCGTCCGTGCGTGCTCATCACGATGACGTCGACGTCGTGCTCGTCCGCGTAGTCGAGAATCGTACGGTCGGGGTTCCCGACTTCTACAGCCCCGACCGCGTCGACGTCCCGCGAGAGGGCCTCTTCGACGATGTGCTTGGTCGAGTCGGTGCCCTCCTCGCGGAGCGTCTCTAGCTTCTCGTCGCCCCGGCCCACGATGGAGGCGCTCTCGCTCTGTTCGACGACCGACAGCACGTGAACGGTCGCCTCGTACCGCTCGGCGAGACTGAACGCGTGCTTCGCCGCGTCCATCGCCGCCTCGCTCCCGTCCGTCGGAATGAGGATCACGTCGTACACGGCGCGAACAAGTGCGGGAAACGACTAATACCCTGTCCTGACTCGCCCGCTACGGTCGAACAAAGAGGTCGTCCCTCTGTCCTCAGTCGTCCGCGCCGGCGCTCGCCTCGAACACGGTCCCACCGCGTTCGACGTGCGACCGGTTCGTCGTCGCGTCCTTCTCGACGCGCACGAGGTCGTCGGCCGCGCCGACCAGTTCCTCGTCGTGACTGACGACGATTATCTGTTCGACGCCGAGTTCCCGCATCGACTCCACGAGTTCGACGAGTTGCGAGACGTGGCCCGAATCGAGGAACACCGTCGGCTCGTCGAGGATGAGCGGCGGCATCGGTGCGGTTCCCTCGATGCCCTCCGAGAGCAGTCGATAGATGGCACAGCGCAGGCTGAGGTTGAACAGCGCTCGTTCGCCGCCGGAGAGCTGTCCAGGGTCGAGCGGCTCGCCGTCCTTCTGGTAGACGGTGAGCTGGTACTCGCCGTCGAGCGCGATCCGCGAGTACGAATCGTTCTGGTAGACGAGATCGAACACCTCGTTCAGCATCCGTTCGAGGCTCTCGACGTTACGCTGGCGTAACTCCGCCCGGAGGTCGCCGTACATCGCTTCGAGGTCGGCAGCCTCGTCGCGCAGCGATTCGAGCGCTTCGACGCGTTCGCGGAGGTCGTCGCGGCGGTCGCGCAACTCCTCCAGCGCCTCGATTTCGCTCTTCACGCCGCCGATGCGACCCTGGAGGTCGTCCCGGTCCTCGCGGAGGTCGTCAAGCTTGTCCTCGACCTTCTCCAGGTAGCCCTCCGCACGCTCCTCGTCGTCGCGCGCGGCCTCGATCCTCTCCTCGTCGTATGCCTCCCGGAGGTCGTCGCGGCGGTCGCGCTTCTCGGCGAGACGGTTCCGG
The DNA here is from genome assembly GCF_050954125.1 of Halomicrococcus pelagicus. Classification (NCBI taxonomy): domain Archaea; kingdom Methanobacteriati; phylum Methanobacteriota; class Halobacteria; order Halobacteriales; family Haladaptataceae; genus Halomicrococcus; species Halomicrococcus pelagicus. The sequence goes on along the minus strand of NZ_JBPBWC010000001.1, from coordinate 764,744 downwards.
CGCTCGTCGTTGACCTCCGCGAGATGGGTGCGCTCGTCCCTGCGGCGCTCTATCTCGTCTTCGAGTTCGTCCCGCTTCTCGCGGACCGACCGAATCTCCTCCAGGCGCTCTTGCTTCGCCGAGATGGCCTCGCGTTCTGCTTCGAGTTCCTCGACTCGTTCCTCGCGCTCGGCGGCCTTCTCTCGAAGTTGTTTGGCGTCCTCGCATTTGTCTTCGGCCTCGGAGTCGAGGTCGTCGGCCTCTTCGCGGAGGCTCTCGGCTTCCTCCCGCTTCTCGGTGACCGTCGCCTCCTTGTCGTCGACCAACTGTTCGACGCTCTCGCGGTTGTCTCGCAGGTTGGCGACCGTCCGTTCGGCCTCCCGGAGTCGTTCGGCGCTCTCGACGTCGCTCTCGACGCGCTCGCGGTCCTTCCTGACCGACTCCAGTTCGTCGTCGAGTTCCGCGAGTCGGTCGCGGTCCTCGTCCAGTCCGTCGACGTGCGGCGAACCGTCGACGGGCTGACCGCACTCCGGACATTTCCCGGCGTCGAGCAACCGTTCGGCCTCCTCGATGCCGTCGCGGAGGCTCTTTCGTTCGGCGGTCAGTTCCTGCTCGCGCTCGACGAGCGCGTCCCGTTTCTCCCGGCAGTCCTCCAGGTACGTCTCGGCCTCGCCGAACTCCACCGACGCGTCTTCGAAGGTCGCCCGCTCGGCGTCGATGCGGTCGCCGAGCGTCTCCAGTTTCTCGCGGTAGTCGGCGAGGTCGGCGTCGGCGTCCTCGGCCTCCGATTCGAGTTCGTCGGCCCGCTGGCGCTTCTCGGCGGCCCGCTCTTCGAGTTCGTTGGCCCGCTGGCCGAGGTTGTCAGCCTGATTGCCGAACATCTGCGCCTGTGTCTTCGCGTCGCCGAGGTCGTCCGCGACCTCGTCGTCGGCCGCGTCGAGCTCCGCCAGTCGCGCCTCGATTGCGTCCTCGTCGGCGGCGTCCACGTCGGTCTCCGCGAGCAGGTCGTCGACGTCCGACTCGAGCGCATCGACGCGCTCGCGGAGGTCACCGATGCGCTCGCGGAGGTCGTCGCGCTCGCGTTCCGTCTCCGTTATATCCGACTGCAGCGTCTCGATATCCTCCTCTACGTCGTCCAGTTCCTCGCGCTTCTCCTCGTAGCTCTCCAGCACGTCCCGCGCTTCCTCGAGCGTCGTGCGAGCCTCCTCGCGGTTGCCCTCGAATCGCTCTATCTCGCCTTCGACCTCCGCGAGCTTCGATTCGAGGTCGTTCAACAGATCGTGGAGGTTCTTCTCCTCCTTTTCTTCGACCTGGGACTGGAGTTCGGCCAGGCTCCCCCGGCGGTCGTCGAGGACGCTCTTCACTCCGAGGCGGGCGTCGCTGGCGCGTTCGCGGTACTCCTCCAGTTTGCCGAGCTGGAGGAGGTCGTCTATCATGTCCTGGCGCTGGCCCGGCGTCGCGTTGATGAGCTTGTTCACTTCTCCCTGCCGGACGTACGCGCAGTTGACGAACGCCTCGGCGTCCATCCGGAACAGGCCCACGACGTGGTTTCGCACGTCCTCCGCGCCGTCGACGCTCCCCTCGGGCGTTTCGAGGACGCACTTCGCGGTCCGGGCGCGCTCGCCGGTCGCGCGAATCCGCCGGTGGACGTGGTACTCACCGCCACGATGAGTGAACCAGAGTTCGACTTCCGCGTCCTCCTCGCCGATGGTCACCACGTCGTCCAGCGTGCGGTCGAGGGCCGTCGCGCCGTACAGCGCGAAAAAGCAGGCTTCCAGCAGCGACGATTTCCCGCTGCCGTTCAGCCCGTGGATGACCGTCACGCCGCTGTCGAGCGTGAGGTCGGTGTCGCCGTAGCACTTGAAGTTCGAGAGGCGGATGCGGTCGAATTTCACAGGAAGTCCTCCATCGACACCTGATCGTCGGCGTCGTCGGCGTCGTCCGTCTCGCCGGCCGGGTCGGCGGCGACGGTCGCCTCCGGCGGCGTCTCGGTCTCCGGCTCTCCGGCCGTTCCGTCACCGTCCCGTTCGTCCGGCCGCTCGCCGGACGCGTCGCCAGGCTCCGGCGGTTCGCTCGCCGCGTCGTGGGTGTCGACGCCGTCCGTCCCGTCGATACCGTCGGGGGATTCGCCGGCGGACGTTTCGTCCGACTCCTCGGCTTCGGCTCCGTCGTCGGGTGCCGGTTCGAACGCTTCGATTCCGTCGTCGACGAGGTCGGCGACCCGATTCTCGACGGCGTCGCGGACGTTCGAGTCGGCCAGTTTGCTCGCCCGCACCGTCTCGTCGAGTTCGCGGGCGGCGTCGCTCAGGCCCATCTCGCGGACCCGCTCGCGGACCGCCTCGTCCGGGTCGGCGAAGGAGACGTCGGTGGCGTCCTCGTCGTCGGCCACCTCCCGGCGGTCGTTCACCCGGGCGACGAGCGCGCCCTGGTCAAGCGCGAACTCCTCGACGCGGGCCGGCGTCACGTCCTCGCCCCCGCCTTCGATGGAGATCAGGGCGACCGCGTCCTCCAGCGCGTGCTCGCGAATCGTCTCGCGCACGCGGTCGACGCCCTCGTTCTCCCCGAGGTCGACGGTGACGAACGCGAAGTCCCGGGTCGGGATGCCCCGACGGCGTATCGACACCTCGTCGTCGAGCTCGACGATGTTGTAGCCGCGGTCCTCGCGCTCGTCCGCGCTCGCGCGCTCGGTCGACCCGCAGTAGGTGACCCAGGCGTCGGCGACGCGTTTCTTGCCCGGGTCGTGGTTGTCGCCGAGCAGCATCGCGTCGAACTCGACGGACGCCTCCGTGAGCACCTCCTCGGCGTCCCAGTTGCCGAACTCGAACGGCTGGAACAACCCGTGTGAGACGAGGGCGGCCCGTTCGGCGTCGTGGTCCGCGAACTCGTAGTCGAGGTCGTCGCGCTTCGACAGCGGCACGTGGTCGAGGCCGTAGAACGCCGTCTCACCGACGACCTCGGGTTCGTCGCCGAGACGGGTCGCCAGCCCCAGCGTCTCGAGCAGGTCGAGCCACTGCTCTCCCCGCGTGCTCTCGTGGTTGCCGACGACGGCGAGGAACGGAACGTCGGCGCGGTCGAGTTTCCGCAGGACGGAGATGGTTCCGTGGAGGTCGACGAGGTCGGGACGGCGGTCGTGAAAGAGGTCGCCCGCGTGGACGACGGCGTCGACTCCCTCCTCGACGGCGTCGTCGACGACCCGTTCGAAGGCGGCGAGGAAGTCGTCGCGTCTCTCGGGCGAGTGGTACTGTCGGTACCCGACGTGGGTGTCGCCCGTGTGAATCACCCGTGTCATTGATTCGTGAGTTGGCGCTCTGCTCTTAAATCATTTCCGTGCCGGTCCCGTCGTCTCAACGTATGACGCTCTGGACCGACCGCGTACGACCGGAAATCACGGGGGCGCTCACCGGCGAGGTCTCGCTGGCCGACGACGCCGTCGACGCCCGCGACGTCATCACCGTCGAAGCGCCGTTCACGGGCGAGGAGATCGGTACGGTGCCGGCGGCCACCGAAGCCGACGTCACCGCGGCCGCCGAGCGCGCTCGCGCCGCCCAGGCGGAGTGGGCCTCGCGGCCGCTCGAACAGCGAGCGGACGTCCTCTCGCGGTTCCACGACCTCGTGCTCGACCGCCGGGAGGAACTCCTCGACCTCGTCGTCATCGAGAGCGGGAAGGTCCGGCGGGACGCGTTCGAGGAGATACTGGACGTCGCCACGAACGCCCGCTACTACGGCAGTCGCGCCGATGAGTTCCTCACCACCCGCCGACGCCACGGCGCGATTCCGCTGCTCACGAGGACGGAAGAGCACCGCCACCCTCGCGGCGTGGTCGGGATGATATCGCCCTGGAACTACCCCCTCACGCTGGCCGTCTCGGACGCCCTTCCGGCGCTCGTCGCCGGCAACGCGGTGGTCCTGAAACCGGCCGAGGAGACGCCGTTCACGGCGCTCCACGTCGCACAACTGCTGGAAGCGGCCGGCCTGCCGGAGGACGTCTTCTCGGTCGTGACGGGTCGCGGAAGCGAGGTCGGCCCGGCCCTGATAGACCGCGTGGACTACGTCGCGTTCACCGGAAGCACCGAGACGGGCCGGGAGGTCGCGCGTCGGGCCGGCGAGAACCTCGTCGACTGCTCGCTGGAACTCGGCGGCAAGAACCCGATGGTCGTGCTCGCGGACGCCGACCTCGACCGGGCAGTCCAGGGTGCCGTCCACGGGGCGTTCACGAACGCGGGACAGCTCTGCATCTCCTTCGAACGCCTCTACGTCGAGGAACCACTCCACGACCGGTTCCTCCGGCGGTTCGCTGAGCGGACGCGGGAACTCGGGCTGGAGGCCGCGCTGGACTACGGCGTCGAAGTGGGGTCGCTCGCGTCGAGCGACCAGCTGGAGAAGGTCGAGGCGCACCTCGCCGACGCGGTCGAGAAGGGCGCGACGGTCGTCACGGGTGGCGAGGCGCGGCCGGACGTCGGTCCGTACTTCTTCGAGCCGACCGTCCTGACCGACGTGACGCCGGAGATGGACCTGGCACGCGAAGAGACGTTCGGTCCGATCGTTGCCGTCCATCGCGTCGCGGACGCCGAGGAGGCGGTCGAGCGGGCGAACGACTCGGCGTACGGCCTGAACGCAAGCGTCTGGACCGACGACGCCGAGCGCGGCCGCGAACTCGCGGCCGGAATCGACTGCGGCACGGTCGGCGTCAACGACCCCTACCCCGCGGCCTGGGCCTCCGTCGACGCACCGATGGGTGGGATGGGCGACTCGGGGCTGGGTCGCCGGCACGGCCGCGAGGGCATCCTGAAGTACACGCAGTCCCAGACCGTCGCCGAGCAGCGCGGACCACCCATCGCGCCCCCGGACGTTCCCGGGGTACCCCGCGACGTCGCCACGAGACTGTACGCGCGGACGACGACCGGACTGTTGCGCGCGCTGAAGCGGCTCGCGGAGGTGCGGTGAGCGATGGCGGTCTTTTTCACCGGCTTCCCGGGGTTCCTCGGCTCCGAACTGGTCGAGCGACTCGTGAAGCGTGGCGAGGACGTGACCTGTCTCGTCCAGTCGAAGTACCGCGACAGGGCCGAGGCGCGCGCTGCGCGCATCGAGCGGTCGACCGGCGACGAGCGGTCCGGGAGCGTCGAACTGGTCGAGGGCGACATCACGAAGGCCGCCCTGGGCCTCGGCGCGGCGTACGAGGAACGCCAGGACGAGACGGACGAGGTCTTCCACCTCGCAGCCGTCTACGACCTTGGCGTCGACCGGGAGGTCGGGATGGCCGTCAACGTCGACGGAACTCGAAACGTCCTCGACTTTGCAGAGGGCTGTGACCTCGACCGGTTCCAGTACGTCAGTACGTGCTACGTGAGCGGACGGTACGACGGTCGGTTCACCGGGGACGACCTCGTTGAGGGCCAGCGGTTCAACAACTTCTACGAGACGACGAAGTACCTGGCCGAAGTCGAGGTGCAGGACAGGATGGCCGACGGGTTGCCCGCGACTGTCTACCGACCGGCCATCGTCGTCGGCGACAGCGACACCGGCGCGACCCAGAAGTACGACGGACCGTACTACCTGCTGCGGTGGCTGCTCCGTCAGCCCTCGGTCGCCACCGTGAACACGGTCCTCGGGGCGAGCGACTGCGAGCTCAACGTCGTCCCGCGGGACTTCGTCGTCGACGCCATCGTACACCTGAGCGACCGCGAGGACGCGGTCGGGGACGTGTACCAGCTCTGTGACCCCGACCCCCTGACCGTCGCGGAGATGGTCGACGTGCTCGCCGACGCGACCGACCGCCGCGTGTTTCGGGTCCCGCTGCCGAAGTGCGCCGTCAAGGGAGCGCTGGAACGGGTGCCTGGCGCGCGGCGTCTGACAGGCATCGAGCCCGCGACGATAGACTACTTCGACCACCCGACGCGGTACGACGACGAGGCGACCCGGGACGCGCTCGCCGGCACCGACGTCGAGTGTCCGCCCTTCGCGTCGTACGTCGACGAGATGGTGGCGTTCGTGCGCGACCATCCCGAGATCACTCCCGACGCGATGGTGTAGACTCGTCCGTGCGACCCGACGTTTTGGCGGCCTCCCGGAACCGGCGGAAGGCGGTCAGCGCTCGGTCCCCCCGGCGCGCGAGCTGCGGATCGCTCTCGGCGGCGGCGTCGACCGCCCGTGCGAGTCGCTCGACGCCGACCCGGTCGGCGAAGTCGGCGGCCGCGGTCACGTCCTCCGTCGCGTCGACCGCTTCGTCGATGACCGTGCGCGCTCGACCGGGTCGGCCGCGGGCGAGCCGGGCCAGCGCGCGCTTTACCGTTTCCGGAGACACGGACTATCCTGGCCGTGCTCTACGATTTAAACCCTCGGGTCGACGGTTCCGGTAGCTCTCGGTCGAAAAACGGACTTCGTCGCCAAGTCGGGCCGTCTCTCCCCGAGCCGTCGGCGGTAGCGGCGTCCGCGCAACTTGTCCTCAGTCGTCGAGGTCGAGAGCGTAGATGCGCTTGCGCGCGTCGGCGAAAGAGAACCGGGAATCGACGAGTTCCTCGTCTTCGAGTCGGTTCAGTGCGTACCGCACGGTCCGGGGCGGCAGCAGCGTCTCTTCGGCGAGTTCGCTCTGGGTGAGCGTTCCGTCGTACTCTAGCACCTTCGCCACGAGCTTCGCGCTCGGCGGCAGGTCGCGTATGGTCTCCGCTACGTCGTCGTCGGTCAGGCTCGTCTCCTCCGTTCGGGAGAGCTCGGTAGCACTCATCACAACTGCATTTTGGATACAGGGTAATAATATTTCCCCTTCCATCTTATTACCTGTAGGAATCCCGACCCGAGCGGTGGAAGGCTCTATTTTGCGGGCCAGCAAGCGCGAGTACGGCCAACGGCACCCTACGGCCGTCAGACGCACGACTGCTCTCACCCGAAGCCTCTTAAGACACAGGCCCCTATCCGATGTTGATGACTGATACTGTGGATGACGTCGATCTCCCATACGACGAGGAGAGCGCGTCCCAGCAGGAGAAAATCGAGGCCCTCCAGGAACGCCTCGAGGTCCTCGAATCCCAGAACGAGGAGATGCGGGACAAGCTCCTCGACGCGAACGCCGAGAACAACAAGTACCAGCAGAAACTGGAACGGCTGACCCACGAGAACAAGAAGCTCAAGCAGTCGCCGCTGTTCGTCGCGACGGTGCAGGAGCTCACCGACGAAGGCGTAATCATCAAACAGCACGGCAACAACCAGGAGGCGGTCACCGAGGTGACCGACGAGATGCGGGACGACATCGAGCCTGACGACCGCGTCGCCGTGAACAACTCGCTGTCGATAGTCAAGACCCTCGAAGACGAGACCGACGTCCGCGCTCGCGTGATGCAGGTCACCAGGAGCCCGGAGGTCACCTACGAGGACATCGGCGGTCTCGAGGACCAGATGCAGGAGGTCCGCGAGACGGTCGAGATGCCCCTGGAGAACCCCGACATGTTCGGCGAGGTCGGCATCGACCCGCCGAGCGGCGTGCTGCTGTACGGTCCGCCCGGCACGGGCAAGACGATGCTGGCGAAGGCCGTCGCCAACCAGACCGACGCCACCTTCATCAAGATGGCCGGCTCCGAACTCGTCCACAAGTTCATCGGCGAGGGGGCGAAGCTCGTCCGGGACCTCTTCCAGGTCGCCCGCGAGCACGAACCCGCGGTCATCTTCATCGACGAGATAGACGCCATCGCCTCCAAGCGGACCGACTCGAAGACGTCGGGCGACGCGGAGGTCCAGCGCACGATGATGCAACTGCTTAGCGAGATGGACGGCTTCGAGGACCGCGGCGAAATCCGCATCATCGCCGCCACCAACCGCTTCGACATGCTCGACCGCGCCATCCTCCGCCCCGGCCGCTTCGACCGCCTCATCGAAGTGCCCAACCCCAACGAGGAGGGTCGCGAGCAGATCTACCGCATCCACACCCGCGACATGAACGTCGCCGACGACGTGGACTACGCCCGGCTCGCCAACGAGACCGAGGACAAGAGCGGTGCGGACATCAAGGCCATCTGCACCGAGGCCGGCATGTTCGCCATCCGCGACGACCGGACCGAAATCCGGATGCAGGACTTCCTCGACGCGAAGGAGAAGATCGAGAACGAAGAGGAAGACGAGGAAGTGTCGAAGACGTTCGCCTGATATAAAGTTCTCTCCGTTCTGGGGTCGACGTTCTCCACGCTCGTTCCCCTCGTTCGATTCTCTGTGCGTGTTTCCCCGAGAGTCTTCGCCGGTCGTCCCGAAAGACGGACCGGCCGGTCAGTTCGTCGAACAGCGGTCGGCCCGAAGCGATCGGCCGGAAGAGGGGACGTCGACTGCCGACGTCGGCGGTCTTCTCAGTTGATGGTCGTGTGCGCGCTCTCCTCGTTGAGCGCGAGGTTCGCGGCGATCTCGGCGTTCCGCATCGCGTACTGGGCGGTCTGCTGGAGGCTGACGAGCACGTCGCGCACACGTAGCAGGCGCTCGTTCTCCATCTCGGGGAGGTCGCCGAGGATGTCGCTCTCCCGGTCGCCGAGTTCGTGGAACTGCCGACGCACCTCCAGGGTCAGGTCGTAGTCGCGCTCGACCGCGGCCTGCACCGCCAGCGCGGTGATGTCGTCGACCTGGTCGGTGAACTCCCGGATGCGACGCATCGTCGAACTGTCGATCTCCAGCGTGTGTCCCTCGGCTTCGAGGACGATGTCCGCGATGTCCTCCGCGTTGTCGGCCGTGAGTTCGAGGTTCTTGGCGATGGACCGGTAGCCGATGAGCGGGAAGCCGGTGTCGAGGCCGATCGCGCGAGCGAGCGTCGGATTCTCGTGGGCGGTGAAGATGAGTCGCAGCAGGAGGACGAATATCTTGTTCGCCTGGCGCTCGCGGTTGAGCGCACGCTGGGCGAGGTCGGGGTTGCCGTGGGCGAGCGCCTTCACCGCCTCGCCGCGCATCGTGCTGCCCGTGTTCTCCAGGCGCTCCAGCAGGTTGTCCAGGTCGAAGTCCTCGGGGTCGACCGAACAGCGGATGGCGATGCTGTCCGGCGTCTCCTCGATGACGCCCAGACCCATGAGCTGAGTCTCGGCGTTGTAGACGGCGTTGATGTGGCTGCTGTCGAGCGTCCCGTCGCTCTCGACGTGGATGACCCGCCGACCGAGGACGTACTGTGCGACGATGGCCCGCTCGACGGCGGCGGCGTCCAGGTTCTCGGTGTGAATCTTCGCCTCAGTCTCCTCGCCGTGGGCCGACTCCGGCAGCACCGTCAACGACCCCTTCTCGCTGAACCGCAGCGAGACCTCGTCTCCCTTCTCGACGTCGTGTTCGCTGGCCCACTCCGCCGGCAGAGTCATCGCCAGCGTCGACGGACCGAGTCGCTGCACCTTACGCGTTTCCATGTCCTTTGATTCTCCGCCACCACCTTAAATCTCTCCCTATGCCACTATATGGCAGGAACCTATCGTGTTCGCTCGGCTTCAGACGGGTGGGTCACACGACCTTCATCATCCGGCGCTCGAACCGCCCCACCCTGACCTTACGCCAGCCCCGCAGTGACTCGTCGACCGCCTCGTCGCCCGTGTCCACACGGAGCACGCCGACGCCGTCGAGTTTCACCTTCGAGGCGACGACCGTCACCTCCGACTGCCGGAGCACGGCCGGCGACACCTGGTCGTTGCCCCGGCCGAAGACGAACCCCTGACCACCGATGGGGGAGACGACGACCACGTTGCGGTCGCCGAAGTGTTCGAGAATCTCCGCTTCGCTCGCGTCGCGGACGAGCACCTCGCCGTCGCGCCAGACGTCGACACCCAGTGGCGACCCCTCGAAGCCGAGTTCGGACTCGATGGCGCCCACCGTGCTGCCCGGACCGAACACGTACGTGACGCCCTGCTCCACGTCGTCGGCGACGCCGGCGGCGAGGCTCTCGATGGTGCCGCCGCCGAGTTGCTTGCTCGACTGGAGTCCGTCGGCGACCGGTACGCGAGCGATGGCTTTCAGCTCCGCGTGGACCTCGCCCTCGCGGTAGGCGTCCTCGTCGATGTCGTTAACCTCGCGCTCCTCGACCCGGTCGAATCCCGCCGCGATGCGCCCGGCCGTCTCCGGCGTCACCGCGAACACCGACGAGTAAATCTTCACGCCGGCCGGGACCCCGAGAATCGGGACCGACGCGTCGGCGTCTTCGAGCGTCTCGGCCACGTCGACGGCGGTACCGTCGCCGCCGACGAAGAGCAGGAGGTCGACGTCCTCCGCGAGGAGGCGGCGGACCGCCTCCCGGGTGTCCGCAGCGGTCGTCTCATCCTCCGCAGGTTCGCCGACCACTACGGGGTCGAACCCGGCGGCGCGCGCCTCGGCGGCACCCATCTCGCCGCCGTACGTCAGTAGTTCGACGTCGCGGGCGCGCTCGCGGAGGGCTTCGAGCGCTGCGACGGCGCGGTCGGGCGCGCGCCGTTCCGCGCCGCGCTCGCGGGCCTCCTCGACCCTGTCGTCGGTCCCTTTCAGTCCGACTCGCCCGCCCATGCCGGCGATGGGGTTGACCACCACGCCGATTCGCATCACCGGGGCTTGGATGGCCCGGGCTAAATGCGTGTGGGTCGGCGGAAAATAGCGACGCGGTCTCTCAGGAAGCGACGTCGGTCGGCTCCAACGCCAGGAGGCCGTCGTCGGTCGTCGTTCCTTCGGCCGTCGTCGACGCTCCGGTCGTCTCGTCGCCCGCGGTCGTCGCTCCGTCACCGCCGATCGTCGTCCCCTCGCTCTTCGTCGTCGTTCCGTCGGTCCCGGTCGTCTCCTCGCCGTCCGTCGTCGTTACCGTGCTCGTTCCGTTCGCTCCGGCAGACGGGCCGAGCGTGCCCTCCGCGGAGTCGTTCCCGAAGATGTTCGTCTCGATACGCTTCTCGTAGGTGAGGTTCCGTAGCGGGACGCGAATCGTCTGCCCGCTCGGGAGTTCGATGCGGGCGTAGAACTTGATCTTCAGGTCCGTCACCTGGTTGTTTCGGAGGTGGCTCACCCACCACTCGTCGAGTTCCTCGTTCTGGATGCGGGTCTTCATCTTCACCGTCTTCGCTGACTCCGGCGGGATGGCGTACGGTCGCTTCGTCGTCCCCTTTCCGACGGGCACGTCGTTCATCGTTACGCGGTACCCGATTTCGGTGACGGTGTACGGGACGGATTTCGGATTGTACACCTGCATCTGCATCCGGATGGGCGTCTCGGACTCCGTCACCGTCCCCCAGTTCGCGCTCGTCTCGTTGACGTACAGCACCGGGTCGGAGACCAGCGTGGCGTTCGCGTTCACCGGCCGCGTCTCGGTGGAGTTGAACTGACCGATGATGTCGGTCTTGACCGGCTGCTGGTAGGGGACGTCCACCGACCGCCCTAGCAGCGAAGAGCGGACCGTCGAGTGGATCTTCAGCGTCGTCTCCTCGTCGTTGCGGATGTGGGTGACCCACCAGGCGGGAATCCTCTCGTTGTTCATCGCCGTCCCGAACCGCAGCGTCGTGTTCCCCTTCTCCAGGCCCAGCCCCGTCTCGTTCCCGCGAGCGAGCGCGACGCCGTTCATCGCCACGGTGTAGTTCACCGAGGTCTTCCCCAGTCGGATGCCCACGGGGTTGGGATTGTTCACCACGAGCGCCGTCTCTATCTCGGTCGTCTCCGCGCTGACGTTGCCGAACTCGTTGTCGACGCCGGCCACCTTCGGTGCGCCGAGGACGCCGGTCAGGAATCCGGCGGCCAGCACGGCGACCAGCAGGAGCACGGCGAGTACCAACCCGCGCTTGCCGGTCGACAACGTTGCCTTGAGTTTCTCCAGTACCATACCGGGCCTGTTTGCCGACCGACCAAAAACTTTCTCGACTATTTCCGTTCGTCGACAGTCGACGGCGAGTAGAATGAACTAAGTTCCGCGTGCCGGAACGGTGACGCATGGCAGGAAATCAGGCAGTCGCGTCGGACAAGGGTCTCGGCCTCGTCGTGCTGTTCACGCTCGTCGCCGTCGCCGCGGCCGGAGTAACGTTCGTCAGTCCGGGCACCGAGACGGCCGCGTGGGGCTTCGCCGCTGCGATGGTCGCCGGCGTGCTCGGCGTCGGCGCGACGCATCTCTACTGGAACTGACGATAAATCGAAGCTTGCTCGCACGGCGACAGAGGTTAATAGCGTGAAGTGCTATTTTCCGTCGAGGATGACTGACTTCACCGACGAGGAACGGCGCATCCTGGAGTTCCTGAGCGATAGCGTCGCCAAGGGTGAACGGTACTTCCGCGCCAAGAACATCGCGGAGCATCTCGGCCTTTCCTCGAAACAGGTGGGTGTGCGGCTTCCGAAACTCGCCGAGAAAGCCGACGAGATGGACATCGAGAAGTGGGGCCGCGCTCGTTCGACCACCTGGAAGGTCGAACCGAGCTAAGTGGACGGGTTTTTACCGTCTTAGACGAACGTAGTTGTATGACTGTCCGGGTAGAGCGAACGTTCGACCTCGCGGTCCCCCCCGAGAAAGTCTGGGACTTCATCTCCGACCCGGCACGTCGGGCCGACGCGATCAGCGTCGTCGCCGACTACGACGTCGAGGGCGACCGCGCCACGTGGCACATCGAGCTGCCGATTCCGCTCATGAATCAGACGATTCCCGTCGAGACGGAGGACGTCACCCGCGAGGACTCGCGTTACGTGAAGTTCGTCGGGCGTTCGTCGGCGATGCACGTCGTCGGCGAACACGAGATAGAACCGACCGACGACGGCTGCCGACTCGTCAACCGCTTCGTCGTCGACGGCCGGCTCCCGGGCATCGAGCGATACTTCAAACGTCATCTCAACGACGAACTGTCGAACCTCGAAGCCGCGCTCCGGAGGGAGGTCGAACCTCCGTCATGAGGCTCGCACTCGCCCAGATCGACGTCGAGGGAGGTCAGGTGGCGGCGAACCGCGAGCGTGCTGCCGACGCCATCGCGGCCGCGGCCGACCGCGGAGCCGACGTCGTCGCGCTGCCCGAAATTTTCAACGTCGGCTACTTCGCCTTCGAGACGTACCAGCGCAACGCCGAACCGCTCTCGGGGCCGACACTGTCACGGGTGAGCGACCTCGCCGCCGAACACGACGTCGGCGTGCTCGCCGGAAGCATCGTCGAGGACCTCGAAGCGACGAGCGCCGACGACCCCGACGCCGACCCGCCGGCCGAGGAGGGACTGGCGAACACCTCCGTCTTCTTCGACCGCGACGGCCGCCGGCAGGCGGTCTACCGCAAACACCACCTGTTCGGGTACGAGTCCGCCGAGACCGAACTGCTCGTCCCCGGCGAGTCGCTCGGTCTCGCGGAGTTCGACGGCGCGACCGTGGGGATGACGACCTGTTACGACCTCCGGTTTCCGGAACTCTACCGGTCGATAGCGGAGGCCGGCGCGACGCTCGTCTTCGTCCCGAGCGCGTGGCCGTACCCCCGCGTCGAGCACTGGCAGGTGCTGTCCCGGGCGCGCGCCATCGAGAACCAGTTCTTCCTCGCCACCGTCAACGGAGCGGGGTCGTTCGACGACGCGACACTGCTCGGTCGGTCGACGGTGTTCGACCCGTGGGGCACGACGCTCGCGAGCACCGACGACGAACCGGACCTCGTCGTCACCGACATCGACGTCGACCGGGTCGAAGGGGTGCGCGAGGAGTTCCCGGCCTGGCACGACAGGCGACGATAGGGGAGGAGTTACAGCGAGACCGCGGTGTCGTCCGACAGCGTCTCCGGGATGCTGTGGTGGTACGTCACCGCGCCGGAGGAGGTGACCACCTTGACGGTGAACTCCTGGCGTGCCGCAAGTCCGCCGGTGATGGCACCCGCGTCGAGAACGACCCTGAACCTGTCCTCCTGTTCGGTGAGAACCGGTGCCGTGTCGCCGGTGTCCCGGATGGTCTCGACCGAGAAGTTCCTGGCGTCGGGGGCGTCGCTCTTCTGGAGGACGCGACCGTCGTCCGGGCCGAGCCACTCGATGGTCGCGGTCGAGAGGTTGACGTCGCCCGAGCCCGAGCTTTTCATCACGGTGAGGTTCACGTAGTCGACTTCGTACTGGTCGTCGGTCCCGTTGAAGGTGACGTTCCCCACCGTGCTGACGACGTGAACGCGGTTGGTTACCTGTGCCGTACTCTCGTCGCCGGTCTGTTCGGATTTGGTCTGGAGGAAGCCCGCCGTGTTGATGAGCACGGCCGCGGCGATCGCCGCGACCAGCACCATCGCGATGAACACGATGAGCGTCCCGATACCGACCTGGCCCCGTTCCGTCGACCGGTCGTCGTTGTAGTTATCTGTCATGCTCCTGTGTAGAGTGGTTTTTCGGGAGAGTCCGCTCTCTCGGTGGTGTAGAGCACTCGTGCCCGGGCATTAAAACCAGCAGTAGGTTATCAGGTATGAAAACCTAGATGTAGTGGCACCGAAAGCGGGCGGTCGCTACGTCGGTGTGGAACGGCGCAGGCGGGCGATTCGGACGAGCGGGAGTCGACGTAGCAGCGTCGTCGAGAGAGAACAGTCGAGACCGGCGTTACCACTGGAAGTTTTCGAGACGTCCAGAGACCGTCGCAGCTACCTCAGTCGGCTTTGGGTGCGACCTTTTCCTGTTCGGTCGCTTCCATGGAAGAAGTGATGGCGTGGGACAACGCAAAGACGGCGGCTTTGTGGTCAGTTTTGGATTTGTGGATGGACGTTGGTCGTACACCGAGCGAGTCGTACTCGTCGAGTGTAATCTGTTCGTCGTTCTTCTCCTCGTAGTGATTCCCGACCTCCGCGAGCAGTCCGTGAAGATGGATGAGCTCCTGCTTCTTCATAACCAGACGGGAGTAACAGTTGCAGGGTTATATTATTATCTTGAGCCCCGTTAACACGACTTATCCGAACTGGCCGTTCGCGGCTCCATTGCGGCCGTTTCCAGCAGGTTTGAAACGTTTTTAACCGGGAAGCCCGTTGTCCCGCCCATGGCAGATTACGACGAACAACTCGACCGTGCACTGGAACGGACGCCGGACATCGACGAAGGAACGGACCGGTTCGACGTTCCGACGCCCGACGTGCGCCAGGAGGGGAACGTCACGGTCTACGAGAACTTCCAGGACACTCTCGACCGCCTGGACAGGGACGACGAGCACGTCCTGAAGTTCCTCCAGAACGAACTGGGCACCAGCGCCCACATCGACGAGAGCGGTCGAGCGCGGCTGACCGGCGAGTTCGACGAGGGGCGAATCGCCGACGCCATCGACGAGTACACCGAGCGCTTCGTGCTCTGCTCGGAGTGCGGTCTGCCCGACACGAAACTGGAGCGAGAACAGGGCGCGTTGTTGCTTCGCTGTGAAGCCTGCGGCGCCCGGTCGTCGACGAGCGCCTGATCACTGCAACTGCTTCAGCGTCTCCAGGTCGCGCTCCGTCCGCGTGAACTCCGCCGTCCGTCTCGTCGCGTGGCAGTCCGGACAGTGAAACTGGTCGTCGTGAAGCGGTAGGTCGTCGGGGCTCGACTCCCAGTTCTTCCCGCATTCGGGACACAACAGCCGGACGTAGGTCTCTACCATGGTGGCACGTCGCAGGGGAGGCGGAAAAATCTTGTTGGTGTCGCCGCGAAACCGAGCGGCGGCTCTCGAACCGCTCGCGCGCCGGAGCGTCGGGCCTCGGTGTTGGCCTACACTCGCTCGAGGTTGGTCGCGCGCGGGCCCTTGTCGGCCTGCTCGATGTCGAACTCGACTTCCTGCCCCTCCTCCAGGTCGGGACCGCCGACGTCCTCCATGTGGAAGAACACGTCCTCGTCCGCATCGTCAGTCTCGATGAACCCGTAGCCGCCGGTGTCGTTGAAGAAGGTTACCGTACCTTTCGCCATTGCAGGTGAACCGACCACTGACGAGAAAATAAGAATTGCGGCTGGCGATGTGACGATGACGGAGAAAGAAACCCCGAGACTGTCGCTCGGTGCCGGTAGCGGCCGGGAGTCGGCTCGCGGCCACGAGGGACCGGGCGCGGTCCCGGGCCGTCCTATTCGTCGCCACCCGAGAGTGGGTCAGTCCCAGGTCACCCACGTGAGAAACACGAGGGCGGCGAACTCCAGGACGTGAAGGGTCATCATCGCCTTCCACGCTATCGACGGAACCGCCGTTGCGAACCAGGCCGACAGTATCTGATGGACGAAGTAGAAGTACAGCGCCAGCGCGTTCTCCCCCAGCAGGAGGAGCGCGAACACCGACAGCCCGAGGGTGTGCTTCGAGCGGAACCGCCAGTAGTTTCGCATCCAGACGTAGCTCAGACCGCCGAGCAACAGCACGTTCAGCCCCGTAGCGACCCGCGCTACGTCTATCCAGAGACCCATCCGTCCTCTCCTTGCGAGCGCCGTCGGTTATATGCTTTCCCAGATTCGACCATACTCACTCCACCTTCTCGATTATCTCTTCGACCGTGTCCCAGTGACGGCGCGCCTGGTCGGTCGGCAGGTACACCGCGCCGTAGTCGTCGCCGCTGTTCTCGACGATGTCGTTGTCCATGAGCACGTCGAGGTGGTGACGTACCGTCTTGTAGTCCAGGTCGAGTTCTTCCGCTAGCTGATTGGCGTTCCGCGGTCGCTCGTCTATCGCGTGGAGCAATCGTACGCGATTGGCACCGCCGCGGGTGCCGGTGAGCACGTACCACAGAACGCCCTCCATTGCTACTAACCGACACACTCGCTCGACGTAATACCATCGTTGCAGGCGACACCCGTCCTCGTGACTGGGGTAGCCGGGGCGGGCTACACGGTGAAGAGATGTCCGTCAGTCGGCACGTCGAACAGACCGACGCGTGCACCCGCGTCCAGCCACGCGTGCCCGTACGAGAACGAGGCGAGCGCGTTCACCAGGTCGTCGTCCTCGCGGAAGTGGCGGCCGTCGGCGAGATACGACTCGGCCATCTCCAGGCACTCGGCCGCCGCCTCGCCCATCGGTGTATCGGCGGGCGGAGCGACCGTGGCGACGTCGACGGCCTCCGCCAGCAGACGCTCGTAGCGGTCGGTCTTCTCCTCGATGTCTGCGGCCATGCGCGGACGGAGGGCGACCAGCGGGGTAAACGCTTCGAGAGTCGCCGAATCGGGCGGGAATATCCCTCGACGCGGGGTCGGCGGCCTCGTCCGCGGTACCGGAAACCTGACGGGACAACGCAAAGTAAATACCTGCCGCGCACTGATATTGCACCATGACTGAACACCCGCACGTCGAGATATATACCAAGGATAACTGTCCGTACTGCGAGAAAGCGAAGGACCTCTTCGACGAGAAGGGCGTCGAGTACGAGACGTACAACGTGACGGGCGACGACGACCTGTTCGAGGAGATGGTCGAGCGCGCGAACGGTCGCAAGACGGCTCCCGAGGTGTTCATCGACGACGAACTCGTCGGCGGGTTCGACGACACGAAGGCGCTGGACGAGGCGGGCGAACTGGACGAGAAACTGAACCTCGCCCTGGCGGACGGCGGTGAGGAGGAGAGCAGTCCCGAACACCGGCGACTGATCGTCTCGGGGAGCGGCATCGCGGGGCTGACCGCAGCCATCTACGCCGCGCGAGCGAACAACGACCCCCTCGTGCTCCAGGGCGACGAACCCGGCGGTCAGCTGACGCTGACGACCGATGTGGAGAACTACCCGGGATTCCCGGACGGCATCAGCGGTCCGGACCTCATCAACAACATGCAGGAGCAGGCCGAGCGGTTCGGCGCGGAGGTCAAGAACGGAATCGTCGAGGACGTCGACGACGACTCGCGGCCGTTCCGCGTGGAACTGTCGAACGGCGACGTGTACACCACCGACGCGCTCATCGCGGCCAGCGGGGCGAGCGCACGCACCCTCTCTATCCCGGGGGAGGACGAACTGATGGGCTACGGCGTCTCGACCTGTGCGACCTGTGACGGCGCGTTCTTCCGCGGAGAGGAGATGGTCGTCGTCGGGGGCGGCGACGCCGCCTTCGAGGAGGCGACCTTCCTCACGAAGTTCGCCGAGAAGGTGTATCTCGTCCACCGCCGCGAGGAGTTCCGCGCGGAGGACTACTGGGAGGAGCGTGTCCAGGAGAAGGTCGACGAGGGCGAGATAGAGATCATGAAGAACACCGAGGTCACCGAGATTCACGGCACGCCCGAGGAGGGCGTCGACCACGTGACGATGGTCCGGCATCCGGAGGGCTACCCCTCCGAGAAGCCGGACGACCCGGAGACCGAGACGTTCGACTTCGACGCGGGCGCGGTGTTCCTCGCCATCGGCCACACGCCGAACACGGGCTACCTCGAGGACACCGACGTCGAACTCGACGCGGAGGGATACATCATCACGCACGGCGGCAAGGGCGGCGGCCAGACCGAGACGGACGTGCCGGGCATCTTCGGCGCGGGCGACGTCGTCGACTTCCACTACCAGCAGGCGGTCACCGCGGCCGGCATGGGCTGTAAGGCGGCCATCGACGCCGACGAGCACCTCGAAACCGCCGACGTCGGCGGGACGAGCGCCGCCCAGGAGGGCGTGACGGCCTCCGACGACTGAACGCCACGTCGGTAACCACAGACCCTTACGTCCGGACGTCGAACCTGGGTGCATGACAGACGACACTGTCACCTACACCATCGAAGGACCGGACGGCGAGACCGACGACCTCGAACTCCCGCCCGGTCTGGTCGAACTGCTCCAGGAAGAAGACGAGAGCGGCCCGACGGTCGTCGGCGACATGGCGCTCATCTCCTTCGTCCAGCAGGTCCACGGCGCGGTCCACCACGCGGAGGGCGAACCGGACCCCGAGGTGGCGGCCATCGAAGAGCAGGCTCGCGAACAGTTCGAGCAGCGACTCGGCATCACGTTCGAGCAGGCGACCGGCCACTCTCACTGACGCAGTTCCCGTTCTCTCTGGGCACCGCAGCGCCAGCGCGGTCGCCGTCGGCGGACGACTGAAAAACGTCCTGCATGTGCAGCCTGTTCCGACACGGGGCAGCCCGTCCTATATAAAACTGCCATGAGCGTAGAATTCACTGACGACGACGAAGGTAAAACCGTCGTCGACGACGACGGCGACGAAGTTGGAATAGTCTCCGAGGTTCGCCACGGACAGGCGTACGTCGAACCGGACCCCGGAATCACCGACAAGGTGAAGTCCAAGCTCGGCTGGGGCGACATCGACGACGACACGTATCCGATTCAGTACGAGCAGGTCGACGGCGTGACCGACGACGAGATTCGCATCGAACGCGTGTAACGTCGCGCGAGTCCGGGTGCGAGCACCGTCGCGTTCCCGGCTAACCGCTCTCGGCCCGTCTCCGTCGAACCGTTCGTCCCGGCGGGGAAGGGTCGGGAGAACTCAGCGCGTTTTCAGGTCGTCCTCGTCCTTGATGATGCGCGTCTCTGCCTCGCCGCTCGTGTGCTCGTTGACCAGGTCGTAGAACTCGTTTTGCATCCCCGCGGGGAACGTGAGCACGCCGACCCACGAGCCGTCGTTCTGCCACTCCTCGCGTTCGAGTTCGCCGAACTGTCGGATGCGCGCCTGCGCGCTGCCGGCGTAGTCGGCGGGCACCTGCACCGCGACCGTCACCTCCTCGAACCGGATGGGGATGACCGGCCGGAGCGCCTCGAGCGCGTCGTCGACCTGCTGGTTCACGGGTTCCATCGGGTCGACGGTGAATCCGGCCTCCTCGAGCGCGGTCTCGATGCGCTCGGGCGGATGCGGCGCGTTGTCCATCTGCGGGTTGACCGCGTTGCGCGTGATGCGGTCGACGAGCTGTTTGTGTTTCTGCTCCTGCATCTCCTCGCGCTGCTCGGCCGTTATCTGGATCTCCCCCTCCTCGATGACCTGGGGGATTATCTCCAGCGGCTCGGTGGTACCGAACACCTCCTCGAGGTCCGACTCGGCCGGACGGTCGCCGCGGCTGGCGTTCTCGAACACGTCCTCGGCGGCGATGACGTCCTCGAGTTCTCCCTCGAACTCGCCGCGCTTGATGGCGAGCGCCGCGTCGGGGTCGACGAGCACCTCGAATCGCTCGCCGTGAGATTCGAGGCGAGCGGTTACGGCTTCCTCAAGTGAAATCATACCCGACGATTGTTCCGCCCGCGTAAAAGGTGTTTCCCGCGAGAGGGGAGTTCGGACCCGGACGGTGCTCCGCCCCACCCCCGACGGACCGGCGTCCTCCGTCGAATCGACCTCGGTCCCACGAGAAACGATTCGCGACGTGGGCGGGCCGGAACGGACCGAACGCTCGGCGGCGAAGGGAAACGCAGGCGAAAAGAGGGACGCCCTACTCTTCGTCTTCGTCGAACGAGTCGAGTTCCTGCACGTACGTTTCGAGTTCGTCCGTCTCGATGCGCTCGTAGCGCTCCGTCTCGACGTCGATGGTCGCGACGGAGAAGCCCTCGGGGTCGAGTTCCTCGTCCTTGCTCTGGGCGAGCGCTTCGAGCGAGAGCGTGATGCCGCCGTCGAGGTCCAGGTCGTCGGTGTAGTTCTCCTCGAGGTAGTCCTGGATGTCGCTGCGGTCGGCACCAATGGCGTTCGCCTTCCACTCGTTCGGCGTGCCGCTCGGGTCCGTCTCGTAGAGGCGGGGTTCGCCGTCGTCGATGCCGCCGATGAGCAGCGCCGCACCGAACGGTCGTGCGCCACCGACCTGCGTGTACTGCTGCATGTGGTCGGTGACCTGCTTGGTCAGCGTCTCGACGCCGACGGGTTCACCGTAGCGCAGGCGGTTGACCTGGGCCTGCTGGCGCGCGAAGTCGATGAGCTGACGAGCGTCGGCGACGTGCCCCGCGCTGGCGATGCCAATGTGGTCGTCGACCTTGTGGAGCTTCTCGATGCTCTCGCGTTCCATCAGCTGTGAACGGATGTACTTGTCCACCGTGAGGACGACGCCGTCGTTCGTTCGGACGCCGATACACGGCGTACCTCGCTTGACCGCCTCGCGGGCGTACTCGACCTGGTAGAGTCGGCCGTCCGGCGAGAAGATCGTAATCCCTCGGTCGTACGCTTGCTGTTGGGCTTGTCCCTGCATAGTATCACTCGAAATCGAGTTCCGTCGCGCCCGCGAACGCTCCGTCGAGCCGTACGTCGATTAGACCGTCCCGTTCGACGGCGGCCCGTTCAGCGTCCGCAAACACGACGCTTCTCTCCCCCGAAAGTTCCCTGCGACGACCTAAATACTTTTCTTCACAACCCCGTACCGTACCGCTTATGCCCCGTACGAACACCCCTACGGGGTCGCCGTTCACCTCGTCGATGCAGGCCAGCGCCGCACGGGCGCGCTCGGCGTGACCGCGACGGGCGCGGACCAGCGCTTCCCCTTCGCCGTCCCCGAACTCGAAGGAGAGGAGGCTCAGGTCCGCATCGGCGCTGCCGGCGTCGCCCAGCAGGTTCTGGGCCGCGAACCAGACGCTCCGCTGGAACGACCGCCGGTCCAGGTCGGCGTCGGGCCACGCTTCGATGCCGACCGCGAGGTAGCGCCAGCGCGGCCGCAGATGTTTCGGGAGGTGTTTCATCGTCCGGTCGGCAGTTGGCGCGGCGCGGGCTTGAATGGTGCGCTCCCGAACCTGTCGGTCCGTCTCGATTCCCGGTCGTCGACGCGAGTGGCGTGCTAACGACGCAGCGTGAATCGGTCAGCTTCGCTCCGAGTCCCGGTCGACGTTCGTGAACTCGAACCGCGCCCCGCCAGCGTCGCTCTCGGTCACCGTGCACTCCCACCCGTACACCTCGGCCAATTCCCGGACGAACGCCAGCCCCAGTCCGGTCCCCCCGTACTTCGCGGCCGTCGTGTATCCGGCCTCGAACACGGCGTCTCGCTCCCCCGGTGGAATCCCGCTCCCGGTGTCCGCCACGTAGAACCCGGTCGGCATCTCGCCGACCGTGACCGTGACGTCCGGCCCACCGTGTTCGACCGCGTTCTCGAAGAGATTACTGAACAGGTGTCGGATGTACGTCTCGTCCGCCCGTATCACGTCGTCCACCGACACGTCTAGCGTCGCGTCGGTCGTGTCGACGTCATCCCACGCGTCCCGTGCCATCTCCGCGAGTCGCACGCGGCTCTGGTCGTCCACCGCTTCGCGGCCCTGCGTCAACACGAGCATGACGTCGATCATGTTCTCGATGCGGTCGAACGCTTCCGCGATGTAGTCGACCGTCTCGGAATCCACCTCCGGCGGAAGCTCGTGGCAGTACATCTGGCCGATGGTGACGGGGTTCCGGAGTTCGTGGGCGAGCATGCTCGCGAACCCGTCGAGGCGTTCGTTCTGCGATTCGAGTTCGTGCTCGCGTTCGACGCGGTCGAACGCTGCCTCGGCGTTCGCCGCCAGCAGGTCGACGAGCCGCTGTGTCCGTTCGTCGAACCCGCCGACCGCTCGTGAGCCGACGACGATGACCCCGTGGTCGCCCATCGAGGCGAAGACGCCGGCACGCATCCCCGTGGCGTTGGCCTGCAGGTACGACGAGTCGGTAACGTCGTCGAACCGCCGTGATTCGCCCGTCGCGTAGACGCGACCGGTGATGCTCGAATCGTCTGGCGGAACCGCCGGGAGTTCCTCGCGCATGAACCCGGACTCGCTGGACTGCGCCGCCGGATACAGCCGACCTGCTTCTTCGTCGTACAGGTACGTGACGACGCCCGAGAGGTCGAGGATGTCGGTGACGGTCTCGACGGCGATCTCGCCGACCTCGTCTTTCGTCTTGGCACCGAGCAGCTCGCGCGCTGAGACGTAGAGCGCGGTGAGCGTCTCCTCGAGTTGCCTGCGCTCGGTGATGTCCCGGACGACGCCGGTCCGTGCGAACTCCTCGTTGCCGTACCGGTACGGGCCGAATCGGCTCTCGACCGGAATCGTTCCGCCGTCTTTGGACCGGAGGTCGACCTCCAGCGTGGCGCTTCCCAGTTCGTCGGTGACCGCATCGCTCATCGCGGCGGCCCGCTCGTTTATCTCGTCAGTGTGGACGAGCGAGGCGTGTCGGCCCAGCAGTTCCTCGCGCTCGTAGCCGGTCATGTCGAGGAACGCCTCGTTGGCCATCACGAATCGCTCGTCGGAGTCGAGCGCGTACACGCCGTCTTCGACCGTTTCGACGATGGTCTCGTAGCGTTCGAGCTGTTGTTCGCGCTCGCGTCGCCGTATGGCCGTGTAGAGGATGTGGGCGGTGCGCTGGACGAACTGCACGTCGTGGTCGGTGTACGCCCGTTCGTCCGTGTCGTGCGTACCGAGGATGCCCCACGGGTCGTCCGGCGTACCGATTATCGTCCTGATACCGCCTTTCACGTCGTGGGAGGTGAGCAGGTCCGGGCCCGAAAAGCGGTCCTCGGTTTCGAGGTCCTCGACCACCACCGGCCCCTCGGACACGAGAGTGTAGCCCGCCTGCGAGGCGTCGTCGTCGACGACCGTCGCCGACCCCACGATGCCGTCGCGCCACCCGACGCCGTTTCGAAGCAGGAGTTCGCCGTCCTCGGGGAACAGTTCCAGCACCTTGCAGTAGTCGTGGTCGAGCGTGTCGGCGACGAGTTCGACCGCCTCGTCGAACAGGTCGTCGAGCGACCGGTCTTCGATCGCGTACCGGGAGAACTCGGAAAGCACTCGCTGTTGCTCGACGCGGTTCTGAAGCTTCCGTTCGCGTTCCTTGCGTTCGGTGACGTCCCGGACCACGCCGACTCGCTCGTAGCCGTCGTCGGTCGAGCGAGGGACCCACGTCGCCTCCGCCGGGAAGGTGTCGCCATCCCTGGTCTCGACGTCGACCTCGACGGTCGCCGAAGAGCGGTCTCCGGCCCGTATCTCGGCCTCCCGTTTCTCGACCGTCTCCCACACGTCGTCGGTAATTTCCCTGGCCGGCGTGTCGAGGAGTTCCTCGCGGTCGTAGCCGGTCATTTCGGTCAGAGCGGTGTTGACCATCGAGAACTCCATGTCGTCGTTCAGGACGTAGATGCCGTCTTGGACCGTCTCGACGATGGTCTCGTAGCGCTCGAGTTGCCGTTCGCGGCGTTTCTGGTCGGAGATGTCCCGATAGTAGAGGGAGATGCCGGTTTCAGAGGGCGACACCTGGTTTTCGAACCACGCGTCGAGCGGGTCGTAGTAGTCCTCGAAGGTGACCGGGTCCTGCGTCTCGAGAGCCTCGGTGAAGGCCGCCTCGGCGGTTTCGGTGACGGGGATGACCTCCCTGATGTCGCGGCCGAGCGCTTCCGACTTCGGGAAGTCCAGGAGCTCTTCCGCACGGTCGTTCACGTAGGTGAACCGGAACTCGCTGTCGAGAGCGAAGAAGCCGTCGTCGATTCGCTCTAACACCTCCGCGAGTTCCGCCTCGAGTTCGTCGCGCTGGCGTTCGAGCTGGCGGGCCTGCGTCTTGAGGCTCGTGACGTCCTTGCCGGCAGCGATTATCCGGTCGACAGCGCCGTCCTCGTCGAACATCGGCGTTACGTTGACCGAGAGCCAGCGGCGGTCCCCAGCGGACGTTTCGACCTGTACCTCTTCGTCGTACACCGGCTGGCCCGTCTCGGCGGTGCGGGCGAATGGACGCCGTTCGGGGGGAAGCAGGTCTCCATCGGCGTCGTAGACCGGACGATCCATCGCGTTCGCGTACGTGTCCGTCTCCTCGTCGTAGGTGATATCGAGGAGCGTTTCCGCCCGTTCGTTCGCGTGGGTAATCGTTCCATCGGGGGTGAGGACGGCGATGCCGACGGGACTGGTGTCGAGAATCCGCTCGATGAGGTCGCGCTCGCGCCGAAGTTCCCAGTCGGACGAATCGGACTCGACCCACCACACGCGGCTTCGAGCCCCCACCTTCTTGCTTCGGACGTCGCCACGTTCGTCGAGTTCGTCGAGTTTGTTGTAGGCGGTCCGTCGGGTACACTCCAGTTCGTCCGCGATTTCGCTCGCCGTCCTGGGTTCGTTTGCGTCCCCCGCTCGTTCGAAGACTGCGAGCGTGTCAGCGAGCGTGACGCGTTCCGAG
The DNA here is from genome assembly GCF_050954125.1 of Halomicrococcus pelagicus. Classification (NCBI taxonomy): domain Archaea; kingdom Methanobacteriati; phylum Methanobacteriota; class Halobacteria; order Halobacteriales; family Haladaptataceae; genus Halomicrococcus; species Halomicrococcus pelagicus. Next base: position 739,908 of record NZ_JBPBWC010000001.1, on the reverse strand, counting down.
TTCATTGATATTCGGGAACGTTTGGAGGGAAAATAACCTTTTCCTTCCAAGGAAATCCCCTGCCCGGTCCCCGAAGCTCGCGCAGGTGAAGAAGCGTTCGCAATCGCCGCGGTCAGGGTCCGTGTTCGTCGCGACCGGCGCAACCCGTCTTCGCCTCGGGGCTCCGATACGGTCTACCTGCGGGGCCCTCCATCGGGAGCGACCGCTCGCGGGGTCACTCCTCGTCGGCCGGACGAACCGTCTTTCCGGTCTCCTCGGGGACGACGCGCTGGCGCGCGTCGACCCACTCCCGGTCGAGTTCCCGGCCCTCGAACAGTCGGTCGAGGAACACCGCCAGCCCCGCGACCTCGGAGTGGGGCTGGTTCGTCACGCCGACGTTGTAGTCCGCGGCCTCGTACACGTCGAACGGGACCTTCTCCGCGCCGACCACCGCGAGCAGCGGTTCGTCCCCGTGGGCCGCCCGTATCTCGTCCTGGACGTCCTGGACGCGCTCGCCGTACATCGTCAGGTGGACGACCGTTCCGTCCCAGTCGCGAACGAGCGCCTTCTGGCTGCCCGAGAGTTCGACCGAGAAGGGACCGCCGAACCGCTCCGTGATGTCCTCGATGGTGTCCCGCGACTTCGCCGCGTTGTCCGGGAGGACGACGCGGTCGGCCCCGAGCGCCCGCGCCGTCAGTCCGACGTGGGTCGTCATCCGATCGTCGCGTCCCGGGCGGTGGCCCAGTCGGACGACGGCGACCTCCGGTTCGTCTTGCATACGTCGAGGTGGGCGACGGGCGGGTTAGGGGGTTTCGAATCCTACTCGAAGGCCTCGGCCACGTTCATCTGCTCGGTCGCGCCGACGTGTTCGGAGAGGACGTAGGTCGCCCCGACCAGCAGGCCGACGCCGACGGTGAGGACCACGCCGACGGACACGCCCGTGTAGCCGCTGACGAGGAACGCCAGCGTCGCCACCCCCGCAGCCAGTACCGCGTAGGGAATCTGGGTGTTGACGTGGTCGACGTGGTCGCTCGCCGCGAACATGCTCGACAGCACCGTCGTGTCGCTGATGGGCGAGCAGTGGTCGCCGAACAGCGACCCCGTCAGGATGGCACCGATGGCCATCGCGAGCGGCGTTCCGATGGTGTGCGCGAGCGGGACCGCGACCGGGAACAGGATGCCCATCGTCCCCCAGGAGGTCCCGATGCAGAAGCTGATGACGGCCGCGCTGAGGAAGACGACGGCGGGCAGCAGCTCCGCGGTGATGATACCCTTCGAGACGCTGACGACGTACGGACCGACGCCGAGCGCCTCGCTGACGGAACCGATGCTCCAGGCCAGCGAGAGGATGGCGATGGGGAACATGACCATCTTGAACCCCTCGAAGATGGAGTCGCTCACGTCGTCGAGTTCGATGCGGGCGTGGGCGACGAGGATGGTGAGGATGGTCGCACAGCCGGCGAACGACGCCCAGAGGATGGCGTTCGCAGTGTTGGCTTCCTTCAGCGCGTCGGCGTAGGAGCCGAACAGGGCGGAGATGGAGTCGAATATCCCTTCGGCACCGGCCAGCGCTTGAGTCGTCTTCGCGACGCCGCCGCCGGTGAACCAGAGGCCGAAGAGCGTGACCGCGACGAGCACCACGATGGGCGAGGCGAAGTACCACCAGCGCGGGTCGACGTGGTCCGGCGTCTCGATGTCGCCCGCCTGCGTCTCCATCAGGGGATTGGCGTCGTCGCGCAGCACCTTCCCCTCATTCCGTGCGCGGCGCTCGGCCTTCTCCATAGGGCCGAAGTTCCAGTCGGAGAGCACGACGGTGAACACCAGCACGAGCGCGAACAGACTGTAGAACCGGAACGGGATGGACTCGATGAACACGAGGAAGGCGTTCCGCTGGACGCCGAGTGCATTGAACTGCTGCTGGATGAGGCCAACCTCGAACCCGAGCCACGTCGACACCACGGCGATGCTCGCGGTCGGTGCGGTCGTCGAGTCGAGGATGTACGCCAGCTTCTCGCGGCTCACGTCGAAGCGGTCGGTGACCGGACGCATCACCGACCCGGATATCATCGTGCTGGCGTAGGAGTCGAAGAATATCAGCATGCCGAGGACGGAGGTCCCCAGCTGGGCCTGCCGGCTCGTCTTCACGCGTTTCACGATGCCGTCCGCCACCGACTTCATCCCGCCGGAGAGGAATATCATCCCCAGCATCGCGCCGATGAGGAACGTGAACAGCAACAGTTTCACGTTGAACGTTGCGGTGACGTTCGTCACGACGAACTCCAGGCTCCGGGCCGCGCCAGCGACCGGATTCCAGCCGACCAGTATCGTCGCGCCGATCCAGATACCGGCGAACAGCGACAGGAGCGCCTGCCGCGAAACGAGCGTCAGGATGATGGCCAACAGCGCCGGGAACAGACTAATTATTCCGTATGTTTCGCTCGCCATACTCTGACACCGGCAACGGTACGCCATAAACATTATTGGCCACTAAGATGGAATATAAGTTCCATAATTTATAGCGATCCGAAATAATTTCCCACGACTGTACAACGACGTGGAGCGCGAACGAGGACCGGAACGCACATGCCGCCGCTGCTCGCAACTACGACGCATGGAGCTCTCCGAAAAGCGAGTGCTCGTAACCGGCGGTGCGGGCCTCGTCGGTTCCCACCTCGCGAAGCGACTCGCCGCGGACAACCACGTCGTCGTCGCCGACGACCTCTCGAAGGGCGACCGCGAGCGGGTGCCCGACGGCGTCGAGTTCGTGCAGGCCGACATGACCGACCCCGACGACGTCGCCGAGGTCGTCACCGAGGACCTCGACGCGGTCTTCCACTTCGCTGCCTACACCGACACGAACTACGAGAACCCCCGTCAGCTGTTCGAGGAGAACGGCGCGATGACGTACAACGTCGTCGAACGCATGGACGAGGTCGGCGTCACGAACCTCGGCTTCACCTCCTCCTCGACGGTGTACGGCGAGGCACCGCGCCCGACGCCGGAGGACTACGCGCCACTCGAACCCATCAGCATCTACGGAGCCAGCAAGCTCGCCGACGAGGGCATCGTCTCGACGTACGCCCACTCGCACGACTTCACGGTGTGGATGTACCGGTTCGCCAACATCGTGGGACCGCACCAGCGCGGCAACGTCGTCCCGGACTTCATCGAGAAGCTGCTCGCCGACCCCGAGTCGCTGACCATCCTCGGCGACGGCCGCCAGGAGAAGTCCTACATGCACGTCGAGGACTGCGTCGACGCGATGTGTCACGTCGTCGAACGCGCCGAGGACGACGTCAACACGTACAACCTCGGCACGCGCACGACCACGTCGGTCACCGCCATCGCCGACATCGTGAGCGAGGAGATGGGCGTCGACCCCGAGTACGAGTACACCGGCGGCGACCGCGGCTGGACGGGCGACGTGCCGAAGATGCGCCTCTCCATCGAGAAGCTCGCCGCGCTCGGCTGGGAGCCACCGACGAGCAGCGACGAGGCCGTTCGGAAGGCGACACGGCAACTGTACGACGAACTGCGCTGAGACCGCTCACACCGAGAAGTCGGTTCTCGCCTCACCCCGGTCGTCGACCGTGTTCAGCGTCGCGACCACGGTGTACTCGCCCGGCTCCGGCTCCGACCACTCGCCGCGATAGGTACGTTCCCCGCCCGACTCGACGGTCTCGGACTGGAGCGCCTGCGTGAACATCCGGCCCTCGCTGGCCCGCCACCGCTCCTCGTCGTCGTCCAGCACCGCGAAGTCGGCCGTGAGACCGCTCCGGAACGTCAACTCGACGGGGTCGTCGCCGGCGTTTCGGACGGTGAGTTCGAACGCGACCGCATCGCCCCTCGGCGTCGCGGTGACGTCGGTTTCTAGCGTCATAGAGATAGCTTCGCCGTGCCGCGACGAAAAATTTGGGACCGGGCGACCCGCGACGCGGAACGGGCAACCCCGAGGTGGTCCGGCAGGTTGAAACCCGTCCGGTCCGAAACCCCATCCATGAGCATCGACGCACAGACGGAGGCTGGCGACGAATCGCAGTCGGTCGAGGAGATGGCGACCGAACTCGGCGAAGCCATCACCCGGACGCCCGAGTACCGGCGGTTCGAGGAGACCAAGGAGGCCGTCGAGGCCGACGAGGAGGCCCAAGAGCGCATCAAGGAGTTCGAACAGCTCCGCCAGGAGTTCATGCTCGCTCGCCAGACGGGCGAGGCAACCCAGGAGGACGTCCAGCGAGTTCAGGAGGCCCAGGAGCATCTCCACGCCCTGCCCGTCATGGAGGAGTACCTCGACGCCCAGGAGGAACTCGAGACGCGGCTGGAGCAGCTGAACGAGGCCATCTCGGCACCGCTGGCGGTCGACTTCGGTCAGCAGGCCGGCGGCTGCTGCGAAGACGAGTAACCGCCGACTCATCTTCTCGGTCGGGCTTTCGCACTCAAGCCGAATCCTTACCTGCGAGAGCACCCTTTACCTGTTGATGCTCCGAACACTACTCGGCGTGGCGAAAGCCGGCGCGAGGATGCTACTGTCGACCTCTCCGGTCCGCATAAAGTCGTTCGACCGGCTCAACGTCGTCTCGCTGGTCGTCCAGGCCGCCTACGCGCTCAAGAAGGGCAACCCGACGCGCGCGCTGATACTGCTCGGTGCGGCGTCCGTCGCGCCCAGGCACAAGGGGCTGTCGTACGCCGTCCAGGGCGCGCTCACGCTCAACGACGTCCGGAAGAAGCTGCTCTGAGCGAGGCCGGGCTGACGACCGAGTCCGGAGGCGGAGCGACCGCGATGGGAAAAGTAAAGGATTGACTACCCGAAATTTCCTGCATGGATTTCAGCCTCTCCGCAGAGCAGAAACAGATTCGGAACATGGTCGCGGAGTTCGCCGACGAGGAGATCAAACCCCGCGCCGCGGAGATCGACGAGAGCGACGAGTTCCCCGCGGACCTCGTCGACCAGATGGCGGACCTCGGACTGATGGGCATGCCGTTCCCCGAGGAGTACGGCGGTGCCGGACTGGACTACCACTCCTACGCTATCGGCCTCGAAGAGATTTCGCGTGGGAGCGGCGGCCTCGGAACCATCGTCGCCGCCCACACCAGCCTCGCGGGCAACATGCTGTACGCGTTCGGCGACGAGGACCAGAAACGGGAGTACCTCACGCCGCTGAACCGGGGCGAGGACGTGGGAGCGTTCGCGCTCTCGGAACCCGGTGCCGGTAGCGACGTGCCGGCGATGGAGACCACCGCGGAGAAGGATGGCGACGAGTACGTCCTGAACGGCGGGAAGCTCTGGATCTCGAACGGGTCGGTCGCCGACACCGTCACCGTCTTCGCCAAGACCGACCCCGACGCGGGCAACCGCGGCATCTCCTCGTTCGTCGTCCGACCCGAGGAGGACGACGGCTTCCACGTCGAGGGGACCGAACACAAGCTGGGGGACAAGGGCTGTCCGACCGCTGAACTTCGGTTCTCGGACATGCGCATTCCGGAGGACCGACTGCTCGGCGAGGAGGGCCGCGGGTTCGTCCACGCGTTGAAGACGCTCAACGGCGGACGCATCACCATCGCCGCGCGCTCCATCGGTCTCGCCCGGGCGGCGCTCGAAGACTCCCTGACGTACGCCCAGGACCGCGAGCAGTTCGACCAGCCCATCAGCGAGTTCCAGACCATCCAGCACAAGCTGGCCGACATGGACACGAAGATACAGGCCGCGAAGATGCTGATGCACCGCGCCGCCGACCGGAAGATGCGCGGCGAGGATTACATCAAGCAGGCCGCCCAGGCGAAGCTGTTCGCGTCCGAGATCAGCCGCGAGGTCGCCAACGAGGGCATCCAGATACACGGCGGCTACGGGTACACGACGGACTTCGACGTGGAGCGGTACTACCGCGACGCGAAGCTCAACGAGATCTACGAGGGCACGAGCGAGGTCCTCCGCAACACCATCGCCAACGAACTGCTGGACTGAGACGACGCCCCGACCCGTCCGGTGGCGTTCACCCCTCGATTCGTTCGCCGAGCCAGTCGTAGTGGTCCAGCAGCGCACGCTCGCCAGCGTCGGTCAGCGAGTACAGGTCCTTCAGTTCGGCCTTGCGCCGCTCGACGTGACCGCTCCGCTCTAGCTTCTCCAGCAGCGCGTAGAACCGCTCTGGGTCGAATCGGGCGTCGTAGTGGGACTCTATCTTCGTCTTCAGTTTCTGTCCGGGGAGCTCGCCGGCCTCGTACAGCAGAGCGCAGGCGTCACGGCGCGTGCCGCTCTGGTGGTACCGCGTCATGGACGGGCGAAGGGACTCGTCCGCCACGTCAGTTCTGGTTTCGCCCGACGGAGCCGCGGATAGCCGTCCCTGAGTCCGTAGATTGAAACGGCTGGACTACGATTGGCCGGGTATGACCGACGATGACCTCGCTTCGAGCGTAGAGACGGTGCTGGACGTCGACGCAGACGGATTCCAGCGTCGAGTCGAGGAGGAGGCCGAGGTCATCAAGCGCGGACTCGCGGACGGCGTCTTCGACAACCCGCAGGCCATCGTCGGATTCGAGTACGAGTTCTACGCGGTCGACGCGGAGACGCGAGCGCTCTCTCGGGTCCCCCGACGACTGCTCGAACTCATCGGGTTCGAGAAGGAACTCGGCCTGCACAACGCCGAGATGTCGACGAGCCCGCAGCCGCTGAACAGCTACGGGCTGGCCGCACAGGAGGCCGAGGTGAAAGCGCGCCTCGCCGCCGCGGAGAACCGGACCAACGCCGAGGGGATGATGCTGGTCAGCGACGGCATGTGGACCATCCCGCCGGAGGGCGAGACCGCCCGCAGCTACCTCACCGACAGCGTCGACGACGGCGGCGTTCGCATCGCCTCGAACATGAGCGACTCAGTGCGCTACCACGCGATGGCCAACACCGCGGGCGAGGACAGCACCGCGCCGGCGGGGATGCAACTCGACGCACCGCACGTCTCTCTGTCGGCGGACACCGTCATGCCGGAGAGCCTCATCACCTCCATCCAGCCCCACTACCAGGTTCCCCACGCCCACGACCTGCCGACGTACTTCCGGTACGCCATCCGCATCGCGGCCCCGCTGCTGGCGCTCGGCGTGAACTCGCCGTTCTTTCCGCCGGACCTCTACGACGACGCGCCTCCCGAGGAGATTCTCGCCGACGCGTGGATGTCGAACCGCATCTCCGTCTTCGAGTCGGTGCTGAACGCACCCGGCGACACGCCCGCGAAGGTCCGGTTCCCCGACGAGTTCGACACCGTCGAAGACGCCGTCGACGGCATCGCCGCCGACGAGACCATCGTGCCGATGCCGGTGTCGCCCGCCGACCGCTTCGACGACGAGTTCGCCCACTTCCGACTGAAACACGGCACGTACTGGCGCTGGGTGCGGCCGGTGTTCGGCGGGGCGACGCGCTCGTCCGCCAACGCCCGCATCGAGTTCCGGCCCATCGCCGCCCAGCCGACGGTCCGGGACGCCATCGCGTTCCAGGCGGCGTTCGCCGGTCTGCTGGAGAGCACGTTCCGACGCGAACACCCCGTGCGCCACCTCGACTGGGTCATCGCCCGGGACAACTTCTACGAGGCGATGCGGGAGGGACTGGACGCCGACCTCTACTGGATCGCCAACAACGGCGCGGAGACGACCGACTCCGAGGAGATATTCACAGACCTCTTCGCCCACGCGAAAGACGGACTCACGTCGCGGGGGCTCTCCGAAGAGGAGGCGGCGAAGTACCTCTGGCCGCTCCGCCAGCGCGCCCGCCACGCCGTCACGCCCGCGGGCTGGAAGCACCGCGAGGTGAAACGACGTGTCGAGGACGGCGAGAGCTTCGCGGACGCCATCTCCGACATGCAGCGCAGCTACATCGACCACCAGTCTGAGACGCTACTGGAGGGGAGCTTCGCGGACTGGGTCGGCCGCGGGACGACCGAGATGTGAGCGCGTCGCCTCGCGACTCCCCCGTTTCGAGAGACATATACGCCCGGCACACCGACACTCGGGTATGAACCGCCGAGCGTTCCTGGCCGGGGCGGCGGCCGCGGGAGCCGCGAGTCTGTCGGGCTGTGCCGGAATACTGAGCGCGGGGTCTCCGAGTCCCGAGGACGGTAACTTCGACGTCGGCATGGGGTCGAGTTTCTTCAAACCCCGCGAGCTGACGATACAGGTCGGCGAGACGGTTGTCTGGAAGAACACCGGTATGCGCCGCCACACCGTCACCGCCTACGAGAACGCGATTCCGGAGTCGGCCGACTACTTCGCCTCCGGCGGGTTCGACTCCGAGCAGGCCGCCCGGGACGCGTGGGTGGACGGCTACGGCGGCACCGTCCAGCAGAAAAACACCTACGAGCACACCTTCGACGTGCCCGGAACCTACGCCTACTTCTGCGTCCCACACGAGCCCAGCGGGATGTCCGGCAAGATAATCGTCGAAGAGTAACGCCGTCGCTCGTCGGCACCGGTCCGCGAAAAAACGACGTCCGCCGCAGTTCAGACTTCGACTTCTTCTTCGTCCACGTCGACGGCCGTCTCCTCTTCGGCGGCGACCTCCTCGGGGCGCGCTTCGAGCGTCGTCTTCTGTATCTCGACGCGGCGCAGCGGGTAGATGGTCTTGGCCTCGCCGTAGATGGCGCTGGAGAGGCGACCCTCGACGATGCTGTCGATGAGGTCGTCGAAGGTGCGCTCCTCGCCGGCCTCTCGGACCATGTCGATCATCTGTCGCCGGATGGCCTTCTCCTGGCTGTGGTCGGCCTTCTTCGTCGTGAACGCCACGGGCTGAATCTGGACGCGGTAGTCGTCCGTGGTCAGCACCGTGACGTACGCCTCGACCTTCGACGCGCCGCGGCGGACGAGACTGCGCAGGTAGTCGCGGGTGAGTTCGTGCTTGACGAACTCCGTGTACGCCGCGTCGCTGCCGACGTCTTCGATCTTGAAGGTCAGCTTGGTGTTGTTCTCGCTGGCGTCGTTGGTGAGATCGCCGAGCGTCGTTTCGATGGTGCGTCCGAGCACCTTGTTCGGTTCGTCAGCGGGGGTGTCACCGAGCTCCTCCCGGTCGAACTGTTCGGGAGCGTGCACGGTGTACCACCGCTTCTCCGTCGCTTGCTTGGAGACTGATCGTTCACTCATGGTTGGTATCGTGGAATCGTTCGGCTGTCTGTACGACCTGGGTCGCCACCGAGAGGTTCACGACGTAGTCGTCGACGGTCGACTGGAGGCCGCCGGTCGTCTCGCGTTCGATCGTCGTGACGACCGTCCCGTCCTTCACCCGGGTCGACATCTCCGGCGTGTTGTCCGGCGCGAGCGCCGCCGCGACGGCGTCGGCGTCCGCCAACTCCGTCCGGAGCGTCGCGCGTCGTTTCCCGCTCATAGTGCCTCCCGGAACGCCGTCAGGAACTCCTTCGCCGCCGCGTCGAACCGTGCGTACCCCCGCCGTGCGGTGCCGGTGCCGTCGCCGCCGACCGCGCTCGCGGCCTCGTGCATCGTCGCGCCGAGGTCGCGTTCGTCGTCGGTCGGCGCGGCCGCCGCTGCCGCTTCCCCGGACGTGACGACGAGCGCCGTCGGCTCCGGCGACCGGAAGTCCCGGAGCAGTCTGGCCGCGGTCTCGACGGGCGCGTCGTCGGTGCGGGCGACGAACAGGCCGTCGTACCGACCCGTCGTCGCTTCGCGCAGGCTCGCGTGCGCCGCGGACGCGTGGTCGCGCCACGCGTCGAGCGCCGACGTGCGAGCGTCGTGACCGAGCGCCAGCGCGACGGCCGTTCCCGGCCGCTCGCGTGCGACCGCGTCGAGCACGTCCGCGTACCCGCCGAGCGTCGCGAACGGCGCGTCCGCGAGTTCGTACGGGCGGAGCGCGCGCTCGACCGCCTCGGCCGCTCGGGGGGTCGCCGACTCGGAGCCGGCGACCGCGAGCGCGACCAGCGAGGCCACCCGGCGGTGGGCCTCCTCGTCGAGTTCGGTGGGGAGACCGAGTTCCGCGAGGTCGGCCTGCACCGCGCCGCTGTCGCCGGAGAAGCCGGCGTGCAGGAGCGTCGAGTGCGCCAGGCCGTCCGCGAGGTCGTTCGTCGGGACGGCGACGCCCGGTCGCCGCGCGAGGCGAGCCTCGGCGGCGTCGAGCAGGTGCGCGTCGTCTCCGGCGCCGGGGGTTCGCCCGGCCGCGACGACGCCCGCCAGCGCGAGCACCGGGTCCGGCGACGCGCCGAGTTCCGCCGCCGCGTCGTGGGCGGTGACGGTCGGCACGTCCGCGAGCACCACGTCGCCGCCCGCCGCGCCGACGGTCACGACGAGTTCGTCCGTCGAATCGTCCGAGTCGTCGCTCGTCGCGGACCGCGCCTCGGGGAACCGCGACGCGCTCGCCTGGAACGGGATGCCGGCGTCGGAGCACGCGCGGGCGAGGAGACCGGTCGCCGCCAGCGCCTCGCCGTCGGCGCGCGCGAGCAGTCGCACGAAGGCGGTCTCGCGCAGCGCCGCGGCTACCTCGCTCGCGGCGGGGTCATCCTCAGGGGTGGTTCGACCGGCGGTGGACATCTATTCGAGCAGTTCCTTGGCCTTCTCGTAGGAGTACGTGAAGTCCTCGTCGATCTCGTCGCCCTGGTAGTAGCTAATCAGGCGACGAACCTTCGACTGGGTGTTCTGGAGCGCGCGCTTGTTCTGGGCGTCGAGCGGGTGCTCATCCATGTGCTCGCGCAGGCGGACGGCCCGCTTCAGCAGGTTCCGGAGGTCTTCGGGCAGGTCGGGTTCCGTCTCGTTCTCCTCCAGAATTTCGGTCACCTTCTTGTCGGTGACCGCTTTCACGTCCGGCACGGGGGTGCCGGTCACGCCTTCGTCGCGGAGCTTCAGCCCGATCTGGCTGGGGCTGTGGCCCTGCTCCGCGAGTTCGACGACGCGCTCTTCTACGTCGTCCGCGTCGACGTCGCTCCACTCCGGTGGTTCGTCGTCCGTAGGTCGGTCCGAACCGGACGACCCACGGCGTCTCGTGTGCATTCGTGCCATCGTTCGAGGATAGGAACTGCACTAGCCGCTGCGTGAAGTCGGCGCGGGGTGCGCCGAACGCGAGACGGTGGTCTCGCTTGCACGTCCGCAATCCCAAGCCGCGCAATGAGAGTCGCGCGACGAGTCAGATTTGCGGCTGTGCCGTTCCCGTGTCCGGTAGGAATCGGTCGAGGTAGTTAAATGGTTGCTATTCCGTTCGAGGCCGGTGGGCTTCGTCGTCGACGCCCGGTTCGTGAAACCGGACCGGTGCGGCCGAATTTCGAGAGGTTTATCAGTACCGCCCCGGAAAGAAGGAGTGCGAACGAGGGCTCGTAGATCAGTGGTAGATCACTCCCTTGGCATGGGAGAGGCCCCGGGTTCAAATCCCGGCGAGTCCACTTGAAATAAACTCCATGAGCATGGAGTCTATTCTTTAGCGTTAGTCCCTGCACCCTCAATTCTTGGTGAGAGTACCGAGTTTAGCCGGGTTCGATGGACGTGATGACCACTCCGCCACCTATGCCGTCTGCGACTCTGCATAGTGAATAATCACTCTGGCACATAAATCCCTATCACCGTTGATGGGGAAACAGTTGAGAAAAGAGGGTTCGCGGGTTACGGCAGTTCCTTCCGGCCTTCGCGGTAGCAGTTGAAGCAGGGGAAATCCCCGATACAGTCCTCGCAGTCTTTTGAGACGGCCTTCATGTGCTTACAGACTGCTTCCCGGTGAAACAGACTATGTAAACCCACAGCATCGTTTAGCGTCTTGCGATTTTTGGAAATGATAAAGTCCAGATAGTAGGGTAACCGAGACAATTTTTTCAGAGATAGAAATTGAAATCATTATCAGACTGCGCCCACTCGGCGTTAGGAATATGGTCAGAAATAGCCCAGATTAACCCCACTTTGATAGAAGATAACATACTCCTCATACCACTTGCGTCGTCTCATGAACAGAAAACTCCGGGTATAGAGTAAAGAATACCCTCACAAGCGCCTGTGATCGGAGCACTGCTGCGTTTATCTTTCGTTCCATGTTTCCAACCTTCTTGAGCCTACTATCAATCTAATAGTGAACACACGGGCTGCGTTAGTTCCGATTTCCCTGTGTCGATTGACGAGACCACTTGTGCTGTTAGCCGACCTGCCGCGCCCGTGTGTTAGCCAGTGTCGTGAGCGTTGGGGAGGTTGTCCCGAAAGTATCTGTTGTCTCTCTCGAAAACCGCCCTGTTGTCCTTCTTCGACCTTCGCAACCTTCTATCGAAACCCGTACCGCACCAACCTTCTTGGTAGGAGGATTGTTGTCGTTCTGGATGGTGTAACCACTTGCCCCGGTCAAAGTATGCTCACTGTATGGCTCTTTCGTCCAGCTACCCTTGGTGTGATTGATTCGTGTCAGGAGCTTCCCCCATAGCGTAGTTTGTTCTACACTTGTAGTCCTCAATCACGGGACGCCAACTTTAGAATATTTGCCGAACCGCTTCTTGAACAGTCGTCTTCAACATATGGACGCACGTCCTTCAATGAAGGCACTGGCTTTTAGTCAGACTTGCGTGGTTCCGTGTCTCTTTCTGCCCAAGGAAGGTCCGTCCCCCGTTTCGGGAGGCCTTGGCGCGTTGCATCTTTCAACCATTATAGATTTACTATGGTACTCGAACACCATCCTTTCCCTTCCAGACCTCCGGATTGCGAATAGTCTGGCTTTTCCGTATAACACCGGGTTGTTTCATTGCTCAGATCATCAAGCACGAAGTTAATAACCGAACCAGAAGATTTATTAACTTACAGTCCGTAGAGAAGAATGTTAAGTTCCTTCTGACGGGGCTTGCTCATCCGAGCCATCCAATTTCTGATTCCTCGCAAGTGGCAATGCCACAAAACGAAAAGGCGAAATCGTAAACCTTATTCCAACTGCTTATAGATAACTATGCCCTTCTATTACTTAAAGGTTTCGGTAGTTCATCATTTAGCCGTCCTCATCAGATTAGTTACATATGACTATTTCCGTTCCTTCATACATGTAACTTTGAACATGGGTTGCTTGTTCTCATATCCATTCTCCCATTGACACTTACAAGCTATTGGACGCTCTGACAGGTTCGCCAATGGATCTACTGTGGAATTGAGTAGTATTCACTGTATTCAGGTGAATTACACTTAGCGGGACACAGAGGGCCTGAAAAAGCGATAGATATCTGTCATAGCAGCATTCGTGTGTTTGTTAATTGGAACACGACTGCAAACTATCGCTGAACCCTCTATTTTAAAATTAACCCCATGAAACTTGTTCCTGAGCACAAAGGTTGTTGATAGTGGAGTAGCTTGCCATCGATTCCTCTTTTGTACTCACATCATTGGGTTTTCACCGCATCTACGTCTTCGACTTGGAGCGTGAATCCCCACGTGAACGTTTCATCATACCCGTTTTCGTCGCTGATGTTGTACGGGGTCTCAAATCTGTACTCCCCGGTCGGAATGCACCCACGAACAGTAGGATCGTCAACAACAATCAGTTCCTCGCTTGAGGATTCGCCCGGCTTGAGGGTTTCCGTCCCGGAGTACTCATTTGACCATAGTAGCCTTCCCTTTGATTTACCATCTGACCCGATACAGTCTGGCGCATAATCTGCTGGCGGACTATCTGGGGCACGTAGGGAATATAGGAGGATGCCCGAATCGCCTGCCCGAGAGCTTGCACCTTTATAATAGGCCGGTTCGAATTCTCTCGTCGCTTCGCCTGTGTTCTTGGCTGTCGCTTTCAGATGAGCAGTTTGTGTTTTGGATATTTCTGCCTGAATGACTTCGATGGTTAAGTCAACCGGATACCGTTCTGGAACCGAATCGGTCTGTTGTACGGAAACTCGTTTTGGGAATGGTGAGTTACCTGATGATGCGTTTCCAAGACAGCCAGCAGAGACTGAGAATAGAGATAAGAGGCTGACTATTGTGGTTCGGCGTTTCATGTATGAACATACGTCTATTAGACAATAAGCTTCGTGTACAGTGAAATATCTCCTTTACACTTCGACCGTGGAATCGATCTTCATAGCTATTACCCTAACTGCTTGTGAAATCTGACTATTCGTAGTGAGCGTTTTCCAGTGAGAAAGGGACTGGGTAGAGAATGCGTAAGAAGAAAGTCCGGCGTGTGTTCGCTTCGTTGTCAGACCTTAGATATTGTCGAGATACCCCTTTCGCGCTTCTCTCCGCTCTTCTTGATTCTGTTCCCGGTAGTGCTTCTCAATCACCTCTGGCGAACAGTCAACCCGTTCAGAGACAATCTGAAGAGGCACAGAAGCATTGAGGTGTTGGGTGATAGCGGAACGCCTCACGGGATGACTGGAGACGCTTGACGGACATTTCGAGTATCCACTGTACTTTGCGCCCTCACACTCCTCGGGGTCGCGGTCGTGAGGACATTCCGCGCCATACCAGCATGGTCGAGTGACTTTATAGCATATCTTAGATATAGTCTTTCCATGTAGGCGGCCTTGTGAGCTTGTCAACAGTGGCTCTCTCCCGTATTCGTCCTCTATGTCATGACGTTTGTCGTTAATGTAGTCGTCAACCGCCTCGCTGATGTTCGGCTTAGTGATAGTCGCGTTACGCTCTCCGTCATCACGGTTCTTTAGAGGCGTTCCTTCTCGGTTCTTGAATGAGAGATAGGATTCTTTCGAATGCCAATCCTCTACGTCGAGAGCGTACAGTGCGGAACGCCGACAGCCTGTATGAATCAGGATAGCCCATATGACGTGAGCGTTCGAAGCGTACTGGTACTTTTCAAGGTACTCCAGAATCTCCATAGCACGGTCGTGAGAGACAAATACGCTTCGTGCATCTTCTCCGTCTTCGAGAACAGGAATCATCACTTTATCAGCGATTCCTTCAGGGACGACTTCGATGTTCTCGCAGTAGCGGAGGAATACACGGAAGGTATGAAGGTGGTTTTTCAGCGTGACCTTCCCGATATTCCCTCTCTCGACTTTCCAATTCTTGAATTTCTCGACCTCCATCCCTGAAAGGTCGTTCATGTCGTGAAACCCGTTCTCGCTGGCCCACTCGATGAAGGTGCTTAGTCTGTACCGATGATTGTTGACGGTACTCTGCGTAGCGTCCAGCTTCTTTGAGGCGAGATACTGTTCAACTGCGTTCTCCGGTGTGACTCGTTCGGACATGGTTTCCTTTAGTGGATTGAGTCACAGTCGGCAGAGGTAGAGGAGAGGCCCCGGCTTGCGAGCGTGCACCAGCACGTGAGCCAGCGATAGGCGCGTTAGCGCCTGAGGTTCACAAATCCCGGCGAGTCCATCCTCGCTTCGCTCGGACCGCATTCGGCAGACGGCACGGCATTTCTCCACAAACCGCGACCGTTGAGCCGAGAGTCCGAGTGAGGTAGTGGCAACCGATTCACTCGTGATTTCGAGCGAGGCCGTGACACCAGTGGGAGCCGTCTGGTGGTTCCTAACATTGGATAGCCCCTCCCCAGAGTTAGCTGTAATAGTTATTCCAGTGTAAAGGTATCAAGCACGTCCTCGTGTTAAACCCAGCCAGCGTCTTCCTTCGCAGACCGCGCTTTCTCAATCACCTCTATTACTGCCCCATTCGTCAATAGCGTTCCCGTGATGAGTTCCGCATGGCTGTCTGCCTCTACTATTGCATACGAATGTGATGCCAAGCTCTCCACTCGGAGAATCACCTCACTCTCGATTTCAGGTGGCGCTTCGGAGATATGCCGCTGGAGCAAGTCATGTAGCACTCTGTATTTCCGCTGTTTCTGGTCAAGGTTCATGTGTTCTATATCCTCTGGCGTGGTATCAATGCCGAATTGGATGTCTGAGTCTACTTGCTCAGCTAACTGAATCGCCCGTTCATACCACGTTTCTATCTCTTTCTTCTTGCTCCGTCGAAGTCGGTATTCGACGGTATCAAGCCCTATGACGCCACTTATCGAAGCGCCAAGAATCAAGCTCCCTATCTGGACGGCCATTTGTGTAACCAAACCGACGTAGGGATAAAGAACTTTAATAATATATAATATCCATATCCAATATGCCGACATTGAAACCCTTGACCAGTGACAATTTGGCGAGACCGTGCTGAGAGGGCGCGTATTTTGTAGATAGTCAACGTTTGATTCAACTTGCCAACGGCTAACTAGCCGTTAGGTAGCGTGCTCCTCTTACCGTAATCCCGAGCGAAAGAAGGTGAGAACAACAACTGACCACAAAACCAGTCCTAACCCATAGAAAATCAGAATCGCACGAGTGCCAAACTTCCCCGGAGACGGACTCAATTGCATATCCTCAACCTTTATCCCGCTAATTTCTGCGTCTCCTGTTTCAATAGCGGATGCGCCCACTGGTCCGCTCGCTGCGCCTCCGAGCACGACTAAAAGCAAACCTACACCTGTAGCAACTAACGTGTAGAGTCCCGAGTGAGTCAGGAAATATACGCAACCGACCGTGATAGCTCCCGCAACTACCGTATAGAACGCCAATCCTTGCGCTATAGGTCGAATATCCAGAGATAAACTTACTATTCAATTCCTATTATTTTTGGGTTGATGTTGACTTGAGAAGTCGGTGGTTTGCTATTCAACCTCGAATAGGGCGTGCTGAACCCATCCTCTAAACCTAACACTTTGTCACGCACTGAGTCACCAAAGAACTCTCCGGCTTGATGAAGTGAGACGCTACGGCTTTTCCAGTATCGCCCGCCATTGAACGTCGCCGTACTTGCACTCGGTAACTTCCCACGGCGTCCCGAGCGTCGCCTCTCGAAGCCGGTCGACGCTGAAGAGGCGGAACAACAGGGTTCGCCCGACTTCCCCCTCGTACTCCTCGTGGTAGACCCGGTACGCGAGTCCGGGCGCGGGATCGTCGCGGAAGCCGAACGCGCCTTCGTGGACTCCTTCTCCGGGGCGTAGTTGTCGAGAACCGCGGTCGCGTCGGGGGTAGTGACGAACGCGAGGTCGTCGAGGAACTGGCGAACGCCCGCCATCGACCCGGCCAGTCCGACCTGCGTCCCTATCGCGTGTGCCGACCGGAAGCGGTCACGGTCGAAGTGGTCGCGGAGGGCGAACATGTCCGCCAATCGAGCGTCGTTCACTCCACGGTCGCGCATCACCTCGACGAGGCGTTCGCTCACTTCGATGGCGACCGTCTCGAACCGTTCCTGGTAGTAGAGGGCGTCCCTTCCCGCACCAGCACCCATATCGAGTAACGACCCGTCCATTCACGAATCGCGCCACGCGTCTTCACCGTGTTCTCCGAAATACCATCGTTCGATGGAGTGTTCACGCGTCTCGTCGCCGTCCCGGTCGACCAGAGGTTCATCTCGGTTACCGAGGTAGTGGTCGCGTACGGCGCGACCAAACGGGTCGGTAGACATCACGGTGTGTCATACACCCTCAATTATAATAAATTCATAATGAATGATGGTGCCGGTTCACAGTTTGGGTCAGAAGATACGCTCAGCCCACTCTCTGTACCTGCTACGTCGACCACTCCATCGAGGACGAGCTTCACCACGCGCTCGAGTCGCAGAACTTCGCGGGTGTCGGGCGGGCGAAACTGGGAGAGGTACGTCGTATCGTACAGAAAACGTCCTCTCGGTGATTCTACACCGACTCGTACGCCTCCGTGTGTGCGAGGAGTTGACCCGTCAATTCGGTCGAGCGTTGGCCGCAGCACTATCGAGTAGAACGAACGGTTAGACGTCGAGTAACAGGAAATCCGTTACCGCTCTCCGCTTCGCAGCGTTCGAAGGCACTTCGGACAGGCGTCGTCCGTCGTCACGTAGTTACAGCCCGGACACATCGTGACCGACCGCAGCTTCTCCAGAATCGTATTGCTCACCGGTGAATCGCCACTCTCTATTGGACTATCGTAGCCGAGAGCGGGACAACTTTCCCGTTCAGATATCCGCTCTTGATAAGGACAGTCCGGACCCCTCGAAGAGCGGAAAACCGAGAGAGCGAGAGAAGCGCCGGGCGACCGTCGACCATGGACCGTCGACCGACGACGCACGCCGGCCCCGCCAATCGCGGTCTCAATCGATGTGCCCGCCGCCGTCGACCCAGACGGTCTCGCCGGTCACGTACGACGCCTCGTCGCTCGCCAAGAAGAGGTACGCCCCGGCCAGTTCGTCGGGGGCCCCGGCGCGAAGCGGGAGGCCGGGGGTCTCCGCGTCGGGGCCGGGACCCATCGCCTCGGCCTCCTCGGCCCAGCCCTCGCGTATCTCGGTCGCCACGGGGCCGGGGGCGACGGCGTTGACGCGCACGCCGTGCCGGGCGAGTTCGAGCGCCGCGCTCCGGGTCACCATCCGGACAGCGCCCTTGGTGGCGGCGTAGTGGCCGTGGTCCCACGCCGCCCGGCCCTGGGTGTCCGAGGAGGTGTTGACGACGACGCCCGGTTCGCCGCGCTCTATCATGTCGTTCGCGGCTATCTGCGTGCCGAAGAAGGTGCCCCTGGCGTTGACCCGCCAGAGGTCGTCGAACTCCTCGGGCGTCACCTCGCGGAACCGCCGCTTGGTGTAGATTCCGGCGTTGTTCACCATCACGTCAACGCCGCCGAACTCGCGGGCGGCCGCGACGACCGTCTCCACGTCCTGCGGGTCGGACACGTCGGTTTCGACGTACTCGGCGGTCCCGCCGGCGTCCGCGATGGCCTCGTGCGTCGGTGCGGCGGCGTCGGGGTCTTTCGGCTCCTCGCGCACGTCGGCGACGACGACGGTCGCACCGGCGTCGCCGAACGCCAGCGCGACGGCCCGGCCGATGCCGGAGCTACCGCCGGTGACGACGACCGTCCGGTCCGCGAAGTTGGGGTTCAGCGTTGCCATGTCTCTCCGGCAGTTGGCGCTCCAGTCGTAAAGTCCCCCGTCCGCGTGCGGGTCCGAGCGCGTGCGGTGGGGCCGCGGTGAGCGACGCCGGCCGTCCGCCGCGCTGCCGTCACATGACGGGCGCGTCGAAGCCCCGGCCGGAGGAGAGCGTGTTCTCGACCAGCGTCTCGTGGGCGCGTCGCATCCGCTCGGAGACCGCCTGGTGGGAGATGCCGAGTTCGTCCGCGAGAACCATGGTGTCGGCGTTCCGCGGGACGTCGTAGTAGCCGCTCTGGAGCGCGAGCGCGAGCGTGCGCTGCTGTTCGTCCGTCAATCCGAACCGGCTCTGTCGAGCGTCGCAGAACTGGGAGATGGTCGAGATGGCGAGCCCCCATCCTGCGTCCCGGCACTGGTCGTAGGTCCTGGACAACGACTCCCGGTCGGGAAACAGCACGCGGAAGTTCCACTGCTGCTCGGTCGCCCAGACGTCCAGGACGATTCCCTCGGCGGTCGCGTTTTCGACGAACGATTCGACCTCCTCGCTCCACTCCACCCGATAGAACTGTTCGTCCCCGACCGTCGCGACCAGGTCGAACCCGTCGACACTGGGGTCGTCGGCCAGTGTCGCCGCGACCGCGTCCTGTTCGTGACCGAACATCCACGCGAACGGCATCGCCCACTCACCGCCGTGCGCGACGACCCGCTCGATCTCGACCGACAGCTCCGGAAGCTTCCGTACCGTTTCCCCCAGTGCGAACTCTTCGGCCGATACCTGCATCTCTGCTTTCGTCCCGCGCATTACCGGTAATGACTCGAATCGCCGGGATAGAATCGACCCTTCGTGAGACGAAGGTATTTATAACGACCAAGGACCTATTAAATTATTTATAGAACGCATCTGTTATTTACAGGATCGGAAGATTAGGCGTCGAAATTCGAAGGACGTCCGATCGAGAGGGTGTTCGTGACCAGGTTGGTGAGGCCGCGGCGCAACCGCCCGGAGGCGGCGCGATTCGATATCTCCAGTTCCGCCGCGACGTCTTCGAGGGTTCCCGCACGCGGGGTGTCGAAGTACCCCAGTTCGAGCGCCGTGAGGATGGCCTCCCGTTGTTTCGGCGTCACGTCGTACTGTCCCATCTTGGGTTCGGTGAGACGAACGAGTCGCTCCAACTCGAAGTCGATGCCACGTTCGTGACAGTGCTCCTGGAACCGCCGCAGCGACGCCCGGGAATCGGAGCGGACCTTGAGGAACCACTCGTCGGCCGCCCCCTTCGCCTGGAGAATCGTCGCGTCACCGCCGTCGATCGCACGAAAGAGGTCGTTGTCGGACCAGCGAACCCTGTAGAGAGCGCCGTCCTGGAGTTCGGCGGTCTGCTCGATGCGCTCGACGGTAGGGTCGTCTCTCGCCGCGTCGACGAACGCTGCGTGGTCGCCACCCTCCGCCCAGACGTACGGAACCTTTCGATTCCGTACCGGAACGAGGAGTTCGCACTCGAGGACCATCTCGGGGGCGGCCCGCAGACCGTCGGCCAGCACGAAGTGGTCTGCGGAGACGAACAGTTCAGCGACGACGCTCATACTCACAACCCGTGTGAGCTACTGCCGTAATCTGCATGCGTAGGACACTCTCGGTCGCGTTCAATAATCCACCGGCCCCTCGCGGTTCTCGTCGGGAGAACCAGCCGACGGGTATATTGTTTCAGGTCCTGTCCGTACTCGTATGAACACCTACGCGAGGGCTATCGTCTCCCTGCTGGTCGGGGCCGTCGGGTTCCTGGTCGGCCTCGTCGTCGCCACGGAACTGCTCACCCCGTACGTCTGGCCGGCGCTGCTGGTCTCTCTCCCCGTCGCGCTCGTCGCGGGCGTCCTCGCCGCCGGACTGACGTACGGCGGCCTTTCCTATCGAGAACAGCAGGCCCGATACGGCGAGCCCTCGCCGCGCACTGTCGCCGCGCTCGGCGCGCTCGTCGTCGGCACTGCTGCGTTCGTCGTCACCGCTCCCGTGGTCGCGTACGCGCTGGGCCTCGCCTCGGTCCCGCTGGCCACTGCGCTGCTGTTCGGTGGTCTCCCAGTGGGACTGATTGCGGCCGCGGTCGGTGCCGCGGTCGGTGCGAGCTACGCCGGTCGTTCCGGAACGGTCGCACCGCGGTGACGATTCTCGCCGGTCGGCTGGCCCCCAATCGCTAATACTTCGTCGACCGTACCGAGTCCGAACGGCGACGGAGGAACCGATGACGGACACGCCCACGCGTCGAACCATCCTCCGGCGGATAGCCGCCGCGGGGAGCGGACTCGCGGTCCCGGGAATCGCCGCGGGCGAGACGGACGCCGGGACGCCGCGACGGGCGTTCGCGTACACCTGCGACGTGACCACCTCCGGACCCGACCCGAACGTCGACGACGTGCTGCTGCTCGTGCGGGTTCGGGGAACGTTCGGGCCGACGAAGCCGGACTGCTTCGGCGAGCGAGAGACGCTCTACCGATACCTGTTCGTGCGATACCGCGCCGGTCGAACGCGACGCAGCATCCTCTGGGCGACCGAACGGGACCTCCCGGACGGCCTCTATCGGATCACGAACGTCTCCGTCTGCGTCCCGGCTCCGAGCGGCTACTGTGGGTTCGAGCCGTTCTACCGCGTTCTCCTCGAACGACTGCCCGACGGAGGATTCGGAGAGTCGTGGTGAGGGCGACGGACTACCGTTCGAGCCACTCCGAGCACTGTTCGACAACGGCGAGCAGCGGCACCGCCTCGTCGTCGAAGTGGACGAACAGCGCGCCCGGTTCGGCGGGGAACTGGAGCAACACCGCCTGGTCGAACGCGTAGATTGCGACGTTGAGGCGACCAGTTCGGAGCACATGCTCGGCGTCCTCGCGGGCTCCGTCGCCCAGCAGCGACTCGCGGTGGAGCCGCCGCAGGTCGGCCGACTCGTACCGCCCCTCGACGTCGTCGCGATCGTAGAGCGACCGGTACTCGCCGTCGTCGTAGATGGTGACGCCGCGCAGTGCCGGCCCGACTCGCGACCGCAGTTCGTCGACGAACTCCTCCCGACTTTCGTCCACGGTCGTCCGGAACAGGGACGGGGACGTTCATAGTTTTGACGGGGGAGCAACGCCGCACGCGTTGGCGCGCCGCCGACCGGAACTGCGGGGGTGGTCGGCCGGTCGGACGACCGCTCGGCTCGCGGCGAGCACGGTCGAACCGCTATCCGTAAACCAGTCCCGTCCGTAACGCCGACGATGACCGAAGCGGACTGGTCGCTCCCGGACGACCGCGACGCGGTGCGGACGGCGCTGGTCTCGTGGTACGAGGACGACCACCGCGCGTTCCCGTGGCGCGAGACCGACGACCCCTACGAGATTCTCGTCTCGGAGGTGATGAGCCAGCAGACCCAACTGGGGCGGGTCGTCACCGCCTGGGAGGCGTTCCTCGACCGCTGGCCGACCGTCGAGGCTCTCGCCGCCGCGGACCGGGCCGACGTGGTCGGCTTCTGGACCGATCACTCGCTGGGGTACAACAACCGCGCGAAGTACCTCCACGAGGCCGCCGGGCAGGTCGTCTCGGAGTACGACGGCGAGTTTCCGGAGACGCCCGAGGAACTGCAGAACCTGCAAGGCGTCGGTCCCTACACGGCCAACGCCGTCGCCTCCTTCGCGTTCAACGCAGGCGACGCCGTCGTCGACACGAACGTCAAGCGCGTGCTCTACCGCGCGTTCGACGTGCCGGACGACGACGCGGCGTTCGAGGCGGCGGCGGGCGAACTGATGCCCGACGGCGAGTCGCGGGTGTGGAACAACGCCGTCATGGAACTCGGCGGCGTCGCCTGCGAGAAGACGCCCGCCTGCGACGAGGCGGCCTGTCCGTGGCGCGAGTGGTGTCACGCCTACGAGACGGGCGATTTCACCGCGCCGGACGTGCCGACCCAGCCCTCCTTCGAGGGGAGTCGCCGGCAGTTCCGCGGGCGCGTCGTCTCCGCGCTGAAGGAGTACGACGAACTCCCGCTCTCGAAGCTCGGTCCGCGCGTCCGGGTCGACTACGGCGGCGACAGCGGGGCCGAGTGGCTCCAGGACCTCCTCGCGGACCTCGAACGGGACGGCCTCGTCGAGGTCGAGCGACGCGAGGACGACGGCGAGAGCGCGACCGTCGCGCGACTCCGGCGGTAGGCGCGGAACGCCGGTGCGACAAGCTATATTCGGCTACCGCCCGCACGTCCAGCCATGCCGAACCAGCCACACGTCGTCGCTATCTGCGGCAGTCTCCGGGACGCCAGCGTCACGCGAACCGCACTGGAACACGCCGCCGCGGGCGTTGAGGAAGCGGGCGGGACCGCAGAACTGCTCGACCTCCGAGAGTTCGACCTCCCGCTGTTCGACGCCGACGAGGGCGAGGCCGGCGACGCTCCGGAACTCACCGGGCGGGTACGCGAGGCCGACGCCGTCGTCCTCGGAACACCGATGTACCACGGCTCCTACTCGTCGGTGCTGAAGACCGCGCTGGACTACTGCGGCTTCGACGAGTTCGAGAACAAGACGGTAGGTCTGCTCGCGGTGTCCGGCGGTCGCTTCCCCGTCACCGCGATGGACCACCTGCGGTCGGTCTGCCGGGCGCTCGACGCCTGGGTGCTGCCCTACGAGGCTGCCGTGCCGCGCTCGCACAGCACGGTATCGGGCGGCGAGTTCGTGGACGAGGAACTCCGAGACCGGGTCGTCACGCTCGGCCAGCAGACCGTCCGCTACGCGAAGATAGAACCCTGCCCGGCGACGTTCGAGAGCACCGAGAACGTCGGGGCCCAGGAGTAGGTACCACCCCACACGGTTTTCACGAATCGCGTCGACCTACCCCACGTCGCCTCGTCGACAGTCAGCCATGATCGAACTCGAAACGGTACGGGAGCGACCGGAGTTCGCCGCGGTCGCGCTCACGATAGACGCGGTAGACGCTCGCGACCGCGTACAGCGGTCGTTGAAGGGACTCAGTGCGACGGAGACGGAGGACGGTATCAAGCT
Source organism: Halomicrococcus pelagicus (assembly GCF_050954125.1). Classification (NCBI taxonomy): domain Archaea; kingdom Methanobacteriati; phylum Methanobacteriota; class Halobacteria; order Halobacteriales; family Haladaptataceae; genus Halomicrococcus; species Halomicrococcus pelagicus. Next base: position 716,160 of record NZ_JBPBWC010000001.1, on the reverse strand, counting down.
CCGCACGACGCGCGGGATGCTCGTCGCAGTCGTCGGGGACCGCCCCGAGTCGGACGAAACGGAAGCCGAGCTGGCGTATCGGACCGCGCCGCCGTCGGAGCTGGCGACGCGGAAGGGCCGGAAGGTGTTCGAGACCCTGGAGCAGTTCACCGCCTGATTCGGGCGGCCGGCGGCGCCGCACGAAATCGCGTCCCGCCGCGGCCCCCGAGAGCGCCGGACGATGTCGACGGCCGGGACTCGCGGTTCAGAACCCGTAGTCGTCGTTCGGCTCGTCCTGCATCGCGGGGTCCTGGTCGTCGACGGTCTGCGTGAACAGTTCCTCGTCCTCCGTCGTCGTCTCTTCGGTCACGTTGTAGGTCGAGACGCCCATCGAGAGCAGTTCTTCGACGGCCTGCTCCCGATTCACGAACTCGCCCTGGTCGACGAGGCGGTCGATGTCGTCGTTGATCCGGTCGGGAAGGGTCACCTCTATCTTGGACATACGCAGTGACGTTGGCGGTTCGGGGGTGTGAATGTTGGGGTCGCGGTCGGCGGGACCGACCGTGCCCTGGGACGCCTCGACGGCGGGCGGACGAGGTCGGTTCGTCCCGGTTTCCGGAGACCCCGACGGCTGCGCTCGCCTCGAATCGGCAACCCTTTTGGCTGAGTCCTGTGCGCCACTCGAGTATGCACAAGATAACCAACAGCGGGTGGGTCGAGGTCGTCACCGGTTGCATGTTCTCCGGGAAGACCGAGGAGCTGCTTCGGCGACTCCGGCGCGCGGAGATAGCCGGCCAGTCGGTCGCCGTGTTCAAGCCGGACCTGGACGACCGATACGGCGAGGATACGGTCGGCACGCACAACGGCCGGTCGTGGGAGGCGACGGTCGTCGAACCGGAGGGCGACGGCGTCTGGGACATCGCCGACGCGCTGAACGGCGAGGAGGTAGTGGCCGTCGACGAGGCGAACTTCTTCTCCGACGAACTCGTCTCCGTCTGCGACTTCCTCGCTGACGACGGTCGCCGGGTCGTCGTCTCCGGGACGGACCAGACGTTCCGCGGCGAACCGTTCGAACCCCTGCCCCAGCTCGTCGCGCTGGCCGAGTACGTCGAGAAGTACCAGGCGATCTGTGCGGAGTGTGGCGAACCGGCGACGCGCAACCAGCGACTCATCGACGGCGAACCCGCTCACGTCGACGACCCGACCATCCTCGTCGGTGCGGAGGAGTCCTACGAGGCGCGATGTCGGAACTGTCATACCCTCCGGACCGACTAGTTCGCGTATGACCCAGTGGGTCGAGAATCCACGCGGCGGCCGGGACCGCGGTCCGGTGGCGGTCGCTCGCGCGTGGGTCGAAGTGCTGGTCCGCCCGCGGCGGTTCTTCCGCACCGGCGTCGCGCCCGGCGACCAGGCTCCGGGGCTGGTGTTCGGCGTGGCCGTGACGGTCGTCGCGGCGGCGACCCGCATCGCGGTCGGCGACGTCGACGTTCCGGAACTGGCCGGCGGTCCGCTGCTGTCGGCGCTGTTCGTCCTCGCGCTCGTGGGGCTGTTCGTCGCACCCGCCGCACTCCACCTGACTGCGGCGTTACAGACGCTGCTGTTGATGGCGCTCGTCCCGGACCGCGCGGGCGTCAGCGAGACGGTGCAGGTCATCGGCTACTCGACAGCCCCCTGCCTGTTCGCCGGCGTTCCGGTGCCGGAGATACGACTCCTCTGTGCGGCTTACGGGACGGTCCTGCTCGTCATCGGCGTGTGGGAAGTCCACGATACGTCGTTCGCGCGCGCGGTGGCGGCCGGTGCGCTCCCGGCGGCGCTCGTGTTCGCCTACGGCTTCGGCGGCGAGGCCGCGTGGCGGACCGTCCTCCCGTCCCTCGCGGCGGCGGTCCCGTGGTGATTAAAGTATCCGGTCCGTATCGCCGGTATGCTCAACCTGCTCGTCGACGACTTCATGGTGGAACTGAAAGATGGCGCGATTCGGAACGTCGGCCCGTCGAACAAGACCGGGACGGCGAAGCTGTTCGACGTGGAGACGGCCGAAGCGCGCGAGTTCGGCGACAAGCGCGTGAAACTGGTGTTCGAGGACGACGAGGGCAACGAGGTGCAGGTCGCGCTGTTCCCCGAGCAGGCTCGGAAGGTCGCCACCGACATCGAGAACCTGGAAGACGACAGTCCGGTCTTCGAGTAGGCCGTCCCGACCGATAGCCGTTCCGGAGCACCTGACGCCGCGTTAGTTACTTCTTACTGTTTTAACAACTCAATAATGAAGGCGCGGGAGACCGTCTCTCCGCGTACGGAGTATGTCGACTCTCACCGACACGATGGACGGGAACGACGACGGGGACGACGCCGAGACGACGCGCTCGGTGCCTGCACCCGTCCGGTTCGTCGGATTCTGGGTCGCCATCGCGCTCCCGTTCATGTACGTTCCGTTGCTCGCCACCGGTCTCCAATCGTCCAGCCAGCTCCAGACGTTTCTCCTGTTGGTCGCGCTCAACGTCGTCGCGCTCCTGCTCGGCCACCGCCACGACGGCGGGACTTAACCGTCTGCTAAGCCGTTAACGGCCCTCTTTCGCCTCGATTCTCGCCCGCTAGCCGAACTATAACTATACGTACGACTGTCTCAGAGACGACCATGTCGAAAGCAGCGCCGACCGTCGGCTGTCCCCACTGCGGCCGCTCCGGGACTGTGACGCTTCCGACCGGTCGCGACGAGGTCCCCGGTCTGGACGACGACCGGCTGAAGGGCCGCCTGGTGAACTGTCCCGACTGCGGTGACGAGTTCTCGTTCTACTACTACTGACGGGAGTCCCTCCGTCGAGCGCAGAACCGTCGAAATGGGCTGAAACTCCCGATGACGGGTAGTAGCAGCGGCGGCGGTGATCGAGCGACGACTCCGGCGGCCCGTCGGCACTCCCGTCAGATTTCGACAACCGTTTTAGGCCGGGCCTATTGGATTCGTGTATAAATGGGTAACTGCGTCATCTGCGGGACGCCTGCCGACGGCCCCATCTGCAAGAGCCACGAGCAGGACGTCCTCTTCGAATTCGAAGGAAGTAACCCCGACGAACTCACCCGAGGGCGATACTACAGAGGTACCGTCGACGGGTTCGCCGACTTCGGCGTCTTCATCGACGTCGGCGACGAAGTCACCGGTCTCCTCCACAAGAGCGAACTCGACCGTCGTCTCGACGCTCTCGACTGGGAGCCGGGCGACACCGTGTTCGTCGAGGTCATCGGCATCCGTGACAACGGCAACGTCGACCTCGGTTGGTCCATCCGACAGTCCGAGCGGGAGTTCCGCGGCAAACTCGTCCAGGACGCCGACAGCACGTACCTGCCCGACGACGAGGAGTCGGACGACGACTCGACCGACGAGTCGAGCGCCGGGAGCGAGACGACCGACGACGAACCCGACACCACCGCTACCACCGACGGCTCAGGCTCCGCGGTCGGCAAGATGACCGCGCCGGAGACGGGCTCGACGGACGAGGACGTGAACGAAGCGCCGACCGACGAGTCGGCGGACGACGAGCGAGCGGACGACGAAGCGGTCGAACTCCCGGAACGCGCCGACATCGACTCACTCTCCGAGCGGGTCGGCGACCGGGTTCGTATCGAGGGCGAGGTCGTCGGCGCGAGCCAGACCGCCGGCCCGACGGTGTTCGAGGTGCGCGACGAGACGGCCGCCGTCGACTGCGCAGCGTTCAAGGAAGCCGGCGTCCGCGCCTATCCCGAAGTCGACACCGGCGACGTGATACGGCTCGTCGGCGAGGTCGAACTCCGAAACAACGAACTCCAGGTCGAGACCGAGCGCCTCGACGCCCTCGCCGGCGACGAGGAAACGACGGTCCGCGAACGTCTGGAGGAGGCGCTGGCCAGCGAGGCCCGCCCCGCGGACGTCGGCCTGTTCGCCGACGACCCCGCCGTCGAACCGCTTCACGAGTCCATCCGCGACGCCGCCGGTCTCGTCCGGCGCGCGGTGATGGAGTCCCGCCCCGTCATCGTCCGGCACAACGCGAGCGCTGAGGGGTACGCCGCCGGTGCTGCCCTCGAACGCGCGGTCCTCCCCCTCGTCCGGGACGAACACGCCCGCAGCGACGCCGAGTACCACTACTTCGACCGGCGTCCGCTGGAGGACGGTCACTACGACATGGAGGACGCGACGAAGGACGTGACGACGATGCTGGACAACCGCGAGCGCCACGACGAGAAACTCCCCCTCTTCGTGCTCGTCGACGCAGGCAGCACGCTTGAGTCCGGCGACGGCCTCGAACTGCTGGACGTGTACGGCGCACCCCACGCGGTCGTCGACACCCACTACCCCGACGAGGGCGTCGCCGAGACGGCCGACGCGGTCGTCAACCCCCACGTCGGCGACGACGGCGACGGGGTGACCGCGGGCGTCCTGGGTGCGAACGTCGCAGCCCACGTCAACCCCGACGTCCGCGAAGACGTGGCCCACCTGCCCGCCGTGAGTTACTGGTGGGGTGCCCCCGACCGGTACGTCGACCTCGCCGAAGACGCGGGCTACGACGAGGACCACGTCACCGCGCTCCGGGAGGCCGTCGCGCTGGAGGCGTACTACCAGTCCTACGAGGACAAGCGCGAACTCATCACCGACCTGCTGTTCGAGCACGAGAAGCGCGACCTCGCTGAGCACATCAGCGAGCAGTTCCGCACGAAGCTCGAGGACGAACTCGACACGGTCGAACCGAACCTCACCATCCGCGGCGCGAACGGCGTCACGTTCACCATCCTCGACACGGACGCGTACACGCACCGCTTCGACTTCCCGCCGGAGTCGGTCCTGCTCGACGCGGTCCACCACCGCAACTTGTCCGGCCAGCCGACCGGCCAGAACGTCACGCTCGGCATCGCCACCGACGAGGTCCACGTCCGGAGCAACGAGGGCGTCAACGTCCGCGAGGTCGCCGAGACGGCCCGCGAACAGGCGCCCGAAGCCGGCATCGTCCCCGTCGGCACCCGCGACGGTAAACTCGAGTTCCTCGCCGGCGAGCGCGGCGAGGCTCTCGACGCCGTCGTCGAGGCCGTCAGCGAGTACCTGAACGACTCGAACTGACGACGCAGTCGATGCGGTTCGACGCTTCTTTCGGACTACTGGCGTAGCGCTGCGAAATGCTGCATCGACGTGCCGAGGGCTCCGCGAGCAATCGCAGGCAGGGAACGCGCGACGGTGGCGGTGCGGCGTCGCGTCCGCGGCAGACGCCCTCGCTCTCGGAACGGCTCAGAGCCGCTTGCTGACGTACGGGCCGTCCTGGTGGTAGCCGAGCTTCTGGCGGTAGTACTCCCGCGCGCCGATGCCGGAGATGACGCTCAGTTTGTCGAAGCCGGCGTCGGCGGCGAGTTCCTCGGCCGTCTCCATCAGCCGGCGGCCGTAGCCGCGGTGCTGGTGCTGGGCGGCCTCGCCCTCGTCCCCGACCGACACCTCGCTGCCGTACACGTGGAGTTCGCGAACGAGCGCGGCGTCGTCGAGTTCGCGGCGCACGGGATTCCCCGGGAACCGGAGCCGACAGAAGCCGACGAGGAGGTCGCGGTCGAAGTCCTCGAAGGAGATGAAATGTTCCGTGCCGCCCGCCGCCTCGTAGGTCATCACGTCGAGTCCGACGTTCTCGGGCTCCTCGTCGTTCATCCCGGCCTCCCGGCAGCGGATGCAGTCGCAGGTCCAGCCGTGGTCGTCCATCCGCTGGCGCGCGAGCTGGCGGAGGTTGGACTTCCAGACGCCGGCGTCGATGAAGTCCGCGGGGATGTCGCGCTGGACGCGCTGGAGGCGGGTGTACCTCGGAATCATCGACTTGATCTCGGCGACGAGTTCGGCGGCTTCGTCGTTCTGGAGCGGCTCGAACTCACCCTGGTGCCACCAGTCGTAGGTGGCGGTGCCGCGGACGACGAGCGTCGGGTAGATCTTGAGGTAGTCCGGTCGCCACTTCTCCTCCTCGAACAGCCGCCGGAAGTCCTCGAGACACATCTCCTGGCTCATCCCGGGCTGGCCGGGCATCATGTGGAAGCCGACCTTGAACGCGGCGTCCCGGAGGCGCCGGTTCGCGTCGATGGAGGCCTGGACGCCGTGGCCGCGGTGCATCTCGCGGTTGATGCGCTCGTAGGTGGTCTGGACGCCGACCTCGACCTTGGTACCGCCGAGGTCGAGCATCCGGTCTATCTGCTCGGGGTCGCACCAGTCGGGCTTCGTCTCGAACGTCGTCCCGATGTTGCGGATGTCGCCCGTCTCGTTCTCGGCGATGACGTCTTCGAGGTACGAGAACTCGTACTCGTCGGGGTCCTGGGCGAAGCTCTCGCCCTCGGCGGGGTCGGGCTCCTTGCCGACGTCGTAGTCGTTCATCGCCTCGAGGCAGCGCTTGACGAACCACTCCTGGTAGTCGTGGCTCCGGGCGGTCATCGTCCCGCCCATCAGGATGAGTTCGACCTTGTCGACGGGGTGGCCGATCTCCCGGAGCTGTTCCAGCCGCAGCGTCACCTGCCCGTAGGGGTCGTAGTCGTTCTGCTCGCCGCGCGCCGCGGCCGGCTCGTGGCCGGTGTAGCTCTGCGAGGAGGAGAACTCGGAGCCGGGACCGCCCGGGCAGTAGAGACACTTGCCGTGCGGGCACTGGTGGGGACTGGTCATCACGGCGACGGGCGAGACGCCGGAGGCAGTCCGGACGGGCTTGCGCCGGAGCACTGCCTCCAGCTCCTCGCGGCGCTCGTTCGGAGCGAAGTCAAGCAGTTCGGAGTTCTTCGGCACCTTCGGCGCCGAGTGTTCCGAGCAGACCTCCAGCTTCGCGCTCTCGACCTCGTCGCGGTCGATCTCCCCGGCGAGGATGCGCTCGACCAGCTCCGAACAGACCTGCTCGAACGCCTCCGTTTCGGTCGGGTCCGGCGACTCGGTGCTCATTGGTCGTTGTTCGTCGGTTCCGGCGGATAAGCGTGTCGTCTACGGAGGACAGTCGGAGTGCAAAAAGCGCGGGGTAATCGGAAGGTTCGCGGAGACGACGTCTCGTCAGTTGTTGCTGGTGTTGTCGTCGCTGGAGTCCAGCCCCAGTGCGGCGGCCACGTCGAGCAGCCCCTGGCCCTGGACGTTGCTGGAGAGGCCCAGGTCCTTGGCCGTGCTCAGAATCGTGTCCTCCGCGTCGCGGGCCGACGAGCCGTTCGACATCAGCTGGCCGACGGCCCCGGCGACGTGCGGCGTCGCCATCGACGTCCCCGAGAAGGTGTCGTAGCCGCTGGGCACCGTCGAGTAGATGTCGGTGCCAGGCGCGATGACGTCGACTTCGGGACCCTGGCTGGAGAAGCTGGACTGCTCGTCGTTCTGGTTCGAGGACGCCACCGCGATGGTCTCGGGGTACGCGGCGGGGTAGCCGACACAGTCCGTACACTGGCCGTCGTTGCCGGCCGCCGCGACGAGCGAGACGCCCTTGTTGTAGGCGTATTCGACGGCGTCCTGGACGGTCTGGGAGTCTGAGCCGCCGAGGCTCAGCGAACCGACGTCCCAGCCCTGGTCGGCGACGTACTCGATACCGGCCGCGATGTCCGAGTACGACCCGCTGCCGCCGCAGTCTAGCACCTTCACAGCGTGCAGGGTGATGTCGGGGCCGACGCCGACGACGCCCTCGCTGTTGTCGTCGGCGGCGGCGATGCCGGCGCAGTGGGTGCCGTGGTCGTTGTCGTCGGACCACGCGTAGTTGCATGCGTTGCTGTTGCCGGAGAACGAACAACTACCGGTCAACCCACCGGAGCCACAGTCGACGAACGCCTTGCCCGAACCGAGATAGTCCTGGAGGTCGGGATGGTCGTCGTCGATGCCGGTGTCGATGATGGCGACGTCCGCCCCCGAACCGAGTTCACCGTTGGCGTGGGCGACCTCGGCGTCCACCCGGTCGATGCCCCACGGCAGCGTCTCGCCGAGCGCCTGCATCGTCCCGTTCTCTTCGACGTAGCGGACGTTCGGATTGTTCTCCAGTGCGGTCGCCGCCCGCTTCGCAGCGCGAATCGTCACGACATCGATGGAGTCGAACTCCCGCACCACGTCGTCCGCCTGCTTCCGTGCCGCAGCGCGACCACGCTCGTTGCTGAATCCGACGTTCACCTCGACGGTGTCGTCGGGCTTGGCCGCCGCGAGTCCGCTAGCGGTCGCCGTCGCCAGCGACCCGCCTGCCAGTTTCAGTACGTTCCGCCGTGAAACACCATTGGCTTTATTCACCATGCCACTCCCTACAACGAACTCTTACAGTAAAAGATTATCTCAAGATTCTAGATAATATATGAACTTACTAATTCCAGAAATAAAGGTCTGTCTGGCGGAAGAACGGCTCTAGCTACGTATCGTCGCTGGAGTCGAGACCGAGCGCTGCCGCCACGTCGAGCAGGCCCGACCCGGATTCGTTCGACGCGAGGCCGATGTCCTCGGCGTTGTTCTTGAGTGTGCTCCGGGCGTCGGAGTTGGTGGCACCGTCGGCCATCAGCTGGCCGGCGGCACCCGCGACGTGCGGACACGCCATCGACGTGCCGGAGAACGTGTCGTAACCGCCGGGAATCGTCGAGTAGATGTCCGTCCCCGGCGCGGCTATCTCGACCTCCGGACCGGTCGAGGAGAAGCCGGAGAGCACGTCGCTGCTGTCGGTCGAGCTGACAGCCACGACCTCGGAGTATGCGGCGGGATAGCCGACGCAGTCCGTACACGGGCCGTCGTTGCCGGCGGCGGCGACGAGGAACACGCCCTCGCCCTGGGCGTACTGGACGGCGTCTTTGAGTGCCTGGGACCCCGAGCTGGCACCCAGGCTCATCGAGCCGACGTCCCAGCCCTGGTCGGCGACGTACTCGATACCGGCCGCGATATCCGAGTACGACCCGCTACCGTTCTTGTCGAGTACCTTCACGGCGTGGAGGGTCGCCTCCGTCGAGACGCCGACGACGCCCTCGCTGTTGTCCACGGCGTCCGCGATGCCGGCGCAGTGGGTGCCGTGGTCGTTGTCGTCGTCCCAGGTGTACCGGCACAGCGTCGGGCTGCCCTTGCACTCGACGAACGCCTTACCCGCGCCGAGGTTGGCCTGCAGGTCCGGGTGGTCGGAGTCGATGCCGGTGTCGAGGATGGCGATGTCGGCACCGTTGCCGGTCTCGCCGTTGCGGTGAGCAACGTCGGCGTCGACGCGCTCTATGCCCCACGGTTCGGTCTCCGCGAGTGCATGCATCGTCCCGTTCTCTTCGACGTAGCGGACGTTCGGATTGTTCTCCAGTGCGGTCGCCGCCCGTTTCGCAGCGCGAATCGTCACGACGTCGATGGAGTCGAACTCCCGCACCACGTCGTCCGCCTCGTTCCGCGCGGCCGAGAGGCCCCGTTCGTTGCTGAATCCGACGTTCACCTCGACGGTGTCGTCGGGCTTGGCCGCCGCGAGTCCGCTAGCGGTCGCCGTCGCCAGCGACCCGCCTGCCAGTTTCAGTACGTTCCGCCGCGAAACACCATTGGCTTTCTTTACCATGCCAATAGCTACAATATATCGCACCAACTTAAAATTTCCTTGGAAAACTTGTTATTTTTATTAGGTGAATTAGAATACGATGCCGGTCGTCGGCGTAGGTCGCTCGACCCGTGGACGAGAGGCACCGAGCGTTCGGACTTCGTCGTCGTTTGCGACTACCGTATCCTGACCGACCGGCGAGTCAACCGCCTGGAGCGCGACGTCTACTGGCCGAACTGCATGTCCTCGTGGTCGCCCCCGACCACCGCCAGCGCCGCGTCGCAACCCTTCTCGCCGTCGTAACCGACGTTCGCCTCGCCGACGTCTCGGCAGCGCCCCTCGTTATCAAAAACCACGGTCGGCAGCGACGACGGCGCTTTATTAAAATATTTTCATTTGGTTCAAATATCCCGATAGCGTTCAATTTCAACTGGCGTTCATCCCGACGCGGAGTTGAAAGGCACCGGGACGCCGGGAGCGGACCGTTTTTTACCCGCGGCCACCTACCGGGAGGCGTGCAAATCGTCGGGTACGACACCGGTGCGGCGGACGAGCGGTCGCCAGCCCTGCTCGTGAGCGACGCGGGGACGCTCTCCCGCGAGCGACTGGACTCCGGCACCGAACTGTCGTACACGCTCGGCGAGCGCCACTGTGCGGGGACGCTCGGGGACGACGACCACGTCGCCTGCGACCGACCGGACGCGCCCTACTGCGACGCCCACACCAGCACGTGGGTCTGTGCGCGCTGTACCGGCACCTGCCTCAAAGACGAGATGGACTGTCACGAGGACCACGCCGTCTACCTCGCGGCGTTCGCCCCGACGACGTTCAAGGTCGGCGTCACCCGCGAGTGGCGACTAGACACGCGCCTCCGCGAGCAGGGGGCCGACCGGGCGGCCCACCTGCGGACCGTCACGAACGGCCGCGTCGCCCGCGAGATAGAGTCCGACCTGGCCGACCGATTTCCGGACCGCGTGCGCGTACCGGACAAGGTGGCGACCCTCCACCGCGACGTGGACGACGACGCGTGGGCCGACGCGCTCGCCGACTTCTCCCCCCTCGACACGTTCGCCTTCGACTACGGCCTCGACCTGAACGCGCGACCGGTCGCGGAGACGCTCGCCAGCGGCACCGTCGTCGGGACGCAGGGACGGATCCTCGTTCTCGAACGCGCGGGCACCACCTACGCCGTCGACATGCGCGACCTCGTGGGGTACGAACTCCGGGTGGGTGCGACCGACCGCAGCCTCCAGGCCAGCCTCGGCACCTTTTAGGCCGCGCGACGTCGATTCTTCGACGTGGCCGACGTGACACTCGCCTTCGAGGGCGGCACGGTCCGGGTCGAGGCGGAGCGCGACCTCCCCGTCGAGGACCTGCCGTTCGTCGACACGGATCCGCGCTCGAAGACCTACCGTGCTCCCGCGTTTCGGTACGCCGCCCTCCGCGACGCCCTCCGTGCGAACGGCGTCGCCTTCGACGACCGCGTGCTCGACGCGCCCGACCTCCCGGACCTCCGCTCGGACTACGAACTCCGGGAGTACCAGGCGAACGCGCTCGCGGCGTGGGAGGAGGACGCCGACGGGACGCGGCGTCCGCGCCGTGGAGTGCTCGAACTGCCGACCGGTAGCGGCAAGACCGTCATCGGCGTGAAGGCCATCGAACGTCTCGGAACGGCGACGCTCGTCGTCGTCCCGACGCTCGACCTACTCGACCAGTGGCGACGCGAACTCGAAGCCGAGTTCGACGTGCCGGTCGGCCAGCTGGGCGGTGGCGAACAGCGGGTCGAACCGCTGACGGTCGCGACGTACGACTCGGCGTACCTCTGGGCGGACGACGTGGGCGACCGGTTCGGTCTCGTCGTCTTCGACGAGATCCACCACCTCGGCGGCGAGGGGTACCGCGAGATAGCGCGCCTGCTCGCCGCCCCGGCGCGGCTGGGACTCACCGCGACGTTCGAGCGCCCGGACGGTGCCCACGAGGTGGTCGCCGACCTCGTCGGACCGAAGGTGTACGCCATCGACGCCGACGAACTGGCCGGCGACCACCTCGCGCCGTACGACGTCAAGCGCCTGACGGTCGAACTCACCGGGGAGGAGCGCGAGCGGTACGAGGCCGAACAGGAGGTGTTCACGGACTACCTCGCGCGCTCTGACATCCGGATGCGGAGCGGCAGCGACTACCAAGAACTCGTCAAGCGCTCCGGCAGCGACCCCGAGGCCCGGGAGGCGCTCCTCGCCAAGCAGCGGGCCCGGGACCTCATGATGAACAGCCAGGGGAAGGTCGAGACGCTCGCGGAGATACTGGACCGCCACCGCGAGGACCGCGTCATCGTCTTCACGGCGCACAACGACCTCGTCTACCGGCTCTCGGAGCGGTTCCTCCTCCCCGCCATCACCCACCAGACGCCGACCGCCGAGCGCCGCGAGATTCTGGAGCGGTTCCGGCGAGGGGAGTACTCCCGGGTGGTCACCTCGAACGTCCTGGACGAGGGCGTCGACGTGCCGGACGCCAACGTCGCCGTCCTCCTCTCCGGCAGCGGGAGCGAACGCGAGTTCACCCAGCGGCTCGGACGCGTCCTCCGGCCGAAGACGGACGGCGGCCGAGCGCTGCTGTACGAGGTCGTGAGCGAGGAGACGGCGGAAGAACGGGTCGCGGAACGGCGGCGATAGACGGAGACAGCGAGGTGGTGGGGGAGAGGTCCGGCGAGGGGCGACTACTGCAGGTCCAGGCTGATGCTTCGCTTGTCCGCGTTCTCGTACTTGGCGTACTTGACCTCCAGGGGAACCTCGACCTCCTTCCGCTCGCCGCCCGGCACCGTCACCCGGTGGTCCCTGTTGTGAACCGTGTCGTCTATCTCGACGGTGACGTCGAGCGTGGCGGAGGACTTCTTCTCGCCGTGGTTCTTGATCTCGGTCGCGACGACGAGATTGTCGTTCTCGCCCTTGCGCGGTCCCAGAATCTTCATCGTTTCGAGACTTCCCGAGCGCTTCGGATCGTCGTCGCTGGATTTCTTCTCTTGTCCGCCTTCGAGGATGGCTGCACAGCCGCCAGTCGACCCGAGGACGGCGACCAGACCGAGCCGTTGGAGGGCGTCGCGTCGGCGCATACCCTACCCTGAGATTCGGTCGGAATGAATCTTCTCATTCAGATTGCTTTTGTAGTCGCCGTCCCTACCGTCCGCCGTGCTGACGAAGGACCTGCTCCGGGTGTCGCGCGCCGGCGGCGGCTACCACCCCCAGTTCGCCGACCGCGGACACCGTCCGCTGGCCGCCCGCGTCCTCGGCACCTACCAGGGCCACGTCGACGAGCCGCGGTTGGCGCTGGACGCGGCGCTCGCCGACCTGGAAGCCGACGCGGAGGACTTCAAACTCGTCCGGGGGTTCGCCAAACTCCTCGAACGCGAGGCGACGTTCGAGACGCGGTCTGCCGTCCCGCCGGAGCGGGCCCGACGCGTGACCTTCGAGGCCGCGGAGGCGGTCGGCGTCGTTACCGAGAGCGACCGAACGACCGCACTGCGGCGGGCCGCCGACCGCCTCGACGCGTCCCCGGACGACCTCGCAGACTCGCTGCACGCCGACCTCGACGAGCGCCAGGTGCTCGCCGACTTCGAGTCCCGCTGGGACCCCGAGGAACTCGTCGCCCAGTACAACCTCTCGCTGGCCCAGACGGCGCTGTTCGACGCCACCGAACTCCGCGTTCGGACGTCCGACCCGAAGGCACTGGTCTCGGCGGTCAAGCGCCTGCGGCTGATGTACGAGATACGGAAGACAGGGGACGGCCGCGAGGTGGTCGTAACCGGTCCGGACGCCCTGTTCCGCTCGACCCGGCGCTACGGCACCCGGTTCGCGCGACTGCTCCGGACCGTCGCGAAGGCGGCGGAGTGGCGACTCGTGGCGACGGTCGACGACTACGGCACCGAGCGCGAACTCGTCCTCTCCGAGGCCGACCCGGTCCGCGTGCCGGCCACCGAACCGGTCGCGGGCGTCTCGTTCGACAGCGGCGTCGAGGCCGACTTCGCCGCCCGGTTCGAGGCGCTCGACCTCGACTGGGAACTGGTGCGCGAACCCGAACCGCTGGAAGCCGGGGCGCGCGTGATGATTCCGGACTTCGCGTTCGACTGGCCCCACGGGGAGTTCCGCGTCTTCTTCGAGGTGATGGGCTTCTGGACGCCCGAGTACGTCGAGAAGAAGCTCTCCCAGCTCGATGCGACGGACGAGCGATTGCTGGTCGCCGTCGACGAGAGCCTCGGCGTCGGCGAGGAGATAGCGGCCCGCGACCACCGCGCGATTCCCTACTCCGGGACGATTCGAGTGAAGGACGTGCGCGACGCGCTGCGCCGGTACGAGGACGAACTGGTCGCCGAAAGCGCCGCCGACCTCCCGGCGGAACTCGTCCCGGACGCCGACGCCGCGACCGTCGCCGACCTCGCCGCGGAGTACGGCGTGAGCGAGGCGGCTGTCGAGGACAAGACCTTCCCCGACCACGAGCGCGTCGGCCGGACGCTGGTTCGTCCCGCGCTGCTCGAATCGCTCGCCGACGAACTGGCGGACGGGATGGCGTTCTCCGAGGTCGAGACCCTGCTTGCCGAGCGTGGCATCGACGACGCCAGCGCACTCCTCGCCGATCTCGGCTACGCCGTCGAGTGGGAGGGCCTGGGCGGCGGGACGGTGCGCGAGAAGGATTAGATGTCCCGCTGGCGACCGCTCGGGACGAGCGACTGTAGTTCGCCCCGCAGGTAGAGTCCCACGCCGAGCGGTTCTGTCGCGCCCGCGAGTTCGTGGGCGGCGACGACGTAGCCCCAGTCGCCGTCCCACTCTAGTTCCTGGTCCTCGCCGCTGGCGAACCGCCGTGCGGCGTCGCGGTCGAGTTCGACGACGTTTCTCGTCGCGTCCCGACCGAACCGCTGGACGGCGTTCGTCGTCGGCTTCCAGTGCTCCTGGCGCGTGCGCAGGAACGTCATCCCCAGCGCCTCGACGCGAACCGGCGAGTCGAGGTCGCCCCGGAGAATCCATATCTTGCCCTTGCCCTTCTCCCAGAACGAGTAGTTCTCGAACGTCTCGGGGCCGATGCCGAACCGCTCGTCCCACCAGTCGAGCACCTCCCGGCGAGTGGCGCGACCCTCGACGCGCCGTTCGTCGCTCGTCGCCGGCAGGCGGTCGAACCGCTGGCCGTCGTTCGTGGGGTCGCTCACGCGCCCACCTCCAGTTTGGCACAGAAGAATCCGCCCGTGTCGTTGTGGTGCGGGTAGTACCGCCGGGCCTTCCGGACGCTCTCGTCGTACTCCTCGCCATTCCACTCCGTGACGCCCGGGGCGGAGTCGAGGCCGACGTCGAACTCGGCGAGTCGGCAGTCCTCCGCGTCGAGCACGTGGTCGACAACGGCCTCGTTCTCCTCGGGGGCGAACGTGCAGGTCGCGTAGACGACCTCGCCGCCCTCGCGGGTTGCCTGTATCGCCCGTCGGAGGATGCCCTTCTGGACGCCGGCGACGCTGCGGACGTGACCTTCGCTCCAGTCGTCGAGCGTCGTGGGATTCTTCCGTATCGTCCCCTCGCAGGAGCAGGGGGCGTCCACGAGCGCGGCGTCGAACGTCTCGAAGGGGAACTCCTTCAGCGAGAAGTTCCGGGCGTCCTGGTTCGTGACCGGCGCGGCGGTGACGCCGAGGCGCTCGGTGTTGAACCGGAGCGCGGACAGACGACCGAGGTTGTTGTCGTTGGCCACCACGAGTCCCTCGTCGTCCATCAGCGCGGCGAGCTGGGTCGTCTTCCCCCCGGGCGCGGCGCAGGCGTCGAGCACGCGCTGGCCGGGGGCCGGGTCGAGCGCGACGGGTGGGATGGCCGACACCTCCTCCTGGCCGTGGCTCCAGCCGTGGAAAGAGGGCCACGTCGTCCCCGGGCTCGCGTCGATTTCGAGCACCGCGTTGTTCCACTCGCGACCCCGCCACTCGACCCCCGCTTCGTCGAACGCGCGCCGAACCCGCTCCGGGGTGGCCTTGATGGTGTTCACCCGGACGACGGACGGCAGCGGGCGCTCGCAGGCTGCACGGAACGCCTCGAAGTCGTCGATTATCGGTTCGTACCGCTCCAGTACGTCCATCGCCCCGACGTGTGGGCGAGAGCCGCTTGTGGGTTTCGGAAGGAGGCTCGGTCCGGATTCTAGCCTGCCAATACACACCCCGGTTTTAAGCGGACACGCACCGTATCTCGAGCCATGAGTGGCGTTACCATCGTCGCCGAGGACGTTGAGTTGGACTCGCCGACGCTCGTCGAAGGCCTGCCCGGACTCGGTCTGGTCGGCAAGATAGCGACCGACCACATCGTCGAGAAGTGCGAGATGACCTACTACGCCAGCTTCGACTGCGAGGGGCTGCCTCGTATCGCCGTCTACGACGAGGGGGACCGCGACCTGCAACCGCCCGTACGCCTCTACGCCGACGAGGAACGCGACCTCGTGGCGTTGAAGAGCGACGTCCCCGTCTCGGCCGACACAGCGCCGCAGTTCGCCGACTGCGCCGTCAGTTGGATGCTGAACCACGACGCCACGCCGCTGTTCATGAGCGGTCTGCCCCACCAGAAGGAGGCCGGACAGGTGCCGAACCTGTACGGCGTCGCCACCGGCGCGGGCGGCGACCTGCTCGACGAACACGACATCGGCACGCCGCCGGAGGCCGGCGCGGTCGGCGGCCCAACTGGCGCGCTGCTCGCAGACGCGGCCGACGCCGACCTCGACGCGGTCGGCCTCATCGTCCAGAGCGACCCGCGGTTCCCCGACCCCGAGGCGGCCCGGGTGCTCATCGAGGACGGCATCTCCCGTCTCACCGACATCGACGTGCC
Source organism: Halomicrococcus pelagicus (assembly GCF_050954125.1). Taxonomy (NCBI): domain Archaea; kingdom Methanobacteriati; phylum Methanobacteriota; class Halobacteria; order Halobacteriales; family Haladaptataceae; genus Halomicrococcus; species Halomicrococcus pelagicus. The sequence goes on along the minus strand of NZ_JBPBWC010000001.1, from coordinate 699,884 downwards.
GACCGACGACCTGGTCGAGCGCGCGGAGGAGATTCGAGAGCAGAAAGAGCAGCTCGCCCAGCGCATGCAGCAGGCCGACACCGACGAGAGTTCGCAGGCGCAACCGCTGCAGATGTTCCAGTGACGACCGCGAGACGGCGCACTTTTCCCCGCGAATCCCCTCGCTTCGGGTATGACCGACTTCGAAGACGCCGTGGAGCAGTTCCTGCAGGACGCCGACGCGGTGTACGACGAGTACGACCAGGGGTATGTGGACGCCGACGCCGCGCTGTCGATGCTCGACGACCGGCTGAACGACCTCCGGGCCGCCGTCGAGGGAGCCGAGGACTGACGCCGCCGAGCGGTGCGTTCACGAACCCCACACGAACAATTATCCCCCGCGGCTACGTCGTCAGGGACGTATGACAGGCTTTTCGGACAGGGTCGAAGCGGTTTCCATAAGCGGTATTCGAGAAGTGTTCGAGGCGGCGGGCGAGGACGCCATCAACCTCGGTATCGGCCAGCCCGACTTTCCGACGCCGAGCCACGCCCGGGAGGCGGCCAGGGAAGCCATCGAGGCGGGAGAGGCGGACGCCTACACGGAGAACAAGGGCACCCGTGCGCTCCGCGAGGCCATCAGCGCCAAACACGACCGCGACAACGACATCGCCGTCCCGCCCGAGAACGTCATCGCCACGGCGGGCGGCAGCGAGGCGCTCCACCTGGCGATGGAGGCACACGTCGACCCCGGCCAGGAGGTCGTCTTTCCGGACCCCGGCTTCGTCTCCTACGACGCCCTGACGAGGATAGCGGGCGGCGAGCCGAACCCCGTCGCGCTCCGGGAGGACCTCACGCTCGACCCCGCGACGGTCGAGGACGCCATCACGGACGACACCGCCGCGTTCGTCGTCAACAGCCCGGCGAACCCGACCGGTGCCGTCCAGAGCGAGGAAGACATGCGAGAGTTCGCGCGCATCGCCGACGAGCACGACGTGCTCTGCATCAGCGACGAGGTGTACGAACACATCGTCTTCGACGGCGAGCACTACTCGCCGATGCAGTTCGCCGAGACGGACAACGTCGTCGTCGTGAACGCTTGCTCGAAGGCCTACTCGATGACCGGCTGGCGACTCGGCTGGGTCGCCGCCAGCGAGCGCCGCACCGAGCGCATGCTCCGGGTCCACCAGTACGTCCAGGCGTGCGCGAGCGCCCCGGCGCAGTACGCCGCCGAGGCCGCGCTCTCGGGACCGCAGGGCTGCGTCGACGAGATGGTCGACGCGTTCGAACGGCGTCGCGACGTGCTGCTCGACGGCCTCGCCGACGCCGGCCTGGAGACGCCGACGCCCTCCGGCGCGTTCTACGCGATGCCGAAGGTGCCCGAGGGATGGGTGGACGAGGTGCTCGACCGCGACGTCATCGTCGTCCCCGGCGAGGCGTTCGGCGAGCGCGGCGCGGGCTACGCTCGCATCTCCTACGCGAACGACACGGAGCAGATAAAGACGGCGCTGGAAGCGATGGACGCGGCGGCGAACGCGGTTCGCTGAGTCCGCCCGCGGTGCCCAACGCGTCCGCCTGAGACTTTATTTCCGTCGCGCCCGTCATACGTCCGTATGTCCATCTCCCGGCGGAGCAATGGTGCGTCGTCCGCCCTCCAGGCGCTGGCCTCGCAGGTGCATCCCGTCTTCATGCTCCCGCCCGTCGCTTGCTCGTGGTTCGGTGCCTTTCTCGCCGGCGAGACGTCGCTCCTCGTCGGACTCGTCCACTCTGTCGCCATCTTCAGCGCCGTCTACACGGCGCACGTCAAGGACGGCTACGTCGACTTCTACGGCCGCGGCGAGGACGACGACCACCCGCTGACCCGACGCGGCTGCGTCCTCGCGCTGGTCGGCGCGACCGCTCTGTTCTTCGCCTGCCTCGCCGCGCTGTGGGTACTCGCGAACCCCGGGGGCGTGGCTCTCACGCTGCCCACCTGGTTCATCGGCTACTTCCACGCTCCGCAACTGGACACGAACCCCGTCACCGCCACGTCGGGCTATCCACTCGGCATCGCGCTGGCGATCGTCGGAGGCTCCTACGTCCAGGCCGGTGCGCTCTCTCCCGTGGCGGTCGCGTTCGCCGCCGTCTTCCTCGTGCTGCTGTCGGGCGTGAAGGTCATCGACGATGCACAGGACTTCGAGTACGACCGGTCCATCCAGAAGCGGACCGTCGCGGTCGCGCTCGGCCGGGAGCGAGCGCGCACGACGGCGTACGCCCTCATGGCGCTCGCGCTCGTCGCGGTCGTGGCGTTCGCCCTCGCGGCCGTGTTCCCGCCGAGTACGATGCTCGCGGTGCTGGGGTTCGCCGCCGTGGCGGTCGTCGCCCGCCGGGCCGACCCGGAACTGGCGACGATGCTGCTCGTCCGCGGGTCGTACGTCTTCCTCGCGCTGTTGCTCTTCGCGGTCTGGTTCCGGCCGCTCTCCTGAAGCGGGCCCGCGACGACCGGGCCGGACGGGACCGGCGTCGTGCACCGACGTCCGGACGACGACCGAACGACGGACGGCCCGGTGGTAGACGGACCGTCCGTTACCGCGGCGTCAACGCTTAACCGTCGAACGTCCTTCGGTGTCGGTATGGCCGCCTGGACTCACCGAGAAGCGTCGGTCGACGGCATTCGCCTCCACTACGTCGAGGCCGGCGACGCCGACGACCCGCTCGTCGTCCTCCTCCACGGGTTCCCGGAGTTCTGGTACTCGTGGCGCGACCAGTTGCCCGCGCTCGCCGACGCCGGATTCCACGTCGTCGCGCCGGACATGCGGGGGTACAACGCCTCCGAGAAACCCCACGGCGTCTCCGCTTATGGCATGGACGAACTCGTCGGCGACGTCGTCGGCCTGCTGGACCACTTCGGTTCGGACGCGGCCCACGTCGTCGGCCACGACTGGGGCGGCGTCGTCGCCTGGTCGGTCGCCATCCGCTACCCCGAGCGAGTCGACCGACTCGGAGCGCTGAACGCACCCCACCCCGGCCGGTTCCGGGAGGTCGTCCGCACGCCCGAGCAGTTGCGCCGGTCGTGGTACATGTTCGCCTTCCAGGTTCCGTGGCTGCCGGAGGCCCTGCTCGGTTCGCGCGACTGCGCCGCGATTCCGGAGATGCTCCGCGGCAGTGCGGCGACCCCCGACGCCTTCGACGAACGCGACCTCCGGCGCTACCGCGAGGCCGCCTGCCGTCCCGGCGCGCTCGGGGCCGCGATCAACTACTACCGTGCGGCGTTCCGCGACGAGGTGCGACGCGAGGTCGGCGCGCTCCTCGGCGACCGCCGCGAGTCGCCCACCGTCGCCGTACCGACGCTGCTGGTCTGGGGCGAACGGGACCCCGCGCTCGGTACCGAGTTGACGGATGGCCTGGAACGGTGGGTGCCCGACCTGCGAGTCGAACGCCTGCCGGACGCGAGCCACTGGGTACAGAACGACCAACCGGAGCGCGTGAACGAGCTGCTGACTAGGTTCCTGCGGACCGCGGAATGAGACTGCCCGCGTCCCGGGTACCGTCGTGAACGGCGCACGACCCGCGGGTCACCGGGTGGACTCTTCCGGCAGTCGGACGACTTCCTCGGGGTTCTGGAACGCGTACAGCACGACGGTTCCCTCGACGCGCTGGTCACGCAGGAGTTGCGTGACGTCGTCCCGGTCCATCTCGGCGATGATTTCGACGGCCGTCTTCAGCGCGTTCTGGGAGACGCCGAGTTGCTCTCGCTGGACCGTCACTCCCGCCGGCGATTTCACGCTCTCCAGCATTACCTCCACGAACTCCGAGAGGTCCGTGGTGTCGGCGAGTCGCTCGTGCCACGAGGCCGGGTAGATGCTGACGTCGCCGTCGTCGACCTCGTAGATTCGGTCGCCCGGTTGCCACGTCTGCGAGCCGGTCAGGCGGTCTTCGAACGATGTCCGCACGCGGTCCAGGTCGTAGTCGAGTTCCTCGGCGTAGGCTTCGACCAGGTCGCGGGCGACGCCTGGCCCCTCGACGGGGTGGTGACGTTCGAGGTATCGGACGAGGCCTCTGAGGGAGAGATACTCGTCGTGGTGGGCCAGGTCATCGACGAGGTCGGTGTCGACGGATGTCATGGCACTCTACTGCGACGCCGAATCGCAAAAACATCCTGTAAGGTTCCCGAGAGGTGCGCGGCGGTACCGAACAGTAGCGGGATACGTACGGCAGGGGTACGCGGCGGCCGGCGCCGCGTCACTTGGCCGTGCTGACTATCTTGATCACGTCGCCCTCTTCGAGTTCGTAGGAGTCGCTTATCTCGCGGTCCGTCTTCGCGTTGACCGCGTGGAGGTAGCCGTCGCCGATGTCGCTGTGGACGGCGTACGCGAGGTCTCTCGGCGTCGACCCCCGGGATAGCAGGTTGGCGTCCGGGAGGACGTTGCCCTGGCCGTCGGTCCACTTCGACTCGTTCTGGACGGGGTACGCCGTAATCTGGTCGAGGAGGTCGTAGACGGCCTCGTTTAGCGACTGCTGGACGCCCGTACCGCCCCACTCCTGCATGACCGCCCGGATCCGTTCGAGTCCCTGCTCCTGTTCGTCGCTCACGTCGCCGACGATCTCGAAGTCGTCGTCGCCGGGGTCGTAGTCGACCACGCCCGCCTCGACCGCCTGCCGGAGGGCGAGTTCTCCCTCCGAAGTCGCCGGGACGACCGGCTTGCCCGTCTCCCGGAGGCGCTCGACGTTCTCCTCCGGAGCGACGTCGGCCTTGTTCGCCACGAGGATTATCGGTTTCGTCCGTGCGCGCACGTCGCGCGCGAGCGCCTCGCGGTGTTCGTCGGTCCAGTCGCGGGGATTGTCGGGGTACTCCAGTTCGCGGAGGCTAGCCGCCACGTCGGCCTCCGTCGCGCCGAACCCCGTCAGCATCTCCGCCAGCGCGTCGTCGATGTCGAACCCCGGCGACCGGCTCTGGCGCTCGACGGTCTCCCAGTTGCGTTCGATTATGCCCGCGAGCCACATGTTCATCTCCTCCTCGATGAAGTCGACCTCCTCGACGGGGTCGTGGCTCCCGACCTCGACCGGTTCGCCCTCCTCGTTCGTCCCGCCGGAGGCGTCGACGACGTTGAGGATGGCGTCCGCGTTCGTCAGTTCGTCGAGGAACTGGTTGCCCAGACCGCGGCCCTCGTGTGCGCCCGGGACGAGGCCGGCCACGTCGAGCAACTCGACGGGAACGTATCGCTTGCCGTCGTGGCAGGCCTCGTTGCCGCAGCGCTCGTCGCGTTCGAGGCAGGGACAGTCCGTGCGCACCGAACTCACCCCGCGATTGGCGTCGATGGTGGTGAACGGGTAGTTCGCCACGTCCACGTCGGCCATCGTCGCCGCCTTGTAGAAGGTGGATTTGCCCGCGTTGGGCTTGCCCGCCAGCGCGATGGAAATCATGCGTGGTGGTACCGTCGTTGCGGGGAACTGCCTTTCGGTTCTCCGGGTCCGAGTCGCGGTGGCGGTGCCGGACGCGGACGAGAGTCCGGGAACGAGCGAACGGCCGGCGAGAACGCCGAATCTCCGCCGTACCGCCCGGAGTGACGGTTTAGGAAACCTTTTCCCGCCACTCGTACTGCAAACGCCCAATGAGAACCCATCGGAGGGACACCAGACCATGACGATGGACGACAGCATCGACGACCTGCGAGAGAAGCGTGCGGAAGCCGAGAAAGGGGGCGGCGAGGACCGCATCGAGAAGCAACACGAGAAGGGGAAGATGACGGCGCGCGAGCGCATCGACTACTTCCTCGACGACGGCACCTTCAACGAGTTCGACCAGCTCCGGACCCACCGGAGCCACAACTTCGGCATGGAGGAAAAGCAGGTGTACGGCGACGGCGTCGTCACGGGATACGGCGAGGTCAACGGCCGGACCGTGTTCGTGTTCGCCCACGACTTCACCGTCTTCGGCGGGTCGCTCGGCGAGGTGTTCGCCGAGAAGGTCTGCAAGGTGATGGACAAGGCGATGGAGGTCGGCGCGCCGGTCGTCGGCCTGAACGACTCCGCCGGGGCGCGCATCCAGGAGGGCGTCGCCTCGCTCGCGGGCTACGCCGACATCTTCCACCGCAACCAGCAGGCCAGCGGCGTCATCCCCCAGATTTCGGCCATCATGGGGCCGTGTGCTGGCGGCGCGGTCTACTCGCCGGCCATCACGGACTTCATCTTCATGGTGAAGGACACGAGCCACATGTTCATCACCGGCCCGGACGTCATCGAGACCGTCACGGGCGAGGAGGTCACCTTCGAGGAACTCGGCGGCGCGACGACCCACAACTCCGAGAGCGGCGTCGCGCACTTCGCCGAGGACGGCGAGAAGGAGGCGCTCGACGACATCCGACGCCTGCTCTCCTATCTGCCGCAGAACAACGTCGAGGACCCGCCGAGGGTAGAGCCCTGGGACGACCCCGAACGCCGCGACGAGGAACTGAAGTCGGTCGTGCCCGACCAACCGAAGAAACCCTACGACATGACGCGGGTCGTCGAGGGCGTCGTCGACGAGGACTCCTTCTTCGAGGTCCAGGAGGGGTACGCCAAGAACCTCGTCGTCGGATTCGGTCGGCTCGACGGTCGCTCGGTGGGCGTCGTCGCCAACCAGCCCCGGGTGAACGCCGGCACGCTCGACATCGAAGCGTCGGAGAAGGGCTCGCGGTTCGTCCGGTTCTGTGACTCGTTCAACATCCCCATCGTCACCTTCGTCGACGTGCCCGGATTCATGCCCGGCACGGACCAGGAGCACGGCGGCATCATCCGCCACGGCGCGAAGCTGCTGTACGCGTTCTCCGAGGCGACGGTCCCGCTACTGACCGTCATCACGCGGAAAGCGTACGGCGGCGCGTACGACGTGATGGCCTCCAAGCACATCGGCGCGGACGTGAACTACGCGTGGCCGACCGCGGAAATCGCCGTGATGGGGCCGAAGGGAGCGGTGAACGTCCTCTACAGCGACGAACTCGACGCGGCCGAGGACCCCGACGAGCGCCGGGACGAACTCATCGACGAGTACCGCGACCAGTTCGCGAACCCCTACACCGCGGCGGACCGCGGCTTCGTCGACGACGTCATCGAACCGCAGGACACCCGCCCACGGCTCGTGAAGGACCTGGAGATGCTCGAAACGAAACGCGAGTCCCAGCCGGAGAAGAAGCATGGCAACATCCCGCTCTGAGGACGTCGACCTGTCGATTCTCGACGACGCCACCGAGGCGGAGGCGGCGGCCATCGCCGCCGCCGTGAGCGCGCACCTCCGCGCGCGGGCCGCGGCCGCCGCGGCCAGCGAGGAGACGGAGACCGACTGGGAGGGCAAGCGCTGGGGGTTCGCGGGGAAGGTCGCGCGCCTGCAGAACCGCGACGTGCGCGTCCCCACCGACGCGCCGACCGACCCCTGGAGCGCGGCCGGACGCTCGAGTCGCTTCTAACCGCATCGTCTCCGGCCTGCGGTTCTGTCTACAGTCTGGCAATCATCTCTAAATACGAGAACGTACTACTAGGGAACAACTACTCGCTCTCGGGAGACGGTCGTGCGACTCGCCAGTCGATATCCGGACGACCACCGGTAGATTTCGTTTCGCTCTGGGAGCGCGTGGGGGTGTTCTTCATGACTAAAGTACTGTACGTCATCGAGCGCGAATTCATGCGGAAGACGTTCGAGGCGATAGACCGACACGTCGACGCCGAATCGGCCTACGTCGCGGTCAGGTCCGAAGCCGTCGGCTGTTGCGAACGGATTCCCGAGGTCGAGGTCGACGACGTATCCGACGTCGACCGCCACGTCCGCGAGGTCGACCCGGACGTGGTAGTGTACAACCACCGGTTCCGCATCAAGGACGCGACGTTCCACGAGGAGTATCCGCTGGTCCACGTCCGACACGGCGCGTCCATCGGACGGGGGGAGATCGAGATAACCACTTCGACGACCGGCGACGCGGTGGACGTCGCGCTCGCGCCCGGGGAGCGGTGGGCGCGACGGTACGAAGAGGCGTATCCGGCGGACGTCGACGTGTCGGTGGTCGGCATCCCCGAGGCCGACGACCTCGTGACGGCCGACCCGCCCCGCGAGCGGCGCGTGCTGTACGCGCCGACCAACCACAACTACGGCGGCGGGTCGTACCTCGACACCGCCGAGGCGGTCCTCGACCTGTTCGCCGACACGGAGTACGAACTCCTGTTCCGGCCCCACCCGATGGACCGCAGGGAGGACCCCGGGAGGTCGCTGACCGCCGAGTGTCGGGAGCGCATCGCGGACCTGCCGAACGTGGTCTTCGACGAGGCCGAGACGCCCCGCGAGAGCGTGCTGGCGTCGGACCTGCTGCTCTCGGACTACTCGGGTATCGTGACCGAGTGGCTCCACACCGGACGGCCGCTCGTCCAGTTCACCGACCTCGCGTCCGAGGACGGCGAGGTACCCGGGATAGGGCACGTGACGGCCGTCGACGACCTCGACCTCGGGTCCGTCGACGACCTCTACGAGCGCGGCTACTCCGACCGGGTGGCCGAGCGCGAGGCCGCCGTCCGGTCGGACCTCGGCATCCCGATGGACGGCTCTGCCGGCGAGCGCGCCGCACGGGAGGTGACGGCATGCACGGAGTGATACTGGCGGCGGGTCGAGGCAGTCGGATGAACGAGGTGACCGACGACGCGCCGAAGGCGTTCCTCGAGGTCTCGGGGCGGACGCTGTATGACCGCCAGCGCGAGACGCTCGCCGACCGCGTCGACGGCATCACGGTCGTCCTCGGCTACGAGGCCACGACCGTCCGCGACCGCCTCTCGTCGGCGGACGCGCTGGTGCTCGACCGGTGGGACGAGTACGACAACGCCGAGTCGCTCCGTCGCGCGCTCGAACGCGTCGACGACGACGTGCTCGTGCTGAACGGCGACGTGCTCGTCGCGCCGTCGGTGCTCGACCGACTGGTTCGACGCTACGAGGAACTCGACGGCGAGTACAACGTCGTTGGGTGTCTCCCGGGCGTACAGGAGGAACACACTGCCATCCGGGGCGACGACGCGGGCAACGTCGTCGACTACGGCGAGATTCGCGGTCACCGCCACGCCGGAATCGGCATCGTCAGTCGCCGCCATCACGACGCGGCGACGGACGTGCTCGCCGGCAACCGCACTGGCTGGTACCCCCACCTCTACCCCGAGACCCCGACCAAGCGCGTGTTCGTCCAGCCGGACGCCCACATCGAGATCAACCGTCCGTCCGACCTCGACGCCGCACGAGAGCGGCTTCCCCTGGTCCGTCAGGTCGAGCAGGACGCCGGAAAGTCTTAGTAAGGCTTATACGGTAAGCGTCCGGTTCCACCGGCAACGAATGGAGCTTATCGCCCATCGTGGGTGTGCCGAGGAGTATCCCGAGAACACGATTCGCGCGGTCGAACGCTCTTCTCGACGTCTACCGGCCGTGGAACTGGACGTGCGGCAGTGCCGGTCCGGCGAACTCGTCGTCTTCCACGACGAGACGGTGGGCCGGGTGACCGACGGACGCGGCTCCGTCGCCGGGATGGACTGGACTCGCCTCCGGGAACTCGAGGTGCTCGACTCCGGCGAACGGATTCCGCTCCTCTCGGAAGCGCTGGCCGCGATTCCGCCGGACGTCGGCGCGCAGGTCGAACTGAAGCAGGCAGGCGTCGCCGCGGATGCGGTGGCGACCGTCGCCGACGCTCGCGTCGACGCGCGGTTCACCTCCTTCCGACCGGAGGTGCTGACCGAGGTCCGCGACCACGACCCCTGCGCCCCGCTGGGCTACCTGTTCGGGCAGGCCGTCGGCGTCGACACCGGTCTCGACACCGCTCTTGCGCTCGACTGCGACTACCTCCACCCGCATTCGACGCTGTGTCTGGAGACCGACGTGGTCGAGCGCGCCCACGAAGCGGGGATGGACGTCGTCGCCTGGGGCGTCGACGACGCCGCGACCGTCGAGGCGCTCCAGGGGGCGAACGTGGACGGCGCGACAGCCGACAGCTGGACGCTGACGGGCGAGCGCGCGGAGGTCGAGGCGATGGCCGCGGACTGAGTCCGGGGGCCGGTCCACGACGCGAAGACCGGGACTACGCCCGGCAGACGGCCAGCATGTGTTCGGACCAGTCGACGGCGGTGCGGTCCTCCCGGAGCGTCCTGACGACCTCGCGGACGTCCTCGACGGCCTCCTCGTCGGCCGCCGACAGCTCTTCGTTCATCCGCGAGGCGACGTTCTCCAGGCCGACGAGGCGCTCGACCTCCAGGCCCGCCGCCGCCAGTTCACGCTCGAACTCCTCGGCGCGGAAGAGATGGCACTCCGCCCAGCCCTCGCCGTCGCCCAGTTCCGCGACCCGTTCTTCGGTGTACTTGCCGTCGGCGGCGACGGGCGCGAGCAGGCCGTGCGAGTCGTCGAGGGCGAACTTGACCACGTCCCGGAGCGCGGCGAGTCGGCCGATGACGGAGACGAAGACGGGGCGACCGGAGCGGGCGATCCGCCGGAGTTCGGCCACGGCCGTCGCGCGCTCGTCGTCGTCGACGACGTGCGAGATGGGGCCGCCGAGACAGCAGACCGCGTCGAAGCGTTCGTCCTCGAATTCGAGGTCGCGCACGTCGCCCCGCTCCGCCGTCACGCGATCGGCGAGGCCGCGCTCCGTGGCCTTCTCGCGTGCGAGCGCACCTGTTCGGCCGAGAAGTCGACGAGCGTCACGTCGTGGCCGCGCTCGGCGAGCCAGAGCGAGTACCGGCCCGCAGCGCCGCCGGCGTCGAGGACGCGACCCGAGTCGGGCAGGTATTGGTCGAGGTAGTCGGTCGTGTTCTCGAACTCCATGCGAGTGACGGGGTCGCGGTCGAGACGCTCCCACTCGCTCTCCCCGAACTCGTCGTAGTAGCGACGGAGGTCCATGTCCGTCATCGTTGCGCCCCCGCGAGGGTCTCACGAGTCGTTTCGCTGCCGGTGCGTCGTTCGTATCGCGTGTGTGACTGCATCGTTGTCGTGGTGGAGACGGTCTGCTGGCGCGCGAGCGGTTCGAATCGCCGGGTTTCACCTCGACGCCGTTCCACCGGCAGAATCGAGGCTCCACCCGACGAAAGCAGTCGCTGGTCCCGGATTCGGGAACCGAGCGCGGGGTGGAGCGGTACGCTGCACGACAGAAGTGTCAGACCACGGGGCAATAACGATTTCGCTCGTGCGCTGGCGGCCGGGGCGGCCGAACTGCCGACGACGCCCGGTCGCTTCTCCGCCGCGTATCGTGCCGTCAACGGCGGTTCAACGAGCGGTTGACGCAATCGAGAACCGACAGAATGAGGTTACCCACCCGAATACTCACCCGCAAGAATGTTCGATAAGGTTCTCGTCGCCAATCGCGGGGAGATCGCGGTGCGCGTGATGCGAGCGTGCCGAGAGCTCGGCATCGACACCGTCGCGGTGTACAGCGAAGCCGACCGCAACGCCGGCCACGTCCGGTACGCAGACGAGGCGTACAACGTCGGACCAGCGCGCGCCGCGGACTCCTATCTCGACCAGGAGGCCATCCTCGAGGCGGGACGGAAGGCGGACGCCGACGCCATCCACCCCGGCTACGGCTTCCTCGCGGAGAACGCGGAGTTCGCCGCGAACGTCGAGGACAGTGAGATGACGTGGATCGGCCCGTCCGCCGACTCGATGGAACAACTCGGCGAGAAGACGAAGGCCAGGAAGACGATGCGGGACGCCGACGTGCCCATCGTCCCGGGGACGACCGACCCCGTCGAGGAGCCCGACAAGATCCGCGAGTTCGGCGACGAGCACGGCTACCCCATCGCCATCAAGGCCGAGGGCGGCGGCGGCGGTCGCGGCATGAAGATCGTCCGCGAACCCGAGGAAGCCGAAGACCAGCTCGAGTCCGCGAAACGCGAGGGCGAGGCGTACTTCGACAACGCCAACGTCTACCTCGAACGTTACCTGGAGAACCCGCGTCACATCGAGGTGCAGGTCGTCGCCGACCACCACGGCAACGTCCGCCACCTCGGCGAGCGCGACTGCTCGCTGCAGCGCCGGCACCAGAAGGTCGTCGAGGAGGGGCCGTCGCCCGCGCTCTCCGACGAACTTCGCGAGCGAATCGCCGAGGCGGCCCGGCGCGGTGCCGACGCCGCGGGCTACCGCAACGCCGGGACCTTCGAGTTCCTCGTCGAGGAGGAGGACCGCGAGGACGGCGAACTGCTCGGCCCGGACGCGAACTTCTACTTCCTCGAAGTGAACACGCGCATCCAGGTCGAACACACGGTCACGGAGGAGCTCACGGACATCGACATCGTGAAGTGGCAGATTCGGGTCGCCGCCGGCGAGGCGTTCGACTTCGACCAGGACGACGTCGACCTGGAGGGCCACGCGATAGAGTTCCGCATCAACGCGGAGAACGCCGCCGACGACTTCTCGCCCGCGACCGGCGGGGAGCTGACGACCTACGACCCGCCGGGCGGCATCGGCGTCCGCGTCGACGATGCGCTCCGGCAGGGCGACGACCTCGTGACCGACTACGACTCGATGGTGGCGAAGCTCATCGTCCACGCGTCGGACCGCGAGGAGTGTATCGCCCGCTCGCGGCGCGCGCTCGCCGAGTACGACGTCGAGGGCATCCCGACCATCATCCCGTTCCACCGGCTGATGCTCGACGACGAGCGGTTCGTCGCGGGCAAGCACACGACGAAGTACCTCGACCACCACCTCGACAACGAACGTCTCGTCGACGCCCAGGAGAAGTGGGGGACGGAGACCGAATCCACCGGCGACGACGAGGAGGTCGTCGAACAGGAGTTCACCGTCGAGGTCAACGGCAAGCGCTTCGAGGTGAACCTCGAACAGCGCGGCGCGGCGGCCATCCCAGCCGGCGGGTCCGGCTCCGGCGGCGGCCAGAAACCGCAGCCCGCGGGCGGTAGCGACGACGGCGGCGAGTCCGTCGTCGAGGGCGAGGGTGAGCAGATCACCGCCGAGATGCAGGGCACCATCCTCGACGTGAAGGTCGAGGAGGGCGACGAGATTTCGTCCGGCGACGTGGTCTGCGTGCTGGAGGCGATGAAGATGGAGAACGACGTAGTCGCCTCCCGCGGCGGCACCGTCACGCAGGTCGCCATCGGCGAGGGCGACAGCGTCGACATGGGCGACACGCTCGTCCTCGTCGACTGACGGACACTACTCTTCTCGGCGAAAGGCGACGCTGTACATCCGTCCCGTGTCGACGCCGTCTCCCGCCCGCTCCTCGGCGGCTTCGGCTCGCGCGACGAGGGCGTCCCCGAGGTCGGCCGGGAGTTCCGCGGCGTGCTCGCGAACGAGGTCCACGTGGGCGGACAGCAGGTCCGGCGTCCAGGGTACGGGGTCGAGCAGCGTCTCCGTCCGGGTCGGCCGCCAGCCGTAGCCGGCACAGAGCCGCCGGACCAGGGATTCGGGGTAGAATGTCAGCGCCGGGTCGCCGGTCGCGAGTCGGCTAGCGGCGTTCTCGACGTCGAAGAGGTCGGCGACGGGCGCGGCCACCAGCGTCTCGGGAACGGGGTCGTAGTCGTCGACGACCAGCCACGCGCCCGGCCTGGCGACCCGGGCGAGTTCGGCGAAAATCGGTCCCAGCGTCTCGGGGGAGACGACGTTGACGAGCGCGTGCGCGGTGACGACGTCCACGCTGTCGTCGGGAAGCGGCGTCGCGGCGAGGTCGGCGGTCAGGACCGAGACGCGACCGGGGTCGACGCGCTCGCGAGTGCGGTCGGCGTGGTCGGCGTCGTCGGTCACGGCGTAGACGCGTTCGGCCCCGGCGTCGGCGAGCGCGACGGAAGCGTTGCCCGCGCCCGCGCCGGCCTCCAGGCAGACGGCGTCCTCGACGGGAAGGTCCGCTATCGCCGTTCGTACGGTATCGGACATCGTTCACGTCGACGCTCGCAGGCCAGGCGCTTCTATCTTTCACCCCGGACGGCCCAACTGGTTTGGCACAACGGGCAATCTCTCCCGTTGCCAATTGCCCACCGTTCGTCGCACGTGAACCCGCGAAGGAGGCGTTCACGCTGGCGGGTTTCGTTCGTGCGACCACGTAACCATGACACGCTGCACTGTCCACAACGACGCAAGTGGGGTATCGGTCGACGACGCCATGGACGCGCTCGCCGCACGACGACGTCGAGTGCTGCTCGCACATCTCTTCGAGGAGCGGCGAGCGACGGTCGGAGAACTCGCGGACGAACTCGTGGACGACTCCCGGGGGACCGACCCCCTGCGGGTCCGGACCGAACTCGTTCACGTGGACCTTCCTCGTCTCACCGACGCGGGAATCGTCGCGTTCGACCGCGACGCCGACACCGTCTCACTCGACGGAGAGTTGCCGCTCGTGCGACGCTCGCTCGAAGCGGCCCGCCGGCACGAAGGGCGAACGTAATCGAGGAGCGGACCATTCTTGGTGAGCGTGTGCGAAGGGGTTTCCATGAACGAGACGCGCCGCGCCGTCCTCGACGCCCTGGCCGAGGGACCGGTCGCCGGCCCGGACCTCGCCGACCGCTTCGACGTTTCCCGGAACGCCGTCTGGAAACACGTCGAGGCGCTCCGCGACGCCGGCTTCGAGATCCACAGCAGCGACGCCGGCTACGAACTCATCGCCGTTCCGGAGTTCGGCGGTCCCACGGTCCAGTACGGACTGGAAGCCCCCTTCGACGTCGAGTACCACGACGCCATCGCGAGCACGAACGACCGTGCGCGCGAACTCGCCGCGACGAGCGAGTCCGACGTGGTCGTGCTGGCCGACGAGCAGACCGGTGGCCGCGGACGACTCGACCGCGAGTGGGCCGGTCCGAGCGGCGGCGTCTGGCTGAGCCTCCTCGTGCGGCCTGACGTCCCGCCGTCCCACGCGCCGCTGTTGACGCTCGCCGCGGCGGTCGCCGTGACCCGCGCCGCCCGAGAGGCCGGCGTTCCCGCGGAGATAAAGTGGCCGAACGACGTCGTCGTGCCGGCGGACGGCGGCGACGGTGACGGCGACTCGTCGGCGCGCGGCGGCCGGAAACTGGCCGGTATCCTCACCGAGATGGAGGGCGAGGCGGACCGCGTCTCGTGGGCGGTCGTCGGCGTCGGCGTGAACGCGAACCTCCCCGGCGAACGCCTGCCGGCGGAGGCGACGAGCGTCCAGGAGGAGTCGGGGCCGGTCGAGCGACGCGTCTTCGTCCAGCGACTGCTGGAGACGTTCGACAAGTTGCGTGCCGACCCAGACGCGGTACTGCCGGCGTGGCGCGAGTACGCGGCGACGCTCGGGCAGCGCGTCCGCGTCGAGACCCCCGCCGGAACGGTCGAAGGCAACGCCGTGGACGTGGCAGTCCCGGGCGCACTGGTGGTCGAGACCGACGAGGGTCGGGTCCGCGTCCACGCGGGCGACTGCGAACACCTGCGGCCCGCGTAGGCCCTACGAACTCCCCTTCATCTCGCCGACGCTGTCGGCGGTCGGCGGTTCTTCCTCGTCCTCGTCGCCGACTCGGACGGTCATCACGGGAACGGAGCACGAGCGGACGACGCGTTCCGCGACGCTGCCGAGCAGGAGTCGGTCGATGCCGCCCCGGCCGTGCGTCCCCATCACGACGAGGTCGCAGGCCTCGCGTTCGGCGTGACGGACTATCTCCTTGTTCGGCGGTCCCTCGACGACGTCAGTGCTGACGGGCACGTCGTACGGTTCGGCGAACTCCTCGACGTCCGCGAGCGCCGACTCGCCCTCCTCGCGCAACACCTCGTTGACGTCCTCCCACGAGGTCTCCATCGGGAGTCCCGCGAACGTCGCCGTGTTGACGACGTACAGTCCGCGCAGTTCCGCGTCGTGTACCTCGGCCAGTTCGGCGGCGTGTTCGACGACGCGTCGCGTCTCCGCGGAACCGTCCGTCGGCACGAGGATACGGTCGTACATAGACACGTTATCGCATGTCACGGGACGGGGCCGCTTAACCCTTTCCCGAACGGGCAGTCGAAGTCCACCGTCGGTGAGACGGGACGAACGGGGCGAGCAGAGAAGAGCGGGAGTTCGGGGGACCGACGGAGACCTCCGGCTCAGAGGACGACGTCTTTCACGTCGTCGGCCCCCGCCCGGCGGACGACCGCCCGGACCACGTTCCGGTAGCCCGCGAGGTTGTCCGAATCGCCGTCGAGAACGAGCAGTTTCGCGTCCCGGCCCTCCTCGACGACGCCGCGGTCGAGACCGGCGACGCGCGCACCGTTCAGCGTCGCCATGCGAAGCACCTCGCGGGCCGAGGCGTCCGTGAGCTTCGCCGTGAACTCCATCTCGCGGAACATCGACGGGCTGTTCAACATCACGTTGTCGGTGCCCAGCGCGACCGTCGTCCTGTCGAGCAGGTCCCGCACGGGCGGCAGTCCGACGTCGGTGACGAGGTTCGAGCGCGGACAGACGACCACCGGAATCTCGCTGTCCTCGATGCGGTCCAGGTGGAGCGGCTCCGGGTGGACGACGTGGACGAGGAAGTCCGGCGAGAGGTCCAGCGCCGGGTTGACGTCGCTCGCGTCCGCTTCGCCGGCGTGGATGCCGAAGAGCTTCCCGGCGCGTTCGGTCGCCGAGCGTTCGCGCGAGAAGTCGCCGTCGTTCGCACCGCTCGCGCCGAATCCCTCGGCCGCCTCCATCGCGTCCACGGTCTCCCGCCCGAGGATGACCGGGTCGACGTCGAGACCGTCGACGGCCTCCCGTAGCGCGTAGACGCCCTCGACGCCCCCCTCGCGGAACTCGAGGAACGACGCGGTACCGGTCGATTGCATGAACTGCGCCGACCGCCGCATCGCCGCTATCTTCTCCTCGCGCAGGGTCGACCGGAGCAGCCGGTGTTTCAGGCCGTCCGGCGGCGCGACCAGTTCCTCCAGCGAGAGTCCCTCCCCGGCCTCCTTGGCGATGGAGTCGCCGACGTGCGTGTGCGCGTTGACGAACGCCGGGAGGACGACGTCGTCGGAATCGACCGTCGCCTCCTCGATGGCCGCTATCTCCCCGTCCTCGACGACGACGCGACCCTCGACCGGGTCGAACCGCGGGCCGCGCAGTATCGTACCCTCCAGAAGCATGCGTGGAGGTTGTCAGCACCGGGACTTGAAATTCACCATTGACGCGTTCTGGGGACGGGGCTCGCGTCTCCCCCCGACCGGCGACGCACGCGAGGACGACCGCACCGACGCCTCGCGTCCTCGAATCGGCGCGGTCGCCCCGTCGATTTATGCACTCCGCGACGCGAATACCAGTATGGGACTCAAGGAGACGACGCCTGCGACCGACTTCGATGAGATAGACAGATGGGACGGCGGAGTCGGCTGGGTCGCCCACCCCGGGGAGAAGATGCAGCGTGCCAGCCACGCGCTCGCGGTCGACGACGACGTGTGGGTGGTCGACCCCGTCGACGCTCCGGGGGTCGACGACCTGCTGGGGGAGTTCGGCGACGTGGCGGGCGTGGTCGTGTTGCTCGGTCGGCACATGCGCGACGCCGAGGCGGTCGCGCGCCGTCACGACGTTCCCCTCTACCTCCCGACGTGGGTCCGTCGGAGCCCCGGACCGGACGTCGCGATACGGCGCTTCGAGAACACCCTCGCGGACACCGGCTTTCGCGTCCTGAAACTGGTCGACAACCCGGCGTGGCAGGAGGCGGCGCTGTACGACGAGTCCACGGGAACGCTGGTCGTCGGCGACGCCGTCGGCACCGCGTCGTACTTCTTGACCGAGCACGAGCGCCTCGGCGTCCACCCGATGCTCCGCCTGTTCCCGCCGGACGAACTTCGCGGGCTGACGCCCGAGCGAATCCTCGTCGGTCACGGCGACGGCGTGTTCGACGACGCGACCGGTGCGCTCGCCGAAGCCGTGCGTGAATCCCGACAGCGCTCGGCGCAACTGTACGCCGACATCGTCCGCCAGCTCTCGCCGCTGTAGCGCATCTCAGAACGACGATACTTTTTTGACGATACGCTACCACGGACGAGGCATGAACTCCGTGCGCCGGGACCCGACGTCTCGGAGCGAGGAGGTGAGAGCGTGACGCTTTCGTTCGGATTCCGTGAGGACCCCCAGGGCTGGAGGTCGTCGACCCGGTAGAGCGACGGACCGCCTCGCTGGCGACGCCCGACGTCGTCCGGCCCTCGTCCGCGGACGCCGACGCGTTCTGCTTCCCCGTCGACGATGCAGTTGCGGTCAGGACCGCGGCCGTAACCCTCCCGACGGCTGCAGCGGTGTACGTCCGGGACGCGAACGGTGAGATGGTCGCGAGCGCCGAGTGTGGCACGAGCCGCGAACTGCCCGCCGGGACGTACAGCGTCGAACTCTGCACGCCGGTGAAACTCTATCTGCGGGTCGAGAGTTCGCTCTCCGTCTCGGCGACGTTCGACCGCGTCGAACTCGCGTTCGACGGCGAGACCGAGGTGTTCGTCGGCGCGCGGTCACACCATCGACGCCCGGCGGCGACGGTGACGACGACCGCCGACCCCGAGGACTTGATGGCGGCGGTGTCGACGTTCGGGTCGGCGCTGAAGACGACGAGTCCCGAACGGTCGTTCCCGACGCTCCGGGGCCACCCCCCGACGGTCGAACTCGGGGACGACCTGGCGATTCCGGACGGACTCGACGCCCCCGACACCGGCGTCCGCATCGAACTTCCGCCCGACCCCTCCTACGTCTACCCCGCCGCGCCGCTCGCGTACTACCTCGGCGCGGACCTCGTTCCGGGAACCACCCCTCGCATCGTCGCCGACGGGGTCGACCACTCGCTTCGGACGACGCGCGGGTTCGAGGCGGAGGTCGAGCGTCCTCAAGGGAACCTTCCTGCTCGACTGCGTCACCCGGACGGAGGGGTACTACCCCGTCGACCTCCACGAACGCCGGCAGGTCGAACCGTTCGTGGACCTCGACTTCGCCGACCTCTACGACGCCTCGCTCGCGGAGCGGCTGGCAGCGTACCTCGAGGTCCCGTACGCGCTGCTCGAAGACCACGTCCCCGAGTGGCAACTGGCCGCCCACGTCGCGCCGGAACCGGAGAACGTCGAGATGCTGCCGTTCGTCGTCGACGACCTCGCGGTCGTCCGGACGCCCTCGGTGACCGAGCGGCCCGCGTCGGACGTCCGGTCGTCGGCTACCGAGGAGTTCGCTCGGAGCGGCGAGTTCACCCGGAGCGTCACGGGGTCGAGCGCCCCGGACCAGTCGCTGGTCGAACCGGACCTGACCGACGCCCAGGAGCAACTGTGGGTCGGCGACGACGCCCCGGTCGGGGCGAACAAGGCCATCGCGGAGGCGTTCCGCAACCGTCTCGAACGGACGTCGAGCGACGGCGAGATCGACATCACCGTCGTCTGCAACGACAGCAAGATGGACGAGGAGCGAACCCTCGCGGACGAGATGTACGGCTCCCGCGAGGAACTGCCGTTCGACGTCACCGTTCGCAGCGACCTCACGACCGGCGAACTGCGCGACGCGCTCGCCCGCGAGACGCAATTCTTCCACTACATCGGCCACATCGACGAGAACGGTTTCGACTGCGCCGACGGCTACCTCGATACCCGGTCGCTCGACTCGGTCGGCGCCGAGGCGTTCTTCCTCAACGCCTGCCAGTCCTACGACCAGGGCGTCGCGCTCATCGAGTCGGGCGCGATCGGCGGCGTCGTCACGCTGAACGACGTCGTCAACAGCGGCGCCGTACGGGTCGGCAAGGCGATGTCGCGCCTGCTGAACCGCGGGTTCCCCCTCCGGTCCGCCCTGAACGTCGCGCGCGACCGGAGTCTCGTCGGCGACCAATATCTGGTCGTCGGCGACGGGAACCTCGGTATCACGCAGACCGACGGGAACGCGCCGACTTAGTTGCAGATCGAACGCGCGGGCGGGGAGACGTTCGAAGTGACACCGCAGACGTACGTGGCCAGCGAAGGCGGTCTCGGCGGCATGGTGACGCCGCTGGTCGGCAACGAAGAACAGTACTTTCTCGCATCGGGGCCGCTCACCTCGTGCAGCCTCACTAAAACCGAGCTTCGACGGATGTTCTCGTTCGAAACGATTCCGCTTCTCTTCACGGGCGGTTCACGTGGAGCGACGACCTCGAACTCTGAATTTCACGGCCCCCAACACGCCTGGTTGGCGGCCGCCGCGCCACCCACCTGCGAGAACAGCAGCAGCATCGTGAACATCGCGCCGATCATTCGGGGGTTCTCTTCGAGGTACGAAGTCAGGTCGTTTTCTGCCATCGTGTTCGCATGAAATGCCACCAATATTATAAAATTTTTTAAACTATTTCGGCATGTAAATACGTTAAAATACTGCGGACGGTCGACACGAGCGGCTCGACCGGCGCTCTAACCGCCTCCCGGAGAGCGGCGTCGCGAACGACGGTATTTAGTCGCGGCGACACGAACCACGGGCGTGGTGTACGTAACCCAGGGTCTGGTAGAGGCGCTGCTGGAGCTGGCGGCCGAAGCCGAACCGGAGAAGGTGACGATCTCGCTCGCGGTCACGCCCGCGGGCGACCTCAGCGGCGACGTGGAACTGTCGCCGGAGACGCCCGTTTTCACCCACTTCTATCCGCCGGACGCGGGCGGATCGGTCACCGCCGTGTTCGGCATCGACCTTTCGATTCCGGCCGGCCAGACGCAGGGTCGGTTCGTCTCCCACCCGCAGGGCCCCCTCCAGGTCACGCGCAGCGACGACCTGCACGAGACCGTCATCGTCGCCGTGCCGCCCTGGGACGACGACTCCGTCGCCGCGTTCGACCGTTCCGGGCGCCGTCAGTCGCTGTCCCGCGTCGACGCCGAACCGCCGACCGAGCTACTCTAGGTAGCCCAGCTCTTCGAGCTGATCGGTTATCTCGTCGAACTCGGCGTCGGTGAGTTTCCCCTGCTTCTGGTGCTGGATTACGATGCTCCGCAGGAGGAAGCGCACGAGGTCGCTCGTGCTGGAGAAGCTCGTCCCCTCGATGGTGTCTTCGACGCGGTCGGCGAGGTCCTTCGGAATGGAAACCGTGGTGTAGTCCGTCATGACTCAACGGAGGGCCGCCGGCCGGTTAGACCTTTCCAAGCGGTCCCGTCGCTCGACGGTGACTCCGGACGGAAGGAGAAATCCGAGAACTACAGGACGTCGTCGAAGTCCTTGTGACCCTGAATATCGACGCCTTCCTCGGTTATCTCGGCGAGGAAGACACCGTCACCGCTGCCGGTGTCGCGCTCGACGGCGCTCTTGATGCCGTGGGCGGCGATCTGCTTCCCTTCCTCGTTGCTCAGGCCCTCGGTGTACTCCTGTTCGAGGACGCCGTAGGCGAGCTGCATCCCGCTGCCCGTCACGGTGTAGTCGTCGGACATGACGCCGCCGGCGGGGTCGATGCTGTAGACGTGGTGACCTTCCTCGTCGAGGCCGCCGAGGATGGGCGAGACGATGAAGAAGGGACCGCCGCGGAGGAGGTTGCCGGCGAGCGTCGAGAGCGCCTGCATGCTCATGTGTTCGCCGCGCCGCGTCTCGTAGAGGTTCGACTCGATGCGCATCGTCCGGATGAACGACTGCGCGCCGCCCACGGACCCGGCCATCGTCAGGGCCGCGTTCGGATGGATCTGTTCCACCTTCTGGACGTTCTTGTTGGAGACGAACCGACCGCCGAGACTGGCACGCATGTCCGTCGCCATGACGACGCCCTCGTCCGTCGCCAGGCCGATGGTGGTCGTTCCGGTCTTGTTGACGTTCTCGAGGTCGTCCTTCGAGAAGTTGTTCTCCGGGAGCGATCCTATCTGGGGCTCGTAGGGGCTCGTTTCGCCGCCGTCGAGGCGGTCCATATTGCGCGAGAATTCGGAACCGTGCATTGGCGTACGCATTGGGCGAACGTAGTCCGCCAGCACTGATAAAACCAACCCTTCACGACCCCGTCGTGGAGCGTGGGGTCGTCCTTACGCCGTCTCCGTGGCCTCGTAGGCGTCCTGGAGCCGCTCCACGACCCTGTGGATCGGGAAGGGGACCCCGAGCTGGCGGGCGAACAGGGCGACCGGAAGCAGGACGATACCGGTCAGGATGCTCATCTGGTACAGGGCGAACAGCATCGCGCGTCGAACGAATGCGATCATCGGAACCTCGCCCGTCGCTGGGCCATCGTAGTATAAAAGCATTATTGAAATTTAGTTTATATAATGAACATACACCACGTTTCGGGGCCGCGCAGTCGTGCGGTTCAACTGCGCTTGCAGTACGGTCAAATCCGTGGGAGTTCGACGGAGCGAAACCGTAGGCACGGGGTTTCCAACGCCGGTTGTACGCGTAAGTTATGAGGATAATCAATCTCTCGTGCGCAGTTCGGGAGCGGCGCTCGCGTATCAGACGGAATCGGTTCGACCGTCTCCCGATGGTTTTAAACGGCTGAACGCCCCCGTTTAACGTATCAATGGCTTTCGAGGACCTGCTGAGCGATCCGGTGATTCAGAAGTATCTCCACGAACTGGTCGGGCCGAAGGGGATGCCGGTCGCCGCCGCACCGCCGGACGGCGAGGTCACCGACGAGGAACTCGCCGAGGAACTCGACCTCGAACTCAACGACGTCCGCCGGGCGCTGTTCATCCTCTACGAGAACGACCTCGCCAGCTATCGCCGGCTGCGCGACGAGGACTCGGGATGGCTGACCTACCTCTGGACGTTCGAGTACGACAAGATTCCGGAGAACCTGGAGGAGGAGATGTACCGACTGCTAGACGCACTGAGACAGCGTCGGGAGTACGAGCGCACCCACGAGTTCTACCTCTGTGAAGTCTGTTCGCTTCGCTTCGAGTTCGGCGAGGCGATGGACTTCGGCTTCGAGTGTCCCGAGTGCGGGTCACCGCTCGAATCGATGGAGAACGCTCGGCTCGTCGACTCGATGGACGACCGCATCTCGGCACTCGAAGAGGAACTCAACGTCCAGGAACTCGAGGCATAATGGTCGTCCTGGCCACCAAACTGTACGTCAGCGGCGAAGCCGAACGACGTTCGCGCGACGCGCTCGCCTCGCTCGTCGACAACGCCATCGGGGACCTCGACGTCGAGTACGACGTGGGCGTACGCCACGACGGCTTCGTCTCCGTCACCGTCGACGGCGAGGACGCGGTGGTAGCGCGCAACCTCCTCCGCGAGGAGTGGGGTGAGATAACGCCGGAACTCGACGCCGGCGAGACGTACGTCGGGACGCTCGAATCGTGGGACGACGATGGAGTCGTCCTCGACGCCGGCCAGGACGTGCGAGTGCCGGCCGACGAACTCGGCCTCGGTCCCGGCACGCCGGAGCAAATCGTCGAGCGGTTCGGTCTCGTCCAGCACCTCCCCCTGCGGTTCGTGGCAGGCGGCGAGGACGCGCCCCCCCGACTCGCCGACGAGGAGCGCGACCGCCTGTTCGACTGGACGCGCGGCGCGGGTCGCGTGAACGTCAACAGCACGACGCGTGGCGAGGCGCGCGCGACCGTCAACCGCGCCGGTCACGCACAGGACATCGTCACCGTCGAACGACTCGGCCTCCTGGAACAGAGCATCGTCTGCAAGGAAGACACCGACCCACCGGGGCTGCTCGCCAGCATCGGCGAGTACCTCCCGGCCGAACTTCGTTGCGTCATTCCATGAATCGACGGCTGCTGTTCGCGTTCGGGCTCCTGGGGGTGATGGCCGCCAGCGCCGGCTGTTCGTCCGTGCTCGGCCCCGGACAGATCAGCCAAGACCGCTTGAACGACGACGCCGCCTACGACTGGGATACGTCGCAGTCCGTCACGTTCAACGTCACCAGCGGTAACTACCGGGCCATCTACGAGATGAACGGGAAGTCCTCGCTCGACGTGTACCAGCACGAGTCGCTGGGCGGCAAACAGCCGGTCGAGATAGCGTCGGTCAAGTTTCGCTATCGGAACGGCACCGTCGTCGGGGCGAAACACATCGAGGTGAAGAAGACGAAGAAGAAGACGATAATCGAGCCGCCGGCGAAACGGGGGAAGCTGGCGTACACGGCACCGCGGCGCGGGAAGACGTTCAACGTCCCCACGTACGTCGACGAGCGGACCTACGAGGTCGTCCTTCCGAAGGGAATGCGCGTGGACAACTTCCTGCTCAGCGACGTCAGTCCGGACGACCACGAGCAGCACCGGACCGACGACAGGGTACACCTGGTGTGGGACGAACCGGTGAACGCCAACTCCATTACCGTCCGATTCTATTTGGCGCGCGACGAGACCATCTTCACGGGCATCGTCGGTGTCGCCGGCGTCGTCGCCCTGCTCGGGCTGGCGTACTTCCGGTTCCAGATACGGAAGCTAGAGGAGAAACGCGAGGAGATGGGACTGAACGTGGACGTGTCCGACGACGACATCGGCGACGGCGGCCCGCCGCCGGGGATGCAGTAGAACCGCTTTCCGCCGGGATGCGATAGGGCTTTTCCGCTCGGGAACTCAACTGCGGGTATGCGAGTCGCGCTGGTCACCGTCGGGGACGAGATTCTTTCCGGCGACACCGTGAACACGAACGCCGCGTGGCTGGGCGAACGGCTGTCGGAGCGCGGGGTCTCGGTCGAGCGGGTCGTCGTTGTCCCGGACCGCGTCGCCGACATCGCCCGCGAGGTCAACGAGGCGCTCGCGGAGTACGACGCCGTCCTCGTCACCGGCGGCCTCGGTCCGACGCACGACGACCTGACGATGGAGGGCGTCGCCGCGGCGGTCGGCGTCCCGGTCGAGGAACACCCCGAGGCCGTTGCCTGGGTCGAAGAGCACAGCGACTACGAATACGCCGACCTCGTGCCGGGGACGACCCACCTGCCCAGAGGGGCGCGTCTGCTCCCGAACGAGGCGGGCGTCGCGCCCGGCGCGGAGATAGAGGGCGTCTACGTCCTGCCGGGGGTCCCCGAGGAGATGAAGGCGATGTTCGACCACGTGGCCGACGAGTTCTCGGGCGAGCCGCGCCACCGGCGCATCGTCGACGCGGACGAACCGGAGAGTGCGCTGCTGGACCGCATCGACGGGCTGCGCGAGCGATTCGACGTGACCGTCGGAAGCTACCCTGGCGATCACGTCAGCGTGACGATACAGGGTCCGGACGAGGACGAGGTCGAGGACGCGGCGGCGTGGTTGCGCGAGCGCGTCGACGCCGTCGAGCAGTAGCGACCGCGGCGTCGGTCGAACGACGGTACGCGCCGGCTACCGGTAGAGATAGGCCAGCCAGGCAGCGACCATCGCGATACCGACGACGCCGACGACGATACCTGCCGCGTTCGTGGGGAACGTCTCCGCGAGTGGAATCATGGTCGGCGGTTGTCGGCCTGCTCTCTTAACTTTTGAGAACTCGTCCGGGCGCGACCGTCGACCTCTCGTCGCGTCGACAGAGTTTTTACGCCGGAGACGGGAGTGAGAAGCATGCCACGGAGTACCCAGTCTCCTGGTCGCGTTCTTCTCGGATGACGAGCGCGCCGCATCGGTACAGCGAGACGGTGAATCGGTCGTACTGACTATCGACGATGTCGAATACGAACTGACCCGACAGGAAGCCACGGCTCTGCAGGATGCCGTCGGCGACGCGCTGACGGAGCGTCGCGAGTTCTTCCGGACGGCGGGCACGCACCGCGAGGACGGAAGCTACGAGGTGTCTCGCCGGGGTGCAGACTCCTCGGGCAACGCCAAGGTGTTCGAGACGTTCGACGGCCTGCGACGGCTGTTCGAGCGCCTGCCGGAGGAGTTCACCGCCGAGGACGTCGGCCGGACGGGCATCACGGGGTCGCGGCGACACCTGCTGGTGCGTCACTTCGCCGAGCATCCGACGTTCGACTGCCGAATCGGCTCCCAGAACCCGCTAACCGCGGTGAAGGCGTCCGCGTCGAGCGACGTCGACGGCTCCGACGGACCGCCCGCGGAGGTGCGCGCCGACTGACCGCTTCGCGGACACCGACCGACCTTTCCGGGCGTTCCCGACGACCAGCGGCGGTGATGGCGACCACGCGCCGAAGAGCCACGCGGATTGCAAAAAACGTAAGACCGCCGCTCGTCACCCGGCGAGTATGCAACCCCGGTTCGTGGGACGGCTCTCGCTGGCGGACGCGGTGACCGTCTCGAACGCCGCCGTCGGCTTTCTCGCCGTCGTGGTGGCGGACGCGAACCCGGAACTGGCCGCGCGGCTCATCCTGCTGGCGGCCGTCGCGGACGGCCTCGACGGCGTGCTCGCGCGCCACGTCGGTAGCTCGGCGGCGGGACCGTACCTCGACTCGCTGGCCGACGTTGCCTCCTTCGGCGTCGCGCCCGCGACGCTGGTCGTTGCCGTCGTGACCGAGTCGTGGGGACTTGACACGCCGCGCGGGGCCGTTGCGGTGCTCGGGGCGGCGCTGTTCGTCGGTGCTGCCATCGTCCGACTCGGACTCTACACGGCCTACGACACGGACGACGACGTGACGGAGGGCGTCCCGACGACGCTCGCGTCGGTCGTCCTGAGCGCGGGCGTGCTCGTGGGGGTCACCGACCCGCTCGCACTCGTCGTCCTTGCGTACGTCCTCACGGTGCTGATGGTGTCGACGATAACGTATCCCGACCTGCTGGCCCGCGACGCACTCATCATGGGCGTCGTCCACTCGCTGGCCGTGCTGATTCCGGATTTTCTGGGTCGCACGTTTCCCTACGCACTGCTGACGCTCGCGCTGGCGTATCTCCTGCTCGGTCCGCACTTCTACTGGCGGACGACCACCGCGAGCCGTCCGGCGTAATCGGTGGCGCTTCGCCCGCGAACCGCCGACGGTCGCCACCGCGTCGCACGACAGAAGGGAAACGCTCTTGATGGGTACGCCCCGAATTTCGACTATATGAACCGAGTGACATCGCCGTCGGGGGTGCGCGCATGAGCGACGAAGAGGATACCGAGGAGCGGGAGCAGGCGGAGGACGAACGGGTCGACGATGCAGAGCAGGAACAGGCGCAGGAGGAAGCGGAGCAGGAAGAGGAGGTAGCGCCGGCCGGCCAGGGAGGCTCGACTGCGGAGAGCATCGACGCGGAGCTTGACGCTATCGAGGCCGACCTTGACGCGGCCGAGACCGAGGCCGAACTGGACGTCGTCGAAGCCGAACTCGACGACGTGAGAGAGCGGCTGGAGTCGGCCGACCTCTCGGAACCGGACGAAGACGAAGAGGACGAGGAGGAAGCCGAGGACCCCCGCGAGGAACTGGAGGCCCGCATCGAGGACTTGAGCTCGGGCATCGAAGAGAAGCGCGGTCCGTACGCGGAGAACGTCGTCGAGGACGTCGAGGACGTGAAATCGACCATCGCGGACACCCGCTGGACCGACGAGGGCCGCAGCGATCTTGCGGACGCCGTCGGCGAGTTCGCGGAACGCGTCCAGGAGGTTCTCGGCGCGGACTTTGGCGTCACCGTCTCCCGCAACACCGACGACCTCGCGAAAGTGCTCGATAACGCCGCGTCGGCCATCGAGGACACCAACCTCCACCCCGACGACGACACCGAGACCATCATCGAGCTCGTCGAGGCGACGACGTCGCTCCGGGAGTCGGTCGACAGCGCCCAGGAGTGGAGCGACCTCGAAACCCGCGAACAGCTGGAAGCCGAGGGGTACTACGACGTGCTCGACCACCGCAAGGACTTCCCGCCGGAGTGGCACGCGCTGAAGGTCTGGGAGAAGCGCGACCGCGTCGACATGGTTCTGCTCGCGCTAGACCGCCTCCAGTCGAACTTCATGGAGCGTCACTGCCTCGACGCGCTCGAACGCATGGGGTCCGAGGAGTCGCTCGACGCGATGCTCGAACGCGCGGAGCGTCGAGACAAGGACGCCATCCGCATCGTCGGCAAGATCGGCAGCGCCGAGGCGGTCGACGACATCGTCGAGTACGCCGACGCCGACCCCGGCATGGCGAAGACGGTGCTGAAGGCGCTCGGCGAAATCGGCAGCGACGAGGCCACCCAGGCGGTCGCCGACCAGCTCGTGGCCGACGACGAGAGCGTTCGCAGCCACGCCGCCCGCGCACTCGGCCGCATCGGCGACACGCGCGCGATCGACCCGCTCGCCGACACGCTCGCGAAGGACGAGTCGGACACGGTGCGCGCCAGCGCCGCCTGGGCGCTCAATCAGATCGGAACGGAGAACGCCCGCGAGGCCGCAGCGGAGTACGCGGACGACCGCTCGTACCTCGTCCAGTCGGAAGCGCAGAAGGCCAACGCCCGGTAAGCAGTCATTACTACGTTCTAATCGGTCAATAACGAAGACCCTCGCTCCGCTACTCTCTCGCAGAGTCGAGGAAATGGCGACCAAATCGGCGACGTTGGGAACGTGCCCAGAGTGTGGAGAGACGATTCCCGGTGGCTACCTGCTCATAGAGTACGAGACGACCGAGGGACCGGAGCAGTTCGCCGAGTGTCCCGACTGCCGGGGAATCGTTCACCCCAGGCCGTGAGCGAGTATCGCGGCAAGAAACTCCAGTGCGAACGCGACGGCCACCAGGAACGCGCCGACGCGGCCGATCCAGGTGTGCTCGGTCACTTCCATCGGCGAGATGTCGACCGTGTAGTCGTTGAACTCCGGGTCGTACTCTACGTAGTTCGGAACCTGGAAGAACTCGAAGAAGACGAGAACGGAACCGAGCGCCCCCAGCGCGTACCCGGCCAGTTCCAGTACGACGTGAATTGCGACCATATCCGGGAGAGCGAACGTCTCCGGCAAAAAGCCACCGGTAAGCCGATGGAAACAACCGAAGAGACCAGCCCTCAGAACGGTCGTAAACGACCTCGAACCCCCGCTGACGGACGAACATTTATACCGGAGGCCGGGACCACTCCGGACCGTGTCCCGTCTCCCCGCGTCCGTCGGTCTCGTCGTCGCCGTCGGCCTCGCGATGGCCCTCCCCGTCGGCGTGGCTCCCGGCGTGACGGCGCCAGCGACCCCGGAGATCGTCGCCGTCTATCCGAATCCGGTCGCGACCGGGGACGCCGGTGAGTTCGTCGTCGTCTCCTTTCCTCGCGAGGTGAACCTCTCCCGGTGGGCGCTCTCGGACGGCGAAACCACCGCGAATCTCTCTCGCGGAAGCGAGCGACGCGCGAGGGGCCGAATCGCATTCTCGACCGCGCCAGCGCGAACGCGGAACCTGACTGACTACCGGGCGTTCGCGCTCGCCGACGACCTCTCGCTTGCTAACGGCGGCGAGACGGTCCGTCTCCGTCGGGCGAGCGGCGACGGGCACGCGGTCGACGCCGTAACCTATCCCGACACGACCGAAGGCGCACAGTGGCGTCCCGACGCCGGCGAGTGGCGGCCGCTCGGGGCGACCGACCGGTCGGTCGTCAGTGACCGATGCCCGGCGCGCTCGCGCGTTCGTCCTCCCCGACGCGCCGGGAATCCCGGTCGAGACCATCCGCGGCGCGGACGAGCGAATCCTGCTCGCGGGCTACTCGTTCACCTCGCACCGCGTGGCCCACGCGCTGGTGGCCGCCCGCGAGCGCGGCGTCGAGGTCCGGGTCCTGCTCGGCAGCGCGTGGTACGTCGAGGAGGAGAACAGTCGACTCGTCGAGTGGCTGAACGAGCGTGCGAACGAGGAGGGACTCCCGCTGACCGCGAGGCTCACCGACCCGCGAGGCTATCGAAAGGTTCACACGAAGGGTCTGGTCGTTGACGGCGAACACGTCGTCGTCGGGAGCCTCAACTGGAACAACCACTCCGCTCGACGGAATCGCGAAGTTGCGGTCGTCCTGCACGGTGAGGAAGCGGCGAGTTACTACGCCCGTGTGTTCGACGCCGACTGGCGAGCCAGCGGTGGCGGGTCGCGGTTACCGGTCGGTCTCGCCGCGGCGGTGGCAGTCGGCGTCGCTGGAGCGGTCTGGGTAGCGCGGAGGGAAATTCGATTCGCCCCGACGGGGCGGTAGCGCTAGTCGTCGCTCTCGTGGCCGACGGTCGTGCTCTGGAGGTCCTCGTCGAGTTCCGCGTCGGCCATCTTCTCGACGAGTGCGTCGAGCACCTGCTCGCGCATCCCCTGCACGAACTTGATGGAACCGACGACGAGGTGACCGCCGCCGCTGACGCCGCCGCCGACGATCTCGTCGTTGAGTTCCGACACCATCTCCGGGATGTCGAGGCGGACGCCGTCGCTCCGGAGGACCGCGAAGTCCGGCCCGTAGCCGATGGTGATGACCGGTTCGCCGGTCTCCTCGACTTTCCGGTCGTGAATCTCGCCGGTCGTCTTGCCCGGCGGCGGGTAGGTGAACCGATAGGCGTGGTTCTCGACGTCGACGCGATAGAGGTGGGCTTCGCTGGCCAGGCGCTCGTGTTCGACGTGCGGCATGGCGGCGTCGAGTTGCTCGTCGACGTCCTCGCGGGCACGGTCTGCGAGGAAAGAGACGAGTTCCCGGTGGCGCGACTCGTCGTCACAGCCGACGTTGAGCACGTCGTTGATGAGGTTCCGGCCGGCGTCGTACTTCAGCCAGAACGCCTCGTAGTCGAGCGCCTCGCCGACGTCGTTGAGGAACGACTCCTCGTACCCCTCCGACTTGGCGAGGTCGACGTAGTCGGTCATCGCGTCGGCCTTCGACCGGTCGGAGATGCCGGCGACGGCGGGGACGTGGCGGAGGTCGTCCGTTATCTCCGGCGCTATCATCCGTGCGAGTTCGACGCACATCATCCCCGTCGTGATGCGGTAGTCCTCGTCGTACAGGTACGGGTTGACGTGGCCGTCGACGTACGGTTCGACGGCCTCGGGGTCGGGGTGGTGGTGGTCGACGACGAGAATCGGGATGTCGTAGTGAGCGAGGTTCTCGTACGCGGGGACGTCCTCCGCCGTACTCCCGTTGTCGAGCATCAGGAGGAGCGGGAGCTTCTGACCGTGACGGGCCTGGTCTTCGAGCGCGAAGTTGAGGTCGCGGGTGACGTCCTCCATCTCGTAGAACGGTGCCTTGCTCGGCAGGCGCTTGAAGAGGTGACGCTTGGCGTCCGGGTCCTGGTGAGTCTGCTCGATGAACTTCCGGAGCGCGAGTTCGACGGGGATCGACGCACACATCCCGTCGCCGTCGGCGTGGTGACGGACACGAATCGGGCGGCTCTCGAGGACGGTTCGTCGGAGCTGTTTGGCGATCTCCCGGAGGTCCGGGAACATCTGCTCGAGCGCGGGCCACTCGACGAGGGGTTCGACGTCGTGCGGTTCGGCCCGCTGTTCTAGCGCCTCGTCGAGGCGCTGGCGCACGTCCGCTGCGTCGTCGCCTTCGAGGCGGTCGAGCGAGTTCACTTCGACCTGCAGCGACTCCTCGCGCTCTTCGACGACGCCGGTGATGTGGACGAGGTCGCCGATGTCGATGTCGGGATGAGCGCGGACGCCCGCCTCTTCGAACGCGGCGCAGGGGACGACGCCGGTTTCGTCGCTGACGTGGAAGATGGTGGGTCCGCCGGTCTGTTTTATCTGGACGACTTCGCCCTCGACGTGAACGGACTCGCCGACGCGTTCGGCGAGCGCACCCGTGTCGGACACCTCGTAATCGTGGGCGACCGGGACCGTCTCGTACTCGTCGAGGTCGGCGGTGTCGAAGCTCAGGTCGCCGTTTTCGCGGATCTCGACGAGTTCGACGACGAGTTCGTCGCCGACGTCGAACTTCCCGGAGAGGTTCGATTCGTGGACGAGACCGGAGACGGAATCGGAGATGTCGACGAAGACGCCGTAGTCGACGACGCCGTTGACCTCGGCGTGGTATCGGTTCTCCTCGGAAACGTCGGAGAGAGTGCAGTCCGCGTCGAGGTCGTACACGACGGGCGTGTCGGACCCGTCGGCGGGACCGTCATCGGAGGTAGTCATGTTGTCCGTGTTTTCGGGGTGGCTATTTTTAACGCTTTGCAACTTCGACCCGGGCGTCGGCGGGTCGAGCGGCCCCGGTCGCCCTCCGCGAGCGTCGCGATTCGGGGGCGGCGGTTCGCAACGTTTAGAACGCGTCCGGTCGAACTGTAACCCATGCGGCTGTTCCGGTCGAACGAGATACTGGGGATCGCCGAGGGGGCGCTGGAGTTCGCTCTCGAAGCGTCGCGCGACGCTCATCCGGACGAGTACATGGGGTTCTTCCGGGGTGAGTCGGCGTCGTCGCTCGGTCTCGACCGCGAGGGGACGGTCATCACCGACGTGCTCGTCATGCCGGGGACGGAGTCGAACAGCGTGAGCGCGACCGTCAAGTCGAGCACCATCCCCAACGACGTGCAGACGGTCGGCTCCGTCCACTCGCATCCGAACGGCGTGCTCCGCCCGAGCGACGCCGACCTCCGGACCTTCGGCAGGGGCGACGTCCACGTCATCATCGGCGCGCCGTACGACCGCGATAGCTGGCGCGCGTTCGACCGGAACGGCGACCGACGGAAGCTCGACGTGCTGGACGTCGCGCTCCCGGAAGACGAGGGGTTCTTCGACTTCACCCAGGAAGACATCGATGCGGAGCTTCAGGAATGACACACGTCATCGCCCAGGGGACCTTCGACATCCTCCATCCAGGGCACGCACACTACCTCCGGGACGCCGCGGCGATGGGTGACCGCCTGTCGGTCATCGTCGCTCGCGGGGAGAACGTCACCCACAAGGACCCGCCGATCCTCTCGAACCGCCAGCGTCGGGACATGGTCGCCGCGCTGGAGATGGTCGACCACGCGCTCGTCGGCCACCGCGAGGACATCTTCGTCCCCATCGAGGAACTCGACCCGGACGTCATCGCGCTGGGGTACGACCAGCACCACGACGAGGAGGCCATCGAGGGGGAGCTGGCGAGTCGCGGCGTCGACTGCGACGTACGCCGCGCGTCGCCGCGCGACGCTCACGAGGACGAACTGCTCTCGACCGGCGACATCATCGACCGCATCTGCGACGACCGGTGCTGACGGCGACGCCCCGAAACCTTTCTCGGGCACCCGACAAACTGAAGGATTAGAGGTGCCAAAATCCGTCACCGAATGCTCAGCGACGTGATGGAGGACTACCTGAAGGCGATCTACACGCTCCAGGAGGAGAGCGACGGCCCGGTGGCGACCTCGGACATCGCAGACTACCTCGACGTGACGCCGCCGACCGTCACCAGTATGGTCGAGAAGCTGACGGACCGCGGCCTGCTCGAACGCGAGAAGTACAAGGGCGTCGAACTGACCGACGAGGGGGAGACGGTCGCGCTGGAGGTCGTACGCCACCACCGCCTGCTCGAAGCCTACCTGACAGAACATCTGGACTACTCGTGGAGCGAAGTCCACGAGGAGGCCGACCGTCTCGAACACCACATCAGCGAGGAGTTCGAGCGCCGGGTCGCCAAGGTCCTCGGAGAACCGGAGGTCGACCCGCACGGCGACCCCATCCCGGGAGCGGACCTCGCCCCCATCGAGGCGGACGACACGACCCCGCTGAGCGACCACGAGACCGACGACCGGGTCGTCGTCGCCCGCGTCAGCGACCGCGACGAGGAGGAACTCCGCTATCTCGACCGGGCAGGCATCTCGCCCGGGACGGAACTGGAGGTCGTGGACGTCGCGCCGTTCGGTATGGTGACTGTCCGTGTCGCGAGCGATGAAGCCGACGCCGGGGACGAACAGAGCCTCCCGGAGAGCGTCGCCCGTTCGATACGCGTCCGGGCGGTCACAGAGGAGGTAGCGTAGATGGCCACCTGGCTGGAGGTCGTCGCGGTCGCGTTCGTGGCCCAGCTGGCGGTGTTGCCCGGCGAGAAGGTACAGTTCATCATCGCCGGTCTCTCGACCCGATACAGGCCGTGGCTGGTCGTGAGCGCTGCCGGCAGCGCGTTCGCGCTGTGGACCGCCGTCGAGGTGTACGTCGGCGGAGCACTCACTCGCGTACTCCCCGGCATCTACCTCGACGCTCTCACCGCGAGCCTGTTCGTCCTGTTCGGCGTGTTGCTACTCAAATCGATGCCCGAGGGGGAGACGCCCGACGGAGTCGCGGAGACGGACGGCGGCGCAACGAATCTCTCGGGGTTCGTTCCGGAACGGTTCCGGGACAGCGACCTCGCGGAGTCCGACGGATACGGCGCATTCGTCCCCATCTTCGCGATGATGATGTTCGGCGAGTTCGGCGACAAGACGCAACTGGTCACCATCGGCCTGGCCGCACAGTACGGCGCTCACGGCGCCATCTGGCTGGGCGAGATGTTCGCCATCATCCCCGTGAGCATCGCGAACGCCTACTTCTTCCACACGTTCTCGCACAGGGTGGACATGCGGAAGGCACACCTCTTCTCGGCGGCGTTGTTCTTCTTCTTCGCCGCCGACTTCCTCGTCCAGCTCGCGTTCGGCTTCTCCGTCTGGGAGACGGCCGTCCGTACCGTGGCGCGACTCGGGGCGGCCGCCGTCTGACCGGATTCGAGATAGTTTTCCCGCCCCGCGACGAACGTCGACCGTGCTCGACGTTGTCGTCTCTGCAGTGGCTGGCGCGGCCCTGGGTCTCTCGCTGGCCGCACCGCCCGGACCGATGAACGCCGTCATCGCCGAAGAGAGCGTCCTCCGCGGCTGGAACTCCGGATTCCGTGCCGGTCTCGGTGCGATGACGGCGGACGCCTGCTTCTTCGTCCTCGCACTGGCTGGGGTTGTCGCCGTCGTCCGCGAGGCACCGGTAGTGCGCGGGGTGATGGTCGGCGTCGGCGGCCTGCTCATGCTGTACTTCGCCTACGGCGCAGCGCGGGACGCGAATCGAACGTTCACCGCGGAAAGCGACGCGGACGACACCAGGGGGTTCCGGAAGGCGTTCGCGCTGGCCATCACGAACCCCTACCAGATAATCTGGTGGCTCACGGCGGGCGTCGGCCTGCTGAACGAACGGAGCTACGACCTGCTCTCGGGGGTCGTCGGCGACGC
This sequence comes from Halomicrococcus pelagicus, assembly GCF_050954125.1. Lineage (NCBI taxonomy): Archaea > Methanobacteriati > Methanobacteriota > Halobacteria > Halobacteriales > Haladaptataceae > Halomicrococcus > Halomicrococcus pelagicus. The sequence continues at coordinate 665,169 of NZ_JBPBWC010000001.1, read as the reverse complement.
GCTCACGGTGACGACCGGCGGCCCGGTCATCGTCGTCGGCTTCTTCGGCGGTATCGCGCTCTGGATCGCCGGCTTCCCCGCCGCGCTGGTCGCCGCCGGCCGTCGCGTGGACTCCTTCGCCCCCGCCGTCGCGTACCTCAGCGCGGTGGTACTGGCGCTGGCCGGCCTGTCCTTCCTCTTCGACGCGGCGACGACGCTGGCCTAACGACGCGTCCGAGAAACCGAAGCGGTCTTCCCCTGTGGCGGAGCCACGAGCGCCGACGTGCCCTACGGACCGTGGCCTCGGGGGGGACCCGTCTCCTCGTCGTCCATCTCGGGCACTTCGTCGAGGAGCCACTCTCGGAACCACTTCACACGCTTGAGCCGGCGATGGGCGATGTCGCTCGCAGTGTCGCTCTGGACCCGGCTCGCGGCGTCCTTGCCGCGTTCGAGCACCCGGTCGACCATCTCCGCGGCCGCCATGTGCGTGCGGGCCTCGTAGCCCATCCGGAGCAGCATCAGGGCGGTGCCGTTCGCCCCTACCTTGTCCAGCATGTCCGCCTCGATGAGACACTGGGTCTCCTTCGAGAGGCTGTCGAGGTCGCCCTGGTAGGAGTGGTCCTCGACCGCCTTACAGACCTCCTCGACGAACGACTCGGGAAACTCGCCGTGTGATTCGAGATACTCGCGGGCCACCCGGGCGCCCTCCTCTGCGTGGACGTCCTGGTCGGCGTCGAGTTTGGCGATGTCGTGGAACAGTGCCGCGACGCGCGCCACGTCGACGTCCGCGCCCTCCCGCTCCGCGATGGTCTCTGCAAGGTCGACGACGTTGATGATGTGATTGTACCGGTAGTCCGCAGAGTGCCAGGGGTACCACCGCATCCGACCGCCGCCGTCCTCGTTCTGGACGCTCGCGGCCAGATACTCGTAGACGAACTCCTTCATCTCCTCGAACTGCTGGTCAGAAACCGGCGAGCCCTTAATTTCGACACCCACAGAACCACCTCCGTTGTTCGACGTACGTACTCATTACTGATACAAACGGACGATTCGCTCTTTAGCGTTACGACGAGGAGACGTCACAGCTCGTTTTCGCTCGGACTGGAGAACGCTTCGTTTCGTTCAGGGAGAAACAGGTAAATTACGGTACCCTCACTCGCTAGCCTCGGCGGTTTCCGACGCCCGCAGTTCGAACTCGATGCGTTCGGTGTCCCGCCCCTTCGACTCCCGATTCGTGATCTTGACGCGACCGATTTCGCCGAGGCTGTCGACGTGGGTCCCGCCGCAGGGACAGTAGTCGAACTCCTCGACCGCGACCACACGGAGCGGGTCGACGTGGTCCGGGATGAGGTGGAGGAGCGACCGGCCCTCGTCGACGCGCTCCTCGACCTCCTCGCGGGGATGCTCGGCCTTCGTAACCGCGAGGTCGCGTTCGATAGCCTCGTTCGTCGCGCGCTCGATGGCTCGGACGTCCTCGTCGGAGAAGTCCGCGGGCTCGAAGTCGATGCGCGACCGGTCTTCGTGAATCTGGTTGCCTGCCGTCTCCGCGCCGTACTCGTCCAGTACGACCCGCGAGACGACGTGCTGGGCGGTGTGCATCCGTCGGTGAGCCTGGCGGCGTTCCTCGTCGATTCGTCCCTCGACGGTCGCTCCCGGTTCGGGCAGGTCGCCGTCGATGTTCTCGACGTAGTGGCGGACGTCCCCGTGGTTCTTCCGGACCGCCACGACGTCCGCCGCGCCCCCGTCCCAGGCGAGCACGCCGCGGTCGGCCGGCTGACCGCCGCCCTCCGGGTAGAAGTACGTGCCGTCGAGGACGACGTACTCCTCGGTCGCGTCCTCGACCGTCGCTTCGAACTCGGTCACGTCGTCTTCGTCGGGGAGATAGCGCTGTTCCGTCACGGTCGAACAGAGGCCGTCGAGCGCCTTAATCGATTGGCTGGCGGTAACCGTCTCCGTTCGCCGGCGACCGTCGTCGACGCTGTGCTCTGCGGCCTGGCGAACCGGGCCAGTACGGGCCCGCCAGACGTGCGTCCGTCACCGCCGCGAGCGTCGGCCGCCGGTTGGTCGTTCGCCGAACTAGCCCCGGCACCTCCGTCTGGCCCCGTCTAGGTCGTACGTGACAGAGGGACCGTCGACGGCACAGGAGTGACGCAGTAAATATATACTTAATACCTTTTCTATATGTTTACTATATAAAAAGAATAATGTAATGATACTTGACTGGTCTAGCTGAGAAACCGTGTCTGACTGAACTTCATTACGTCGGGCTTCGAAGGACTGGTTGGGGAGATGAGTACAAGAAGCTTCGACGGGCTTGGCAGGCCCGCGGCAGATTCGGCATTCGACTATCTGAACAGGGGGCTCCAGATTACAGGACTGTTCTTCTTCATCAACGGTATCTACGTGGCGTTCTTCTCCGCGAACATCGTCACGACGGTCGGATACTACCTCGTCGTTCTCGCACTGGTGATGCTGACGCTGTCACGCGCACTATCACCGGAGAAGGCGTTCGTGCCCGACGAAGTTCGAGAAGTGCTGGGAACCGAGACCAACCCGGGGCAAGCCCGCTCGCACGGCGACTCGCGTTCGAGTCGCGGCACTCGCCAGAAACGGGCACGGTCGAACCGCGGCACGCGTCGGAACGGGACTGGCGGACAGCACGGGGGGTTCGACGTTCGCCAATACTACCGCGCCGCGCTCGAGAAACTGGACGACGTCGCGTCCAGCGGTCGTTCGTCCCGCCGTAGCGGACGCGACCGTCTCTGAAGCCGTTTCGACGCCGACGAAACGCTCGATTCGAGCCGTAATCCGGGGCGGACTGCCGCCCGGAACGGAGACGAAGACCGGGAACGGCGAAGCGAGTTCGAAAACGAGCAGTGCGGCGTCGCCCGGTTCGTCTGTCCGACTGGCGGTACGACCGGGAGTAAGCGCCCCGTTCTCTCCCGAGAAATTCATGACGGCTTACGAAACGCAAGACAGCGTAGCGGCTGTCTCGACAGGACGAGACGGCCGTCGAGTCATTATCGGCTCGTTTACCAATCATAAGGGTTACCTTGTTCTCGGTCAATCATCGGTTGTGAACAGCCAACGTCTCACAGCTGTCGTGCTCGTCTTCGCCGTGCTGCTCGCCGGCTGCACCGGCTTCGGCGGCTCGACTGACGGGACGGACGCGACGTCCACCACCGCAACGACCACGAACTCCACTCCGACGCCGACGAGTACTTCGACGCCGACCACTACCACCGTCGCCTCGACGACGAGCACGACGACGACCACGACGCAGACGACAGAGATGTGGATACGCCCGACGGAGCCGCGGACGCCCTTCCAGAACAGGCTCTCCGACCGCATCTCCAGCGTCGAGTTCGTCGACAAGAAGAACGCCAGCGGTGGCGGATACAGCGATTTCGACATCCGGGTCACCGCGGACACGCTAATGAACAACGTCGACCCCGAGAGCGACGGCGAACCCTACTTCATGGTCAAGATAAACGGTACGTGGATCACCAGGAAGGACGTTCGCTGGGAGCAGAAGAAAAACGGCACGTACACGCTCGAAGTGCTGCCGGACGCCCTCAGCCAGTTCGACTCCGGCACCCTGAAGGTACAGGTGTTGCTGCTCGAAGAGGACAAGAAGCACGACGACAAGTACGACGTCTGGAACGGAACCATCGAGTACGGTGCGAAGTAACCGTTTCCCCGGTTCGTCGCTGCGGCCGAGTCGGCGAAAGACGTCCGGGAACGGCCGACGGAGACGGTCGATTCAGGGCACGTCGCATCTCGTTTCGTCACTGCCCCGTTGCGGACGATGATGTCCACACCTCTCGGACTGTGAACCGACTAGCGGCTTCCTCCACTACGGTCGACGTTTCTGAACTCGAATTGTGCACCGCCAGCGTCGCTTTCAGTTACCGTGCACGTCCACCCGTACACGTCGGCCATCTCTCGGACGAACGCCAGCCCTAATCCGGTCCCACCCAGTTCGGCCGCCGTGGTGAAGCCGGGCTTGAACACGGCCTCGCGGTCCGCGGCGGCGATTCCACGTCCGTCGTCCGCCACGTAGAACCCGGTCGGTAGCTCGCCGACCGTCACGCTGACCTCCGACCCACCGTGTTCCACGGTGTTCTCGAACAGGTTCCGGAACAGATGCTGAATGTACGTTTCGTCCGCCTGTATCCTGCCGTCTATCTCCACTGCTACCGTTGCCCCCGGCGCGTCCACTTCATCCCACGCCTCGCGTGCGGTGTCCGCGAGTTCGACTTCACTGCTCCCGCCGACTGCATCACGGCCTTGCGTCAGCGCCAGCAGGATATCGATGGTATCTTCGATACGGTCGAACGCTTCCGTGATGTATCCTACCGCCTCTGGCGCTGTCTCGGCCGGCAGGTTCTGAGTGTACATCTGGCCGATGGTGAGGGGGTTCCGGAGTTCGTGGGCGAGCATGCTGGCGAAACTCTCCAGGCGCTCGTTCTGTTGTTCGAGTTCACGCTCGCGTTCGACGCGATCGGAGATATCACGAATCACCCCGCACCGACCTCTCTCACCAGCTAACGGAAACGGACCCAGTCGACTCTCTGCTGGCACCGTCTCACCGTCTTTTCTGTGGATGCTCAGCTCGAGGGTCGCTACGTCGCGCTCGCCCGCTGCCACCTCGTCAGCCAATTCGGCAGCGCTGGGCGTGACTTCTTCGTCGTGAATCATCGTTGCGTATCCTCCCAGCAACTCTTCGCGGTCGTAGCCCGTCAGCTCGCAGAACGCGTCGTTGACCAGCACGAACCGTGCGTCCGAATCGACCGCATAGATACCGTCGTCGACCGTCTCGACGATTCGCTGATACTGCTCTAGCTCCTGTTCGTACTCTTTACGGCGAGTGATATCCCGGAAGTAGATCGAGAGGCCGGACGGCGAGGGGTAGGCGTGTACTTCGACCCATCCCTCCACGAGGTCGGAGTACATCTCGAAGTTCGTCGGCTCCTGGGTCTCCATCGCCTCCTGGTACTGTTCGTGGAGCATCCCTCGTGCCTCCTCCGGGAACTGCTCCGTGAGTCCTTTCCCGACCAGGTCGCCCGCGGAGCGACCGATGAGTTCCTCTGCGTGCTCGTTCACGTAGGTTATCTGCCACTCGTCGTCGATCGCCACGACGCCGTCGGTGGTCCGTTCGAACACCTCGTTGAGGTCGTCCTCCAGTTTGTCGCGCTCGCGGCGGAGTTGGCGCTCGCGCTCGCGCCGCTCGGTCATGTCGCGGGTCACCTTCGCGTACCCCAGCAACGTTCCGTCGTCGTCACGGATAGCCGTGATCGTAGCGTTTGCCCAGAACGTCGTGCCGTCCTTGCGAACGCGCCATCCCTCGTCCTCGACCACTCCCTCCTCAGCTGCGGTCGCGATGTTCGTTCGTGGAACGCCTGCCTCCCGGTCCTCGTCGGTGTAGAACGTCTCTAAGTGCTCGCCGAGGATTTCGTCTTCGGTGTAGCCTTTCATGCGTTCGGCACCGCTGTTCCAGCTTCGGATGTATCCATCGGGGCCGAGCATGAAAATTGCGTACTCCTCGACTGCCTGTACGAGCGCTCCGAAGCGCTCGCGTTCCGTCTGGAGGTCCTCCTCGCTGTCCTCTTCGGTGTCGTCCGTCGTGTGGCTGGCGTCTGCGGACGCTCGCCACCAGACTCGCGCGCTGGAACCTACCTTCTTGGTCAGCAAGTCACCGCGGTCGACGAGTTTGTCCAGCCGTTTGTAGACCGTTCGCCGCGTACAGTCGAGAGCCTCCGCGACCTCCGTGGTCGTGAGCGGCTCGTGGGCGTGAGAGGGTCGGTCGAAGACGGCCAGCGTTTCGGCGTAGATGTCCCGAGACGGGCCCGAGGAGGTCATGCTCTCCGTAGGCAGTCGGGTGTGATAACGGTTCCGCCAACGGTACTTTCGTCATAATCTTACCTGGAGAGAGCCGATACACGTTCTCCAAAACTCGGTGGGAGGTTTCTCCCACAGACTCCTCGCTCAGAGGGACGTCTCCCCGGAAGCTACGTCGTCCTCTTCGAGGGGCCTCTCCCGAGAATGCTCCTCTATCGCGAGTAACTGGAGCGCTTCCCGAAGGTGATAGTTCGTCTCGTCCATCTCGTCAGCGTCCAGAGCGTCGACGAGATGTTCGAAGGCTTTCGTTCGTTCTACCGTTGGGGATGTTCCGTCGTCGACTCTGGCGTTTGGGTGTGTCATAGTGCGGTGGCCGATGATCCGGAACGGAGGTCCTCTGTGACAGGTTCCGTGCGCCGGTCGCACGGAGAAGACAGGAGTCGACTGTCCGACGGTCCCGTCTGCCCCAACCTCTATCACAGATGCGCGAACGCACGAGTTCCGTATTAAAATATATAATCATATAAATAAAGGTTGCGGAGATTCCAACGAGAGTGACAGCTAGCCGCCCGAGCCAGTGATGGCAAATCTAACGCTCTGGTACCGAGCGAGGGGGTCCCGGAGAGGCGGAGTGTCCCGTGAACGCCCCCTCCGTCCGTGAGTTCATCCCCATCGAGCGCTTCTAAAGACCACATGCCGACGGTCCAGACGAACGACATCGAGACGTACTACCAGCGACGTGGCGATGGCCCGCCGCTGGTGTTCGTCCACGCCTCCATCGTCGACCGAACGATGTGGAAACAGCAGGTGGACGCGCTCAGCGACGACTACGCGACAATAGTCTACGACGTCCGCGGGCACGGTCGGACGGGTGGCTCGACCGAACCCGGGTATACGATGGACCTCTTTGCCGAGGACCTCCACGCTCTCGTCACTGCACTGGATCTCGAACGACCGGTCCTCTGTGGCCTCTCCATGGGCGATCGCACTGAGGTACGCAGCGACGCACCCCGAGAGCATCGCTGGGATGATACTCGCCGACACGTTCACGCCGAGAATCCTCACTCGCGGCGAGTGGTTCCTGCGCCGGCTGGTGATGAACGGCTTCGTTCCACCAGTTCGACTCGTCGGATACGAACGGGCCGAGAAGGCCAACGTGTGGCTGACGGAGCGGCTCTTCGGGGGCTCCAGTGGTGATTACGAGAAGATCGAACGACTCCGCGAAACGGGACCGAAGATGGCCACCGACGAGTTCGCAAAGGTGATTCGGTCGATGACCCGGTTTCACGAACTGTCGATCGATCTCTCGGCGATTACGGTCCCGACGCTGGTCCTGTACGGCGAGAACGAACTCCCGTTCGTCAAGCGCCACGCGGCAGAGCTGGCGGCCCACCTCTCGGACGTGGCGGTCGACGAAGTGCCGGACGCCGGCCACGCCTCGAATCTCGACAATCCCGACTACTTTACCACCGCAGTTCGGACGTTCCTCGCACGAATCCACGCGGACGAAGGGTCGGTCGTTCCCGATGGAAGCGTCGAATCTGGAGGACAGTGACAGGTCTCCTTCGACTCGGAATCGTCACCCGGGTCGACCCGAGAACTCGCACGTTGCCCCTCGTCCTGACTCCCGGTGGAGAGTACCGTGAGAAGCGGGCTCGAACCACGAAGAATCGAATCATCTCGTCCTCGGGACGTGAGCAAACGGGGACGCCCATCACTGAGGCTGGGGCAGAGTTACGGTAGCCAGCGATACTCCCACTGCTCGGCTGGCATCAGTCCGTGAAGTGTGACCGGGCGACCGAGACGGACTGGTCGCCGAGCGCGAACGATTCGACCGCGCCCCGAATCAGGCGCGAGTGCGGGGCCAGCCAGTCAAAGGCCGCCGCCGATCCCCGGACGAGCCACGCCGGGACGTACCGACCGTAGTCGAGCCAGAACCGTAGGTTGTCCGCGGCGCGCCGCTGGAGCGAGATGACGCGCTCGATGGTCGGGCGACGTCGACGCTCGAAATCCCGAAGCGTCTCGTCGGATAGAGTCCCCTCCGTGTTCGTGAGCGCGTCGACGAGGACATCGTGGCCGACGACGGCGTCCTCGACGGCGAGAGGATTGCCCTGTGCGCCGATAGGGCTCGCGGTGTGGGCGGCGTCGCCCAAAAGCACGAGCCCGTCCCGGGTCCACGTGTCCGCGACGCCCGGTGCGACGTCCAGCAACGTCGTCTCTCGGAACCCGTCCAGATGCGCGTCGATGGCCGCTGCCAGCTCTGGATCGATGGCGGCGACCCGCCGGAGGAACGCACCGAATCCCGCCTCTCGGACGCCGGGCCACTCGCCGTCCCGGACGAGGTAGCCGACCTGGAGGTCGCCGGCGCCCAGCCCGAAGTACACGAGGACGCCATCGCGGTCGATGTGGCCCTGGGTGCTGGCGTCGACGGCGCCCTGCGGGAGCTTGAACCACACGAGATCGATGGGTGACTCGAACGATCCAGGGTCGATGCCCGCACGCTTTCGGACGGTCGAGTACCGGCCGTCGGCACCCACCACGGCACGCGCCTCGAACCTGACGTCCTCGGCGGCCTCGCGGTCGTGGGCCTCCGCTCCACGAACCGCGCCCGAGTCGTCGACTTGGAGGTCAGTAACGGTCGTGGCGGGGTGGAACGCGAAGCCGTCGTACGTGCTGGCGTGCTCGACGAGACACTCCAGGAGTGCCGGCTGCTCCATCATGAGCGCGTACGAATAGTCGGTGTCGAGCAGGTCGAAATCGAGCACGGTGACCTGCTCACCGTAGAGCGAGAACGCGCCCTCAGTGACAGTCTCGTGGGCGAGCGCGAGGACGTCGTCGAGGACGTCCATCTCGTCGAACAGACGAATGACGCCTGGGTTCCACCCAAATCCCCGGTATTCGCGCTCGAAGGTCCCGGCTCGCTCGACGAGCGCGACGTCGACGCCGCTCCGCGCGAGGAGGTACGCGAGGACAGCGCCGCTAGGTCCGCAGCCAACGACGATGACGTCCGCGACTTCAGTTCGGTCGGGCATACGTCTCCCTCGTGTACCACGCAGTTATAGCTCACTTCGTCACGATAGCGTCTGCCCTGGATCACCCCGACAGCCTGTCCATCGGGTGGTGCAACGTATCCGTGTAGGGATCGAACAGTAACTGATGGTATCGACCGAGAACCCTGAGAGGGAGGATTCGTTGCTCAAACACCTTCTGACTGCTGTGGCGGTGTTCGGACTGGCGTGGGCGATCAGTCGGGTTCGTGGACGGGACGATCGAGAAGCAGTACTGCGAGAGTAGCTGGCTCGATGGCCGACGACAGCAAGTAGTCGGGGCAAAAACGGCTGCTATACAGCCGGTTCATATCGAAATAGAGATAGTCCCGGGCGGATTCGAACCGCCGTCATGGGCTTGCTTCCGTAACGACTCGTAACCCGTTACGTCCAAAGGCCCATATGATTGGCCGCTACACCACGGGACTTCCGTGGGACGTCACCCGATTCTAACGCGATGAGACACTTGAACGTATCGCAATCGAAAGCCCCGAGAAGGACCCGTACTAGTCGGCTTCGCCTTCTCGGACCAGTTCGGCGCACATGTCGGCTCGGGCGTCGAAGCAGTCCGGGCACTGGGGTTCGCGGTCGATGATCGTGTCGAGTCGCTCCGCGACGGTGTCGTCGATGACGCTCTCGAGCGCCTTCGCCTCGCTCGGGAACTCCTCGACCTCGAGGACGTTGTGGAGGAAGCGCTCGATGATGCAGTAGGTCTGGAGCGCCTCGTGGGCCTGCTCGATACCCTCGTCGGTCAGCGAGACCCCCTTGTACTTCTCGTGGTCGGCGAGGCCACGGTCCTGTAGCTTGCCGATCATCTCGTTGACGCTGGCCGGACTCACGTCGAGCCGGTCGGCCAGTGCGCCGGTCGAGGCTGGCCCGTTCTCCATCTGCTGTACGAGATAGATCGCCTTCAGATACTGGTCTGCAGTGTTCATTCTCGGGCCTCCATGACCTCGGTCACTTCCTCGACGCCTTCGGCCTCTTCCTCCCGAATCGCCTTCAACGTAGCGAGTAGCTCTTCACGGTCGAGCGCGAACTTCGCGTCGCTGGCTTCGATGGCGTCGATGAGGTCGTCGTAGAACTTGTAGGCCGTCTCCTCGCCGTGGAGCTGGTCGTAGAGGACACCGTCGAAGTCCTCCGGTCCCGTCTGGGCGTAGGTGGCCTCGACCAGCGACTCTATCTCCTCGAACGGTACCGACTCCGCGTCGAGTTCGTCGACGAGCGTTTCGAGACGCTCGCGGTGCTCCGCGGACTCCTCGCGCGCTTCCGTCAGTAGCTCGCGGACGTCCTCGCGCAGTTCGTCGCGCTCCGCCGAAGAAAGTGACTCGTAGTGGCGGGCGGCCCGCGCCTCGACGACCTCTTCGAGCACCACGCCTATCTGGAGCAGGCGGGCGAGTTGGCGGTCCGACGAGACGCGTTCGCCGACCGACATCCTCAGGCCCGCAGTCGTTCGCCGATCTTCGTCTCCAGGTCCTCTTCGAGTTCCTCGACCTCGACTTCCTCGAGGACGGGGACGAAGAACCCTTCGACGAGCATGTTCCTCGCGCTCTCGTCGTCGACGCCCCGGGAGGTCATGTAGAACAGGTCCTCCGAGTCGATCTGGCCGACGGTCGCGGAGTGGCTGGCTTCGGTGTCGTGGTTGTTGATGATGAGCTTGGGGGAGGCGTCGGCCTCGCTGCCGTCGCTCAGCATCAGCGTGTTCTCGCGTTGGTAGGAGCTGGTGTCCCACGCGTCGCTGCCGACGTCCTGGACGCCCTCGTACACGGAACGGGCGGTGTCGTCGAGGACGCCCCGGGTGATGAGGTCGGCGGTCGTGTGGGCAGCGTTGTGCCACACGCGCGCGGCGATGTCGAAGTGCTGGTCGTCGTGGCCGAAGAACGCGCCCACGGTCTTGGTCTCGGACGACTCGCCGTCGAGTTCGGTCTCGACGCTGGACTTCGTGAGCCGCGAGCCGAGGTTGCCCTCGATCCAGTTGACCGTCGCGTAGTCGTCGGCGCTACCGCGCTTGAGCGTGTAGTTGTACGTCTCGTCGTCGAGTTCCTGCAGGGAGCCGTACTGGACGTGGCTGTTCTCGCCCGCGACGACTTCGACGAGGCCGCTGTAGTAGCGCTCTCCCTCGACTCCGGCGGCTTCGCTTTCGCCGGTCGACTGCCGTTCGAGGATGGTCACCGAACTCGATCGTTCGGTGACGACGAGCGTGTAGTTGAAAAGCGACTGGCTGTTCATCGTCGTCCGGATGGTGACGTCCTCCGCGTCGACGCCCTCCGGGACGTAGACGACCGTCCCAGTGCTGAAGAGCGCGGTCGACAGCGCCGTCAGGTAGTTCTCCTGCGGGTCGACGACCGAGCCGAAGTGCTCGCGAACGAGGTCTTCGTGCTCGTCAACGGCGTCAGCGATGGACAGCACCTCGGCCTCGTCGGGGCCGACCTGGTCTTTCTCCTCGGCTGCGTTCAGCGGATCGACGAAGCTCTCGAAGTCGAGCGCGTGGAGGTTCGTCCAGTCGCGACCCGGCGTCCGGATGACGTCGGGCATGTCGAGTTCCTCGAGCGCCGCCAGCGCGTCCAGTCGCGTCTCCAGCAGCCATTCCGGCTCGTCGAGTTCGTCGGAGATCTGGCGGACGGTCTCTTCGGAGATGGAGCGGTGCACCTGCGTGCTCATCCGAGGCTCCCCTCCATTTCGAGTTCGATGAGGCGGTTCAGTTCGACCGCGTACTCGATGGGCAGTTCCTCCGTGATGGGCTCGATGAATCCGGAGACGATCATCTGCTTGGCGTCGTCGTCGTCGAGACCGCGGCTCTGGAGGTAGAACACGTCCTCGTCGCCGATCTTCCCGACGGTCGCCTCGTGGGCGACGTCGACGCGGTCCTCGTTGATCTCCATGTACGGCATGGTGTCCGACGTGCTCTCGTTGTCGAACATCAGCGCGTCACACTCGACGCTGGTCGAGGAGTCCACCGCACCGTCGCTGATGTGGACGAGACCGCGGTAGTTGGTGCGGCCGCCGTCCTTGCTGATGGACTTGGACTCGATGGTGGAGTTCGTCTTCGGCGCGTTGTGGTACACCTTCGCGCCGGTGTCGATGTTCTGGCCCTCGCCCGCGAACGCGATGGTGATGTTGTTCGTGGACGCGCCGCGACCCTTCAGCACGGAGCAGGGGTACAGCATGGTGGCCTTCGACCCCATGCTGCCCGAGACCCACTCCATGCGGCCGCCGGCCTCGACGAGCGCGCGCTTGGTGTTGAGGTTGTAGGTGTTCTTCGACCAGTTCTGCACGGTCGAGTACTGGACGTGGGCGTCCTCGCCGACGAACACCTCGACGCCGCCGGAGTGGAGGTTGTGGCTGCCGTACTTCGGCGCGGAACAGCCCTCGATGTAGTGGACCTCGCTCCCCTCTTCGGCGATGATGAGGGTGTGCTCGAACTGGCCCATGCCCTCGGAGTTCATCCGGAAGTACGCCTGCACGGGCATCTCGACGGTGACGTCCTCGGGCACGTAGACGAACGACCCGCCGGACCACACCGCGCCGTGAAGCGCCGCGAACTTGTTGTCCGACGGCGGCACGCAGGAGGTCATGAAGTACTCCTTCACGAGGTCTTCGTGCTCCTGGACTGCCTCGTCCATGTTGCAGAAGACCACGCCTTTCTCCTCCCACTGCTCCTGCATGTTCTGGTAGACGACCTCTGACTCGTACTGGGCGCCGACGCCGGAAAGCGCCTTCCGCTCGGCCTCCGGGATGCCCAGTTTCTCGAACGTGTCCTGGATGTCCTCGGGGAGGTCGTCCCAGCTGTCCGCTCCCTCGCGCTTGTCGACGTCGGGACGGATGTAGGGGACGATCTCCTCGATGTCCAGTTCCGTGAGGTCGGGCTGGCCGGGCCAGTCCGTCGGCAGGGGCATGTTCTGGTAGTGCTCCAGCGCGCGAAGGCGGCGCTCGAGCATCCATTCGGGTTCGTCCTTGTCCTCGCTGATGAGGCGGACGACCTCTTCGGTCAGTCCCTTGTCGGACCTGACCGCGGCCTGTTCTTCTTTCTTGAACGCGAATCGTTCCTCGGTGTCTGTCTCTTTGAGATGGTCCTGGTCGGAGCTCATGATATCACTTTATGCGGTCTGGTAGACTTCGTCGCGCACCCAGTCGTAACCCTTGTCCTCGAGCTTCTCGGCGAGTTCGGCACCGCCGCTCATGGCGACCTCACCGTCGAGCATCACGTGGACGTGGTCGGGTTCGACGTAGTCGAGGATGCGCTGGTAGTGCGTGATCTGAAGGATGCCGGTCCCCTGCTCGTCACGCAGGGCGTTGATGCCCTTCGAGACGTCCTGCAGGCGGTCGATGTCGAGACCGGAGTCGATCTCGTCGAGCACCGCGATGGACGGTTCGAGAATCGCGGCCTGCAGCACCTCGTTCTGTTTCTTCTCCCCGCCGGAGAAGCCGGCGTTCAGATAGCGCTGGGCGAACTTCTCGTCCATGTCGAGCTGTTCCATCTTCTCCTGAAGGATCTGCTGGAACTCGGCGACGCCGACCTCGCCCTCGTCGGCGGGACCTTCCATCGGACTCGTCTCGTAGCCTTCGTCGTCTTCTTCCTCGTCCGCTTCGGCGGCTTCGTCTTCGTCCTCGAACAGCTCTTCGCGCTCTTCGAGCTTGGCGTTGAGCGCGGTCCGGAGGAAGTTCGCCATCGTGACCCCCTCTATCTCTGCGGGGTACTGGAAGCCGAGGAAGACGCCGAGCGCCGCGCGCTCGTTCGGCTCCATCTCCAGCAGATTCCAGGTTCGCTTGTCCTCCGGAATCTCGTCGTCGAAGTCCTCGTCGTCGAGGTGGACGAGTACCTCCCCTTCTGTTACTTCGTAGGCGGGATGGCCGGCGACGATCTTCGCCGTCGTCGACTTCCCGCTTCCGTTCGGTCCCATCAGCGCGTGAATCTCGCCCGAGCGGACCTCCAGGTCCACTCCATTGAGAATCTTCTCGTCTTCCTCCACGACCTCCGCGTGGACGTTTTTGAGTTCCAGTGTTGCCATCGTTAGGTTCACCTAAGTCGTTTTGATGAAGGGGCGGTCGTCCCATAACAGTTTCGCAAGCGTCTGCAATCGGTTTCCGGAACGGGAAAATTCTTTTCCAAAGGCAGAAATTCGGCGTGGTACCATTGCTCCCGGCAAACTCGTTCGAGGCGGTCAGTGGCGGCTTCACGGTCTCACCCTGAACCCCGCTCGTTCCCCTTCTCCGGCCCGAAAACGCCCGGTTTCCTGTTCTCCGAGTTCCTCGCGTGCTCGAGTTCCTCACTCAGTCTTCGTTCGTATTTTGTACGTTAATACTTTCGCGCGCGAAGACAAGGGAGGGCTGACGAGGGCTGACTTCCCGCGAAATGGCCCGGGCTGACCTGGCCGGAAATGCCACGCGCCGACCTCACCGGAGATGGGCCGGAGCGCTCACGTGAAACTGCCCAGGCCGGTCTGCTCCTGGCCGCTCTTTACCTCCTCCCAGGAGATGTCGAGCGCTTCCAGCACGCGGGCAATTGGGCCCCTGAGCGTCTTCTCGAGCATCTTGTCCCAGTCGATTTCGAACTCGTCGGGGATCTGGTCCGCGTACTCGAAGCAGATGACGTCCGGGTCCTTCTTGAACTCGCGGTACAGGGGGTCGGACTGCGGATCGAAGTCCCGTTCGCTCTCCACCCGCTCGAAGAAGGAGGGGTGGACCTTCTTCAGGTAGAGGCGCTTCGGCTTGCTCCCGCGCTGGATGTTCGTCCCCAGCAGGAGGTTGGCGTACTTCGCGCCCCGGACCTGCGCGGTGTCGGTGTCGTAGTCGTCGAGGCGCTTGCCGATGCCGCCCGGGACCGCGACGTCGTCTAGGTCGACGTTTCCGGCCTGGAAGTCCTCGATGATGTCGTGGACGTACTCTTTCACGTCGTCCAGGTCCTCGCCGGTGACGATCATCTCGATGACGTCGCGCTGGACCTCCTTCGTGATAGGTGCGATGTCGCTGCGCTTGTACTCGAAGCCCGTGATGTCGATGTCGTCGACGTCCTTGCCCTCCTTCCAGACGATGTGGCCCGCGTAGCGTTTCTTCTTGCCCGCCTGGAAGAACCGCCGGTAGAGCTTCTCGAACTCGATCTGGAAGCGGTGCTCGTCAGCGTTCAGGTCCTCCCTGGCGAACTCGTCGTACCGGTCGTTGATGTAGTCCTCTATCTCGAACGACTGCTCGATGGCCTCCTCCTTCGAGAACTCGCTCCCGAGTTCGAGCATGACCGAGTCGGTGTCGCCGTACGCCACGTCGTACCCCACTTCGCGCGCCGCCGTCTCGGTGAACTCGATGACCTCCCGACCGGTCGCGGTGATGGCCGCTCCCATCTCCTTGTCGTAGAGGCGGAATCGTTCCCAGCCCAGGACGCCGTAGAGGCTGTTCATGATGACCTTCACCGCCGCCTGCTGACGGTCGAATATCTCGTACTCCGCGGTCTCCGGTTCGTGCTCGTTCCGGAGCGCCTTCTTCTCCTCGCGCTCGGAGAGCGTCTCGTCGATTATCTCCCGGATGATGCCGTTCCGGTCCTTCCGGAAGTGGGTCCCGTTCGGCGCGCGATAGGTGTCGCCGTCGTACTCGTCGGGGTCGACCTTCGTCTCCGGACTGGCGTTGATCGTCGCCATCGACATCGGGTACAGCGACTTCAGGTCGAGGACGGTGACGTTCTCCCTGACTCCCGTGATGGGGTCGAACACCGCACCGCCCTCGTAATCCTCGCTGTCGACCTGGCCCTTCGACGGGAGCGCGAACTCGCCGTGGGCCTTGTGGAGGACGTAGACGTCCACCGCGTCGCCGGGCGTCGTCGCGTCCTCCAGCTTGCAGCCGACGAAGGCGGCGACCTCCTCCCAGAACGCGACTATCTCCTGTTTGCGGTCGAGTTCGACGCAGATCTCGACGTCCCTGACGTTGTACTCCAGCAGGCGCTCGGGGTCCTGCTCCCAGAGGTCGCCGATGTCGCCGGGATACCGCTCCTTGCCGACGCCGAGTTCCGTCTCCCCGACGGCGTCGAGGCGGTACGATTCGAGTTCGCTGAACTGCGTGCGCTTGTAGGCGTACAGCAGGTCGAAGACCACCCGGCCCTTGACGGTGGGACCGCCCCAGTCGCTGCGCCACACCTCGTCCACGCGCGAGAGGCGGTCGGAGTCGAGGTCGTGGTCGTGGTGCCGACCGGCGAGTTCGTCGAGACGGTCGATGAGGTACGGCATGTCGAAGTCGTCGACGTTCCAGCCGGTGAACAGGTCGGGGTCGGTCGCGTCGAGGTAGTCGAGGTACGCCGCGAGCATCGCCTCCTCCTCGTCGAAGACGCGGACGTCTATCGCCGAACCCTCCTGGAGCGGGTCGTAGTCGGCGAGCTCCTCGGGCGCGACGTCCGTGGCCTCGGGCGCGTCGTAGAGCCAGGCGACGTACTCGTCGCTGTAGTTGTCGTGGCTCGTGAGACAGATTATCGGTTCCTCGCCCTCCTCGGGGAACCCCGAGCGGTCGTCGACCTCGAGGTCGAACGTGTGAACGCGGAGGTCCGCCTCGACGTCCGCCGGCGCTACTTCCTCGTGACGGACGACGAGGTCACCGTCCTCGCGGCGACGCTCCGGGAGGCGCACGCCGCTGTTGATGTCCTTGTCGATGAGAAAGCGGTTGGGAAAGAGGATATCCGCCTCGTAGTGGTCGAACTGGTCGCGGATGTTCCCGACGTCGCGCGGCGTCTGGCCGAATATCTTCGTCAGCCGCTCCCCGCGGATGCTCCGGTAGGGGTCGCCGTCGTCGTCGGTCTCCTCGTAGCCCGTGATGCGGTCGTCGTCGAGTTTGTCGTCGTCCAGCGTGTCGGTCGGCGCGTAGAAGTACGGCCGGAAGCCGACGACGCGGACGTGTTCGAGGTCGTCGTCGCGCGTGCGGCCGAAGACGTGGACGACGGGCGTCTCGTCGCCGTTGCTGCCCTCGACGGTGTAGTCGACCTGGGTCACCGCGAGTTCGAGCGTGCCTTGCGCGTCCGGGAGCCAGTCGGTGTCGACGTCGACGTGTGCGTGGGCGTCGGCCGTCTGGCCGTCCCGGCCCGCGATGGCTCGCGCCTCCTCGGCGGGGCGCTCGTCGGCGTCCCCTTCCCCGAAGTCGTCGAGCCCGGATTGAGTCATGTCGGTGATTTTGGCGCTTCCCGATAAAAACCTCCCGCTCGAGACGGGCGAGCGACGGGAGCGTCGAACACCTCGTCGGACAGGGAGGTGCCCCTCGTGCGACCGGCGACCCCGAGCACGCCGCCCCGCAAGCGTGAACTAATAGCACTGTCGCGGGCAACATGAACGCTTATACCATCCTCGTGGTAACTTCCGGGAACATGCGCGTGCGGCCCTCCACGCTGTTACTCGTCGGCGTCGTTATTCTCGTCGCCCCCCTCGCTTCGCTCGTTTTCGCACGAAGTCCGCTCGTCTGGTTCGTCCTCGGTTGCGGGTTCGTCCTCGCCGGCATCGGAACGGCGCTCCACCGACGCGACACCGACGACGTCGCGCTCTCGCGAGACACCGACCAGTACATCGTCTGTCCGCACTGCGACACGCGAAACTACGCCAGCCGCGACGCCTGCCGGGTGTGTGAACGCGAGTTCTAGAGCGAAAGCGGTATCCGGTCGTCGCCCGACGTCTCGGGCATGAGCCTGGACGACCTGAACGACGACGTGGAGGCTGCGTACGCGGACCTCGACGACGAACTGTCGGTCGAACTCGACCGGCAGACGAGAAACGAACTCGCGATGCTCGGGGCCGCCCTCGACGTCGACGACACCGACGAACTCGTTCGACGCGCAGTCCACATGCTGTTCCAGTCGACCGTCGACACCGGCAACCTCGACTTCCACCTCCGCAGCACCTACAACGTGACCTACGACGAGTACCTCTCAGGGATGACCTACGAGGAGATGGCCGGCGGCGTGAACGCGACGGGAGCCTCGACGGGACTGGACGGCGACGACAACCGACGCTACCAGTTCTAATCGAGATCGACGGCGAGCGAAACCGCTTCGCCGCCCCGACGCCACTCGACGAATCCGGCGTCGACCAGTTTCGGTACGTGGGTGTGGTGGAGCGACGCCGCCGCCAGGTCGACGCTCGGACACGAATCGTCGTGGTCCGCGACCGCTCCGGCGAGTTCCGTTACGGTGGCCCGACCGTCCCCCTCGCGTAACTTCCGGAGGACGATTCGCCGACGCTGCTCCGCCAGCACGTCGAGGATTCCCTCGGGCACGTCGAGCAGCGCGTCGAGGCCGACCGCCTCCCCGTTGGCGACCCACTCGGGGAGTTCGTGCTCACCATCGGAACCGTCGCTCGGTCGCACTCCGGCGTTCGGGTTGGGGTCAACTTTCACACGTGGAAGCAGTAACTCCCGGAGGGTATCTACGGTGCCTGTTTTTACAACCGCCTTTTGAGGGGTCAGTTGGAATTACGCTACCGTATCGCCGTCGGCTTGGGACAGCGCCGTGCGCATTACGGTCTGCTCGCCGCGTCGCAGACGCTCCGACATCGCCTGCTGGGTGATGTCGAGTTCGTCGGCGAGTTCGTCCAGCGTGACCTCCCGCGGCACGTCGAAGTAGCCGCGCTCGACGGCCATCACGAGCGCCTCTCGTTGCTCGTCGGTCAGGTCGAACTCGTACGACTCGTCGTGCGTGGCACTTTCGGTGCTGACCCGGTCGAGTCGGTAATCGAGGCCGTGTTCGTCGCAGTAGGTGTCGAACGCCGACAGATCGCCGTGGTCCGCGAATCGGAGCCGGAAGTACCACTCGTCGTTGCCCCGCGCCTCGAGAATCGTCGCACCGGACTCCGCGATGCCGTGCACGAGACTCTCGACCGCTTTGCCCCACTTCGCGCGGTACAGTACCCGATCGTCGAGACGGTCGAGCGCGACGAGGTCGTTCACTTCCTCCGTCTCGGAGACGTGACGCTCGAACTCCTCGAAGGCCGACGGATCGTCGGAGACGACCCAGAAGAACGGCAGGACGTCGGGGGAGGACGGGACGACTCGTTCGAGTTCGACGCGAGTCCGGTCCGGTATTCCCAGGGCGGTCCCGAGCAGGAACTCCTGGCTCGAGATGGTAAGTTCCACGATGACGCTCATCGCGTGCGCTTCGTTCTCGAAACGTAAACGTATCTCGCCCCTACGCGACGTCCTCGATGGCGTCGAACAGCAGGTCCATACCGAGGTCGATCTCGCGCTCGGTCACGTCGAGCGGTGGGAGCACGCGCAGCGTCTTGTAGCCACAACCCAGCGTGAGCAGGCCCCGTTTCAGCGCCGCCTCGACGACGGCCTCGCGACGCTCTTTGGTGTCGAACTCCAGCGCGAGCAGCAGGCCGCGACCCCGTACGTCGACGACGTTCGCAGGGTCGGCGTCCGCAATCCTCTCGCGGGCCTGCCGGCCCCGTTCGACGGCGTTGCCGAGCAGGTCGTGTTCCTCGATGGCGTCGAGGGTGAGTGCTCCCTGGAGCGACGAAACGACGTCGCCCGCTCCCCACGTCGAGGAGAGCCGTCCCGTCTCCTCGGGGAACACGTCCGACCGCGAGATGGTCGCGCCGACGCGGAGTCCCTTCGCACTCGTGATGACGTCCGGTTCGAGGTCGAGGTGGTCGACGCCCCACATCTCGCCCGTCCGGCCCATGCCGGCCTGTATCTCGTCGACGACGACGTTCACGTCGAAGCGCTCCCGGATGTCGGCGAGGTCCCGGACGAACTCCTCGTTCGGGACGCGGTAGCCCCCCTCGCCCTGGACCGATTCGAGGATGACGAACGCGACCTCCTCGGGGTCGATGACGCCCTGTTCGGGGTCGAGTTTGTCCGCGATGGGGTTGCCGCCCGGCCCGTTGGTCTTCCAACCGCACTCGCAGACGTCGTCGCAGGAGCAGTATGGGACGCTGACGACGCCGGGAATCTCGGGATATCCCTTCCGATGAGCGCGCTTCGAGCGGTTGAGCGAGAGCGCGCCGAGCGTGCGACCGTGGAACGCGCCGTCGAACGTGAACGCCCGGTGGCCGCCGCCCTGGTAACAGATCTTGATGGCGTTCTCGACGGCCTCCGCGCCCGAGTTGCTGAGGAAGACGGTGTCCATGTCGTACTGGCTCGTCGCGTCGGTCAGCCGGTCCATCAACTGGGCTGGACCGGGAAACTCGGGGTCTTCGGGCGGCCAGCCGCCCGACGTGTAGAAGTCCTGGCCGGCTATCTTGGTGGGGTCGACGAGGTCGAGCTCGCGGAGTTTGTCCACTATCTTCGGGTTGTTGTACCCAAGCGGTGCGGAGGCGACGTGACTCGTGAAGTCCATGAGGACGTTGCCGTCCACGTCCGTACAGAACGGGCCTTCGGCCTCGTCCGTGATGTCCCAGACGAACTCGTAGACGTAGGTGCTCGGAGCGGAGAACTGGTGATGGTACTCGACCCATCGCTGTGCTCTCTCGCTCGGTATCTCTCGGACCTGGGGCTCTGCGGAATGTCGGTCCATGCACCGCCGTACGGAAGACCGTGTTTTAAAAAATTCGTTACAAATCGGTCAATACGCTGCCACGATGGCAGCTGCGCCGGCCCCGACGAGTAGCACGGTGCTCCAGACGGTGACCCGGTAGGCGAACTGGCGGTCGGGTGCGGACGCGGTCAACGCGGCCTTGACGGCGATGCTCGACGCGGTGGCCAGCATGATGCCGAGCACGGCCGTCCCCTGGTCCAGGTTGCCACCGCTGTAGAGGGTGACCGCCGAGGCGGTCACGCCCGCGCTGGAGACCAGTCCGGAGAGGAGGGCGGTGACGTAGAACCCCGTCTGTCCGAACTGGGCCTTCGCGACCGCACCCCCCACGACGACGAGCAGGAAGATGAGTCCGAACCCCAGCACGTTGCGCAGCGAGAACGGACTCTCGAGGTCGATGTCGACCTGTTCGGACCAGTCCGCGGTGTAGGCGGCGATGGCGACGCTGCCGACGATGATGACGCCCAGCGGGATGGTCGCGCCGTACAGCGGTTCCTTCGAACTGCCGAGCGTGAACGCGATGGCGATGGCGAGGTTCCGGGCCGCCATCGCGGCGTCGGCGAGCAGGATGGCCGCCACGCCGTAGGAGGCGGCCTGCGGACGCTGGCGGACGTGGTCGAGCATCGTCCCGACGACCGCCGTCGAGGACGCTAGACCGCCGAAGAATCCCGTGACCGCGATGCCGCGTCCCCCGTAGTTCCGGACGAGCGCGTAGTTGGCGATGCCGATGCCGGCGACGGTGACGACCATTAGCCAGACGAGTCGCGGGCTGACCGTGACGTCCAGGACCGGCACGTCTCCCGGCGGAAGCAGCGGGTAGATGACGAACGCCAGGATGGCGAACTCGGCGGCCGAACGCAGTTCCTCCCGGGAGAGCCCCCACGCGAACGTGTGGAGTTCGCGCTTCAGCACGAGCAGCAGCGACGACACCACGGCGACGGTGACGCCGACGAGGATGTACCCCTCGGCGACGAGGACGCCGACGCCGAAGGTGACGAGCATCGAGACGGAGGTGGTCAGCGACAGTCCGTCGTTCTCCTCGACCACCAGCCCCTGGACCGCGAGCAGGACGCCCTGGACGATGACGAGCAGGCCACCGAGAAACAGGAGGACGTCCCGGTCGACGATGGTGAACGCCGCGCCGAGCAGACTTATGAGCGTGAACGTCCGTATGCCCGCGGACTTCTGTGACCACTCGCGCTCCAGTCCGAGGAACAGTCCGAGTGCGCCCGCGAGTATGACGCGAACGACGTCGCTGTCGAGCGAAGCCGACACGAGTACGTCTTCGATTCCCGGCACTGTTCGAACTACTGCCCCCATTCGATTAAAGACTAGCGGCCGTGACATCTCCGACACCGTCCCGGGGAGTCCGCCGACGCCGGGAGCGGGCGGTGTTCTCCCGGAGCGAGTCGCGCGCCGGGGGCGACCGCATCGGAACCGTTATCTGAACAGTTGTTCAATCGTCGTATCGATGTCGACAACCGACGAAACGCTGCGACGACTCCTCGTCGACCGTCTCGGCGAATGCTGCGACGAGGACGTCGAGCAGCGCCGCGAGGAGTTGACGGCGCTCACCGACGCCGTCCCCGACAGCACCGCCGACACGCGAGCCCTGTCGGCGCTGTCGAACGACACCCGGTACCGCGTCGCTCGCCTGCTCGCCGCGGCCGACGGTGACCTCTGCGTCTGCGAACTCGCCCCGCTCGTGGACGTGGGCGACAGCGCGCTGAGCCACGCGCTGTCGGACCTGACCGAGGCGGGACTCGTCGAGCGCCGGAAGGACGGCAAGTGGCGCTACTACGCGACGACCGAGCGCGCCGAGGCGCTGCTCGCCGCCCTGGACGACACGCGCGACGGCGGAGGGAGCGACGCGTGAGCGAACCGTCGACGGTCGCGTTCGTCTGCGTGCAGAACGCCGGACGGAGCCAGATGGCCACCGCGTTCGCCGAGCGCGAGCGCGAGAGGCGCGGCCTCGAAACTCTCGAAATCCGCTCTGGGGGGACTCGCCCCGCGGACTCGGTCCACGACGAGGTCGTCGAGGCGATGGCCGAGGAGGGAATCGACCTCTCCGACCGCGAACCGCGGGAGATAACGCCGGCGGAGTTGCAGGAGTGCGACTACGTGCTGACGATGGGGTGTTCGGCGTCCGACGTGTGTCCGGCCACGTGGAGCGGCGAGAACCGCGACTGGGACCTGGATGACCCCCACGGCGAGAGCGTCGATGAGGTCAGGGAGATCCGCGACGAGATAGCTTCCCGCGTCGTCGCGCTGTTCGACGAGCTCCAATCGGACGAGACGGACTGACCCTCCCTCTCGACCGGCTTCCTCCTCGGCGGCGAACGATGTCGTCCCCGCCGCTCGACTGCCCTCCGGCGACTGGGACACCGTTCCCGGTTCAGGGAGTCGGGGAGACTAAATATCGCTCGTCCGAACGAGCGGGCATGGACCCGCCGCTCGTCCTCGACATCGACGGCACGATGACCCGGCGCGACGACTCGATCGACCCCCGATTTTTCGACCTGCTCCCCGACTGGGACGCTCCCGTCGTCGTCGCCACGGGGAAGGCGTTCCCCTACCCGGTGGCGCTCGCGCACTTCCTCGGACTCCCGCAGAACGTCATCGCGGAGAACGGCGGTATCGTCCTCGCGCGCGACGAGGTGACGGTGAACGGCGACGGCGAGGCGGCCCGCGCGGTCGCCGAGGAGTACCGTGCGGCGGGCCACGACCTCGGCTGGGGGCGGTCCGACCTCACGAACCGCTGGCGGGAGACCGAGATAGCGGTCCGGCGCGACCAGCCGCTCGGCCCGCTGGAGGAACTCGCCAGCGAGCACGGTCTGGAGGTCGTCGACACGGGGTACGCCTACCACGTCAAGCCGCCCGACGTGAGCAAGGGGCAGGGGCTGAAGTCGGTCGCGCGCCTGCTCGACCGCGACCCCGGGGAGTTCGTCGCCGTCGGCGACTCGGAGAACGACGTGTCGACGTTCGGCGTCGCCGGGGAGTCCTACGCCGTGGCGAACGCCGACGACAAGGCGCGCCAGGCCGCCGACACCGTGGTCGAGGGGTCGTACGCCGAGGGGACGCTCGCGGTGCTGGAAGCGTTGCGGGAGTAGTCCGCGAACTCCTTCCGGGCGAACCGACCCTTCCCCGTGGTCGGTCTGCCGGGGCGTGATTTTGCGTCGAACGGCGAGAAGATCGAGACGACGAGCACGAAGTTCCTCCGTGCTCTCCTCGGGGTAGGCGTCACGGTCGTTCCGGCGGTGACGCCGTCGCACTTGCCATCCCGTACGGAAACGGGGTCGACTCTGGGCTACTCGTCCTCGTCGTCCGTGCGCCGCCGCCGTCGAACCTCGTTGGCGAACGCGGCGACGCCGACGCCGAGGACGCCCAGCGCGAGCGCCCAGGGGCCTCTCTCGTCCATCACGCCACCTCCGCGTCCACCCAGTCGCCGAACGAGTCGAGCGTCGCGCTCTCGTCGAAGCGCTCGACGCAGGGGACGTCGTAGGGGTGGGCGTCCTCGATTCGGGCGACGAGGTCCTCCCAGCGCTCGTCGGTCGTCTTCGCGAGCAGGACCACCTCCTCGTCGCGGTGGACGTCGCCGTCCCAGCGGTAGACTGACCGGCAGGGGAACCGGTTGACGCAGGCCGCGAGGCGCTCCTCGACGAGCAACTCCGCGATGTCGGTGGCCGCGTCCGGCGGCGCGGTGACGTACGCGGTCGGCATCTCACTCGGCGATGGGATTGTGGGTACCGTTGATGTCCCACTCGTGGATGCAGTACGTTTCGCCCGACGACGAGGAGACGACCCAGCCGTGAACGGACTCGTCGAACTCCTCCTCGCGGCCGCAGCGCAGACACCGTCGACGTTTCGGTACGTTCAGTTCGACCATCGGTTCGAAACGTGGCGTCGAATCCACTTAACTTGCCTTCCCTGTCCCGACGGTCAAGCGCGAGCGGGGAGCGACAACGCCACTACCGTCGCCCGTACAGGAGGACCGATGGCCGAAGCCGACGGTGCGAACGAGGACGCTGACGCGGCGGTTCGAACCGGTACGGCTCACAGCGGAATCGCCGACACCGTCCCGGAGACGTCGCCGACGTACGCCGCGTGACGGCCGACCGCGGGCCCGGCGACGACGCCGTCCTGCGCCATGAACCGCCAGCGCGTTCGTCCTGTCGCGCGGTCGAACGCGAACGTCAGACCGTCATCGTTGGCGACGTACACCGCCTCGTCGGTGACCGCCGGCCGGCCCCAGATGCGGGCGTCCGTCGCGACCCGCCACCGGACCGACCCCGAGCGAGCGTCGAGGGCGTAGGCCGACCCGTCCGTGCTCGTCGCGTACACCGCGTCGCCGGCGAACACCGGCGACGACCAGACGCCGGCCCCGGTGCGGTGCTCCCAGTACGCGTCCCCGGTCGCCGTGTCGACGGCGAACACGCGGTCGCCGTCCACCGTGCCGACGTAGGCGACGCCGTCAGCGACCGCTGGCGCGGCCGCGACCGCCAGCGAGGGCCGGAAGCGGAACCGTTCGGTGCCGTCGAACTTGTGGGCGTACAGGCCGCCGTCGAGTCCCGTCACGTACACCGCATCGTCCGCGACCGCGAGCGAACTCACCGCGCGGGCGACGGTGCGGAACGACCGGCGGCGGTCGCCGTTTGCGGCGTCGAGAACCGACACCTGGCCGTCGCGGCTCGCCACGTACACGTCGTCACCGACGGGGACTGGCGCGACGTCGACGCCGGCGTCCGTCTCGAACCGCCACAGCTCGACTCCGCTGCTCGCATCGAGCGCGTGGAGGACGCCGTCGCGGTCCCCGACGTACACCGCCTCCCCGGTCACCGCGGTCGGTCCCACGGCGGTCGACGTCTCGAACAGCCACTCGCTCACGCCGTCGCGCCTGTCGAGTGCGACGGTGATGCCGTCCCCCGTACCGGCGTACACGCCCCGGTCCCGGACCACCGGCGGCGTCCCGACCGGACCGCCGACCCGCGTGCGCCACGTCGCGCGGACCCGTCCGGCCGCCCGACCGGTCACGTCCCGGCCGCGCTCGTTCGTCGCGTCGCTCGCTCCCCCGCGTCGGGTCCCGATTCCGGCGTCGCCGGTCGTCGACCGTCGCCGCGGTCCCGGCGTGAACCCCTCGGTCGACGGCGACGCGACGTCGTCCGCCCCGGTCGGCTTCGCTCCCTCGTCCGCGTCGTTTCTCTCCACGCCCCCGTCGGACGCGAGGTGGTCCGAACCGTCGCTCGCCTCGCTACGCTCGAACGACCATTCGACGCTGCGGGCGACGCGTTCGTCGCCGCGACGCGTCACCTGGTCGAACTGGAACTCCGCGACCGCCTTCGTGTCAAACTCGCTATCACTGTCGTTCGGTTCTCCGGTCCGTTCTGCACCTATCAGTTGGAAATCACTTGCTCGCGCCGTCGTGTCCTCTGTGTCGTCCCCGTTCATGTGTAGTTACAGACCTGATTACGGTCTGATTGGCAGATTATTAAAATAATTGCCGCTTTGTTATGGACCGGTTAGCCGCCGGTATCGACACATTACTGGCGCGCAACGGTCGGAACTGTTCGCTCCAGACCGACAGGATTTTTCCGGCAGGTATCGCAGTTCGGCTCATGACGGGTCTGTACTACGAGGAGTTCGAGGTTGGCGAGACCATCGAACACGGCAAGCGTCGGACCATCAGCGAGAGCAACAACCAGCAGTTCTGCGACATGACGATGAACCAGCAGCCGCTGCACCTCGACGCCGAGTTCGCCGCGGACACCGAGTTCGGCGAGCGCCTCGTCAACGGTCTCTACACGATGAGCCTCGCGGTCGGACTCTCCATCCCTGACACGACCGACAGCACCATCGTCGCGAACCTCTCGTACGACGATGTCGAACACCCGAACCCGGTGTTCCACGGCGACACCATCCGCGCCCAGTCGACCGTCACCGACAAGCGCGAGACGAGCGACGGCGAGCGCGGCGTCGTCACGATGCACGTCGAGGCGTTCACGGTGAACGGATCCTCGGGGAGCGGCGGCTCGTCGGACTCGTCCGACGGCGAGGACGAGACGCTGGTCTGTGAGTTCGACCGGACGGTGCTGTCGCTGAAACGCGAACACGTGGACGGCGAGTAGCGAGCGTCGACCGGAACCGCATCCGTTTCGTGCCCGGGGGACGAAGCGTCCCCGTGTTCGGACGCCTCGAACGGGAGCTCTCGCGGCGCGCACCAGACCCGACTACCGTGGCGCGCGTCGGCCTCGGCCTGACGATACTGCTGGCGGGGGTTCACAAACTGTTCGCGCCGGACGCATGGGCCGCCTACGTCGTCGACTGGCTCGCGCCATGGCTGGTCGTCTCCCCCGACGCCTTCATGCTCGCGAACGGCGTGCTCGAGGTCGGGTTCGGACTCGCAATCCTCCGCGACCGCTACGCGGCGTTCGCCGCGGCGGTCGTCGCCATCTCGCTCACCGCGACCGTCGCGTATCTCGCGTTCGCCGCGCTCACCGTCGACGCCCCCTTCGTGGACGTTCTCGTCCGGGACGTCGGCCTGACGGCGCTCGCGTGGGCCGTGCTGTTCGAGAGTGTGAGCGAGAGGGAGGGCCGGAGCGGCCCGTCGTCGGAGCGCCCCCGTCGCGACGACTCAGAGGAACAGCGAGAGGTTGAGCAGCGTCGCGACCGCCCACGGTAGCGCGAGGCCAGCGGGAACGACGGCCGTGTACTCGCTGGGCAACAGCGGTCGACAGGCGACGCCGACGCCGACCGCGAACGCCTTGATGCCGAAGAGCGCCACGAACCCGAACCGGGCGATGGCGGAGCGCGCGACCGGGTTGGACTCCACCATACCGGCGCGGAGGCCGGCGTACGTGGTGAGGAGGTCGCCCGCGAGTGTGAGTGCAGCGATCAGCCAGAGGATGCGCTCGACGCGTCCGACGTCGGGCCACGCCGCGCCTCCGAGACGAACGGTCGAGGGTCGTCGGTGACTCATGGGTGTGTCACGCGGGAGGCCCGCGTCGTCCGCACCGACGACCCGAACGGGCTTTATTATAAACCGGCTTGTCGGCCGTTAGGCACCCTCTAAACCCGCCGATGGGCCCCCGTTTCCGCCGGAGACGGCGTCGATCGGCGTCGCCACGCACGGAACCGTCTCCGTCGGCCGTAACGCTCGACCAGGGTCGACGAACCTGCCGCGTACCGTCGGCGGGGCGACGACCGGCCGGGTCAGCGAGAAGCGGGTCGTCGCCCCAGACGATTCCGTCGTTCAGAGACTATCAGAAACTCGCAGGCAATGTAGGAGATGAACCGAACCGCATCGAGAGTTGCTGTGCCTATCACTACCGTATGTTATTCTCTCTGTAAACATCAGAATTAAGGTGGCGGCTGCCTAAGAAGATGTACGTTTCGGGGGTGCACCAACAGATACGATCACTCCGTCACAACTAGAGACAACGGTGTCGCCCATATGCGAGACACGCGCGGACACTGTCTACCTGGTCGACGGTGGAGTGTCCAGTGGTAATTCTCCCGAAGCCCGCCCGAAGACAATGAGTAAAAACGCACAACCGACCATCGACCGTCAGGGCACAGTGGGCCTGGAGAGCGGCCTCGACGCGCTTCGGAACAGTCCCACGTTTCGCGGCCCAGTGGAACCGCTCGACGGCCACCACTCGAACGACCACCTCGCACTCGTCTACGAGACCCGGGAGGAGCAACTCGAAGCCGTCGTCCCGTTCGTCGAGCAGGGGCTCGAACGCGACGAGCGGTGCATGTACATTGCCGACGAGAACTCCGAAGCGGAGATCATCGCTGCGATGCGACGGTCCGACGTCGACGTGGACGCTGCCCTGGAATCCGGCGCACTGACCCTCCACTCGAAACAGGACACCTACTGCCGTGACGGCGGATTCGACCCCGACGAGATGATAGCGTTCCTCTCCGAATCCATCGAGGAGGCCATAGAAGAGTACGAGGCGCTCCGCATCGCCGGCGAGATGACGTGGATTTTCGGCGACGACCCGGAGATCGAGGACCTCATCGAGTACGAGGGCAAACTCAACCGACTGATTCCCGACGAGGACTGTATCGCGCTCTGTCAGTACAACCGCGAACGGTTCCCGCCGGAGATTCTCCGCGACATCGTCCGAACCCACCCTCATCTGGTCTACGACAACACCGTCTGTCACAACTGCTACTACACGCCGCCCGAGGAGTTCTTTGGCCCCGACCGACCCGCCCGAGAGACGACCAGGATGCTGGAGACCCTCCGCGAGCGGACGCAGGCGACCGTCCAACTCCGCCAGCACGAACGACAACTCCAGCGCCAGAACAACCGGTTGGAGAGCTTCGCCAGCATGCTCGCCCACGAACTCCGGAATCCGCTGCACATCGCTCAGATGTACCTCCACGAGGTCGGCGGCGGGAATCCGGACGCCGTGACCGAAATCGAGCGGGCGCTCGACCGCATCGAGGAGATGATAGACATCCTGCTCATCACCGCGCGGACGACCGACGCGGCCATCGACCGGGACACGGTGGCACTGGCAGAGGCTGCAACGGAGGTCTGGACGAAGGTAGCCGCGCCGTCGTCGGACCTCGTCGTCGAGACCGAACGAACGGTGTCGGCCGATTCGGTCCACATCTGGCATCTGCTCGAGAACCTGTTCAAGAACGCCGTCGAACACGGCGGAGCGGACGTGACCGTGCGAATCGGCGACCTCGCGGACGCCGACGGCTTCTACGTGGCCGACGACGGCCCCGGCATCCCGGACGCGGACCGGGAGGCCGTCCTGGAGGCGGGGTGCACCACGGCGTCGAACGGCATCGGCCTCGGCCTCACGTTCGTGTCGCAACTGGCCGCAGCCTACGCGTGGGACTGTACGCTCACCGAGAGCCGGAGCGGCGGGGCGCGGTTCGAGTTTCGGAACGTCGAGTGCGCCGCGCCGAGTCGCTGATTGCTCACACCACGACTCCGTACGGAACGACAGCCGGAGCCGGATACCTTCGACGTCTGCTCGCAGGAAGGGAGTGCGACGCCGGGTGGTCTAGAACACGATGCTCGCGACCATCCACCCGAAGAAGAGGACGACTATCCAGAGCAGCAACTGGAACAACAGAAACAACCGGAGTTTCAACGGGGACTTGGTTTGCACCATGTCAACAATAACCATGATTCGGAGCGAGTTAGTTCTTACGTCCCTGACTGGTGTAATCCGCGGCCACAAAGAACGCACTCCGGGATTACGCTGGCGGAATCGGGTTAGGTTGGTCCGGAATCCCGTTCGGCGGGACCGTGGTCGGCCGACTTCCACCGATAGGTCCTCGTAGCTCGTAGCAACGTCCCCGCTCCGGAGTGTCGAGTCGAAGAGTCCGCAAACGGGGAGAGAAGAAGCTTCGAGGGCGATGAAGCCAGCGCTGCTACCGGAATCGCTTCGAAGGCCGACTGTCCATTAATCAGCAGCGGTGCCGTCTGTCGACGGCCCCGTCGGTCCGTGGCCGAGCACTACCGTGTTCGTCACGAGAGCGTCGTGCGCCCGCCGGAGTCGCTCGGAGAGCGCCTGGTGGGAGATTCCCAGTTCCTCGGCGAGTTCTTCCGCGCTCGTCTCTCGCGGCACCGAATAGTAACCCCGGTCGGACGCGAGCTGCAGGGCGTCTCGCTGTTCCTGCGAGAGCCCGAACCGTCCCTCTTCGTGCCCCGAGAGGGACTTTATGTTCTGAACTTCGAGGTCGATTCCTTTCTCGGCGCAGTACTCGTTCGTTTCCGTAATCGCGTCTCGGTCGCCGAACAGGAGTCGAAAATTCCACGTGTCGCCCTTTCCGGAGGCCGCGAGCACGGTTCCCTTCTGCTTGACCAGTATATTGGCGAGGACTTCGATGCGCGTGCTCCATTCGAGCCTGTACAGGTACTCGTCGTCGAACTCCGCTACGAGCTGGAAGTCGTCGACAGTGTCGTCGTCCCCGAACGCGTCTTCGATCTCGTCGCGCTTTCCGGTCCCCACCCAGACGAACGGCAGTATCAAATCCTCCTTCGACGCGACCAACTGCTCGATGTCGAATCGGACCGTCTCCAGGCGCTGCAACGTCTGTTCGAGCGCGAACTGCTCGGACGGAATTCTCACTTCGACGATTGTCCCTGCCATCAGGACCAATGAACAGTGCGCTCTCTATACCCTTTTCTGTCTATTTCTGATTAATCGGGTGACATCCAAGCCGGCCGGTAAATCGGTGCGTCACGCACGGTGAACCTGCTCGAGGGTCGACGGCCCGGGAGGGGTGACCTGCTCAGTCCCGCGGTGCATCCTCGTCTACGTTCGTGAACTCGAACCGGGACCCGCCGGCCGCGCTCTCGGTCGCCCGGGACTCCCACCCGTACACCTCGGTCAGCTTCTGGACGAACGCCAGCCCTACTACGGTACCGCCTTTCTCGGCTGCCGTCGTGAATCCGGCTTCGAACACGGCGTCACGGTCGTCGGCCGGGATGCCGGGGCCGTCGTCGGCCACGTAGAACCCGGTCGGGAGTTCGCCGACCGCGACGTCGACGTCCGCTCCGCCGTGTTCGACGGCGTTCTCGAAGAGATTCTGGAACAGGTGGCGAATGTACGTCTCGTCGGCCTGAATCGTCCGGTCGACGTCGATGTCGACCGTCGCGTCGGGTGTCTCGACCTCGTCCCACGCTTCCCGCGCCACGTCTGCGAGCGAGACCGTGGTTCGCTCGCCGACCGCCTCGTGGCCCCGCGTCAACGCCAGCCTGACGTCGATCATGGCGTCGATGCGGTCGAACGCTTCCCTGACATGCTCGACCGCGTCCGAGTTGGCCTCGTCCGGCAGTTCGTGACAGTACATCTGGCCGATGGTGACGGGATTGCGGCGCTCGTGGGCGAGCATGCTGGCGAAGCTCTCCAGGCGCTCGTTCGACTGTTCGAGTTTCTCGACCGTCTCCTCAAGTCGCTGCTCGCTGGTCGGAGCTCATTGGCCCTTTTTCCGTCTGTGGGGGGTGAAAATCCGTTGGGCGACAGGTCGTAGTATCTGCCGGCCGGTCGGTCCGGAAGACCGCTCCCGGAAGTTCCGACCGTATCGCCGGCCGTTCACGAACAGCCGTACGGTCGAGGATTCGCGTTACAGAATCGTCCCGTGCTTCTTGTCCGGCAGGTCCTTGTCGAGGTCGGCGTAGAACTCGAAGCGCGCCTCGAGTTCGTCGCGCAGCGTCGACGGCGGGACGATCTCGTCGATGACGGTCTCGCTGGCCATCCGGTGGACGTCGATGTCCTCGCGGTACTCCTCGCGGAGTTCCTGTTCGCGCTGCTTGCGTTCCTCCTCGTCCTCGATGTCGTTCAGCTTGTTCGCGTAGACCGCGTTGATGGCCGCCTCGGGGCCCATGATGGCTATCTCGCCGGAGGGGAGCGCGATGGTGCTCTGGGGGTCGTAGGCCGGCCCCGACATGGCGTAGATGCCCGCGCCGTACGCCTTCCGGACGACGACGCACTGCTTGGGCACCGTCGCCGAGGAGGTGGCGTAGATCATCTTCTTGCCCTTCTCAAGGATGGCGTCCTTCTCGACCTGCGACCCCGCCATGAAGCCGGGCGTGTCGGTGAGATAGAGCAGCGGAATCTCGAACGCGTCGCACTTCCAGATGAACTCCGCGGCCTTCTCCGCGGCGTCCGGGAAGATGGCCCCCGAGCGCTGGGCGGGCTGGTTGGCGACGATGCCGACCGGCCGGCCGTCGATGCGCGCGAACGCGGTGATGATCTCCGTTCCGTACTCCGACTGGAGCTCGAAGTACGAACCGGCGTCGACCACGCGCTCTATCAGGTCGGTCATGTCGTAGGCGCGGTTCGGGTTCTGGGGTACGACGCCGTCGATGCCCTCCGGCGACTTCGCGGGGTCGCTCGGCTCGCTCCGGGGCGGTTTCTCGTGGGCCTTGTCGGGGAGGTACGTGACGAGGTCCGCCACGAGCTGCCGGGCGTGCTCCTCGTCGCGGGCCACGAGGTCCGCGCTCCCGGAGTGTTCCGCGTGCATCCCCGCGCCGCCGAGGTCCTGCATGTCGATGTCCTCGCCGGTGACCATCTGGACCATCCGCGGGCTGGCGATGGCCATCGCGGACATCTCCTCGACCATCACGGTGAAGTCGGCGAACACAGGGGTGTAGGCCGCCCCCGCGATGCAGGGGCCGTAGAGCACGCAGATTTGCGGGACGCGCCCCGACAGCATCGAGTGGTTGTAGTAGTACTTCCCGATGCCCTCGCGGTTGGCGAAGAAGCCGGTCTGCTGGTCGATGCGTCCCCCGGAGGAGTCCATCAGGTAGAGCACGGGGTTGCCGCTCTGGAGCGCGCGGTGTTGCATCCGGAGGAACTTCTCGACGCCCTTGCTCGCCATCGAACCGGCCTTCACGGTGAAGTCGTTCGCCATGAAGTGGACGTCGCGGCCCTCGAACTCCGCCGCGCCCGTGAGCAGGCCGTCCGCCGGCAACCGGTCGTCGGCGTCGAACTCGGCGAACTTGCCGTCCTCGAACTTCAGTCCGTCGTCCCCGAACCAGAGGTCGAGGCGGTCGCGGACGAACAGCTTCCCCTGTTCCTCCAGGCGTTCTTTGTACTTCTCCGGGCCGCCCAGTTCTATCTCCTCTATCTCCTCCCAGAGCCGTTCCTCGCGCTCGGTCGGGCCGAGGTCGTCCTCGTCCGCTCCGCCGACCGTCGCGTTCGTCCCGTCGCTGGCCAACGTGCCGGCCGGTTCGCGCCAGGTCGCTGCCGGTTCGTCGGCGTCGCCGACGAACACCTCTACCTCGTCGCCGACGTGCCGGGAGAGCGCGCTGGCGATTGCCGAGGCCTCCTCCTCGGTCGCCCCCTCGGCGATGCGTACCTTCATGCCTGGCAGTCCGTGGAGCGATTTCAAACCGTTTTCCATTTTAGACCACGGTCGTGGTCGCTCGCGCGTGCGAACCGACCCCCGTCCCGGGCCAGTCGGTCACCGTTCCCGAGTCACGCTTCGGCTCGCGCCGCGAGTTCCACGAACAGTTCGAGCGTCTCGGACGCGTCGTACTCGACGAACTCCCCGGTCCGCTCGAAGGTTATCGCGCCGGCGTCGTCCAGTTTCGGCAAATGCACGTGGAGCAGTTCCGTACGGAGATGTTGGCGACGGGCCGGGTCCGGCATGACGGTCGACCCGTCGCGCTCCTGTTCGGCGATGTGGTCGGCGAGCGACTCGGCGACGGCCGTACCGTTCTCGCGGAGGTGATAGAGGACGTACCGCCGCCGCCGGTGAGCGAGCACGTCCATGACCGTCTCGACCGAGCAGCCGTCGGACCGGCGGAGCACGTCGTCGACGGACGTCACCGACCCCTGCTCGCGCACCAGCAGCTCGAATCCCCCGGCTCCGCGTTCGTCCCCTGACATCTGCCGGCGACGGTAGGCCGTCCAGGTACAAAAGACTGAAACTCGTTGCCGGTCGGTTACCTGGGGAAACCGGAACGTAACGGACGACGAACCGTCCTTCAAGGAGCCGTTTCCTCCTGAAATCCCTTGTTGTCGCCGACGGTCGTTCGCCACCGCAACTCCCGATCGCTCAGTCGCCGGGTAATCGCTTGTTCGCCTTCGGTAACGACGGCGTATCCTCGCCGCGTTTCCGGTAGCGACTCGATAATCTTCGCTGAGAAGTGGCAAAGACCAATTGGTTTCCTCGCTATACTCTTAAGATAAATATAATATGAGGGCGAGACGAGAAGTGCCTGCAATGTCCGACGAAAACGAAAGGTCACGGAAGTACTTCGCAGAGAATCCGCGGATGATGGGCGTCGCGTTCACGCTCGCCCTGCTGTTGCTCGAAGCCGGAAACGCGGCCGCCGCCGTCGGCGGCGTGAACTCGGGTCCCTAACGCAGGTCGTCGACGCCGAGGTCGGTCGACCAGCAAAAGCTCCCGTCGAGCACGACGGGGAACTGTTCCATCTGGAGGTAGTAGCCGAGTTCGTCGGCTCCGATACGGAACTCGGGGAGCGGTCCCCCGGCGATGAAGTGCGTCTCCACGTCGCCGACGTACGGGATGTACAGCGACCCCATCCCTCGCTCTGACGTCGGATACGTGTCGATTCTGACGCCGTACTCGCCGTCCGCGTCGGTCGAGCGGACGCGATAGAAGACGGGGATGCCGCTCTCGTTCTGTGCCACCTCGACGCCGCCGTCGCCGACGACCGTGTACTGGTTGGCGACGATGCGCCGCTCCCGGACGACCGCCAGCGCCGACCGGAGCGAGAAGCCGGCGTTGAGCAGGCGCGCGACGAGTCGTCCGACCGCGGTCGCCCCGCCGTTCCCGACGTCGCCGTGCGTGACGATGCCCCCGATGCTGCCGTTCTCGACGAGGCTGACACCCTGCCGATAGGAGTTACAGCCATTCAGGAAGAACGTCCTCGCGCCGGTCCGGTCGAGGCTCTCGGCGTCGAGCACGCCGTCCGGACAGACGAACCCTCCTGCCTCGACGTGACCGACGTAGTGGAGGAAGTCCGTCTCGGACGCGAGCAGTTCGGCGAGCGTCTCCGTCGAGCAGTTCGCGTGAACGGTGACGTCGAACGGGAGGTCGGCGCGGTCGCCGTAGAGCGCACCGTCTTCGACGTCGACCTCCTCGCGCATCCGCTCGTCGTTACAGACGATGTCGATGTCGATGTCGTCCGCGGTCGTCTCTCGGTCGCGGTGTTCGAACGCGGCCCGCCGGAGTTCGTTGGCGCCGAACACGCGGCCGTCGCCGAGCCACGCCTGTTCGAGCGCGTCGGTCTCGGGCGGCGAGACGTACGGTTCGTCGCTTCTCGCCCGCCGGCCCCGGTCCACCGACCGGACGAACTCGTCGACGTAGGACGGCATCGACGAGCGCGCTCGCCGTCGACCCTGCGCGTCGGCGCGTCGGACGACCGCGAGGTCGTCGACGAGGTACGGAAGCAGCGTCGCGTTCTCGGCGTCCGGCGTCACGTGCGCCGCCAGTCTCCACGTCGGCACGGCGTCCCGGACGGCGTCGAACGGGACCGAGAGGTAGGCCGCGAGTCGCTCCGCCGAGGGGGCGTCGTACAGGTCCGGAAACGACAGGGACACGTCGTCCTCGACCGCCTGCCGTTCGTGGAGGTCGACCGGGTACAGCCCCTCCGTCCGGGTCAGACAGTCCAGGAGGAACACCTGCTGGAGAACGCGCGCCACCTCCGCGTCGAACCCACGGTCCGTGCGGAGCGAGTGTTCGAACCCGTCGGCGGTGACGATCCGGGGTCGCTCCCCGGGTCGAACGTCGGCCCCGAGGTAGTACGCGAGCGTGCTGACGGCGTAGACGGACTGTCGGTCCGTGGGCACCTCGATGTGGACGCCGGTGTCGGGGGCGTCGAGTCCGTCCGGAATCGCCAGGTCGTCCCCGAGTTCGACCGTCGGGGGGTGGCCCCGGAGCGTCGGGAACGACCGTTCGGGACTCGTCGTCTTCAGCGCCGACCCGAACGTCGACACCGCCGCCATCAAGTCCTCGGGGTCGGCGGTCGTCGTCACCGTCGCCGCCGGGCGTTCGTGGTAGGAGCGCGCGCCGACGCGGACGGCGGTCTCCTCGCCGAAGTC
The DNA here is from genome assembly GCF_050954125.1 of Halomicrococcus pelagicus. NCBI lineage: Archaea > Methanobacteriati > Methanobacteriota > Halobacteria > Halobacteriales > Haladaptataceae > Halomicrococcus > Halomicrococcus pelagicus. The sequence goes on along the minus strand of NZ_JBPBWC010000001.1, from coordinate 629,266 downwards.
GAACTCCATGCGGTCGACCGACGACGCGACGGTCACCTCGCCGTCGACCCGGACGAACGTCTTGATGGGCGCGTGCAACTCGAGGCAGTACTCGTCCGGCGGTAACTCTTCGTACGCGTAGTGTTCGGCCTCGACCAGCGGCGATCCGTCGGGGTCGCGGACGTAGGTCTCGACGACGTACGGGAGGACGAGCTGGTCGACGGCGACCTCGACCGCCGCGTCGACCGGGAACCGGAAGCGGTCGGTCCCGACCGGCGACGGGTCGACCGGCGACGACGTCTCGAGTTCGAACCGTCGGTCCTGGACCGGGTCGAACAGTCCCAGGCCCGGCCGCTCGGTGGTAGTGAATCTCGGTTTCATGCCGAACACTCGTTGTCGCGTCCTCGGCGACCGTCTCGAAGCACCATTCAGCGTTCGTCGAGAGCGAACCAGTCCGTGGTGAACTCGGTGTCCTGGAGGTACCAGCGCTGTTCCGGCCCGGCCTCGCCGACGCGAAGCTCGACGGTCGCGTCGAATAGGGGTTCGATGTCGGCCACCACCTCGGAGCGACGCGCCATCGGGAGGACGTAGCACCCCAGCCCGGAGAGGTCCTCGACGGCGTCGAAACAGTCGCTCAGGAACGGTTCGACGTCGCGGTCGTCATCGTCGTCGACGACCGGTCGGAGGGAGTCGAAGCAGAACCGGAGTTCGCCCGGGGCGAGTCCGCGTCGTTCGAAGTCGATCCGGCGTAGCGTCTCCTCGATCGCCGCGCCGAAGTCGGCGAGGTCGCCGCCGACGTCGGTCACCCGGTAGTCGGTCCCTGACGCCGTCGCGGCGGTCGTCGACCGGGCCTCGGCCTGGTAGTCGAGAACGTACCCGCCGGCGGCCGACGCACCCGCGCGGTCGAGTCGGTCGTAGGCGGTCCCCACGTTCCGGTCGTGGAGCGCGACGACCCGTTCGTGGTCCCCGGCGCGACCGAGCAATCGGACTGTCGCGTCCTCGAGGACCTCGTCCGGCACCTGGCCGGTGAGGAGGAGGTTCCCGCCGGTGCGCTTTATCCGGGCGAGTTCCGACTCGACCTCCACGACGCCGTCGGCGGAGACGGTCGCGTAGTGGCCGTGTATCGAGAACGTTACCTGACCGTCCGTTCGCTCGACCCCGTTCCGCCGCGAGGCGAACAGGGCGTCGAGCGCGTCGGGGTCTATCACGTCGTAGAGACTCGTGTCCAGCTCGGGAGGCGTCACCCCCGCAGACTCCGCGACGGCCTCGACGACGAGCGTCCCGAGCATTCGACCGCCCTCGTCCGAACGTCTCTTTCGGACCTTCCGGACGCCGTCGGCAGCCGTCCGGTCGACCGTGTCCTCGTCCCGGTTCATTGGTTTTCACTTCCCGTAACACCTAACCACGTATAAAACGCACTGATTATTTGAAATATCGGGGTGAGTGTGAACATACCACACTAGAAGCCTCCGGTATCACCGCTCCCGGGTGGCGACGACGGCAGAGCGGTCCACGTCCGCCACGGCGTCGTACCCCGAGAGCGCGAGCGTCAGGTCGAGGTCCGCGAGAAAGTTGGCGAGGACGGAACGAACGCCGTTCTCCCCGTCGACCGCCAGGCCGTAGGCGTAGGGGCGGCCGAGCAGGACGGCGTCCGCGCCGAGCGCGATGGCCCGGAACGCGTCCGCGCCGCGACGGACGCCGCTGTCGAAGAGGACGGGAACTCGGCCGTCCACCGCGTCGACGACGTCCGGCAGGGCCTCCAGCGCGCCGATAGCGCCGTCGACCTGGCGACCGCCGTGGTTCGAGACGACGAGGCCGTCGACGCCGCGGTCGAGCGCCTCGCGGGCGTCCGCGGGGTGTAGGATGCCTTTCAGCACGACGGGGAGGTCCGTCTGCTCTCGGAGCCAGTCCAGGTCGTCCCACGTCAGCGACGGGTCGCCGAATATCTCCGTGAAGTGCCAGACTGCGGCGGTCTCGTCCTCTTCGGGCGGCGCGTCGAGCGCGTCGCGGAAGGCGGGGTCGGAGAAGTAGTTCGCCACGCCCTCGCCGTCGAGGAACGGGAGGTAGGCCCGGTCGACGTCGCGTTCGCGCCACCCCATCATCGGCGTGTCGACGGTGACGACGACGGCCTCGTACCCCGCCTCCTCGGCCCGCCGGAGGAAGCTCGCGGTCACGTCCCGGTCGGCGCTCCAGTAGAGCTGGAACCAGGCCGTCGTGTCGCCGAGTTCGCCGGCCACGTCCTCCATCGTCTCCGAGGACGCGGAACTCAGCACGACCGGCACGTCGAGGTCGGCGGCGGCGCGCGCAGTCGCGAGTTCGCCCTCCTCGTGGACGATGGACTGGACGCCGATGGGGGCGAGCAGCACCGGCACGGGGAGTTCGCTATCGAACAGTTCGACGGAGAGGTCCCGCTCCGCGACGTCGCGGAGCATCCGCGGGACGATGCGCCAGCGGTCGAACGCCCGGCGGTTCTCGCGGGCGGTGCTCTCGTCGCCGGCGCCGCCCGCGAGGTAGGCGTACGCCTCCGGCGACAGCGCCTCGCGGGCGAGGTCGGCGAGTTCCCCGGGCGAGGCGGGAAGGTCGGGCGTCTGGTCGGCGAGCATTCCCGCGGCGTACACCTCGTTCTGGCGGTCCGGACCGAACGGTTGCGATGGATCGTCCATGACTGGTGCGACCACCTGACAGGAATTATAGCTTTCTCCGGAGCTGGTACGCCGCGGTGCCGGCGAGGAACGCCACGCCGACGTTCGTGACGAGGCCGAGCGCGCCGACGCCGAGGGCGAGCCAGCGGTCATCGGTGGCCAGCCCGGCCCGGCCGAGTTCGACCGCGACCAGCGCGAGGACGACGCCGAGCACGGCGAGCGGGAAGGCGGCCACGAGGTCGGCCGCGAACAGCGCCGCCACCGCGTACAGCAGGCCGAGGACCAGGTTCGCGCCGGCGCTGCGCGCGCCGAAGGCGTGCTTCCCGGCGACGCCGCCGCTCCCGTGGCACATCGGCATGGCACCGAAGGGGACGGCGAGGAGGTTCATCGCGCCCATGCTGGTCGCCAGGTCGTCCGGCGAGACGTCGGCGTCGTACAGGTCCGAGAGGAGCAGCGACGTGGCGACCGCGGCGTTGCCGACCGTCATCGCGAGCTGGCCGGCGGTCGCGGCGAGCGCGTCGTCCGTGAGCGCGACCGCCACGCCGCCCGCGAACAGCGGGACGCCGGCGGAGAGCGACGGAACGCCGGGCGTCGGAATCCCCACGTCGACGCCGGCGACGACGACGCCGAGGGTGAGTACGGCGAGCGCGCTGGCGCGGCGGTGACCCAGCGCGACCGCGAGGCCGGCGACGCCGACGGCGGCCGCCGCGGTCGCGGGGGCCGCCACGCCGAGGTCGAGTCCCGTCCGCGCGAGCAACAGCGCGACGCTCACCTGCACGCCGCGGACGACCGGTTCGCCGACCGCGTTCGCCAGCCGCCCGACCGCGCCCGTCGTGCCCAGCGCGAGCAGGACGCCGCCGGCGACCAGCCCCGCCGACAGCAGCTCGCCGGCCGTGAGCGTGCCGGCGACCACGAGCCCCGCGAGCGCCTTCATCGGTTCGACGGAGACGGGAACGCCGTACCGCAACCCCCAGACGACCTGGAAGGCGGCGAACCCGAGCAGCAGCACCGGCAGTCGGAGGTCGGTGAGCGCGGCGACGGCGACCACCACTGGCAACACCGTCACGGAGTCACCGACCGCCCCGGTCACCTCTCCGACCGAGAGTTCGAACCGACGCTCCCCGCCGTACGACACTTCGACGGCCATGCCGGCGGAACGGACGCAACTACCAAAGGTTTACTCAGTAACCGAAATCGGGCTCCGGCCCCGGGTTTCGAAACCGGGTACGGTTACATCGCCGGCCGGCTCAGTTTCGCTGCGACGACAAGAACTTTCCTGTCGGTTCGAGTAGTGTCACCCATGGACGAGAGTGATACGGAGGCAGGCAGCGAGTCGCCGAACCGCTTCTCGGTCGAGGGCGAGCGCGTCCTCGTGACCGGCGCGTCGAGCGGCATCGGCCGCGTCGTCGCCGAACAGTTCGCGGCCGGCGGCGCGGACGTGGTCGTCTGCTCGCGCGAGCAGGGCAACGTCGACCCCGTCGCCGATGGCATCGAGGAGAGCGACCGCCCGGGGCGCGCGCTGGCGGTCGAGTGCGACGTGACCGACCGCGACGCCGTCGACGCGCTCGTCGAGGCGACGGTCGAGGAGTTCGGCGGCGTGGACGTGCTCGTCAACAACGCCGGCGCGAGTTTCATGGCCGGGTTCGACGACCTCACCCCGAACGGCTGGCAGCGCGTCGTCGACATCAACCTCACTGGCACGTACCACTGCACGCAGTCGGCCGGCGAGCACCTGAAGGAGGGCGGCGGCGCGGTGGTCAACCTCGCGAGCGTGGCGGGTCAGGACGGCGCGCCGTACATGAGCCACTACGGCGCGGCGAAGGCCGGCGTCGTCAACCTGACCCGGTCGCTCGCCTACGAGTGGGCGGGCGACGGCGTCCGGGTGAACTGCGTCGCGCCGGGGTTCGTCGCCACACCCGGCCTCGAATCGCAGATGGGCATCAGCGCCGACGACATCGAGCGCGACGACGTGGAGCGCCGCGTGGGGACCAGCGAGGAGATAGCCGACGTCGTCCAGTTCCTCGCCAGCCCCGCCGCCTCCTATCTCGTCGGCGAGACGATAACGGCGGCCGGCGTCCCCGACGTCATGGAGTCGCCGGACGTCTGATCAGATCCAGCCGTCCTCGGCCAGCAGTTCGCCGTTGAGCAGGCTCGCGCCCGCGGCACCGCGGATGGTGTTGTGCGCGAGACAGTTGTACTGGACCCCGCTCGGCGTGTCCTGGACCCCGCCCGCGGCGACCGCCATGCCGCCGCCGAGCGTGCGGTCGAGCCGCGGCTGGGGGCGCGACTCGTCGTCGAACACCTCGATGAGCGGGTCGGGCGCGCTCGGCAAGTCGAGCGTCGGCGCGTCGCGGAACGCCTCCTCGACGTCCGTCGGACCGACGTCCCGGTTCGTCTCGGCCCAGACGTTCTCCAGGTGACCGTCGAGCGTGGGCACGCGGTTGCAGGAGGCCGACACCTCGACGTCGTGGAGGTCGACACCGCTCCCGTCGAAGCTCCCGAGGAGCTTTCGCGTCTCGGTCTCCATCTTCTCCTCCTCGCCGCCGATGTGGGGCACGACGTTGTCGAGTATCTCCATCGACGTGACGCCGGAGTAGCCCGCGCCCGAGACGGCCTGGAGGGTGGCGACGTGGACGCGGTCGAGGCCAAACTGGTCGAGCGTCGAGAGCGTCGGGACCATCGCGATGGTTGAGCAGTTCGGGTTCTTCACGAGCGCACCGTCCCATCCGCGCTCGTCGCGCTGGACCTCGATGAGGTCGAGGTGGCCGTGGTTGACCTCCGGGATGACGAGCGGGACGTCGTCGGCCATCCGCGCGTTCGAGGAGTTCGAGGAGATGACGTACCCCGCCTCGGCGAACGCCGGTTCGACGTCGGCGGCCACGCCGGAGGGCAGCGAAGAGAAGAGAAGGTCGAGGTCGTCCGGGACTGCGCTGGGTTCGGTCGCGCGCACCGTGAGGTCGCCGACGTCGTCCGGGATTGGCGAGTCGACGCGCCACTTGGCCGCCTCGCTGTACGGCTTGCCGGCGCTGTTCTCGCTCGCAGTTATCGTCGCCAGTTCGAACTCGGAGTGACCGTCGAGTAGCTGAACGAACCGCTGTCCGACCGCTCCCGTACCGCCGAGAATACCGACTCGTACACTCATGTGCGAACGTCTAACCTACGTCCGTGCAAGTAGCTTTCGACGCGCTCAGAAACTGCCGCAGTCGCGAAAAATCCTACTTCTTCCGGGTGACGTACCCGGCGATGCGGTTGCGAACGCCCTTCGAGTCGATGTTCGTCAGCTTCTGTACGCTGTCTTTGTTCTGTTCGAAGTCCGTCGTGAACGCGTCCGGGTATCGCTCCAGGAGGATAGTCCCGGTCTTCTTGACGTAGTCCGGTTTTATCGCCATACCGGTCGTTTGCTCGCTGTCACCCTTAAATGCATTCGTTCGGCTCCGTCGGGGACTACCAGTCGGCGTACTCGCGGACCCGCTCGAACGCCTCACGCTCGCGCTCGCCGCCGCAGGTCTCGACCACCGACTCGAAGTACGCCAGCCGCGACCGGAGTTCCGCCGCGTCGTACGTCGGAACGTCCAGCCGGGAGGCCGCGACGGTCGCCTCGATGACGGCGTAGAACCCCCGATTCGTCGTCGGCACCGTCTCGCGCTCGACCCGCGATTCGACGGGACGAAGCTCCCACTCCTCCCAGCGAGCGTCGCCGGACTCCCCCGAGTCCACCTGCTCCACCTCGACCTCGACCCACGCGTCCGCGGCGTCGAGCACCGGGTCCGACTCCTCGCGGACGGCGAGCGCCGCGTCGGCGAAGACGACGGCGTCGGACACGAACTGGACGACGCCGTCGCCCTGCCGGTGGAGGTTCCGCCGGGTCCGGGTGTCGCCCCACGTCCGGGCGGTCACCGGGTCGCCGGCGTGGAGTCCGAGCGCCGCGACGTTCCACAGCCCGTTCGGTCCGAGCGTGGTGACGACGGACTCGGTGACCCCGCGGAGGTCGACGGGCCAGTCGGTCACACCGACACCTCCCCGCGCTCCAGCGCGACGAACAGCGCCGCCGCGACGACGTCGGCGGTCGTCCCCGGATTCAGGCCCTCCGCGACGAGGTCGTCCGCGAGCGCTCCGGGGTCCGTCTCCCCGGCGAGCGCGGCCGCCGCTCGCTCGCTGACGCGCTCGGCGGTCTCCTCGCCCGCTTGCTTCGCGACGAGGGTGTCCGGTTCGTCGGCGAGCAGTTCGAGAAAGAGCCGGGCCGTTCGGTCCGAGAGCGGGCCGTCGAGTTCCGCGAGGCGCTCCGCTCCGTCGAAGGTGCGCGCGAACCCCGTCGTCCACTCGCGGGCGACCCCGTCCTCCGGCGCGGAGAGCGCCATCACCTCGGCCAGGGTCGTCCCGCGCTCCTCGACCGCCGGCACCGCGTCCGCGCCGCGGCGCACGTCGAGGTCCGCGGCGTCCTCCGGCGGGTCGTCGACGAACACGTCCACGTGCTCGAACGCCCGGTAGAAGTTCGCCGCGTCGTCGACCGTCGTCGCCTCCACCACCACCGTCGCAGCGTCCGGCGTCACCGCCCCGCGTTCGCTCGCGGCGCTCACAAGCGGTACGACCAACAGCAGCGCGCCGAACTGGGTGTTGTCGCCCTCCTGCCGGCTCATCCCGGCCACGGCGCGCTCGAACGCCTCGCCCACCGGCGCGCCCGACTCGGCGGCCCGGAGGCCCTCGCCGGCGCCGACCGCGCCCGCGAGGAAGTGCTCGAACCGGAGGTCCGGCAGGTCGCGCTCGCGGTCCACGTTCCCCGGTTTGGGCGTCCCGGAGACCTCCAGCAGGAGCGCGAGCTGGGCGTTCTCGGCGGGCGTCACGGTCGCGCCTCCGTCCGCTCTTCGCCCTGGAACCACTCCGCCGTCGCCCGCCGGACCCGTTCGAGCACGGCGGGGTCGTCGCTCGGTCGACCGACGCTGACGGCGTCTGCGCCGTAATCGAGGTACTCCCGGACTGTCGCGGCGTCCCTGACGCCGTTGTTCGCGACGACGAAGCAGTCGTCCGGGACGGCGGCCACCACGTCGGCGACGACCGCCTCGGAGTCCATCGCGTCTACGTGCACGGCGTCCGCGCCGGCCGCCGAGACGCGTCCGGCGAGTTCGGGGAGGTCGACGCCCGCGACCTCCGTCCTGACCTTCACGCTCACCGTCGCGCCGGCGTCGGCGGCCGCCCGGACCTGTCCGCAGAGGCGGTCGGGGTCCCGGAGCAGCGCCTCCCCGGCGCCCACGGCGCACATCTCGTCCTGGCGGCAGTGGGCGTTGACCTCCAGCATCGCGCCGTGGCGCCGACAGACCACAGCGACCTCCCCGACCGGTTCCGGCGACGCCGCGCGGACGTTGAATCCGGGGCGGAGCGGCGCGTCGTCGAGCGCCCCCAGCTGGCGGTCGACGAACGCCACGGGGTCGTCGGGCAGGAACTCCTCGCGGTCGCGGGCGACGAGTTCGCGGGCCGCCGTCCGCGTCGGGTCGTCGAGCGCGATGCCGCCGAGGAACGCAGCGCCGACGTGCGCTTCGGCGGCGCGCGCCCACTCGGCGTCCGACTCGCCGCTGAGGCTGGCGGCGGCGACCCTGGGGTCGAACATCACGCCACCTCCGCGAGGGCGTCGGCGACCGCTCGCGCGACCCGGCCGGCGTCCTCGGCGTCGTTCATCTCGGTGTCGGTGCGGACGACGGGCCGGTCCAGGTCCGTGCCGTCGGCGTCGTCCAGCACGAACGCGTCCGCGAACGGGTAGGCCGCGGCGACGCCGGCCGTGCTCGGGTCGTAGCCCGTCGCCGCCATCAGCTCCGCCGCGGGGCCGGAGAACACGCGGTCCTCGACGAACGGCGAGACGGCGACCACCGTCGCGTCGTCGAGCGCTTCGCGGACGCCGTCGACGGCGAGCATCGGTCCGATGCTGGTCACCGGGTTCGAGGGACCGACGACGACCGTCTCGCCGCGGAGCGCGTCGAGCACCGGTGGCGCCGGCTCGGCCTCGTCCGCGCCGCGAAACTCCACGTCCACGACCTCGGGGTCGCCGCGCCGGGCGACCCAGAACTCCTGGAAGTGCATCGGCCCCTCGGGCGTGTGGACGATGCTCGCCACCGGGTCGTCGCTCATCGGCACGAGGTCGAGCGGCACGTCGAACGCGTCCGCCAGCGTTCGGGTGGTCTCCGTGAGCGTGCGTCCCTCGTCGAGCAGTCCGGTTCGGGTCACGTGGACCGCGCGGTCGCGGTCGCCGATCTCCATGAACTCCGCGACGCCGGAGAATCGCCGCCAGCGCGCGATTCGGCGGCCCGCGGTCTGGCGCTCGTCGGGCAGGTAGCGCGGCCCGCCCGCCAGGTCGGCCGACTCGGCGAGCCGACGGAGTTCGTCGTGGGTCGCCGTCGTGTCGTCGGCGATGCCCCACCACGTCTCCCGGTCGAGTTCGCCGGCCTGCTGGAAGAGAACGGTGTCGACGTCAGGGCAGACGAGCAGGCCGCCGAGTTCCACGTCGTCGCCCGTATTGCCGATCACGGTCGTCTCGGCGGGCGAGAAGACGTCGTCCGCGCCGTCGAGCAGCTTGGGGGTGCCCGTCCCCCCTGAGAGAAACGTCGTCATACGTCGAGGTGCGCGTTCGGGCGTGTAAACGCTTGCGCTCCTCGTCGTCCGGTACGTCGACGAACGTCGCTTCTCGCTCGTCCTTCAGTTTTTATATCAGGACGGTCCAAACCACTCACAATGAAGACAATCAAGGACAGCGTCCACGACCACATCCAGGTCGAGGGCGTCGCCCGGGACTTACTCGACACGCCCGCAGTACAGCGGTTGCGTCACATCAAACAGCTCGGGACGGCCCGGCTCGTCTACCCCTCCGCGAACCACACGCGCTTCGAGCACAGCCTCGGCGTCTACCACCTCGCCTGCCAGGCGCTCGACAACCTGGGCATCGAGGGCGTCCAGGCCGAGCGGATGCGCGCCGCCGCGATACTGCACGACGTGGGCCACAGCCCGTACAGCCACACCGTCGAGGAGCTCGTCTACCGGCACACGGGCAAGTACCACGACGACGTGGCGGACCTGCTGGTCGACTCGACGGTCGGGGGCGTGCTCCGCGACCACGACCTCGACCCGGACGCCATCGCCGGCCTCATCGCCGGCGAGGGCGAACTCGGCCAGCTCGTCTCGGGCGAACTCGACGTCGACCGGATGGACTACCTCGTCCGGGACGCCCACCACACCGGCGTCCCCTACGGCACAATCGACCACGAACGGCTGGTCCACGAACTGACGTTCATCGACGGCGAACTCGTCCTCGCGGAGGGCAACGTCCAGACCGCAGAGAGCCTGCTCGTCGCCCGCGCGCTGATGAATCCGACCGTGTACACCCACCACGTCACCCGCATCAGCAAGGCGATGGTCCAGCGCGCGAGCGAGCGCCTGCTCGACGCGCCCGACGTCACCGCCGACGACCTGCGCCGGATGGACGACCACGACCTGCTCGTCGCGCTCCGGACCAACCCCGACACGACCGAGTACGCCCGTCGCCTCTCCCAGCGGGACCTCTACAAGCGCGCGGTCTGGGCGGAGATGGACGACGTGCCGGACGAGGTGGTCGACGCCGACCACGAGACCATCCGGGAGTTCGAGCGCGACGTCGCCGCGGACGCGGGCGTCGACCCCGAACACGTCGTCCTCGACGTGCCGGGCCGCCCCGGCATGAAGGAGTCGTCCTCACGGGTCATCGTCAACGGGGAGGTCCGTCCGCTCGCCCGCCAGTCGACGCTCGTCCGCGCGCTCCAGCAGGTCCAGCACGACCAGTGGCGGCTCGGCGCGTACGCCCCCGCCGACGAGACCGGGGCAGTCGGCGCCGCCACCGAGCGCGTGCTGGGCCTCGACACGGAGGGCGCGCTCGTCAGCAAGGTGCGAACCGGACAGCGGACGACACTCGACGACTTCGAGTAAGCGCTCCATCGGGCCGAAGGCTGATAGCGACGCCGGACGTACTCCCGCGCCGATGAGCGACGACACCGATGCGACCGGGAGATGGGAACGGTTTTTTGACTGGCCCGGAAACGCCGGGCCAATGCGTGCCTGGTTGTCCGTCTACCTGAAGGGACTGTGCATGGGCGCTGCCGACGCCGTTCCGGGCGTCTCCGGCGGCACTATCGCGCTCATCACGGGTATCTACGAACGCCTCATCTCCGCCATCGCTTCGTTCGACCCCCGCCTCGTCTCGTCGCTCCTCCAGTTCTACGACGCCGACGCCCGCGCCGAGGCGTGGGCGATGCTGAAGGAGATGGACGTCGGATTTCTGCTCGCGCTCGGCACGGGCATCGTCACGGCCGTGGTGACGGTGACCGGACTGGTCGACTACGCCGACGAGACGGTCCCGGCGCTGATGTTCGCGTTCTTCTTCGGCCTCGTCCTCGCGTCCGCCGTCGTCCTCTACCGGGAGGTGGCGATAACGACGCCGCTCCGCATCGGCGCCGCCGTCGCCGGGTTCGCCCTCGCCTTCCTCGTCGCCGGCGCGTCCGAGACGCAGGCTGCGTCCCCCTCGCTGGCGCTGGTCTTCTTCGGCGGTGCCATCGCTATCTGTGCGATGATATTGCCGGGCGTGTCGGGAGCGCTCCTGCTGATGCTGTTCGGTCTGTATACGTACCTCTCGGGGACGCTCCACGAGTTCCTGAGCGCGGTGCTGGACCTCGTCGGGGGCGGGAGTTTCGCGCACGTGGTCGAACTGGGGACGCCCGTCACGACGTTCATGGTGGGTGCCGTGCTCGGCCTCCTCACCGTCTCGCGCGTCGTCTCGTGGGCGCTGGAGCACTACCGGTTCGCCACGCTCGCATTCCTCGTCAGCCTGATGGTCGGCGCGCTGCGCTACCCAGCACAGCAGGTCGTGAGCGTGGTGACCGGCACGTACGACCATCCGGGACTGCTCGACGGCTGGACCGGACCGACCGTCGCCGCCGTCGTCGTCGCCGCTCTCGTCGGCGTCTTCGCCGTCCTCGCGCTCGACTACTACACAGACGACCTGAACTACTGACGGCGTCGACTCCGGGGGACGTTCGCATCGACTGACATCGGAGTCGTTAGCCCCAGATGTTTTATCCTAACCCGTCGAAGGAAATGGCGGTTTGGTCTCACGAATGGACGGACGAACATCAACCACGACGTTCGACGACGCTCACCGCGCCGACCTCGACTGGTGTCACGACGCGGTTCAGGGGGTCTCACGGACGTTCGCTATCACCATCGATCTACTGGAAGCGCCCATGGCAGACGCTATCGGCGTCGGATACCTCCTCTGCAGAGTCGCCGACACTATCGAGGACGCGGGCCACGTTCCGCCGGACGAACAGGCCGAGTTGCTCCGACTGTACGCGCGGGTGCTCGACCCCGACGATCCGACCGACGCTACCGACTTCTCGACCGACGTCGAAGAGTGGATTCCGGACGACGGCGGCGACGACTGGGACGTCGTCGCTAACGCGCCGCGAGTCGTCGCCACGTTCGAAACGCGCCCGGCGTCGGTTCGTAGCGCCGTCCGTCCCCCGGTTCGGGAACTCGTCGGTGGGATGGCGACGTTCGTCGACGAGCACAGCGACGCCGGTGGTCTCCGCATCGGGACAGTCGAGGAACTCGAAGAGTACTGCTACTACGTCGCCGGGACCGTCGGCGAACTCGTGACGAACCTGGTCTCTCGCGACGCCGACCGCGAACAGGTCGCGCGCATGCGCGAGACGGCCGAGTCGTTCGCGCTCCTCCTGCAACTCGTCAACGTCGCCAAGGACGTACACGCCGACTACCACGAGGAGAACAACGTCTATCTCCCGGCGTCGTGGCTGGAGGCCCACGGCGTCCCGCAGGACGACCTCTGTGACCCCGAGCACGCCGAGGCGGTCGCCGCGGTCGTCGAGCGCACGGCGGAACGCGCCGAGAGCTACGCCGACGACGCCCTCGCGTACCTGGAGGCGATGCCGGAGACGAAGGGCAACCGCCTCGTCGCGTGGGTCATCCCGTTCCTGCTCGCGGTCGGGACGCTCAGGGAGGTTCAGGACCGACCGGGCGACGCCCTGCGCCGCGAGGGAATCAAGGTCGACCGCGAGGAGGTCCACGCCCTGATGGCCGCCTTCTCCGACGGCGTCGAGCGCGAGGCGATCGCGGACCTCCGCGCGACGGTCGCCGAGACGCCGTTCCACCGGGCCTGAGTCGCCGTCGAACGTGAGCCACTGCCGACGCTCTCTTCACCGGAAAGCGACGACCGCGTTCCCGCCGACCGGTTCTCGACGGGCGGGTCCGTCGGAACGTACGGACGGTCGGTTGTCCCGATGCGGGTCACACCAGTCCGAGGCTCAGCCCGAGCGTCACGAGGAGGAACACGGGCAGGACGGTACGGATGCTCCAGAGCCAGGGAACGCCGAGCGCCCGCGCTATCCGGCCCGACCCGGTGCCGTACTCCGCGAGCGCGTCGCCGCCTAGCACCCAACCGGCGAACACGAGGAAGCCCGCCAGCCCGGCGGTGAGCAGGGTGTCGACCACGGGGCCGGAGACCGTCGTGAACAGGCCGGGGTTGAGCGCGCAGACGGTTCCCGTCACGAGGATCAGTCCGGCGAGGCCGAGCGTGGCCGACCGCCGCGAGACGTCGTGTTCGTCGACGAGGTAGGCGACCGGGATCTCCAGCATGCTGATGGAACTGGAGAGGGCCGCCAGGAGGACGACGCCGAAGAAGCCGACGGCCAGCAGTTGACCGAACGGAACCTGCTGGAAGGCGCTCGCGACGCTGACGAACAGCGCGCCCGGACCGCCGCCCGCCGCCGTCTCCGAGAGACCGCCCTGGAGAGCGAACAGCAGGGGGAAGACGACGAGGCCGGCGAGAACGCCGACGCCCGTGTTGAGAAGGGCGATGACGCTCCCGTCGAACGCGAGGCTGTTGTCCTCGCCGAGGTAGGAGGCGTACGTTATCATCGTTCCGACGCCGAGCGAGAGGGTGAAGAGAGCCTGACCGGCCGCGGCCTGGAGCACCGAAATGGGATTGGCCTGCAGGTAGTCGGCGTCGAAGTCGAGGTAGAACGCGAGGCCGGCGTCGGCCCCGGACTGCGAGATGGCCCAGACCGCCAGCGCGGCCAGCATGACGACGATGAGCGGCGTCATCACCGTCGTCGCCTTCTCGATACCGCTCCGGACGCCGCCGACGACGATGAAGGCCGTCAGTCCGAGGAACGCGACGTGGAACGCCGCCGCCTCGGCCCCGAAGCTGATGGCGTCGAAGTAGCCGGGGTTGCCGAAGTACGCGCCGGTGACGCTCGCGCCGACGTACCGGAGTATCCAGCCGCCGACGACGCTGTAGAACGAGAGGAGGACGAGTGCGGTGAACACGCCGAGCAGGCCGACGATACCCCACGAGCCGGAGCCGTTGGAGAGCCGGTAGAGCGCGCCGGCCGGATTGCGCTTGGAACGGCGACCGATGACGAACTCCGCGAGCAGTCCGGGAACGCCGACTAATAGGATGATGCCGAGATAGACGACGAGAAAGGCGCTCCCGCCGTTCTCCGCCGTCATCCAGGGGAATCGCCAGAGATTACCGAGTCCCACTGCGCTCCCGACAGCGGCGAGGATGAAACCGAGTCGAGTGGTCCACGATTCGCGTGTCATGTCATCTTGTCGCTCGCTGCCGGACCAAGAGGGTTTCGGGATTGAAACCCGTCAACTGTCGGTAACGTCGGTGAACGGGACAGGAAGGTTACTATTCAATTCGATGCAGCGGGAAAAATTCTCGTTCGCCTAGAAATCGTCGCCAGGGTCGCGCCCGGACGGACGACCTCTACAGGAACTCCATGAAGCTCAGCGCGAGCGTTCCGACGACGGCGACCAGGACGACGGTGCGGACGTGCCACAGCCACGCCGGCCCGAGCGACCCGAGGCCGTCGGTGCCCTGCCGGAGTTCCTCGATGGCTCCACCGGCGAACACCCAGCCGACGAACGTGACGATGAGCGTCACGCCGAGCGGCAGTAGCAGGCTGTTGGCGACGGTGTCGTACAGCCCGAACGTGTCGAGGCTCATCGCGCTGGGGAGGCCCAGCAGGAAGATGACCAGGCCGAGCGCGGCGGTGGCCGGTAGGCGACCGATAGCGTAGTTGTCGACCGCGTAGGAGACGACGACCTCCAGCAGGCTGATCGCCGACGACAGCGCCGCCACGAGGACGACGAGGAAGAATATCAGCCCGATGACGGTCCCTCCTGGAAGCTCCGCGAACGCGGTCGCCATGCTGATGAACACCGCGCCGGCACCGGCGCTGCCCGGGTCGACGCCCTGCGCGTACAGGAGCGGGAAGACGACGAGGCCGGCGAGCACGCCGACGGACGTGTTCAGGATGACGATGAGGCTACCGTCCATGCCGAGGTTGTCGTCCTTGCCGAGGTACGACGCGTACGTTATCATCACGCCCATCCCGAGCGACAGCGAGAAGAACGCCTGCCCGACCGCGAACGGGATGATGGTGTCGAGGTTCGACATGAGCGCGTCGAAGTTCGGGTTGAGGAAGTACTCGAAGCCCTCCATCGCGCCGGGGAGGGTCGAGCCCCAGACGGCCAGGCCGGCGAGGATGACGAGGATGGACGGGACCATCAGCTTCGTCGCGGCCTCGATACCGTCCTCGACGCCGAGCGCGACGATGCCGACGGTCAGCGCCATGAAGACGGCGTGGAAGACGATGGTCGACGTGCCGGTCGAGATGCTCCCGAAGTACGCCTCGGGGTTACCGAAGTACGCGCCCTGGACCGTGCCGATGACGTACTGGATGACCCAGCCGCCGACGACGCTGTAGTACGACAGTATCCAGAACCCCGTCACCAGCCCGAGCAAGCCGATTATCTGCCACGCTGGATATCCGATGCCCTCGAAGGCGTTGATGACGTTCTTCTTCGCCTTCCGTCCGATGGCGAACTCCGCGAGCATCGCCGGAAGTCCGATGCCGAACGCGGCGATGAGGTACACGACTAGGAACGCCGCGCCACCGTACTCCGCAGTCATGTACGGGAATCGCCAGATGTTTCCGAGGCCGACTGCGCTACCGACGGCGGCCAGGATGAATCCGACCCTGGACGCCCACGTTTCACGTTGTGCCATGCTTATCCGTCCCAACCGAAGACTAGCTTATAAAAAATGCGATTACTATCATCCGTTCCGATAGTCCCTGTATGGAAGAACGTCTTGACCGCGGCCGACGCCGGGCTCTCAGCCGAACTCGAACACGGGACCGGCGAGCACCTGCGCGTTCACGAGCAGCGTCTGGACGCCGAGGACGAGCGTGAAGAGGATGCCGGCGGGGACGACCAGGCGGACGAACCAGAGCCAGGTCACGGAGAACCAGTTGCCGGTCTCCGAACCCCGGCGTATCTCGTCGAGCGCGTCCCGGCCGTACACCCAGCCGACGAACACCGCGACGGCGAGGACCGAGAGCGGCAACAGGAGGTTGTACGCGATGTCGTTGTACCAGGTGAGCGTATCGATGCCGCTGGCGTCCTGCAGGCCAAGCCAGTTCAGTCCGAGCGCGGCCGGTAGGCCGAACAGGAAGACGGCCGACCCGGCCCCGACGGAGACGCTCGACCGCTCGTAGTCGGTGTTGTCGAGGACGTAGGAGGTTACGACCTCGAGGAGGCTGATGGAACTGGACAGCGCGGCGATGAGCAGGACGAAGAAGAACACGGACGCGAGCACCCGTCCACCGCTACCCAGGCCCGCGAACGCGCTGCTCAACGTCGTGAACGCCGTGCCTGAGCCGCCGGCACCCGAGAGGTCGATGTTCGGGTCGTAGTGGAACAGCACCGGGAAGACGACGAGACCGGCGAGCACGCCGACGAGCGTGTTCAGCACGGCGATGATACCCCCGTCAGCCGGCAGACTGTCGTCTTCGCCGAGATACGACGCGTACGTTATCATCGCACCCATCCCGAGCGAGAGCGTGAAAAACGCCTGCCCGACGGCGTACGGAATGACCGTGCCCCACTGGACTTCCCCGAGGTCGGGCGAGAGGTAGAAGTCGTACCCTGCCCCCGCGTTGCTCAGCGTCGCGGCCCAGACTGCGATGCCGACGAGCAGGACGACGACGCTCGGCACCATCAGTTTGGTCGCCCGCTCGATGCCGTCGGAGACGCCCAGCGCGACGATGCCGACGGACAGCAGCATGAACAGCGCGTGGAACGCCACGGCGTCCGGGCCCATCGCGATGCTCAGGAAGTAGTTCCCGACTTCGGTTCCGCCGAAGTACGCGCCGGTCAGGCTCCCGACGAGGTAGCGAATGACCCAGCCACCGACGACGCTGTAGAACGAGAGTATCCAGAAGGCGATGAACGCGGTCAGCGCGCCTGCGAACGTCCAGCTACCGTAGCCGAGTTCCCGGAACGCGTCGACGGGGTTCTTCTTGCTCCGTCGTCCGACGACGAACTCTATCAGCATCGCCGGCAGGCCGACGAGTAACACGACGACCAGATAGACGAGCAGGAACGCCGCCCCGCCGTTCCTGCCGGCCTGGAACGGGAACCCCCAGATGTTACCGAGTCCGACGGCGCTACCCACCGCGGCGAGGATGAATCCCAGCCGCGTCGTCCACGTCTCTCGCTGTGTCATGAGTGCTCGAGCCTTCCTAACCTCGATTCATAAGCTACACGGTATTTATTATCCGGAGGAATCGTTCGCTATCGATTATCCGTATCGGGCCGAAAGATAACCACGCGGGAATCGAGCGACGCCGCCGGGGTCGCGCGGCCGGATCAGGCCTCCCCGTACACTGGCACCGCCGCGCCGCTGGTCACGCTCGCCGCGTCGCTGCAGAGGAACAGCATCACCTCGGCGATGTCGGCCGGGTCCACCCACGTTTCGTGGTCGGCGTCCGGCATCATCTCGCGGTTCGCCGGGGTGTCGATGACGCTCGGCATGACGGCATTCGCCCGCACCTCGCCCTCGTTCTCCTCGGCGAGCGTCTCCGTGAGCAGGCGGACGCCGGCCTTGGACGCCCGGTAGGGTCCGTCGCCCTCGCCGCCCCGGAGCGAGGAGCGCGCGCTGACGGAGACGATGGCTCCCGAACGCTCCTGGAGGTGTGGCAGGGCGTGCTTGCTGGCGAGGAACGCCGTCTTCAGGTTCACGTCGAACAGAAGGTCGAACGTCGCCACGTCCGTCTCCTCGACGGGCGACCCACCCTTCCAGGTGCCGGCGACGTTCGCCAGCGCGTCGATGCCGCCGTGGTCGTCGACCACTCGCTCGACGACCGTCTCGACCTCCGACTCGTCGGTGAGGTCGCCCCGGTAGAAGTCGACCATCTCCGGGTCGAGCAGCGCGTCCTCGCCCTCCGGTTCCACCACGTCGGTCGCACAGACGGTCGCACCCGCGTCGGCGAACGCCTCGCACGCGGCGCTGCCGAGCGCGCCGCTCGCGCCCGTGACGAGCGCGACCCGTCCGTCGAAGTCGAAGCTGACGCTCATGGGCGGTACCTCGACCGCTCGACTGATAAAATCGCACGTCCACAGACGCCGTCACGTCGAACTGCAGGAGAGAGACGGAAAACCCTGTCCCCGTACGACTGCGACCCGGACCGCGGCCGTCCGCTCGGCGGTCACTCGATGAGGTCTTCGAACTCGGGGAGAACGTCGTCCTCGTCCGAGGACTCGTCGGAGGCGTCGGACTCGTCGACCGACTCCTCGCTCTCGTCTTCGGTTTCGTCCTCGGTTCCGTCCTCCTCGATGATCTCGACTTCGAGGACCGACAGCGGGATGTTCTCGAGGCGCTGGCCGATCTCCTTGCGCGCGATGCGGGAGGCGTGCTCTTCCCGTTCGACGTTGAACACCGTCATCTCGAGTTCGAGCGCGACGAGCGCCTCGTCCGCGGCGATGAACGCCGGCGGGAGTTCCTCGCCGTCCGGCGAGGTGCGCTCGCCCATGTTGATCTCGACGTAGTTCAGGTCCGGGTTCAGCAACTCGCCAGTCTTGGAGATGGCGATCCGCACCGCCTCGTCCGGCGTCTCCACGTCGTACACCGGAATCGCGGCCTCGACGACGACTCTGCAGTTCATGGTCCCACCGGGTGTTGTATCGCCAACAGTATGAAGTTTGGCCCTCGATCCGATTCTCCGGGTGAAATCGGCCGCCTCACGTCCGCCGTACGGCGTTACGAGGGGTGTGAGAGAAGCCCTCGCATTATGTCGGCGTCTCGTCCGAAGCGAAAGACTTGCTCCCGTCCGGCGTCTCTCGGAGAGCGATGGCTTCCGGTTCCATTCCCGTCGCCGACCTGCCGGGCGGGTTCGACCTCCAGTCGACAGTCGAGAGCGGCCAGAGCTACGTCTGGCGGCGCGAAGACGGCCGAATGTACGAGACAACGGGCGCGTACGGCGGGTCGGCGTGGTACTACGCCACCGTCGACGGCGAGGTAGTGCGCGCCCGCCAGCGCGACGGCGTCGTCGAGTGGGAGGCGACGACCGACGCCGAACCGCTCCTGTTCGACCTGCTGCGCCTCGACGACGACCTCGCGGCGATCGTCGACGCGACGCCCGACGACTCGCTGGTCGACGCCGCCTTCGACGCCTACTCGGGGATGCGTCTCGTCCGCGACCCCTTCTTCCCCTGTCTCGTCTCGTTCATCTGCTCGGCCCAGATGCGCGTGAAACGCATCTACGACATGCAGACCGCGCTGGCCCGCGAGTATGGCGACGCGGTCGCGTTCGACGGCGATACGTACCACGCGTTCCCGACGCCGGACCAGCTCGCCGCCGCGACCGAATCCGAACTGCGGGACCTCGGACTCGGCTACCGCGCGCCGTACGTCCGGCGAACCGCGGAACTGGTTGCCTCCGGCGAGACGACCGCGGACGACGCGCGCGGACTGCCCTACGAGGACGCCCGTGACGCGCTGAAGCAGTTCGTCGGCGTCGGCGACAAGGTGGCCGACTGCGTCCTCCTCTTCTCGCTCGATTACCTCGAAGCCGTCCCGCTGGACACGTGGATTCGGTCCGCAATCGAGGAACACTATCCGGACTGCGCGCGCGGGTCGTACGCCGAGACGTCGCGCGCAATCCGCGAGCGGTTCGGCGGCCAGTACGCCGGCTACGCCCAGACCTACGTCTTCCACTACCTGCGGAACTGACGGCGGCGGCCCCGGAGGAACCGTCGGGGACTCGCCGGACGACGGGGCAGCGTCAGCGACGGATTCGGAACCCGTCCTCGCCCTCGGGGTCGCCGTACTCCACCTCGACGTCCTCGACGTCGGCGGCGGGACTGCCGGTCTCGCACCACTCGACCATCTCGTCGACAGCGTCCTCGGAACCCTCGAAGACGGCCTCGACGCGGCCGTCCGAGAGATTCTGCACCCAGCCGTCGACGCCCCGTTCTCTCGCCGCGTCGCGGGTATTCGCGCGGTAGTAGACGCCCTGTACCGTCCCGGAGACGAACACGTGCGCTCTGGTCCGGTCCGTCATGCGCTGGGCTTCGCGCGCGAACGCCAAAAGACCGGGGGTAGTCGGCCCCCCGACGACCCGACGCCGGCGGCGGACTCGCGGGCCGGACGCCGCGGACGCGGCGGGGGGTCGAGCCAGCACCGTTTTGGCGTCGTTCGGCGTACCGCGCTCCATGGGGGAGAAAGTGTACGACGTCTACCTCGTGCCGAGCGAACGCGGCGACGGCGACCGGAACATCGTCTCGCCGGTCGAGGGCCACGAGGTGGAGTTCTACGAAACCGGGGTCTGGCTGGCACGGGAAGGGGGGCGGAACTTCTTCCCGTACGCGCAGATACGGACCATCCGGGAGCACAGTCGCGAGGCCGGCGAGACGCCGACCGACGAACCCGGAAGCGACGGGAGCGAGGAGTAGCTACTCGAGTGCCAGCCCGACCGTCTCGCGGGCGAAGACGTCGGCGTAGCCCGAGAACGACATCTTCAGCGCCGGGACGCCGGGGAAGGTGAGCGTCTGGAGCGCGAGCATCGGCTGGTCGGCCGTCGCGCCGAGCGTCCGGAGCGCGCTCGCGACGGCGTCGTACAGCTTCGCCGTCTCCTCGACTTCGAGGTCCGAGCAGACGCCGGCCACGCGCGCCGGCAGTTCGGCGACCACCTCGCCGTCGTCGACGACCGCCCAGCCGCCGCCCATCTCGTTGACGTGGGCGACTGCGGTCCGGAGGTCCTCGCCGCTGCCGACCGCGAGCACGCCCGGCACCTCCCAGACGACGCTGGTCGCTACCGCACCCTCGAACGCGCCGAACCCCGTCAGGAAGCCGGCGAACCCGGTGCCGTCGCCGTCCGGGTGGCGGTCGAGCAGGACCGCCTTGAGGAGGCCGGACTCGGGGTCGGCGACGAGGTCGTCGCCCTCGCGAGGCGGTTCGACGGTCGTCGCCAGCGAGACGAGGCCGTGGTCGTGTTCGATTGCCCTGACCGCGCCGTCGTCGGCGGCGTTCGCGGGCACCCGGTACTGGCCGGGGTCGGTGCTCACGTCGACGCTGTCGTAGAACCGGTCCGGGTACTCGTAGGCGCGGGGCGCGACCGTCGTCTCGTTGTTGTCGTAGACGACCTCGCCGTCCGCCACGACCGTCGTGACGTTGACCGATTCGAGGTCGTCGATGACGACGATGTCTGCGAGGTTACCCGGCGCGAGCGAGCCGCGGTCGGACAGCCCGAAGTGGCGGGCGGGGTTCAGCGTCGCCATCCGAAGTGCGTCGGCGGGCGCGACGCCCTCCTCGATGGCTCGCCGGACGACGACGTCCATGTACCCCTCGCGAACGAGTTCCCGCGGCCACATCCCGTCGGTCGACAGCGACAGTTCGCTCGCGCCGACCTCCTCGTAGGCGTCGCCGACGGCCTCTACGTCGTCGCGGATGGAGCCGTACCGCCCGATGGCGTGGATGCCGTTCGCGACGCGCTCGACGATTCCCTCGCCGGAGATGGCCTCGTGGTCGTCGTCGACGATGGAGGCGAACGCCTGGAGTTTCTCGTCCGAGCAGCCCGCACCGTGGCCGGTGACGGTCTTGCCCTCGCGGGCCGCCCGCTCGTACAGCCGCTCCGCGGGCGTGTCCCGGCCGACCGCGTGAATCCAGTCGGTCTCGCCGACGCCGACGATGCGGGGGTCGCCGAGCAAGTCGGCGAGTTCGCCGGGGGCCTCCCTGGCGGGTTCGAACGTCTCGATGGTCGGCTGGGGGGGCACCGTCGCCGCCACGCGAATGGGCAAGTAGGAGGTCGCGGCCAGCAGCTCTTCGACGCCTTCCGCGCCGAACGCGGGACCGAACCCGGTCACCTCCGAGACGACGGTCGTCGTGCCGCTCTCCAGGGCATAGTGGTACGCGTTCTCGAACGTCTGGTGGAGGTCGAGATGCGTGTGTGCGTCGATGAACCCCGGCGCGACGACGCGGTCCCGGGCGTTGACGACTTCGGTCTCCTCGCCGACGACGTCGTCGGCGTCCTCCGGCAGCGCTGCCACCCGGTTGTTCTGGACGGCGACGTCGCGGGCCTGGAACTCCCCGAGTTCCGGCACGAGGACGCGACCGCCCCGGACGACGAGGTCGGCGTTCTCCTCGCCGAGCGCGACGGGTTGCAGGTCGTTCACGCCGCCACCTCTTCGTAGACGTAGACGCCGCCCTGCTTGCGCCGCTCGACGTCGCCGCGCTCCTCCAGCACGTCGAGATGACCAACCGCCTCGCTCATGGCGGGGAACTGCTCCGTCGCGGGCAGGTCACCGAACAGCCCCTCCATCACGTCGAACGCGGTCGTCGGGCCGTCGACGAGTTCCCGAACCTCTCGCGTGCGCTCCTCGTGGGCGGAGAGTATCTCGTCGATGCGCTTCGTCGGCTCGTCGATGATCTCGCGGTGGCCCGGCAGCAGGCGGTCGAACCCGCGTTCGCGCAGCCCTTCCAGCGAGCGGTTGTAGGCCGGGAGGACCCGCGGGCGGTCTCCGTCATCGCTGGCGGGCGGCTGGAGCAGCGGGTTCGGTGTGATGTCGGGGAGGACGTGGTCGCCGACGATGGCGGTCGACTCGCCGTCGTCCTCGAACGTGAACGCGGTCTCGCCGTGGGCGTGGCCCTGTACCGCCTCGGCCGTCACGGCGCTGTCGTGGACCTCGATGACCTCCCCGTCGTCGAGTTCGCGGTCCGTCTCGACGCCGGGCGCGACCGAGAGGTACGCCGACGGCAGGTCGGTCACCGTCTGCGCGGTCGTGCGAGCCATCCCGTTCCGGTCGAAGAAGTCGACGAAGTACTCCTGTTCGTACTCCAGTCGAGCGGCGAAGTCCCGGATGATGTCCGCAGTTCCGGGGCTGGCGACGACGCGTGCCCCTGCTTCCCGAAGCCGCGCGGCGAGGCCGAAGTGGTCCGGGTGGGGATGGGTGACGAGCACTTGCTCGACGTCCGTCGGGCCGAGTTCCCGCTCTTCCAGCGCGTCGAGCAGCGTCGCCCATGCTTCCTCGCTCCCCGGCCCCGGGTCGACCAGCGTCCGCCCCGCGAGATAGGCGTTCACTGGTCCGACCTCGAACGGCGTCGGAATCGAAAGCCGCGTGAACATACGCACCGTTTCTTCCCGCGCTGTAAAACAGTTTTTGAAGCGTCTCGGTCGACGTCGAGGGGGTGAAAATCCAGCGTCGGCTACGGGATGGGACCCTTCCGGCGACGCCCGAGTCGGCGGTCGTCGACGCCTCCTGGTCGCCCGCGGGCCGAAGACTACCAGCCGAGGTCGGCCCGGTGCTGCTCGGCCCGTTCGACGCTCGCCTCGGTCCACGGCGGCGCGTCCGGGTGGTCGACCACCTCGTCGGCGGTGAGCCAGAACACCTCGGCGACCTCCTCCGGTTCGCGGGGGCGGGCCGTCCCGGACTCGTGACGACCGAGAAAGACCACGTTCACGCAGGGGTCGCCGTCGGCGAGGAACGCTCCACTCTCGACGTAGCGCAGTTCGCCGACCTCGACCCCGACCTCCTCGCGCACCTCCCGGCGGGCGGTGCGTTCGAGCGCGTCCTCGGCTTCCTCGATTCCCTCGACCGTACCGCCGACGAACGAGAGCGTCCCGGTGGCGTGGTCCTCGCTATCGGCGCGGCGCGCAATCAGGAACTCGCCGTCCCGGACGACCGCCGCCTCGACGTTGACGACGTAGCGTTGATTCATGGAGAACTATCTACGACCAGAATATTTCAATCTGACTCAACGAGCGCGTCGCCCTCTCCCCCTATCTCGTTCAGGACGCGCTGGTGGAACTCCTGGAGGACGGCGCTCTCGTCCTCGGCGAGCACCACGTCGCTGGCCATCAGCGTGGCGAGGCCGAACGCCCGGGGCGTCGGCGAGTCGACCCGCTTCTGGACGACCTCGACGTCGCCGGACTGGACGTCCGCGAGCACGTCCTCGACCGCCGAGACGGCGAGTTTGTCCTCGATTATCTCGCGGTACGTCTCCTCGATGACGGCGAACTCCTCCAGGTCCTGGGCGAAACCGAGCAGCATCTCGCTCGACACCTGCTGTTCGCTCGCGGACTTCTCGTACCCCTTGTAGCGTTTGAGTATCATCAGCGACCGCGTCGCGTTGATGCGGAAGTACCGCTGGAGCAGTTCGGTGCCGTCGAGCGACGCCCGGAGGTCGCTCCGCACCTCGTCTGGCGAGACGTCGCGGAGGATGCGCGCGACGTCGACCTTCCTGTTCAGGGGCATCGAGACGGTGAAGCCGTTGTCCGCGACGGCGACGGAGACGTTGGTGTTGGCGGCGTTGGCACAGCGGTAGGCGACGACCCGGGAGAGGCCGTCGTTGAACTTCCGGCCGTAGTTCGAGTGGACGTAGTAGTGGCGCTCGTACTCGTCGCGGTCCAGTTCCACCTCGACGGCGATGCGTTCGGCGGTGCTGACGCTCTCCGCCCCCGCGTACCGGACCTGCTCGTCGAACGTGCGGGTGATGGCGCGGACGCTGTTCTCGTCCAGCGGGAACTCCCGGAGCCACACCCGGACCGCGGGCTTGCCGCGGTCGGTCAGGCGCGCCAGCAGTTCGCCCTGGAAATCGAGGATGGCGCGTCCGAGGTCGTAGGAGAGGGGCAGGCGCTCGGAGAACCACGAGGGGACGGTCGGCCGGGCGCTCGTGCGGTCGACGTACACCTTCGACCCGCGCCGGTAGCGGAACTCGAAGTGCTGGCCCCCGAGGACGAACACGTCGCCTTTCTCCAGGGTGTCGAGGTAGCTCTCGTCCAAGTCGCCCACCCACTCGTCGTCCGCGCGAGTGAACACGTCGCAGGAGAACGAGTCGGGGATGGTGCCGATGTTCGTCATGTAGATGACGCGCGCGAGGCGGCCGCGCTTGCCGACAAGCGGTTCGCCGACCGGGAACTCCTCGTAGTGGTGCTCGCCGTCCGGCGGGTCGTTCTCGTCGCGCCACACCTTCGCGTAGACGTTCTTCTCCTCCAGTCCCTCGTAGTCGGCGGTGAGATAGCGCATCAGCGACTCCCACTCTTCGTCGGAGTAGTTCCGGTAGGGGTACGCTCGCCGGAGCGTCGCTCGCACGTCCGCCTCGCGGCGCACCTCGTTGATGGCCATGCCGTAGACGTGCTGGGCCGCGACGTCCTGGGCGTTCTCCGGGACGAACACGCGGTCGACGAACCCTTCCTCGGCCTTCTTCAGCATCACGGCGCACTCCACGAGTTCGTCGCGGTCGAGCGCGACGACCCGGCCCGTGACGGTCTGGCCGAGGCGGTGGCCGGCGCGGCCGACGCGCTGGAGCAGCGAGGCGACCGATTTCGGGCTTCCGACCTGCACCACGAGGTCGACGTGGGGCATGTCGATGCCGAGTTCGAGGCTCGTCGAGGTGGTCACCACGTCGAGCGCGCCGGCCTTCAGTCGCTCCTCTACGTCCTGGCGGGCCTCCTTCGAGAGGCTACCGTGGTGACAGCCCGAGTTGTCCTCGTCGTAGGCCTCGAAGCGGTCCCGGAGGTTCTGGAGGACACGTTCGGCTCCCGACCGCGTGTTCGTGAACACGAGCGTGTTCGTGTGCTCTCCGATCAGTTCGTCCAGCCCCTCGTAGAACCGGTCCTGGACCACGTCCCGCGGCGTGTGGACGAGGTCGTCGGTCGGACACTGCAGTTCCAGGTCGAACTCCCGGACGAACCGGGTGTCCACTATCTCGTACTCCCGGCTGGGGCCACCCGGCGACTCGCGGCCGACGAGGAACTCCGCGATGTCCGAGAGCGGTTCGACCGTCGCGGAACAGCCGATGCGGGTCGGCGACGTCTCGGCGGCGTCCTCCAGCCGTTCGAGGCTGACCGAGAGGTGAGTGCCGCGCTTGCCGTCCGCGAGACTGTGAATCTCGTCGACGACGACGTACTCGACGGTCTGGAGCTTCTCGCGGAACTTCGGCGAGTTCAGTAGGATGGCCAGCGTCTCTGGCGTCGTGTTGAGGACGTGGGGCGTCTCTTTCAGCATCCGCTGGCGCTCGCTGTCCTCCGTGTCGCCGTGGCGGATGGCGTGGCGCACCTCGCTGACCTCCTCGCCGCGTTCGTCCATCCGCTCGCGGATACCCGACAGGGGCCGTTCGAGGTTCCGGTGGATGTCGTTGGCGAGCGACTTCAGCGGCGAGACGTAGAGGCAGTAGACGGAGTTGTCGAGGCCATCCTCGCGCTCGCGCCGGAACAGTTCGTTGAGGATGGCGGTGAAGGAGGCGAGGGTCTTGCCCGACCCCGTCGGCGAGGCGACGAGCGCGTTCTCGCCCTCGTGGACGAGCGGAATCGCCTCGCGCTGGGGCGGCGTGAAGAAGCCGCCGTTCTCGGGGACGTACTCGCCGAACTGCTCGACCCACCACTCCCTGACCGCGGGTTCGAGCAGCGCCAGCGTCTCCTCGTCGCGGAGGGTGACGTCCTCGGCGAAGTCGAACCCCTCGCGCGCCAGCAGCGCTCTCCCATCCATCGATTTGCCGTTGGAAGCCGGCGAACAAGAGGATTGTGTCCCCGGAGTGAAAGTGAAACGAACGGCCTAGTGTCCGCCGTCGTCCGCCCGGTCGTCGACCGTCGACGCCGACGGCAGCACCGGCGTCACGTCCGTCGCACGTCGGCGACGACGGGGAAGTGGTCGGAGGGGTGGGGAGCGTCCGTCCCGACCGTCAGAGCGGTCTCGATGTCGAACGTGGCGGTCGGAAGGACGTAGTCGATTCGCTCCCCGGGCGTCCCGGTGAACCCGTGGAACGTCCCCTCCGGGCCGGAGACGCTCGCTGCGAGGTCCCTGGCGGACCGCAACTCTCCCGCCGTCAACCGGTCGAGGACGTCCGACCCCGGCGGAGCGTTGCAGTCGCCGACGACGACCGCGGGGTAGTCGAGGGCGGCGACGTGGGCCGCGACCGAGGCCGCGCCCTCGCGCCGTGCCACCGCCCCCACGTGGTCGAGATGCACGCTGAGAAAGCGGAGCGGCCGGCCGTCCAGTTCGAGGTCGACCCACGTGACGACGCGGGGACAGCGACTGTCCCACCCGACGCTCGGTTCGTCGGGCGTCTCCGAGAGCCAGAACGCGTCGGCGTCGACCCGGTCGAACCGGTCCGGGCGGTACGCGACCGGAACGTGCTCGCCCTCGTCCCCGCCGCGTCGACCGACGCCGAACCACTCGTACTCCGGGAGGTGCCGGCGGAGGTAGTCGAACTGCGCCGGCAGCGCCTCCTGCAGTCCGAGGAGGTCGGCGTCGAGGGCCGAGAGCAGTTCGACCGCCCGCTCCCGCCGGTTCGGCCACGCGTCGCGCCCGTCCTCGGGTTCGTCGTACCGGACGTTGAACGTCGCGACGCGGAACGCCGTCGTCCGTCCGGGGGCGCCACTGTTCGCGCCGTCGGCGGTCTCGTCGCCGCCGTCCGTCCCCACGGTCACGTCGACCCCTCCGTCGAATCCGTGCTCCATCGCGTTCGAAGCGTTCGCTTCCAGGCAGTTACCTTCACCGGGCGACCGAAGCCGTTTTCGGCCGCCCGACCGGGGATACGCACATGCGAGTCACGTTCCTCGGTACTGGTAGCGCGATGCCGACCGGCGAGCGGTTCCAGACGGGCATCCTGCTCTCGGACGAGGACCGCCGCCTGCTGGTCGACTGCGGGAGCGGCGTCCTCCACCGCCTCCAGCAGGCCGGCGTCGGGTACGAGAACGTCTCGACGGTCCTGTTGACGCACCACCACCTCGACCACGTCGCCGACCTCCTCCCCCTGCTGAAGGCGCGCTGGCTGGCCGGCGAGGAACGCCTCGAAGTCGTCGGCCCCGAAGGGACGAAATCCCTGCTCGACGACCTGCTCGCGGTCCACGACTACCTCCGGGACCGCGTCGACCTCCAGGTGCGCGAGGTCGGCGCGCACGAGTTCGAGGTCGCCGGATTCGACGTCGAGGGGTACGAGACGCGCCACTCGATGCCCTGCCTCGCCTACCGGTTCGGCGACCGGTTCACGTTCAGCGGCGACAGCGAGGCGTTCGAGGGACTGGCGAACTTCGCCGACGGCTGTGCCGTGCTCGCCCACGACTGCTCGTTCCCCGACGGCGTCGACGTGTCGAACCACCCGACGCCGGCGAAACTGGGAGAGGCGCTGTCCGGCGCGGACGTCGGCCGGGTCTACCTCACCCACCTCTACCCGCACACGGACGGCAACCACGAGGAGATGGTCGACTCCATCGGCGAGCGCTACGACGGCGACGTGCGCTTCGCGGAGGACCTCCTGTCGGTCGACATCTAACGTGCGGCGGGGGGCTCCGGCGCTCCCGCCGTTCGGTCGACGGACGTCGATTCGCCGTCTATCCCGAAGCTCGCCTTCCCGAGCGGTAGCTCGCGGTCCCGGACCGTCAGGAGGCGCTGGAGGACGAGTTCGCCGTCGAGCCACAGGTCGGCGTCCGGGGGGAGGTCGTGGACGCGACACTCGAGCCGGAGCGTCCCGTCGCCCCCGGCGGTGACCTTCGAGGCCGCGACGTTCGCCGGCGGCTCGTCGAACTCCTCGGTCCAGACGAAGTTGTGGCAGGTCGCGCCCGTCTCGGCGAGCCCCAGACGGAGGTGGCCGCCCGCGACCCGGGCGTCGAGGCTGCTGTCGTTGTCGAGCGTCACCGCGACGACGACGTCGGTCGGCGAGCGGTCGTCCCCTCCCTGCTCGTTCGTCGGCTGGTCGCTCGCGGACGACGCTCGCACGTCTGCGACCGACACGTCGTCGACGAGCGGCCCGAACATCCGGTTCTCGTAGTCGTCCGAGAGCCGCATACCGACGACGGGGACGAGCCGGAGCAGGTAGTAACCGGCGACGATGCCCAGCCTGGCCAGCAGGTAAAACGACAGCACTCCCGGTAGTTCGGGAGGCCGTCGTTTAAGCGTTCTCGCCGCGGAAAACGCGAACGTGGCCGGCGCGTCCACCGACGGGGTCGGGAGGGGCAACCCCCGACGGCGGTCGGCGGAATCGACCGTGGCTCACTGCAGCCGATAGCGCAGAAGCGCCGCGATGCCGCCGAGGTTCCGCAGTTGCTCGCCGGGGGCGAACTCGCCGGAGAAGACGGTCACCTCGCCGCCCTGCTGTTCGACGCTCTTGATGACCTCGTTCACGTCCACGCTCCACTCGCCCTCGCCGGACTCCTCCTCGCCGGTCGCGCCGCGTTCGGTGCGCAGTTTCTCGTCGAGGACGAGCAGCGTCTCGACCGCGCCGAACTCCGCGGCCTCCGCGACCTCCTCGATGCCGTACGCGACCTTTGCGCCGTCGCCGATGCGCTTCGTGAGTTCGTCGATGAGTTCGGCCTCCTCGGCGATGCGGGTCTCCTCCTGGACCTCGGCGACCGCGCCGCGTTTCAGCACCTCGTGGACGCCCCGGTCCCCGACGGCGCTGGTGTCGACCATCGTGATGTGGTCGGCGAGGTCGGGGTACTCCTCGGTGACGTAGTCCTCGGCGTCCTGCTTCGTGAATCCCGGCCCGGCGAGGACGATGGCGTCCACGTCGAGCCGCGAGAGCACCGCGCCGAGTTCGTCGAACAGTTCGTCGCGGCCGCGTGCGTACTCGCCCTTCCCCGTCGTTCCCGTCAGCGAGGCGTACTCCTCGGTGCCGTACTGGGCGACGGTGTGGACGTGGGCCTCGCCCTCCTCGACGGTGGCGATGGCCACGTCGGGCGAGTCGGTCGCCTCCACGGCGTCCTCCAGGCGGTCGAGCTGGTCGCGCTTCCAGCGCTTCTCGACGCTCAACTCGTCGCGCTGCTCCACGTTGAGCGTGTGGTGGAACCCGAGCTGGTCCTCCCGGGAGCAGTCGGTGATGACCCCGCCGACCCGTACCCGGTTGGCGAACTTGTGGAACTCGACGCTCTCGACGTCGATGGTGACGTGCATGTGCTCGCGCTCGCCGCCCGTGTCGCGGGTCTTGTCGTCGTCGCGCTGGATGCGCCGCGTCGTGTCCCCCGACACGAGGTCGCCCGGCTCCAGCAGGTAGGTGAGATGCCAGAGGTCGTCCAGGCTCTCCGGGACGAGCGTGATGCGCTCGCGCTCCCCGTCGAGGGACGTCCGGTCTTTCACTTGCATGGCCGAACGTCCGGTCCCGCCCGGTAAGTGCCCTGCTATTCGCGACCTTCGGCCCGGTCGTCGTCGACCGCCTCCTGGACCACGTTCTCGTGGCCGCGCCGCAGTCGTTCGGAGATGGCCTGGTGGGAGACGCCGAGTTCCTCAGCGAGTTCCTCCGTCGTCGCACCGCGCGGCACGTCGTAGTAGTTCCGGTCGACGGCGGCCCGGAGCGTCTCGTACTGGTCGTCCGTGAGACCGCCCTGCGCCGCTCCGAGTGCGTTCGCCCGGCCGTGAATCGTCTCGACCGTCACCGACAGCCCTGCCGCCTCCCAGTCGTCGTACGCCGACGACATCGCGGCCCGAGTGGGGAAGAAGAGTTCGAACTCCCACTCGGCGTCGCGTCCGGTCGCGGCCAGCATCGACGCGTCGCGACCCAGCAACGTGTCGAGCACGCTGCAGACGTCGTCGCTCCACGTGACGTAGAGCAGGTCGCACTGTCCGCAGTCCGACAGCACCGTGGCGTCGTCGACGCTCGAATCCTTCCCGAGTAGTTCGGTCAGGGACTCGCCGCGCAGCATGCGGAGGAACGGCATCGGACGGTCGCTTCCGTTGGCGGCGACGCGCGCCATCTCGAACGTCGCCTCCGGTTCCTCGTCGAACGTCTCCGCCAGTGCGAACGTCTCCGCGGGAACCCGTACGTCGGCCCTCGTCGGTGACCGTTCCACCGAAACTTTCGCCATCGAGCGATGGTATGCGAATATTGACCTAAATAGAAACTGGCCGGCTCTCCCGGCGTTCGCGACGCGGGCGAGGCCGGGCGACGCTCACTCCTCGACCTTGCGACTCCCGCCCGCCGGCAGGAACTCCTGGATGCGGTCGGGACTCGCCACCTTCCGGACGAAGGAGGTGTCGGCGAACCGCTCGCGGAACTCCCGGTAGAGACGCTTGGCGATGTCGTTCTGGGCGTACTGGCCCGGTTCGACCTCGACGTGCGTCTCCGTCCGCGGAACGACGGCCGACGGCGGTCCGCCGAGGACGCGGGTGTGCGGTTCGACCATGATGCCCACCGCGACGCCGACCGGGACGTCCCGGAAGTAGTTACGGTCGCCGCGGATGGCGAACCCGCCTTTCTCAAGGTATTCGCCGCTCTCTGGCGTCTTGCTCACCTGGTCCGGCGAGACGGTGTACGCGTCCCCGGAGAAGCGACCGTCCTTCCACACCGACGAGTAGGAGACGGCGAACTGGGCGGCCTCCCGCTTGCTCTCTTCGGGCACGTCCACGTCCTGCGCCGGTTCGCTCGGGTCCGAGGTCTTCAGCACCGTCACCGGGCCGCCGTGGGCCTGCGCGTGGAAGAACAGGTCGTGGCGGTCCATGTACTTCTGGACGATCTCCTCGTTCTGATCCGCGTTCCGGCCGCCGATGACGAGGAAGCCGTCGCTGGTGCGGAACCAGCGGAACCGGTCGTACCACTGCTCCTGGTCGCGTATCGGGATGGACGACCGCGACAGCCAGTCGACCTCTCGCTCCTCGCCGCCCTCCTCGTCCGTCTCGTCCGGTTCGGCCTCCCACTCCTTGCGGCGCTGCTTGACTGCCTCCAGTTCCTCACGCGTGTCCTCGATGGCGGCCTGCGCGCCCTCCTTCTTCTCCTCGACGCGCTTGGCCTCGGTGTATAGTCGGTCGGCGTTCTTCTCGACTCCGGCCTCCGGGTCGAGTTCGACGTCCGTCCCCTCTATCTCGACCGTGACCGTCCCCTCGCGCTCGTCGACGCCCTGCACCGCTTCCGCCTCGGGGATGCCCTGCTCGGCTCCCTCGGCGAACCGCTCCTCGATGTCCTGCCAGGGGGTGTCCCGCTCGCGGGCCTGCCGGACCGTCGACAGGATCTCGTCGACGAGGCCGTAGTTGCCGTACAGCAGTTCGGCCTTCTCGCGCTCCCGTTCGGCCTGCTCCTCGAACCCCTCGATGGCTCCCTGCTGTTGCTCGATGATGCGCTTCTGTTTCTCTATCTGGGCCTCGAAGTCCGGGCGCTGGCGCTCGGTTTCCTCCTCGTCCTCGGTCAGGTCGAGGTTCGTGAAGTAGTCGTCGACGGCGGCGTTGAACGAGTCGAACGACTCCGAGTCGAGGCCGGCGTACTCCTCCAGCGGGAACGGCGTCACGTCCACGCGACGGTCGTCCTCGTAGTACACCCGCGGGTCGAACTGCCCCGTTTCGAGCGGCTCTTTCAGCCGCTGGACCGCGTCGTACAGCTTCTCGTACTGCTCCTCGTCGGCGTCCGAAATCGCCGTCTCCTTCTCGACGCCGGCCCGCGTGCAGACCTCCTCGGCGTAGAGTCCGCCGAAGTTCAGTTGCGTCGCCAGCGTCCGGACGAGGTCGGTGTCCGACTCGTCCATCTTCGCCGCAAACGGCTCGTAGTCGATGGTCAGGGGGTTCAGTCGCGAGTCGGGGAACCCGTACTGCGACCCGGGAGCGACCGTCCGGGACTTCAGCCGCACCGTGTCCAGCGAGTCGACCACCTCGTCGTTCTCGTCGAGTACGGCGACGTTGCCCTGGCCGAACAGTTCGGCGACGATGGTGGTGTCGCCGTCCTGTCGCTTGAAGTGGAACTGGAGGATGCGGTCGAACTCGAACTGTTCGACGCCGGCGAAGTCCGCACCCGACAGCCGGTTCCGCAGCATCTTGGCGAAGTTCGGCGGTCGTCCCGGCGCGGCCGGGACGTGCTCGGGCGCGGCGGCGTGCGCCCGTTTCACGTCGCCGACCTCCACGAGCAGTTCGACGCGACCCTCGTCGAAGTCCCGCATCTTCAGGCGCAACAGGTCGTCGCCGTAGAGGTAGGCCTTGTCGACCTTCGCCCCCTCGTAGGCTCCCAGCTCTCGCACGACGGCGGCGAGGTCGATGCTGGAGAGTTCCTGCTTTTCGTCCATACCGGCGATTTCTCGGGGCGACCGGAAATGCGTGTCGTTCGGTGGTACGGCCGAGAGACGACCCTGCGGCCGAGCGCGATGCGGCGGCAGCGTCGGCCGCCGGCAGTCGTGGACGCGACCGTCGGCGGAAGATTCTCCCTTCGAGTCAAACGGAGAGGGTCATGCCGTCGTGGCCGAACCGGAGGTCGAGGTCGGCGTACTCCGCCTCCAGCGCGCGGTAGTCGTCGTAGCTCCGCTGGAACGCCTCCTCTATCTCCGTGAGGACGGTCCGTTCGGGGCGCACCGAGCGGACCTGTTCGACCGTCTCCGCGAACGTCTTCTCCAGTCGCGTCTCGCGCTCCCAGAGGTCGTCGGTCAGGAGCCGATTCCCCTCCGGGTCCTCGCGGAACAGGCCGCACTCGTGTATCCACAGGTCGAGATCGTCGGGAAGACGGTCGACGTCGAGGAACTTCGTCTCGTCAGGCGTCACGACCGCCGACGAGTCGTCGTCCTCGAAACGGTAGCCGTAGACGAGTTCGTCGCCGCCGGGTTCCATCTCCCAGCCGAGGCAGGTCGCGGTGACGTCCCCGAGGTCCAGCGTCTCGCCGTCCGACAGCGTCTCGAACTCGACAAACCCCCAGTCCTCGTAGTCGGCCACGACGCCGTGCGCGTCGTCGAGGAGGGCCATCGTCGCCTCGCCCGCGACGACCGTTACGGGGTCGGCGACCCACTCGGAAACCGGGTAGTCGTCGCGTCCGAGCGCCTGCACGACGCGCAGGCCCCGGACGTGGTCGCTGTGATGATGCGAGAGGAAGACGTACTCCACGTCATCGATTCGCTCGCGGTTCAGCATTCGCCACACCGCCTCCGGCGCATCGACGAGCGCCTCCGCGTCGTGGAGGAAGGTGGCGTTGCCCGCCCGGGCGTACGGGACTCCCTCGTCGCGGGCCTCGATGCAGACCCGGCAATCGCAGGTCGACATCGGCGTCGGGAAGTTGCCGCCCGACCCCGGTACCGTCACGTCCATGCGCTCTCCTCGCCGGGGGGTGAAAGAATCAGCGATGTGACGGAACGGCCCGCGGGTCGTCCCGGCGACCGGACGCCCACCCGTCCCGTCCGTCGCTCCCAGTCCGACGCCGCTCGTCGTCCGTCCGATTCGTCACCGCTCGCAGTCAACCCCGTTCCTCACTCCTCGTCCTCGAAGTCGAGTGCGACCGAGTTGATGCAGTAGCGTTTCCCGGTCGGGTCGGGGCCGTCGTCGAAGACGTGCCCGAGGTGACCGCCACAGTTCGCGCAGACGACCTCCGTCCGCTCCATCCCGTGGCTGTGGTCGGGGCGCAGTTCGACCTTCGCGTCGTCGGCGTCGTAGAAGCTCGGCCAGCCGCAGCCGGACTCGTATTTCGTCTCCGAGTCGAACAGTTCCGTGCCGCAGCCGGCACAGACGTATGCGCCGTCCTCTTTCCGATCCAGGTGCTCGCCGCTGAACCGCGGTTCGGTGCCCTGCTCCCGGAGGACGCGGTACTCCTCCTCGGAGAGAATCTCGCGCCACTCGGCGTCGCTGTCGGGCAGTTCGGTGTCTGACTGTCCCATCTCGGCGGAGATACGTGCCGGAGCGGATTGAACCCTCCGCCGCGGAGGCCAGCAAGTTGATGAGGGTCGGCGGTGACGTTTCGAGCGATATGAGTTCGACGACGAAGTCGAGCGTCATCCGACGCCTCGAAGGTCGACAGTGCCAGTGGTGCGAGGACGGACGGCTCGAGCGAGACACCTACAAGGGCAACAGGGCCGCTGTCTGTCAGTCCTGCGAGACGCCTGCCGTCCAGATCTGGTAGCGCTCTCGTCGCGGTCTTCGCCTCTTCTCTTTTCGCAATCCTCTCGGCCAGGAGGCACCCCCGTCGGAGCGTCGTCCGTCGACCGGGAGGGCGTCGTCCGGCGGTCGCTCCCGAACCGCGGGAGTTAACCGTCCGTGACAGCTACGACGCTCCAATGAGCCAGCAGAGCGAGTACAGCGAGGGGGACCTACGGAAGACGGGAATGTCGCTACGCCACGACCGGGAGTGGGACTACGAACTCGACCGCATCGTCTCGGCGGTCGAGGAGCGCGACGCGGAGACCGTCGGCCTGCAGTTCCCCGAGGGACTGAAGCGCCGCGGCCCGAAGGTCGCAGACGACCTGCGGGAACTGCTGGGCGACGACGTGACCGTCATGATGTCGGGCCAGCCCTGTTACGGCGCCTGCGACCTCGACACCTACCTGATGAAGCGGACGGACGTGTTCGTCCACTTCGGCCACTCGCCGATGAAGAACACGGACAAGGTCATCTACGTCCCGCTGTTCTCGAACGTGGACGTCTTCCCCATCATGGAGGAGGCCACCGAGGAACTCGACGACCCCGACGAGAATTCCGGCGTCGGTCTCGTCACGACCGCCCAGCACATGAACCAGTTCGATGACATGAAGACGTGGCTCGACGACCGCGGATTCGACGTCCACACCCGCCGGGGCGACGACCGCCTCACCCACGAGGGGCAGGTGCTCGGCTGCAACTACGCCAGCGCCGACATCGACGCCGACCAGGTGCTGTACGTCGGCGGCGGGAAGTTCCACCCGCTCGGCCTCGCGATGGAGCACCCCGACAAGTCGGTGGTCATCGCCGACCCCGTCAACAACGTCGTGACCATCGCGGACACGGAGCAGTTCATGAAGCAGCGCTACGCCTCGGTCCACAAGGCGATGGACGCCGAGAAGTGGGGCGTCATCTTCTGTACGAAGATCGGCCAGGGTCGCTGGGAGGTGGCCCAGGACATCGTCGACGACAACGACGACGCCTACCTCATCACGATGGACGAAGTAACCCCCGACCGCCTGCGGAACTTCGACATGGACGCGTTCGTCAACACGGGCTGTCCCCGCATCACGACCGACGACGGCCCGCAGTTCCACAAGCCGATGCTCACCCCCGGCGAGTACGAGATCGCCATCGGCGAAAAGCCGCTCGACGAACTGAACTTCGACACCTTCCACGGCACCTGGTAACCTCCCCGTCGGCCCGACAGCGCAATTCTTACCCCCCTGGTCCGGCTATCGCGGAGTGATGGAACGCGATGCTTTCGAAATCCGCGACCAGGACGCCGCGGGGCGCATCGGCGAGTTGACCGTGCCCCGGGCGGGCGTGACCGTCGAGACACCTGCCCTCCTGCCGGTCGTCAACCCGCACGTCCGCACGGTCGAGCCCGCGCGTCTCGAATCCGAGTTCGGCGCGGAGATTCTCATCACCAACTCCTACATCCTCTACGGCAGCGACGACTTCCGCGAGGCGGCCCTCGACCGCGGCCTCCACGACCTGCTCGAGTTCGACGGTGCCATCATGACCGACTCCGGGTCGTTCCAGCTCGCGGAGTACGGCGAAATCGACGTGACGACCGAGGAGATACTCCGGTTCCAGCACGAGGTGGGGTCGGACATCGGGACGCCGGTCGACATCCCGACGCCGCCGGACGCCCCGCGCGAGCGGGCCGAGTCAGACCTCACGACGACCCAGGATCGACTCGAAATCGCCGAGAACGTCGCCGTTGGCGAGATGCTGGTCAACGCGCCGGTCCAGGGCTCGACGTACGCCGACCTCCGCGAGGCGGCCGGCCGCCACGCCGAGGCGACGAGCCTCGACGTGTTCCCGGTCGGCGCGGTCGTCCCGCTGATGAACGAGTACCGCTACGCCGACATGGTGGACGTGGTCGCCGCCGCGAAGCGGGGACTGGGCGCGGACGCGCCGGTGCACCTGTTCGGCGCGGGCCACCCGATGATGTTCGCCCTGGCGGTGGCGATGGGCTGTGACCTCTTCGACTCGGCGGCCTACGCCCTCTACGCCCGCGACGACCGTTACCTCACGGTCCGGGGGACCGAACACCTCGCGGACCTCGATTACTTCCCCTGCTCGTGTCCCGTCTGCGCCGAGCGCACGCCCGACGACCTCCGGCAGCACGGGAACGAGGAGCGCGAGCGCCTCCTCGCCGAGCACAACCTCCACGTCACCTTCGAGGAGATGCGGACCGTCAAGCAGGCGCTCCGGTCCGGCAACCTGCTCGAACTGGTCGAGAACCGCGCCCGCGCCCACCCCGCGATGCTCGACGGCTACCGCGCGCTCGCCGACCACGCCAGTCAGCTCGAACGGTCCGACCCCGCCTCGAAGAGTTCCTTCTTCTACCTCTCCGGGGAGAGCGCGACGCGGCCCGAAGTGGTGCGCCACCACGAGCGACTCTCGCGCCTCAACCCCGAGGGCGACGTGTTGCTGACCGAGGGCAGTCCTAGCGACAACTTCGACGAGTCCTGGCGCGTCGTCGCGCCATTCGGCCCGTTCCCGCGGGCGCTCTCCGAGACCTACCCCCTGACCGCCGAGACGCCGGAGCGGATGGACGCCCGCGGTTACGAGCAGGCGGCCCGCGGCGTCGCCCGACTCGTCGCCGAGAACCCCGACTGTTCGTTCACGCTCGCCCACCACGACTGGCCGGCGTCGGCGGTGGCGCTGGTCCCCGACGAGGTGGACGTGCTGGACCTGAGCGAGGAGTACTGACGGCTCTCGGCGAGCGACGCGCGGCGTCGCCACTGGTCACCGATTCGTCGCGCGGAGGAGGGGGACCAATCGAACCGGGCGGTTACTTGTACTCCGTGATGGTCAGGTCGTAGCTGCCCGACCCGCTGTAGGAGTCCACGTCTATCTGCATGTCCGTCGAGTCGTCGGGGTTGTCGATGGTGATGCTCTCCTGGCTGTTCGTGCTGGTCGAGGCGTAGTCGTAGTTGCTCGGGGAGGCGTTCGTCGTCGTGCCCGTGTTGATGTAGAGGTCGAAGTCGGCGTCGCTCGGACCGTCGAGGACGACTTCGACCTTGCTCGGGTCGCTGTACTCCCACGCCCACGTCCAGTCGTCGTAGTCCCAGTAGCCCTCGAGCGAATCGGAGACCGTCGTGCTCGTCGACTCGCCGTCGCCACCGCCGCCGCCGCTGGACGGGTCGGTGGTGACCGCGGCGTAGGCGTCGACCTGGCCGCTGCCCTGCTGGTCGCTGGAGAGGCCGACGTCCTCGGCCGTGTTCTTGAGGTGGCTGCGGAGTTCGGCGTTGGAGAGGCTCCACTTGGCGAGCGTCAGGCCGGCGACGCCGGACGTGACGGGCGTCGCCATGGAGGTGCCCGACAGCTTCTCGTAGCTACCGCGGGTCTCCGTGGTGGTCGAGAGGACGTCTACGCCTGGCGCGCAGAGTTCGATTTCGCTCCCGTAGTTGGAGAACGAAGCGAGGTTCTCGCTGGAGTCGACCGCGGAGATGGCCATGCACTCGCTGTAGGCCGCCGGGTAGCTCACGCTGTTCGTACCGTCGTTGCCCGCCGCACAGACGAGCAGACTGCCGTTGTCGTAGGCGTAGGAGACGGCGTTCTTCATCGTGTCCGTGTAGCCGCCGCCGCCGAGGGACATGTTGATGACGTCCGCGCCCTGGTCGGCGGCCCACTCGACGGCGTCGGCGATGTCGGACGTCGAGCCCGAGCCGTTCTCGTCGAGCGCGCGCCCGTTGATGAGCGAGGAGTTACCCTGCCCGGAGACGCCGGTACCGTTGTCGACGACCGCCGCGGCACAGCCGGAGACGTGCGTGCCGTGGTACTCGTCGGACGGGACGTCCGGTGCCGGGTCGGAGTCGCTGTCGACGAAGTCGTACCCGGGGTCGGACTGGTAGTTACCCTCGAGGTCGGAATGGGTGTACTGAGCGCCGGTGTCGACGACGGCGATGAGGACGCTGGAGTCGCCGAGCGTCGTGTCCCAGGCCTGGTCGGACTTGACCTGCTGGGGCGCGTACTGCTGGTCGAACTTGGGGTCGTTCGGCGTGTACTGGGTCTCGAGCGTCTCGTTCTTCTCTGCGTACTTGATGCCCTCTTTCTTCGTTACGGCGTCGATGAAGTTCTCCCGGTCGGTCTCGTTTCCGGGGAACTTCACCGCGACGTACCGGAGCTTCTCGTTCTTGTGGACGACTTCGGCGTTGCCGGGGACGTGCTGGGCGACGGTCTTCTCGACGTCGCCGGCACCGGCCGACACGCCGACCAGCACTTCGTCCTCCTTGGGCCCCGGTTCGCGGCCCGGGGTCGCGGCCGTGACGCCGCCGAGCGCCGCGGCGGCCCCGACAGCGCCAGTCGTTTTCAGGAATGTACGTCGGTCGAATCGAGTGTTGTCGTCTGCCATGCGGTAGATTAACAACTGACCTTATATAATATAAATTTTAATGTTTCATAATATTCAAATCTGTTGAGTCGAAAGAATAGATAAGTAGATAACAAGTAGAATAGAAGTGGAGAGTTCGCAACCTTTGCGCGACTGATGACGATTGTCGGCGCTGAGGGGACGGAGAGAGAAAGTTCCGAAACTACCGAGCGCACGTATACGGAAGGTGGTAGTTCTGCCGACGGCGTGGCGGCTCTACTCGGTATTCGCTCCGAACGGGCGGGAGATTGAAAGTCACGGTTGTTGAGTAAGGGGTATGCGAATCTGTGAAATCTGCGAGAAGCGGAAGGACAACGGGACCAGACTCGTCTCCCGGACGGACGAGGTGTGGGTGTGTCGGGGATGTATGATGCGCGCCGTGACAGGCGAGCGAGACGAACTCTCGTTCGCCGAGTTCTGACGCGGTTTTAAGTCCGTGGCGGGCGTCAGTCCGGACGATGCAGACGGGGAGCCGGCTATCACACCTACGATACGCGAGAACGGACGCCGACTTCGAGAGCGACGGCACCCGCTGTGCCGGATGGCTGTACACGCCGGAGGGGGCGGCGAGACCGCCGGTGGTCGTCATGGCCCACGGCTTCGCGGGCGAACGCACCTTCGGCCTGGAAGCGTACGCCGAGGCGTTCGTCGCCCGTGGCTACGCGGCGTTTCTCTTCGACTACCGCGGCTTCGGCGACAGCGACGGCGAACCCCGAGGTCTCGTCGACCCCGGGAAGCAGGTCACCGACTGGGAGGCCGCCATCGACCACGTTCGTCACCTCGACGGCATCGACCGCGGGCAGATAGCGCTCTGGGGGACCTCGCTCAGCGGCGGGCACGTCGTCGAGGCCGCCGCGGGCGACCACCGCATCGCGGCCGTCGTCGCGCAGGTACCCCTCCTCGACGGTCGCGCCGCGACGAAGGCGGCCGGCGTCGGACACGCGCTGAAGGGAGTGGCCGCCGGGGTCCGCGACACGCTCCGTAAGTACACGTTCCGCTCGCCGTACCGCGTCCCCGTCGTCGCCGACCCAGACGAGTTCGCGGTGATGAACGCGCCGGGAGCGAAACGGGGAATGCTCGACATCGTCCCGGACCCGCCGGTCTGGGACAACGACGTTCCGGCGCGCGTGCTCCTCGACGTCCCCTTCTATCGACCGGTGACGAGCGCCGAGGACGTGTCCTGTCCCGTCCTGCTTGTAGCGGGTCGTGACGACGCCATCGTCCCGTCGTCGTCGGTGGAGTCTGCCGCCGACGAGTTCGGCGACGCGACGCTCGTCTCGCTTCCCATCGACCACTTCGACGTGTACGGAACGGCGTTCGATGAGGTGGTCGCCTACGAGTCGTCGTTCCTCGACGAACGAATCCTGGACTGAGCGTCCCCTCGAACCCTTACGCCGACCCCTCGTCCGATTCGCCGTTCGACCAGTCGGCCGCCGTCTCGGCCTCGAACCGCCAGCCATCCCCGTCATGGTGGACGAACGGTAGTTCCTCGAGCGCGGAGCGCACGCACCCCTCCCAGCGGGCCGGCTCGTCGAGTTCCCCGCGGAGGTCGTCGGTACTCACCGGCCCGTCGCGGTACACCGACAGGCAGGCGGCGTACACGTCCGTTCGACACGCCTCCGTGTCCTCGTCGGGCAGGTCCAGACCCTGAATCGCGGTCTCGACGGGTCGCGGGAGCCCATCCTCGGCGTTCTGCTGGTCACCGTCGTGGACACCGGGGTCGGTGTTGCCCGACGTCTCCGTGTGCCCGGGCAGCCACCACACCGTTTCGCCGTCCCCGACCGTCTTGCGGGCCAGGATGCCGGATTCGGCGAGTTCCTCGAGACGTGACGCTACCCGATGGACCGGCGCTGCGTCGCTGACTTCGGGCGTCGTCAGGACCGGATCGTCGGCCTCACGGAACGCGTCGAGTACGTCTTCACTGGTCACGGTCATCGTACGCAGAAGTAAAAGAAAAGCCCTGTCGTTGCGTATGCTGGTTGGGCCGGGGGTGGAGACACTGTTCGATCGAGCGGAACCGGCGGCTAACGCGTCGAGCGCATCGAAAACGAGGGTACTGCCGCCGACCGCTCAGGGCCAGTTGCCGGACTCCTCGTAGGAGTCGAGGACGCGATCGATGGCCACGACGTACGCCGCCGTGCGGAAGTTCGGCAGGTCGTTCTCCTCGTAGGCGTCCGTGAGGTCGTCGAAGGCGGTGGTGATGATGCCCTCCAGTTCCTCGTTGACGCGTTCCTCGGACCAGTAGAAGCGCTGGCGGTTCTGGACCCACTCGAAGTACGAGACGGTGACGCCGCCCGCGTTCGCCAGGATGTCCGGGAAGACGTACGTGTCCGACTCGGCGAGCACGTCGTCGGCCTCGGGCGTGAGCGGGCCGTTCGCGGCCTCGACGATGACGTCGGCG
Organism: Halomicrococcus pelagicus; assembly: GCF_050954125.1. NCBI lineage: Archaea > Methanobacteriati > Methanobacteriota > Halobacteria > Halobacteriales > Haladaptataceae > Halomicrococcus > Halomicrococcus pelagicus. The sequence continues at coordinate 587,682 of NZ_JBPBWC010000001.1, read as the reverse complement.
TCTACGTCCTTCGCGAGGTCGCCGTCGATGGCGTTCTCCAGGGCGGCCGGCACGAGCAGGTCGACGTCGAGCGTGAGCAGGTCCTCGTTGCTCAGCTCCTCGTCCGCACCGTGGTAGCCGGAGACGCTGCCGGTCTCGTTCTTGTGGTCTTTCACGTCCCGGGGGTCGAAGCCGTCGCCGCGGTAGATAGCACCGCTGGAGTCCGAGACGGCGACGACGTTCGCGCCGAGTTCGTCGATGAGTTTGGCCGCTATCCAGCCGGCGTTCCCGTAGCCCTGCACGGCGACCGACGCGCCGTCTATCTCCTCGCCCAGGTAGTCGAACGCCTCGCGGGCAGTTATCACCGTCGAGCGGCCGGTCGCCTCGACGCGACCCGCGCTCCCGCCGGACTCGATCGCCTTCCCCGTGATGACGCCGGGCGCGGTCGTGTTCTCCAGCGTCTCGTAGGTGTCTTTGATCCAGTTCATCTCCCGCTGGCCGGTGTTCACGTCGGGCGCGGGGACGTCCCGGTCCACGCCGATGAACGGCCGTAGCTCCTTGGCGAACGACCGGGTGATACGCTCCAGTTCGTTCTCGCTGTAGTCGTCGGGGTCGATGACGATGCCACCCTTCCCGCCGCCGTAGGGGATGCCGACGACCGCGCACTTGTACACCATCCAGCCCGAGAGCGCCTTCACCTCGTCGCGGTTGACGCCCGGATGGTAGCGGATACCGCCCTTGTACGGGCCACGGTCGCCGTTGAACTGCGAGCGGAAGGCCTTGAACACCTCGACGGACCCGTCGTCCATCTCGACCGAGAGGTTCGTCTCCAGCACACGCTCCGGACGCTTGAGCCGTTCGAGCACGTCGGCATCGGCGTCGACGTACTCCGACGCGTCGTCTATCTGCTCCTGTAGGCTTTCGAATGGGTTCGCTTGCTCCGCCATGGTCCGAAGGAATCGGGCGACAGCCGTAAACTTACTGGAAAAGCGTAATTTTTACGTAGTGCTAGAAGAAAACCAACAGGTTTCTGGACGCCGCACTCCTCTCCATTCTCCCCACACCACGCTCGACGTATAATTGTGTATAAGGCCCTTATTCTCGTCCATATCATTAATATTTTATGCTCGTACACGGACCCCCACACACGATGCAGCGAAACGCCGACGCGGGTTCGGTGGGGGTACGGTTCGACCGTCACGCGCCGGACCGTCGGGTCGGTGTCTCGCGCCGCGACGCCCCGCGCATCTGGGGATAGCGACACCACACGCCACCATGTCTTCAGGAACAGTCGAAAACACGGAGCCGAAGGAGAGCGACGAGAAAACGGAGGAGCCGGAGTCCGCGCTCGAAACCGCGCGCCGACAGCTCGAACACGCGGCTGCCCACCTCGACGTCGATTCCGGCGTCATCGAGCGGCTGAAACACCCGACGAAGGTCCACCGGGTCGCGGTTCCGCTGGAGCGCGACGACGGCGAGGTCGAGGTCTTCACGGGCTACCGCGCCCAGCACGACGACGTTCGCGGTCCGTACAAGGGTGGCCTGCGCTTCCACCCGCACGTGAGCGAGGAGGAGTGCGTCGGCCTGTCGATGTGGATGACCTGGAAGTGCGCCGTGATGGACCTGCCGTTCGGCGGCGGCAAGGGCGGCGTCGTCGTCGACCCCAAGAGCCTGAGTAGCGACGAGAAGGAGAAGCTCACGCGGCGGTTCGCGGAGGAACTTCGGCCGTTCATCGGTCCGAAGAAGGACATCCCCGCGCCGGACATGGGCACCGATGCCCAGACGATGGCGTGGTTCATGGACGCCTACTCGATGCAGGAAGGCGAGACGATTCCGGGCGTCGTCACCGGCAAGCCGCCCGTCGTCGGCGGCAGCGAGGGCCGCGACGAAGCCCCCGGCCGGAGCGTGGCTATCATCGCCCGCGAGGCGGCCGACTACTACGACTACGACCTCGAGGAGACGACGGTCGCGGTCCAGGGGTTCGGCAGCGTCGGCGCGAACGCCGCCCGCCTGCTCGACGACTGGGGCGCGACCGTCGTCGCCGTCAGCGACGTCAACGGCGCTATCTACGACCCCGACGGGCTCGACACCCGGTCGGTGCCGTCCCACGAGGAGGAGCCCGAAGCGGTGATGACCCACGACGCCCCGCAGAAACTCTCGAACGAGAAGATTCTCGAACTCGACGTGGACGTGCTCGTGCCGGCCGCCGTCGGTAACGTCATCACGGCCGACAACGCGGCCGACGTCGAGGCCGACATCGTGGTCGAGGGCGCGAACGGCCCGACCACGTTCGCCGCCGACTCAATCCTCCAGGAGCGGGGCGTCCAGGTCGTTCCGGACATCCTGGCGAACGCGGGCGGCGTCACCGTCTCGTACTTCGAGTGGCTGCAGGACATCAACCGCCGCCAGTGGTCGCTCGAACGCGTCAACGACGAACTCGAATCCCACATGCTGTCCGCGTGGAACGACGTTCGCGCGGAGGTCCAGGCGCGCGACGTGAGCTGGCGCGACGCCGCCTACATCGTCGCGCTGTCCCGCATCGCGGAGGCGAAGAGCACCCGCGGCCTCTGGCCGTAGCTACCGCTCGTCGGCGGCGCGAGCGTACTCCAGTATCCGTTCCGCCTGCGCGACCAGCGGCGCGTCTATCATCTCGCCGTCGACCCGGAAGACTCCCCGGTCCTCGGCGTCCGCCTCCGCCTTCGCTTCCAGCACCCGCTCGGCCCACTCGACGCGCTCCGCGGACGGCGTGAACGCCTCGTTGATCGGGTCGACCTGCGCGGGATGGATGGCCATCTTGCCGTCGTAGCCGAGTTCGACGGCGAACGCCGTCTCCTCGCGGAGTCCATCCACGTCCTCGATGTCGGTGTACACAGTGTCGATGGCGTCCACGCCGGCCGCGCTGGCGGCCAACACGACGTGCTCGCGGGCGTACAGGACCTCAGTTCCCTCGCGGGTTCGGGTCGCCCCGACGTCCGCCGAGAGGTCCTCCGCGCCGAACGCGAGCGCGTCGGTCGCGTCGGCCGCCGCGATATCGGCGGCGTTCAGGACGCCCGCCGCGGTCTCGACCAGCGCGAGCACGGGCACGTCGCAGTCGTGTTCGTCGAGCAGGCGCGCCAGCGTCGTCACGTCGTCGGCCGAGGCGGTCTTGGGGAGCATCACCGAGTCCAGCGTCGCGGCCGCGTCGGTGACGGCGACCTCGCGGAGGTCGTCGTCGGCAGCGACGCCGGTCGGGTTGATTCGCACGCAGACCTCGCAGTCGGGGTCGAACTCCGGGTCCGAAAGTACCGCCCGCACCGCCTCGCGAGCCTCCGCCTTCCGTCCGGGCGCGACGGCGTCTTCGAGGTCGAAGACGACGACGTCCGCGCCCGCGTCCGGTGCCTTCCGCAGCATCTCCGGGCGGTCGCCCGGCGTGAACAGCACGCTTCGTCGTGGCATGTCCGGGACGACGCGCCGCGAGGGTTTAACGGTGGGCGAACCGCGACGCTCGCGTCGGACCGGCCGTCGTTCGCGCCCGGTCTGCGTTCGGTCGCGCGGGAATGTTCGGCCGGCGGGGCTGTAACCTCTAAGGGCGCTCGCTCCGTACTCCCGGAGATGCTCGGGAGACGGGGATTCGTCCGGGCGGCGACGGCGCTCGCGTCCGGCGGAGCGACGACGCTGGCCGGGTGCGTCGAGGAGTTCGGTGGAGAAGCAGACGAACCGCCGGGGACCGCGACCACGACGATGCGTTCGACGCGGTTCGGCACGCCGGCGTTCGAGGACGGCGAAACGATTCCGAAGGAGTACACGTGCGCGGGCGCGGACCGCTCGCCGCGGCTCGAAATCGGGGATGCGACGGGGAAGGCGGAGTCGCTGGCCGTCGTCGTCGTCGACCCCGACGCCCCCTCCGGCGTCTTCACCCACTGGCTGCTCTGGGACGTCCCGCCGGACACGACGACGATTCCGAAGGACGTCCCGACGACCGAGACGGTGGAGGACCTGGGCGGCGCGAAGCAGGGCAAGAACGACTTCGGCGAGATAGGCTACCGCGGTCCCTGCCCGCCGAAGGGGAGCGACCCGCACACCTACCGGTTCACCCTCTACGTGCTCGAACGGCGACCCCGGATCGGTGCCGGTGCGTCGCGGAACCCGCTGCTCGACGAACTGGAGGTCCTCGCGCTCAGAACCGAGCGGTTCACGGGCGAGTTCGGACGGTAGCTATCGACAGGGCGAAGTTCCCCGGGGTCGCGCGTTCGAACGCCATGATAAAGATGGTCGACCTGCTGGTGCGCAAGGACGGCACGAGCCACGAGGAGTTCGTCGACTACTGGCTCGGCGAGCACTCCGAACTCGCGAAAGACCTCCCCGGACTCCGGAAGTACGTCACCTCGGTGCCGAACGACCCCGAGAAGGCGGGCTACGACGGCCTTCTGGAGCTGTACTTTGACTCCACCGCCGACATGAAGGCGGCGTTCGATTCGGACGTCGGCCGACGCGTCCAGGAGGACGCAGCGGAGTTCGTGAACATGGACGAGGGGCCGACGCTCGTCGTCGACGAGACGGTCCAGCTCGACGAACTCGACTAGCCGGGCGAAGCCACTTCTCTTGCTGCCGGAACGGCCCGCCGATACCGCTGGGACCGACCGGTGTCCGACGGGCTACCGCTGGAGTTCGAACTCGACGACGGTCTCGGGGACGTAGACCCGCTTCGTCACGTACTCGACGCTGACGACGGTGCCGTTCGCACGGGTCACGTTCAGGCCTTTCCGCTCGAAGTAGCGCCGCCACGCCTCGGCCCGGGGCGATTCGACGGTGACGTTCATCTCGACGTCGGCACCCGGACCGGCGTGGAAGCGGTCGAACCCGGTGGACTGTCGGTGGGCGACGACCAGCACCGTGGAGTCGCCGCTGACGCTGTGGCTCCCACCGCGCGGGTAGGTGACGAGGAACGGGACGGCCGTCCGACGGGGGCCGAACAGGTAGCCGGGGTCCCGCACCATCACGCTGCGGTCGCCGTCCGTGCGGAACACCGCGCCGGCGACGTAGACGACTTCGCTGTCCTCGACGCCGGAGTAGACCACCGGCTGGGGCTGCATCGCGAACGTCTCGTTCGCGGCGGTGTTGCTGTCGTTTGCCTGCACCCTGACGGTGACGGGGTCGCCGTAGCCCAGTGTCGCGCCGCCGAGGCGGAGTTCGGTCGCGCGACTCGGCGCGCCCTCGCGGCGCACGTCCTCGACGTTCTCCGCGAAGACGTCGAACCCGCGCTGGGCGTTGTTCACCTGCTCGAACTGCTGTGCGTCGTGCAGGCCGCCGATGCCCGCGGCGTACACCACGCCGACCGTCGCGGTCACGAGGACGAACGCGAACACGAATCCCAGCGTCTCGGTGGCCGCCCGGTCCGCGTTCGCGGAACGGCTCACCGTCGCACCTCCAGGTTCCGCTGGCCGTCGCCGTACGCGTCGGGTGCGAGCACGACGCGCAGTTCGCCGCCGGAGACGGTCGTCGCCGCGACGGTGTGGTTCGTCCGGTACGGCACCTCGACCGACACGTCCCTGAAGTTCGCGTCGAGGACGATGGTCGACCCCTCGACCTCGACGGTGTAGCTGACGCCCGCGACGCGGTCCGGGAGCGGCGACGTGACCACCACCGTCTCGCCGCCCGCGTTCGCCAGCCGGTCGGCGGTTTCGATGTCGGCGGCGAGGCGCTGGCCGACGACGCGCAGCTCCGAGCGACCGGCCCCCTCCCGGTGGTCGACGACGACGCCAGCCGTGGCGGTGAGCACGCCGGCGAGGACGACCGCCGCCACGGCCAGGTTGAGCGCGTAGTTCACCGTGACGGAGACGGCGCGGTCACTCATCGCGCTCACCCGGGGCGACCCGGACCTCGGTCGCGTACGTCAGCCGCGGCGTCTCGTAGCGCACGTCGAACGTGGCGCTGTAGACGGCCCGAGCGTAGTACGGCGACTGACCCGTCGTCAGACCGGTGAAGTTCGCTCGCTGCACGGTCGCGTCCGAGGATTCGTTCCGCACGACGAGCGAGTAGGTCCCGTTCGCCTGGTCGCCGTGAACGTACCGGACCGCGTACTCGCCGTCGACGCCCTCGGCGAACGCGAACCCGCAGGTTCGGTTCGCGAGCGTCCCCGCCGTGAGGTCGACCGTCGCCGACGCGGCGTCGACCGAGCAGGTGCCCGAACTCGTGTCGACCGTGACGTTGCTCCCGTTCCGGTAGACGGACGCCCACCACTCGTCGTCGCCGTCGTCCGCGACGACCTGGAAGGCGTCCGAGGAGGACGCGAGGTCCTCGCGGTCGACCGCGACCCGGAACCGCCGGAGTTCGCGCTCGCCGACGTCCGTCGCCAGCGTCCAGTTGGCCTCGCTGCTCGCGTTGGTGAACGCCCAGGAGTCGTTCGCGTGAACGAGCCGGGTCCCGTTCGTCACCGAGACGTTCGAGACGGTCGCCAGCGTCCCGCGTTCGAGGTAGCCGCTCTCGAGCAGGCGCGCGTACCGCCGAATCCCGGCCGTGACGTTCTCGCTCGCGTTCCCGGCGTCCGCGTAGTCGTTCGCGTTCTCCGTGACGACGACCCGCGCCGCGCCGGACTCGACGCCGTTCCGGAAGGCGACGGCGTCGCGGCCGCCGACGTCCGCGCCGCGGGTCGCGAGGTTCTCCGTGTAGACGACCGTGTTGAGCAGCAGGACGAGCGACACGAGCACGACCGCGACGGCCAGCCCCGTCACGAGGATGAGCTGTCCCCTGTCGGCGTCTCTCACATCTTCCATACGACCACGTGCACCTCCAGGACGTTGTACAGCGTCGCGTTCGGGGCGGCGTCGGGCGCTTAGAAGCCGTCGGCGACGGTGCCGCTCGCGCCGGGCGCGGTGCGTTCGTCCCCGTCGAACACCGCGACCGTCCGCGTGGCGACGACCGCGTTGTCGCTCGGCGACCCCATGTACACCATCGTCTGCCGGCGCGTGCCCCCGCCGGGCGTCCGGTAGTCGACGAACACGTCGTAGGCGACCCGGCCACCGCCGGTGGTCAGGTTGCCGAACGTCTCGTTCAGGGCCGCACCGAACGCGTTCGGCGGGCCTCCGTTCTGATAGCCCTCCTCGCTCGCCCCGGCGAAGCGGTCGCCGCTCGCGTTCCAGTACAGCACCGCCGTCCGAAGGCTCCCCTCGGCGTCGCTGGCGGCGAGCAGGTCCGCGGCGGTCGCCTGCTGCTGGTTCTCGACGTGCTGGTTCGACGTGCTCGCAGTCAGCGGCGTCACCGCCGTCGCCTGGAGCGCGAAGACGACGCCGCTCACCACGAGCAGCGCGGCCGTGAACGCCTCCAGCGTGTGTGCCATCGCTCTGTCCATCTTACCACGTCCTCACGTAGAGGTCGCTCTCCTCGCCGTCCAGCAGGACGAGCCGTCGCGCGACGACGACGCTGCCCCGGTCGGGAACCGGCGGGCCTGCACGTAACTCGCTCCCGGAGAGGTTGCGGACGGAGCCGTCCTCCTCGACCGTGACGTTGACCTGGTCCGGGGCATCGATGCCCATCTGTTCGTCCAGGTCGGCGACGCTGCACGCGCCGGCGAGGCTTTCGTTGAAGAACTGTCGGGTGCAGGTGGCGTTCAGGACGCCGGGTCGCCCGGGGCGCGCGAGGGCGTCCTCGACGAGGGTGGCCGCGCCCCGGTCGGCCGCGAGCGTGTCCGATGCCTCGGTCCCCGTGAACGGTGCGAAGATGCCGGAGAGCGAGGCGAAGACGAATCCCACGGTCAGCAGGAAGACGCTCGCGCCGACGAGGAAGTCTATCGTCGTCTGGCCGCGTCGGTGGTTCGTTTTCCCGTGCATGGTCAGATGAACGCGAACACCGCCAGCGCGACGGTCGGGAGGACGACCGCGAACTTCACGCCCGACAGCAGGTCGGCGTCCCGGATGTAGCCCGCGATGAACCCCGAGAGGATGGCCTGCAGCGTGACGGCGTGGAAGAACAGGGCCGCGAGCGTGTTCGTGTCGATGCTCGTCCCGAACTCCATCCCCTGGGCTCCGCCGCCCGCGCTCGGTCGTATTTTTCGAGCGTCTCGGTGAGCAGTTCCGCGACGTCGTCGTCGCCCTCCGAGTAGAGGTCGTAGCGTTCGAGCAGGCGGCGCGTCTCGCGCTCGATGACCTCCTCCCGGGCCTCCTCGTCCGCCTCGACGACCACGTCGTCGCTGGCGTACTTTATCGACGTGCGGAGCTTCCCCGTCAGGAACTCCAGCAGGTCCGCCTCGATGGGCGTCCGGTACGGTTCGACGACGTAGTACTTCGTCTCGTTCTCCTTCTCGGAGTGGAAGATGACGACGAACGAGTAGGGCTTGTTTACCCAGTAGCGGTCCACCTCGCGGAAGTGCTGCTTCTTCGGCAGCGCGACCGTCTTCTCCAGGTCGTAGCGGTTGACCAACGTCGTGTGCCCCTCGACGGTCGAGAAGAAGGCGTCCTCGTCGAGATCCTCGGGCACGTCGAGGGTGCGCTCGTCCTCCACCGCGAGCAGTTCCTCGGCCTTCGCGGCCCCTTCCGCGAGCAGGTCCGGCAGGTCGACCTCCTCGAAGCCGAGCCACTCCTCCTTCTCGAAGTCGACGACGTCGCCATCTTCGTCGCGCGGGCGCTCCGGCGCGGTGACGTCCGTGTCCTCGTAGTAGTACTCGTACTTGAAATGCTCCCACTGGTACTCGCCGACGGTGACCGGCGTCGTGGCCGGGTCGAGGAACTCCTCAAACCGTCCGCTCGCGCGGTCGGCCGCGAACCCGCCCCGGAACAGTCGGTCGGGGAGGTCCTCCTCCGGGAATCCGAGCCACTCCTCGGGGTCGAACGCGACCACCTCGCCGTCCTCGTCGGTCGGCCGCTCGTGCGGTTTCTCGCGGTCCTCGTCGTAGTAGTACTCGTAGCGGAAATGCTCCCAGAGATACTGCCCCAGCGCGACCGGCGTCTCCTCGGGGTCGAGGAACGCTTCGAAGCGCGACGCGAGCGCGGTCGCCTCCGTCGCCGCCGTCTCGACGCGTTCGCGCGTCTCCCCGGGGTCGAACTGGAGGTACTCCTCGGGGTCGAACGGTTTCGGTCGCCCGCGCCAGTCGGTCGGGGGACCGCCGTCCTCGTGGAAGAACTCCTCCTCGAAGTCCTCCCACGTGTACTCCCCGACCGCCACGCGCGCCGGGAGACCGTCCGACAGACGGACTCCGCCGGGTCCTGCGCTCTCTTCGCCGTCGAGCGCTGCGGACTCGTCGCTTGCCATTGACTACCGAAAGTTACTAATCCATTAAAAATACTTGTTAAAATAAATATACATATGATATCGGTTGGATACCGGAGGTTCGCCTCGCTGTCGGCGGATTTCCTGCTATAATCTCCGTTAACTATCGCGAAAGTGGTGCGTAGGTGGGGGAGAACCGGACGCGCCTTCCGACGCGCCCGCGACGCCTGACTTGGTTGCGGTATCGACGAACCGTCGTACCGCAATCACCCATGCTAATAGACAGGTAATAAAAGTTTCACTGGCGAGTCGGGAACGAAGGGCGCACGCTTCGCTGTTCGTTCCTCGCGTTCGCTCGTCACAGAACAGCGGGCGTGGCGGGATTCGAACCCGCGATCGAGAGGTTAGGAACCTCTCGCCCTGTCCGCTAGGCCACACGCCCCGGTTCGAACCCCGGGCAGGGTCGAAAAAAGGGTTACCGTTCGGATTCGCGTTCGGTCTCGGTGTCCTGGGAAGTTTCGGCGTCGGTCTGGTCGACGTTCTGGACGCGCTCGGCGTCGGCCTCGCCGACGTCGCTCGGTGCCGTCTGGCTGCCGGAGCTCTGCATCTCCTGAAGCTCCTGCTCGACCTCTTCGCGACCTTTCTTGAACTCGCCCATCGCCTCGCCCGTCGAGCGAGCGAGCTTCGGAATCTTGTTGGCGCCGAACAGCAGAACGGCTATCAGCAGGATGACCGCCAGTTCCATCCCGCCCGGCACCGGCCCGAACAGTGGTATCATTTCGAACATCCTCTACCTGTTGCTTACCGACTGGCAATTATAGGCTTTTTGCCTTTCACAGGACTGGAAAAGACGCGATACGAACGTTCGCGCTCGGCCGCAAACGCCCGCGGAACTTCCGGTACACGCCGATTGACTCCGGGGGAACCTCACTCTTTTGGCAGCGGAGTCGGTGCGAGACGGCTCGCAGCAATGTCCGGGAACGGCGCCGACCGACGTTTTAAGCCTCGCGGCTGCGTAATTCGACGCATGCTCGCGGGACTGCGCTGGCTGGCGCTGGAAGTGAAGTACCTCGACCGCGCGCGGTCGTTCTACGAGACGCATCTCGACCTCTCCGCCCGTGAGAACGACGGCGAAGTCGCCTTCGAGGTTGGCGACCACCGGCTCGTCCTCCGGGAACCCGGCGGCGTCCCGCGCGGCGGACTCCACACTCACTTCGCGTTCGCCGCGCCCGCCGACCGCTACGACGAGTGGTACGACCGCCTCGACGGGGAGTTCGACCTCGTCGAACACGAGTTCGGGTCGGCGCGCTCGCTGTACTTCTACGACCCCGACGGCAACTGCGTCGAGATCGGCGGTGGCGGCGACGGCGTCGAGCCGATTACGGGCATCTTCGAGATAGTGCTCGAGGTCGAAGACGTAGAGCGCGCCGAGTCGTTCTACGGCGACCTCGGCTTCGAGACATACGACCGCGGTAGCGAACGCCGGCGCGTCCGCATGGGCGGTCCGGTCGACCTGGAACTCTGGGAACCCCAACTCGGTATCGCGGACGCCCGTGGCGGCGTGCACGTCGACGTGGGATTCGACGCCGACGACCCGAACGCCACCGCCGAGCGCGTCGCCGACCGCGCCTGTGACGTTCGGACGCTGTCCGACGGCGTCCGGGTCCGCGACCCCGACGGCCACTCCCTGACCTTCCGTTGAGACCGGCGCAGACGCCGAAACGTTCGGTCCCTAGCGGCTCTCCGTCAGGTACGCTTCGAGCGCCTGCGCGTCCTCGCAGTAGCAGTCGAACAGCTGTCGCCCCCAGCGTTTCGCTCGTTCGGACTCGGCGATGAACTCCGTACGGGGGTCGTAGGACCCGTCCAGGGTCGGTAGCGAGAGCATCACGTAGTCGTCGGTCACCGTCAACGCGAACGAAAACTCGGCGACTCGGATTCCGTCGACGTCCGCCTCGCTCTCGTCCTCGTCGGCTTCCTCGCGGAGGTCGTCGATCACTCCCGCGTCGAGCACGAGCTGCAAGCTCTCGCCGTCCTGTGCGGCGGCGTCGAATCGCTCGTTGTAGATCGGCGCGAGGACGGCGATGGAGTCCGCCTCCGCGAGTCGTCGTTCGGTCTCCCTGACGGCGCGGGACGGCTGCGTGTCGGTCGCACGGACGACCACACCACCGGCCAGGTCGGCGAGTCGGGTACGGAACGCCGGCGGCAGCACCGTCACGTCGTGGTTCTGCCAGTACTCGGGGTCCGCGCTCAGGACCGACTCCGCCTCCCGCTGGCGCTCGATGAGACCGGCGACGACCGTCCCCGCGCCGGTCGGAGCCCACCGTTTCGAGCGCGGTTCGTGGATGAGACCCTGGTCCTGCAGTTCGGTCAACGCGTTGTACACCGCCGACTCGCTCGCGAGGTCGCTGTCGAGTAGCGTCTGCGTCGAGTTGGAGCCCTCGGACACCGCCATGAGAACGTTCGTGCGCGCTCCCGACCGGAGGACGTACTCGACGAACGGTCCGCAGTCTTCCATACACGTACCCCCGGAGCCGTCCCCGTTAGCTTTTTCCAGTCTCTCCCGCGGTGGATTCCAGCCCTCTTGGAGAGTTCTCCGGGCAGGAAACGCTTCCATTCGACCAAATAGAAGATTTAATAAAGTGGGCGTCGTCTGTTTAACCGGCCCTCAGCGGCCCGCTGACGCTCGGTCCCTCCTCCGTTCTACAGTTCGCTCGTGTCGATGTCCACGCCGGCCGGAGAGACGACGAGGAACTCCCGGAAGTGGACGAGGCTGCCGTCGCGACGTTTGACGGCGGGTGCGATGTCCGCGGCGAGTTCGTTCAGGTCGCCGTCGATGGCCAGCACGAGGACGTGTCCGCGCTCGACGGCCGCCACTCGCTCTTCCGCCGGAGTCGTGCCGTCGAGGACGCCGAGGATGACCCGCGCGTCCTCGGTGTGGTCTATCTCCTCCTCGACTGCCTGGAGGTCCAGATCGAAACCGGAGTTGCTCATGGAGAGTCGCTCACGCTCCCCCGAGAAAATCCTTACCCTTGTTTCGGCGCTGAACCGACGCTGCCGCGAACCGAAAACAGGGTCGCGAAACCCGTCTCTGCGAGCGACGTTACTCCTCGTACTCGCGCTTGAACCCGCGGAACTCCGAGCGGTGGGCTTCCTCGTCGCTCAGGATGGTGACCGCCAGGTCCTCGGTGACCGGGTCGTCGGCGTCCCGCGCCGCGTTGATGAGGGAGCGGTACGTCTCGATGGCGTCCTCTTCGGCGTCGAGGACCCCGTCGATGACCGACAGCACGTCCGTGCTCTTCTCCGGCGGCTGGAGGCTCTCCTGGTGCGCCTCGAAGTCGTAGGAGGCCGGCGGGCGCTCGTCTATCTGTTTCAGCCGCTGGCCTAGCATCTCGGCGTGGTTGAGTTCCTCCTGGATGTCCGCCGCCAGGCTCTCTTTGACCTCCTCGGCGCTGACGCCGTCGAGGACGACCGAGTTCGTCAGGTAGTTCATCACCGTCTCGATTTCGTCGCCGTAGGCCTTCTGCAGAAGCCGTGTGATCTCTTCGTTCGTCATGCGCGATGACATACGTCGCGCGACGACCTTATCGTTGTGGCGGCGGGAGCCTCTCGCCCCGAACGGTCGACTCCGGTCGGCGACCGGGTTAAACCGTTCGAGCGCCTACGGTCGTTCATGACCGTTCCCGTTCGATACTACTGTCCCTACTGCGGAGCCATCGTCACGCTGGAACGCGAACCGAGCATGGCCGACAAGTCCGTCACGCGAGACCCGCTCTCCGGCTGGGAGTACGCCCACGCCTACGAGGAGTTCGAGGAGGCCGACGGCGTTGAGATAGTCTGTGGCGCGAGCGAGACCGACGGCGAGGGCTGCGGAGAGGTCTTCTACCTCAACTTCGTGAACTTCGAGGCGGGCGAGGAACTCGACCCGCCCACGCCGCTGCGCCCCGAGGACGCGCCGAACTTCGACTTCCGGACCTGACTCAGTTCCGGACGCGGACCGTGAACCCCCAGTCGAACGTCGTCCCGTCGACCTCGTAGGTCGTCTCGAAGCGATACGCGCCCGGGGGAAACACGTGTCGTTGCCGGGGTGACCGAGCACCGACCACTCCACGGAGCGGCGGTCGCCCGGTGCGACCGCATGACGGCCGACGGACGGTCGAACGTCGGGCAGCGCAGTTCGCCAGCAGTCGCCGCGGTCGCCGACCGCCTCGTACGCCAGGACGAGTTTCGCGTCGCTCTCGCGTTCGACGCCGACCCGGTCGGCGAACGGGAACGGGTAGGCCGCGACGACGGTTCGAGGACCATCGGCGGTGCTCCGGAAGGTGACCCGCAATCGCGCCGGTTCCGCGTCGGTCTGCCCGGTCAGCAGGTCTACCGAGAGCGCCACGGGTAGTCCCGCCGGAGCCGGGTCGGCGGTCACGCCGAGTTCCGGACCGGTTCGACGTCGGAGGACGCCGCCGAACGCCCCCGACACGACCCCGGCGGCGACCGCCCCGAGCATCGTTCGCCGTCGCATACCGTCGGGGTCGTCCGGAACGCCCGAATAGTTTTGCTAAACTGAAAATTTAGCTTTAGCTACCTGTGGCGGACTACCCCTTGATGTTGCAGACGGGGTACGTGCGAACCACCTTGTCCCCGATGCCGAGGGCGTCCGAGACGCGGACGACTTCGTCGACGTCCTTGTAGACGCCCGGCGCCTCCTCGGCGACGGTCGCACCGCTCTGGGCCTTCACGTAGATGTGTTCTTGCTCCAGTTCGTCCTGCACGTCGCCGCCCCAGTAGTCTTTCTTCGCCTGTGTGCGGCTCATCACGCGACCCGCGCCGTGGGCCGTCGAGCCGAAGCTCAGGTCCATCGACCGCTCGCCGCCCCGGAGGACGTAGCTTCCCGCCCCCATGCTCCCGGGGATGATGATGGGCTGTCCCACGTCGAGGTACGCGCCGGGAACCTCCGGGTGACCGGCCGGGAACGCCCGCGTCGCGCCCTTCCGGTGGACGTAGAGCTCGCGGTCCTCGCCGTCGACGCTGTGCGTCTCCTTCTTGGCGATGTTGTGTGCCACGTCGTACAGCAGCTCCATCTCCATGTCGCGCCAGTCGCGGCCGAACACGCGTTCGAACACCTGCCGCGTGCGGTACATTACGAGCTGGCGGTTCACCCACGCGAAGTTGATTGCCGCGCCCATCGCCTGGTAGTAGTCCTCCGCGAGCTGGCTCCCCGCGGGCGCGGCGGCCAATTCCTTGTCCGGTAGCCTCGACAGCAGGCCGGCGTGGGCCTTCTCGATGTCCCGGAGGTAGTCGGTACAGATCTGGTGACCCAGTCCCCGGCTCCCGCAGTGGATGAGGACGACGATCTGGTCCTCCTCGAGCCCGTAGGCGTCGGCCACGTCCGCTCGGAACACGTCGGTGACCCGCTGGACTTCGAGGAAGTGGTTGCCCGACCCGAGGCTCCCGAGCTGGTTCTTCCCGCGGTCTTTCGCCTTCTGGGAGACCTTGCTCGGGTCGCTCTCCTCGCGGACGCCCTCGTCCTCGCAGTGGGCGAGGTCGGCCTCGGTGGCGTACCCCTCCTCCAGCGCCCACTCCATCCCGCGGTCGAGCACCTCGTCCACCGTGTCGACGCCCGCTTCGACGACGCCACCTCCGCCGAGTCCGGAGGGGACGTTGGCGAACAGCGAGTCGACGAGTTCCTCCTCGTTCCCCTGGAGGTCGTCGTACGTCAGGTTCGTCCGCATCATCCGGACGCCGCAGTTGATGTCGTAGCCGACCGCTCCGGGCGAGATGCACCCGTCTTCGGCGTCGATGCCTGCCACGCCGCCGACGGGGAAGCCGTACCCCTGGTGGCCGTCCGGCATGCAGATGCCGTACTTCTGCACGCCCGGCAGGTGGGTCGCGTTCTTCAGTTGCTGGAGCGTCTTGTCGTCGGATATCTGGTCGAGCAGTTCCTCGCTGGCGAACACCCGCGCCGGGGCGTTCATGCCGCCTTCCTGGGGAATCTCCCAGACGTACTCCTGGACCTTCTGCAGGGTGACGTCTCCGGCGGTGTACGTGTCCATAGGCGTGGGTTCGTCGCGCACTCCGAAGGCGTTTCGGGTCGGACGTCACGAGACGATTCGGTTCGGGCGTTCCGGGACAGTTCGGGCGTCCCGGAACGGTTCGGTTCGGGTGTCCTGGAACGGTTCGCGTATCGGCAGACGGGCGCGCCCTCGCTGACGACCGCACGTCAGGCTCCGGGGACGGTGTTGGTCACGTCGAACGTCTCCAGTACCATCCAGACAATAAACAACAGGTAGACGGCCAGCAGGCCCCAGGATTCTCCCTTCGACAGCGCCAGTTCCGTGCGCAGGACGCCGAACACGATGACTGTCGCCAGGGTGAGAAAGCCGAGTAGCGGGACGGCGACGGCGAAGTTCACGGTCACCCGTCCCACGACGAGCACACCCGCCGGGACGGCGACCAGCAGGTCGAAGACGTTGCTCCCGAGGACGTTGGCGAGGCTGACGACGCCCCTGTCGGCGCGGGCGGCGCGAACGCTGACGAGGGTGTCCGGGAGGCTGGTGCCGGCGGCGATGATGGTCAGTCCCCAGAGGAAGTCCGGCGTGTCGAAGAGGCGACTGAAGCCGCGCGCGGACGTCACCAGCCCCTCGACCGCGACGGCAATGACGACGAGACTGACCGCCAGCGCCCCCCACTGCCGGAGCAGGTCGATGTCGCCGGTCGAGTCAGGAGTGACGTGGTCCTGCGTGTCCTGGTACTGGGTGAACACGTAGACGCCGTAGAACGCGACCGGAACGAGCGCCATCGGACGCGTGACCACTCCCGACAGTTGGCCGCTCCCGGAGTCGAGCGGCAGGACGGGGTTGTAGATGACCGCCAGCGCGAACGTGATGACGATAACGGAGACGGCTATCATGTAGAACTGCGCCTCCTTGTAGACGAGCGTGCGGTCGGCCTCGACGCCGTCGGCGAGGATTCCCGACAGGGCCGGGATGACGAGCAGGTTGAAGACGGCCGAGCCGACGATGGCGCTCACGCCGAGGTCGAAGGTCCCGTGGAGCCACGTCGCGATGACCACGCTCGACAGCTCGGGGAAGCTCGACCCGACTGCGACGACGACGGCTCCCTGGACCGCCCGGGGAAGGCCGTACCACGTCGCCAGCCGCTCGCTCGACCGTTCGAGCGTGCTGCTTCCCTTCCAGACGACGGCGGTGCCGCCGACGGCCAGCGCGACGTACCAGGCGAGCGCGGCGAGCATCCGGTCGCCACTTCTCACCAGAAGCTTAAATTAGCGACGTACTACTCCAGGCGCTCGGCGGCGTCGCGTTCGAGCAGCGGTTCGGCGTTCGCGGCCGGCAGCGTGACCACGTCTTCGGTCGAGAGGTCGTAGGCTCGCTCGTCGACGCCGAAAATCTCGCCGACGTCGCTGGTGATGCGGACCGTCGTCCGGTCGTCCAGTCCGGCGAACGAGTCGTCGCCCGCGTCCCCGCCTGCGCCGTCCGCGTCGTCCCGGGACTCGCCGTCCGGCGTTCCATCACCGCTCGCGCCGGCGTCGGAATCGGCGGCGACCGCTTCCGCCTCCTCGCTCGGGCGCGGCGCGTCGGCTCCGCTAGACGTCGTCTCCGGCACGCCGCCGTTCGCCGCGTCGGCCGGCGTCCCGGCGGCGGTGTCGACCGGCGAACCGGTGGTCGCGTCGGACGACTCGTCGCTCGACGTGCCGTCGCTCTCGCCGGCCAGCACGTCGAGCACCGTCTGCTTGTTCGACTCGATGCGCTCGACCAGGTCGGCGAACAGCTCCTGTTCTTCCGTCGTCAGGCCCTCCTCGTCGGCCGGCATGTCGGCGGCCGCCAGGCTCGCGCGCTTGACGACCTTGCCGACCCTGCGCTCGTAGATGGCCTCGACGACCTCCTCGGCGGTCTTTATCTCGTCGGTCAGCCGATTGACCTCCTCGGAGTCGAACGGGCTGTCGGCCCGTTCGGCGGCCCGCTCGCGCTCCTCGCGCAGTTCGCTGATGTACTTGCCGACCTCCGCGTAGAAGGACTCCCGTAGGTGCTGGAGGCTGTCCTTTGACCGCTCCTTGCTCTGAACGCTGCGGAGTTCGTCGAGATTCATTCTTTCCCCTTTTCGGCCCGTCCACGCGCCATCAGGAAGTTGGCTACGTATTCGGGAACCGATACATTACCGGCGGAGAGTGTAAATGTTTCGTCCAGTAGCTCGACCGTCGCCGGTTCGCGTAGCTCGACCGTCACGTCGTGGCCGACGAACGTCTCCGGGACGGCGTCTACGAGCGGGTCGAACTCGTCCACCTCGTCGCGTTCGATGCGGGTGACCCGGAGCGCGCTCCCGCCGTGGAGGCTCCCCGGCAGGCGGATGAGCCGATGGGTGTCGGTCGTCACCGGTTCGTCCACCGCGGCGGTCTGGTCCTCGAACACGTCCGCGGCGAGGATCTTCGCGAGCTGGTAGAAGGCGGGGTGTACGTCGACGTTGCCCGCATCGATTTCGCGGCGGTTGTTCCGCGCGGCGGTGAGCGCACCCTCCGCCTTCCCGCTGCCGATGCCGTCGAACTCCTGGAGACGCTCCATGGCGGTCGCCTCGTCCAGCGCCAGCAGTTCGTCGACGAACGACACGAGGTGGTCGTGGACGCGTCGCCCCCAGCCGCCGTCGGTCGGGAGCGTGCGCTTCTCGGTCGGGTTCTTCAGCCCGATGCCGGCGACGGTCTCCGTCTCGACGAGCGAATCGAACTCGAGGTCGGCGGCCCGAACGTAGTCGACCACCTCGCGGCGCTGGTCGCGGTCCAGGTGCTGGACGCCGTCGTCGCGGACGTGGACGTGGTATCCACGGCCGCCGGAGAACACTATCGTCGCGTCCTCGAACCCGAAGTCGCGTTCGAGCAGGTCCAGCAGGTCGAGCAGTTCCGCCTTGCAGGTGGCGAGCATCTCGGCGTAGGAGTCGACGTCGGGGTCGACGCCCGGCAGGTGGTCGGCGTCCAGGTCGAAGACGAGGTCGGAGCGCTGCCACTCCTTGTCGTCCATCGTGCTCGCGCCGGGGTCGGCGTAGCGTCCGGCCGAGAAGTAGACGTGGCGCGGCCGCTCGCGGTAGAGGAAGTCGCCGAGGTCGCCGAGGTCCAGGAGCGAACTGTGCCGGACCATCGTCGTCCCGGGACCGGCGGTCCAGGGGATGTAGCCCCACTCGCGCTCGTCCGCACCCGGCGGTAGCGACGGCTCCGTCCGTCGATAGTGGTCGCCGAACCGCCCGCGGAGATACGCTCGCGTTCGCTCCTCCATCGTAGTTGCTCTCCGAAGGCCGGCCTCTAAAAACATGCTGTCTTCTCATCCGACGCCGAACGCCGCGCCGCCGCCGTTCGACCTCGCTGTCATTCGACAGCCGGCTTTTTCTGGAAAGGGCGAGTACGGTAGAACATGACGGACGTAATCGTCGTCGGCGGGGGTCCCGCCGGCCTGAGCGCCGCACTGTTCACGGAGAAGAACGGCCTCGACACGACGGTGTTCGACGCGGACGAGACGTGGATGCACAAGGCCCACCTGTACAACTACCTCGGCATCGAGAGCAGAGACGGTACCGAGTTCATGGAGGACGCGCGCGACCAGGTCGACGAGTTCGGCGTCGAACGCCGCCAGGGTGAGGAGGTGACGAGCGTCGACCCGGACGGCGATGCCGTTCGCGTGACGACCGACGACGGCGACTACGACGCCGACTACGTGGTGCTGGCGACGGGTGCCGACCGCGACCTCGCGGACGACGCCGGCTGCGAGTTCGACGACAACGAGACGGTGACGGTCGACCTGAGCATGGAGACCAGCGTCGAGAACGTCTACGCGACGGGCGCGATGGTCCGCGACCAGGAGTGGCAGGCCGTCATCTCCGCGGGCGACGGCAGCGCCGCCGCGCTCGACATCCTGAGCAAGGAGAAAGGCGAACACTTCCACGACTTCGACACGCCGTCCGACGCCGAGTGAGGCCGGCGTTCGCCGGTCGCCGACCCGGTTCGACACTCTTTTCGGAATGCGAACATCTTGGGAGAGCATGGCCGACGAAGGCATCCGAGTGGTCGCTCGCGGCGTGGTCCGGCGCTCTCGCGACGGAGGAGCCGTCGACGGAACGGGCGGCGCGGGCGAGGAACTCCTCGTCACTCGCGACCGGGACCTGGACGGGGACGACCCGTTCTACTACCTCCTCGGCGGCGGCGTGGAGTTCGGCGAACGCAGCGAGGACGCGCTCCGCCGTGAGTTCCGCGAGGAACTCGGCGTCTCGCTGGCCGACGTCGCCTACCGCGAAACCTACGAGGAGGTGTTCACCTTCGACGGGAGGCGGGAGCACGAGGTCTGGCGCGTGTACGAGGTCGAGATCGCCGAGGACTGGCCGTACAAACGCGACGAGTTCACTTGCCGCGAACCGGAACTCGACGAGAAGATAGTCTGCGAGTGGAAACCGCGGACGGCGTTCACCGAGGGCGGGGAGACGTTCCATCCGAAACCGCTCCTGTCCGACCGCTGAACCGCCGCTACTCTGCCCAGTAGGCTTCGCCGGGCGTCGTCTCGAAGACGGCGCGTTCGAGCATGTCGACCGCCTTCTCCAGCCCTTCGCGGGAACTGGTCAGCGAGTCCTCGTGTTCGATGGAGAGCGCGCCGTCGTAGTCGACCATCCGGAGCGCGCTCACCACGTCCTTCCAGTGCTCCTCGCCGTGGCCGTAGCCCACCGAGCGGAACAGCCACGAGCGCTCCGACTCGTCGGTGTACGGCGTCGTGTCGAGCACGCCCTTGTAGCGGGCCTTGGCGTCGTACACCTTCGTGTCCTTCGCGTGGAAGTGGTTGATGGCGTCGTGCTCGCCGAGGAACCGGATCGCCTCTGGCACGTCGATACCCTGCCAGTAGAGATGGGAGGGGTCGAAGTTCGCGCCGACGTACTCGTTGGTCGCCTCGCGGAGTTCCAGCATCCCGGCGGGTTCGTGGACGAGCATGTTCGGGTGCATCTCGACCGCCAGCTCGACGTCGTGGTCGGCGGCGTGCTCGGCCAGGTCGCGCCAGTACGGGATGGCGACCTCCTCCCACTGGTACTCGTGGGCGTCGGCGTGCTCGCCCGGCCACGGCGCCGTAATCCAGTTCGGCACCTCGTCCTCGGGACCGCCCGCGGGGAGACCGGAGAAGCAGGTGACGGCGTCGACGCCGAGCTGGTCCGCGAGTTCGACGGCCTCTCGGAGGTCCGTGTCCGCCTGCTGGGCGGTCTCCTCGTCGGGATGCAGCGGGTTGTTGTGCGTCGCCAGCGCGGAGACGTACATGTCGTACTCGTCGAGCAGAGCGGACAGGTCGTCCTGGGCCTCCTCGTCGTCCAGGTACTCCGAGCGGGGCAGGTGGTCCTGACCGGGGTGGCCGCCACAGCCGAGTTCGACCGCGTCGACCCCGATGTCGTCGAGGTAGGCGAGCGCGTCTTCGAGCGACTCTCCTCCGAGTGGGACAGTGAGAACGCCGATGTCCATGTCCGAAACGACAACCCGGCTCGGGAATAATATTTTGGTGCAAACGCTTACACGCCCCCGGCGCGTGGCCCCCTATGCTCGCCGACTCGTTCCGGAACTTCGCCGACTGGGCCGTCGGCACCTCGCCGCTGTACGAACGCCTCGCGCGCGGCGTCGACCTCCACCCCCTCGACGTGACCGACGAGGACGACGTGCGCTGGCTCCGCGCGCTCGTCTGGCCCGAACACGCGACCCGCCACCGTCTCCTGCGGTCCGCGATCGCAGTGGCCCGCGAGGACCCGCCGGAGCTTCGGCGGGGCGACGCCGTCGAGGTGCTCCCCTCGGTGCTCGACGGGATTCCGGCGTCGCGACCGGTCTGTCTCTTCGACACGCAGATGCGCTACCAGCTAGACGAAGAGCGGGACGCCGAACTCCGGGAGACCGTCGCAGCGGCCGCAGCCGACCGCGAACTGCACTGGCTCTCGGGTCACGCCGCCGCCGAGCGCGACAACGCGCTCGTACTCGAGTGGTTCGACGGCGAGCGGTCGCGGTCGCTGGTGGCCTACGAACAACACGGAAAGTGGGTCGAGTGGCTGCTCTGAGCGGTTCGGACGTTACAGCTCCACGGAGCCGCCCTGTTCTGCGGAGCGGTAGATGCCGTCGATGACGCGCTGGACGGACAGCGCCTGGTCGACGGTGTTGCGGCCGGGGGCGACGCCCTCCTGGACCGCCTCGAAGAAGACGCGCTGTTCGGCCTTGTGGGGGTCCTCCTGGCGCGTCTCGACGTCGCTGTCCGAGAAGTGGTCCGCGCCGACCATGCTCGTCTCGTAGAGCGTGAGCGAGTCGTCGTGCTTGTCGAAGCGCGCGCCGGCCTGCGTCCCGCGGATGAAGAACTCCTCGTTGGAGTCGCGGTTGGCCGCCCACGCGACCTCGAGCGAGATGGTCCGGCCGTCGGCACAGCGCACGAACGCGGTCACCGAGTCGTCGACCGTGAACGTTCCCGATTGGGTGTCCTCGCCCCACATCTCCAGGTAGGTGTAATCGTCGCGGTCGCCGAACTGCGAGCGCACTGCACCGCTGACCTCGACGACCTCCGGGAAGTCGTGGAAGTGCAGGGCGAGGTCGATGGCGTGGACGCCGATGTCGATGAGCGCGCCGCCGCCCGCGACGTCGCGGTTGGTGAACCACGACCCGCGGCCGGGGATGCCGCGCCGGCGGATGAAGTTCGCCTCGACGTGGCGGGTCTGGCCGAACCGGCCCTCCTGCTGGTAGCCCTTGATTATCTCGACGGGGTTGCGGAACCGGTTGTGGAACCCGACCATGCAGAACCCGTCGGCGTTGCGGGCCGCCTCCGCGACGCGCTCGGCGCTCTCCAAGGTGTGGGCGAGCGGCTTTTCGAGCAACACGTCGAGACCGGCGTCCAGCGCCGCTACCGCGTACTCCTCGTGGAACTTGTTCGGCGTCGTGACGATGACGGCGTCGACGTCTGACTCGTACAGCTCTTCGTAGCTCTCGAACGAGCGCGTGTCGTATTTCTCGGCGAACCGAGCACGGGCGTCGGGGTTAATATCGACACCGCCGACGATTTCGTGAGGCATATCAGTAATCCGGTCGGCGTGGTAGTGTCCAATATTCCCAAGACCGACGAGGCCGACTCGGACCGGCTCACTGCTACTCATGGTTACCGCTCACCCGTGAGACGGTGTTATTCTTTTCCCTTCTGGTCCTGCCGTCAGCGTCGCTGGTAATTCTCATGTTGCTACCTGAAAAAAGTCTGACTGTTCCGGTGGCCCCAGTAACTACCGGCAGGAGGAGAGCAAACCGCGCATAGGGGTTCAGCGCGGTTCGACACGTCAGTACAACTGTTGTTTGCGTTCCTCGCGTTCGCGCTCCTTTTCCTCTTCCTGCTTCTGCTCGCGTCGCTCTGCCAGCCAGCCTTTCACGCCGGGGAGTATCTTGTGCTTCAGGTCCAGAGCAAACGAGACGAGCCCGTACGCCCAGAAGAAAAACAGGAGCGTCCCCGCGCCGAGGTAGAGCCAGCCGGTCTGGGTGACCATCTCAGTCGTCCCCCTCCGCTTCCGTGCCGGTGGGTTCCGTCTCGGTCGCCGCGAACCGCAGGTCGTGCGTGATGGCCTCGCCGGTCCCCGTGTCGAACAGGTGGACGTTCTCGCTGTCCAGCACGACCTCGACGTCGCTGTCGACCTCCAGCTCCTTGTCCGGGTCGACGCTCATCAGCAACTGGTGAGCGTCCCCAGCTTCGGCGTCCATACCGCCGCCGGCCATCTCCTGTTCGCCGGTGAGGAGGTAGACGAATATCTCGTCGCCCATGGGTTCGAGCACGTCGGTCTGGGCGTCGATGCGACCGGACGGGTGCGCCACCTTGTCGGCGTCTTCGACGAGGTAGACGTCCTCGGGACGGACGCCCAGCGTCACGTGGTCGCCTGGTCCGACGCCGTCCAGCTGGCCGGGGTCGAAATCGATGTGGTAGTCGGTCAGGTCCAGCCCCGACTCGTCGACGGTTCCCTCGATGAGGTTCATGCTCGGCGAGCCGATGAACCCGGCGACGAAGAGGTTCGCTGGTGCGTTGTAACACTCCAGCGGCGGCGCGAACTGCTGGAGTTCGCCCTTGTTGATGACCGCGATGCGACTAGACATCGTCATCGCCTCCGCCTGGTCGTGGGTGACGTAGACGATGGTGGCGTCCAGTTCCTTGTGGAGCCGCTGGAGCTCGGTCCGCATGTGGACGCGCAGCTTCGCGTCGAGGTTCGCCAGCGGTTCGTCCATCAGGAACACTTCGGGCTCCCTGACGATGGCGCGCGCGATGGCGACGCGCTGGCGCTGCCCGCCGGACATCTCGTCCGGCATCCGGTCGAGCATCCCCTCTAGCTGGACGATGTCGGCCGCCTTGTCGACCCGGCGGTCGATCTCGTCTTTGTCGTAATCGCGCAGCCGCAGCCCGAAGCTGATGTTGTCGTAGACGTCCATGTGCGGGAACAGCGCGATGTTCTGGAACACCATCGCTATCCCGCGGTCTTTCGGCGGGAGGTTCGTCACCTCTCGCCCGGCGATGGTTATCTTCCCCTCCGTGGGCTTCGTGAGACCGGCGATGGTCTCCAGCGTGGTCGATTTCCCACAGCCCGAGGGGCCGACGAGCGTGACGAACTCGCCGTCCTCGATTTCGAGGTTCATGTCGTCGACTGCCGTTACATCCTGGTATCGTTTCGTGACGTGTTCGAGGTTGACTTCACCCATTCTGTATCACTCCTTGAGCGCTCCTGCCGTGAGTCCACTGACGATCTTTTCCTGTGCGATGACGACGAGGATGGCGATTGGCAGTACGCCCACGATGCTCGCCGCCGCCATGAGGTTGTACGACGACGCGTACTGCCCCTGGTAGCCCAGAATGCCCCAGACGATGGGGGCCCAGTTCTTCGCCTGTCCGTCGGTCATCAGGAACGAGAAGAAGAACTCGTTGTACACGTTGATAAACGTTAGCACGCCGGCCGTCGCCACGCCGGGCGCGGACAGCGGCATGATGACCCGGAACAGCGCGCCGAGACGCGTCGTCCCCTCGATGCGCGCGGCGTCCTCCAGCCCGTCCGGTATCTGGCCGTAGAACGTCGTCAGGATGAATATCGAGAGGGGCATGAACAGCGCGCTGAACGGGAGCAACAGCGCGCCGGGCGTGTTGTATAGCATCGGACTGCTGAGTCCGAGTATCTCGACGTTCCCAGTGAACAGCCGGAACAGCGGGATGAGGAACGCCGCCGGCGGGAAGTACGAGATGGCGAGGATGAGCAGCATGAGCGGCCCTCGCCCGGGGAACTCCAGCCGTCCGAACACGTAGCCCGCGAGGCTGGCGAGCACCAGCACGATGGCCGTCGTCACCAGCGCGAGCACGAAGCTGTTGAACATGTAGACGTGGAACGGCAGGCGCTCGAAGATGGTGACGAACGCCTCGGGGTTGAACCCCCTCGGAAGTAGTCCCATGTTCGATATCTTGTTGCTCGGCGTCAGCGCCAGCACGAGCAGCCAGTAGAACGGGAACAGCGTCGTGAGCAGGAAGAACACCGTCACGAGGTAGAACAGGCCCCGGTAGGTGCTCTCGGGGTCCTCCATCGAATCTTTGGCCCACTGCTGGATGCGTCCGCGACTCTCCTCTGCTTGCGACATCTACATTCCCCCCTGTGCGCTGTCGCGGAACTTGAATATGTACACCGACACGACGACGGCGATGATGGCCGCCGTGACGAATGCGATGGCGGACGCGGTCCCGTATCGGCGCGTGCTGAACGTCGAGACGACGAGACACGAGAGCGACGGCACCGTCGTACATCCCGACACCGTCTCGATGAGGCCGTAGATGCGCATCGCGGCGATGGTGCGGAACAGCATCGCGACCATCACGGTCGGGAAGATGAGCGGCAGGGTTATCATCTTGAACTGCTGCCACTTCGACGCGCCCGCGACCTTCGCAACGTCGTAGAGGCTCCGGTTGATGCTCTGCATCCCCGCGAGGATGAGCAGCGCCATGAACGCCGTCGTCTTCCACACGTCGGCGATGACGATTATCGAGAGCGCCTCGGGGCTGTTGACCAGCGGCGTCTCCGAGAAGCCGACCCAGCTGTGAAGCAGGTCGGCCCCGAAGCCGATGCCCGGCGAGAACAGGAGGTAGAAGATCATCCCCTGAATGACGATGGGAACTGCCCACGGGAGGATGATCGCCACCCGGACCCAGCGCCGTCCACGGAACTCCTGGTCGAGGACGAGCGCCTGCCCGAAGCCGATGAGCGTCTCGAGCAGCACGCTCGCGATGGTGAACATGAACGTGACGATTAGCGCGCTCTTGAACGGCGAACTGAGGTCGATGAACGGCTGGGGAAGTGCGACGACGTCCAGTTTCCCCGTGAGCAGGTTGACGTAGTTCTCGAATCCGACGAACTCGCCGATCTGGGACGCTCCCCGGATGCTGTCGGCGTGCAGCGACATCTGGAACGTCCGGACGAGCGGCCAGAGGGCGATGACGCCGAGCAGCAGCAGCGCCGGGATCAACAGTAGATACGCGAACTGCGTCTCGCTCAGATTCTCGATCCATCGGACCGTACTGGCGTACGCTCCCGATTTCTGTCGTTCCGGTAGCCCTTGTTCAGATTCAGTTGCCATAGTTATTAATCAGAGTTGTACTCCTCTATCGACTTGAGTTGGCTCTTCAGCGACTGCATAGCGCTCTCCGGAGATTGACCGCCAGAGTAGGCCGAGTGGACGCTCTGGGCAATCTTGCCCGATTGCTGGGGCCACACCGCCGTCACGGGCCGTGGAATGGCGTTCTGTCCGGCGACCCGAAGCTGATCGATGTACCGACCGATGATTGGAACGTTCCGGGCCTGTTTCGACTTGAGGAGGTCCGGTTCCGGCGGAATCCAGCCGATCAGTTCGAATAGCTTGAACTTGAACGACGGCTGCATCATCGCCCGGAGCACCTCGATGCACTTCTGAATCTTCGGCGAGTTCGGGTTGACGGTCATGTGCCAGCCGCCGAGCGCGGCAACCGGTCCGCCCGTCCGCTTGTACTTGGCGTTGTTCGGTTTGACGCCGTACGGAATGGGCATGACGCCCAGGTCCTTCCCGAACACGTCTTCGGCACCGTTCATGACGATGGAGTACGGCCAGTTGCGGTGCATGACCGCGTTCCCGTTCGTGAACGGTGCGCGCGAGGTCTCCTCGGTCCACGACAGCACCGCGGATGGCGAGATGGGACCCGCGTAATCGTCCAGCGTGTTCGGCGCGTTCGGTCCGTGGATGAAGGTCCGGATCATCTTGATGGAGTCGACGACCGGTTTCTCTGCGACGGTGACGGGTCGCTCGCCGATGGGACCGAACAGGTTGTCGAAGCCGCCGAAGTACGCCCCACCCCACGAACTCATGAACTCGTTGAAGTCACAGCAGGACAGTCCCTCGTAGATGTCGGCCTGGAAGGTGAACCCGTAGGGCATCGACCCTTTCTTCTTGTCGTTCTGTTGTTTCATCACCTCCTTGGTCACCTTCGAGAACTTCTTCCAGTCGATCGATTCGGTGGCCCAGTTGTTCTTGTCCGGCTGGAATCCGGCTTCCTTCACGAGGTCCTTCCGGTACTGCATCGTCGGGAAGTCCGGGAACAGCGGGATAGCGTACAGGTCGCCGTTCCTGGCCGTCGCGGTCTGGACGCTGGCCTCGAAGTAGTCGTTCTTGGCCCTTTTTACCATGTTCTGCGGGAGAGCGTCGCTCAGGTTCAGGACCTGACGGCGGGCGATGAACGTCAACGCCCACCCGCTGTCCATCAGGAGCATGTCCGGCTCTTCGAGGTTGGCCGAAAGCCAGCGCTGGTACTGGGACTGACGGACGCCCGTCTGCGAAGAACCGGCGAGGACATCGACCTCGATGTCTTTGGACAACCCTGCCTCGTGTAGCGCTTTGTTGATAGCGCCGGCGTTGTCGGCCGCGTCGGAGTCAGCCGCCCACTTTATCGTGTTCGGATTGGCGACCTGACCGCGGCTCGTGCAGCCCGCGAGCCCGGCAGCGGTACCCGACACACCGACTGCTTTTACGAACTTTCGCCGTGATACGCCATCACGCGAGCTAGCACCTACCATAGCTCAAAAAATGGGAGTTGGAGCATTTATATCTTCGCCATGATTGACTATGTTAATTGTAACTTTATCGACTAACTCACTTTCGCACACGGGGCTAAGCAGACGTACCGACGTAAAACAAGTTATGGCCGTTCCCTTACGTTGGTCCGACGCGCCAGAAACCGTCAGGTACAGTCTTACGGCCGGAAACGAACGCTGGACCGGTTGACGGACGTGGTACAGACGTAAAAAAACTCCCGGCGAAACCATATTATTTCCAGGTATTTAATAAGAATAATACAGCGAGGGTTGTCGTCGTATTTACAACGCCGCGAAAGTCCACACGCCGTTGTCGAGTCGCCTGCATCGGTCGACGAAACGTCGACGTCCCCGGACCGTCTACTCCTCGATTCCGGCGATTTCGCGCGACCAGACGGGGGTGTTCGGTTCCTCGAGACGTTCGACCTGCTCGTCGGACAGTGACACGTCGAGCGCGGCGACGTTCTCCTCCAGGTGGTCGAGCGTCCGCGGGCCGACGATGGGCGCGGTGACGACGTCCTGATGCAGAAGCCACGCGAGGCTCACCTGCGCCGGAGTGGCGTCGACCTCGTCTGCGACCTCCCGGACCGCGTCCAGGACCGCCCAGTTCTCGTCGGTGAACCGCTGTTCCGTGTACTCGTCGCTGGCGGCCCGGCCTTCGTCGAGGGCGCTGTCGCGGTCGTACTTCCCCGTCAGGAAGCCGCCGGCGAGCGGCGACCACGGGATGACGCCGACGCCCTCCTCCTCGCAGACCGGGAGGACGTTCTGCTCCTCGTGACGGTCGACGAGGTTGTACTCCGGTTGCATGCAGGTGAACCGCTCGTAGTCGTTCAGGTCGCTCTCCGAGAGCGCCCGCTGGAACTGCCAGGCGGCCATCGTGCTCGCGCCGATGTACCGCACTCGCCCCGTTTCGACGAGATAGTCGAGCGCCGACAGCGTCTCCTCGATGGGCGTCGACTCGTCCCACCGGTGAATCTGGTAGAGGTCGACGTAGTCGGTGCCGAGTCGCTCCAGACTCCCCTCGATCTGGTCGAGTACGTGCTTGCGCGAGAGACCCTGGCCGTTGGGGTGGTCGCCCATCTGGCCGTACACCTTCGTTGCGACGACGAGCTCCTCCCGGTTCCGGTCCTCGATGGCGTCGCCGACGATTTCCTCGCTCTCGCCGTGCGAGTAGACGTTCGCCGTGTCGAGGAAGTTGATGCCCAGGTCCAGCGCGCGGTCGATGATCTCGTGGCTCTTCTCCTCGTCACCGATCATCCACGGCTGCTCGCTGCCGAAGTTCATGCAGCCGAGACAGAGCCGGGACACTTCGAGACCGGTGTCGCCGAGCGTCGTGTACTCCATATCAGTCATACGTTCGCCTGCTGGTCGCCCGTCGGCAAATGACTGTGGGCCCCGGGAGCCCCGAACACTGAAACCGGCCCGCGACCAAACATCCCCCACTCTTCCATGCTCGACGCTCTCCGGAACCCGGAACACACGGGCGAGAATCGGTGCTGGCCCTGTACGGCGGTCAACGGTGCGCTCCTCGCGTTCGCGTGCGCGGTCATTGGAATCTGGTTACCCGCCAGGCGCACGGTTCGCGGCCTCGTCGCCCTCGCGCTCGGGACGGTCGGCGGCGGCGTCATCGCACTCCGGGGATACGTCGTCCCCGGGACGCCACGGTTCGCACCGCGGTTCGTCGCTGCGCTCCCGGGAATCGACGACCCGCACGCCGCCGGCCCGTCCGACTCCTCGCCCGACGACCCGGGGTCGCTCGCGTCCGGGGCCGACGACGCGACGGGCGAGCGCGCCGCCGACGCCCTCGTCGACGCGGGCGTCCTGCACGCCGTCGGCGACACCGTCCACCTCGACGAGCGGTTCCGCGAACGCTGGCGTGCGGCGATGGCGGACGTTCGGAACGAGGACCTCGCGACCGCGGTCCGGAGCGTCGCCGAGCACGCAGAGTCGGTCGAGACGGTCGAGGAGGGTCGCTGGTTGGTCCTCTCAGGCGGCGGTCCGGCGAGCGAGACGTGGCTGCCGCGACCCGTCGCCGTCGCGGAGGTAGCGGCGGTGCGAGCGCTCGCCGACGACGGCGTCCCCGTCGCGTTGCGCGCACCCGCCGCGTCCGCGCTGCGGACCTTCCTCCAGGACTGTCCGGCCTGCGACGTTCCGCTGGCGGAGACGACCACCGACGACTGCTGTGGCAGTGCGACGACGAACCCCATGGCTCCACCCGAGACGGTGCTGGCCTGTCCCGACTGCGGTCAGCGCAGCGTCACGCTCGACTGACCGGGGTCGGTCCGAACTCGACCGGAACTCGCCTACGCCGGCGGTTCGCCTTCCCCGACGCGAATCTCGTGGGCTTCGATGGTCTCGAGCGCCGCAACCTGCCCGCCGACGGTGACCTCGCCATCGGCGGTCTCGACGGTCATCCCGGCGACGCGCTCGCCCGCCTCGAACGAGAAGCCGACGATCTTCCCCTCGACGACGCGGGACTCGCCCGTCTCGATGTCCCGCCCCTCGACGGTGGCGTAGAACTCGCCCTCCAGCCCCTGGATCTCTTTCACGCAGCGCCGGATGGACGCGTACCGCCGGGGGAACGAGCGGCCCTCGCCGTTCGAGAAGAGCGTGCGCTCGGTGGTCGTCCAGAGGACGGTTCCAAAGAACCCGGAGACGAGAAATCCCAGCGCGGAACGGTTGAAGATGACGCCGTAGCGGTCGCGGTCGTCGCGCAACGCGTCCTGCGTCGCGTACATCGAGTACCGACCGTCGGCGACGGCGATGACCGGGGTCGTGATGCCGCGGCGGGCGCGCACCGTGGTGGCGACGGCGGCGTAGTCGAACTCGTCCGGGTCCGGTGCCTCAGAGGCGGGCGTCACGATGAGTTCGACGCTGACGCCGTCGTCGGTAGCCCCGGCGAGTTGCTCCGCGAAGCGGTCGAGCAGGTCGGGCGTCAGCGACAGCGCGAGTTCGTACTCCGCCGCGTCGACGACGTCTTCGAGGTACCGAAGGATGGTCGAGCGGGACTTCACCAGCGAGACGGCCTCGGTGTCGCGTCCCGGAGCCGTGTACCGCGATTCGAGGCCGGCTATCATCTCGTCGAGCGACGACTGGACGTTGGAGAACGCCTCTTCGGGGTCGATGGCGATGACCTTCATCGGCCGCGATTCACGCAGTTCGACCAGTCCGCGGTCGCTGAGGCTCCGCACCGTGTCGTACACCCGCGGCTGGGGAATGTCGGTCCGTTCGGCTATCTCGCTCGCGGTCAGGTCCCCATGTTCGAGGACGGTAAGGTAGGCGTCTATCTCGTACTCGCCGAGATTGAACCGCTCCCCCACGCGCTCCAGCGTGCGGTAGAGGTCGTCCGAGGTCATTGTTACTGGCAAGCCGACCGAGCGCCTTATCTCCCCCCGTTTTCCATCGACCGCGACCGCGACGGCTACATGAACATCTTGTCGGGGGCGAGGTCCTCCTCGCTCGCGGCCTGCAGTCGCGCGGACAGTTCCTCGTAGTACCCCCTGACCTCCTCGGCGAACGCCTCCAGTGGTCCGGTGTCGACGTCGAGGTCGTACACCTTGTCGACGGTGGCGATGAGTCGGAGCGCGGCTTCGACGTCTGGGGCCTGGGCGTGGACGGGCGTGACGTAGACGCCGACGCCGAGCGGGGAGTCGATTCCCTGGCCGACGAGCGTCGCGTTCACGCCGTCGAGAAAGCCGCGTCCCATCCCGGGGACGTCTGCGTCGGCGAGGCGGCTGTCGCGGTAGTCGTCTGTAGCGATGTAGAAGACGCGGTGCTCTTCGGGGCCGTGCGGAACGGGGACGCCGGAGAGGACGGCGATCTCCTCGACCCCGTTCTCCTCGGTCCAGTCGATAATGGACCGGCCGAACGAGTCGGCGGCCCACGCCGGGACGAAGAGTTCTCCGAGCAGTATGGTGACGTCGAGGTCGGGCCGGGAGAAGAGCCGGGTGTGGTGGCGGGGGCGGCCGTTCTCGAACGGCGTGATGGCGGGCAACTGGTCGGCGGTGACGTGACCGGTCTCCTCCAGGCCGAGGTGGTCGGCGAGGTAGTCGACGGCGGTCAGGCCAGCCAGTCCGAACTCCGAGAAGCCGGCGAGGAGCGTCGCGCTCGGCTCTCGTTCGGTCGTGATTTCGAACGACGCGCGCACTGGAGGCTCTCCGTCAGGCATGCCGTACGGTACGACGGATGCGCACTTAGTCTCCATCCCCAAATAATGGGGAGCGCGGGAGAAATCGCGGGAAACGAAGAGGACGGTTACTCGTACAGGGGGTTCGCGTCGCAGAGCTTCTGGACGCGTTCGGCGGCGTCCGCTCGCACGTCCTCGTCGTCGACGTTGTCGACGACTTTCGCGATGAGGTCGCCGACCTCGCGCATGTCGTCGGCGTCGAAGCCGCGGGTCGTGAGCGCGGGCGTGCCGGCGCGGATGCCGCTGGTGACGAACGGCGAGCGCGTCTCGCCCGGCACCGTGTTGGCGTTCAGGACGATGCCGACGTCTTCGAGCGCCTGCTCGGCCTCCTTGCCGGTCACGTCCTCGTGGGACTCCCGGAGGTCGACGAGCACGAGGTGAGTGTCGGTGCCGCCGGAGACGAGGCCGAACCCGTGCTCCTGAAGCTGTTCTCCGAGGACCTCCGCGTTCTTCACCGTCTGGGCGGCGTACTCCTCGAACTCGGGCTGGAGGGCCTCCTTGAATCCGACCGCCTTGCCCGCGACGTTGTGCATCAGCGGACCGCCCTGCATGCCGGGGATGACGGCCGAATCGACGTCGTCCGCGTACTCCTCGTCGCACATGATGATGCCGCCGCGACCCGACCGGATGGTCTTGTGCGTCGAGCCGGTGACGAAGTCCGCAACGCCGACGGGCGAGGGGTGTTCGCCCGCCGCGACGAGTCCGGTGATGTGGGCGATGTCGGCGAGATGGTAGGCGTCGGCGACGTCGGCGGCCGCCTGGATGCGCTCCCACTCGACCTGCCGGGGGTACGCCGAGTAGCCCGAGACGACGATGTCGGGCTCGAACTCTCGGGCGTGGTCGAGGAGCGCGTCGTAGTCGATGGTGCCGGTTTCGGTGTCGACCTCGTAGTGTTCGACATCGTAGAGCTGGCCGGCGAAGTTGACGTGGTGACCGTGGCTGAGGTGGCCGCCGTGGGTCAGGTCGAGCGAGAGAATCTTGTCGCCGGGGTCGAGCACGGCGAGGTAGACGCCCATGTTCGCCTGACTGCCGCTGTGCGGCTGGACGTTGACGTGGTCGGCGCCCCAGAGTTCCTTGGCGCGCTCGATGGCGAGCTCTTCGACCGTGTCGACGTGTTCACAGCCGCCGTAGTAGCGTTCGCCGGGGTAGCCCTCGGCGTACTTGTTCGTGAGGGTGCTCCCCTGGGCCTCGAGGACGGCCTCGCTCACGTGGTTCTCGCTCGCGATCATGGCGAGCGTGTCGCGCTGGCGGTCTACCTCTGCCGACAGGGCATCTGCGACGTCGGGGTCGACCTCTCGAACGTGGTCGTACTTCATGTGCTACTCGGAGACAGCACGGCGTATAAGTTTACCTTTCGGTGAATAGAGTTCCTCTCCCCGATAGAAATATAAGTTAATGGTGGGATAACAGTTTTACTGCCGGCATGATCGAGTGGGAGGAGACGAAAGACGGTATCCGGGCATTCGACCGGACCAAAACGGGGATTTCCATAGACGCACCCGACTGGCGCAGGAGCAGTACCCCACTCGACATCGACCGCCCCGTCGACGAGACGGTCACTGGGGTGGCGTCCGAACTGCGGTTTCCGCCGAGTCTGGCAATCGTCACCGACCTTACAACAGGCGAACGTTACGAACACGGGGGTGACTCCGGTACGCTCTCGTTGTCGGACAGCGACTACCTCGTCAACGTCCACGGCAACGTCAAGACCTACCTTCGGTTCTCCGGTCCGGCGACGGTGCGGAAGACGGACGACTTCGACGAACTCATCATCGAGTTCACGGCGCCGACCAGGGTCACGTTCGGGTTCCGGAGCCACCACGAGGTACCCGTCGACACCGTCACGGTGCCGCCGACGCCGCACGGCCTGGCGACGGCGCTCACCGCCCTCTCTGCCTCCCACAAGACCACGGGGCCGGACCGGTCGTTTCCGACGCTCCGGGGCTATCCGCCCCGGATATCGGTCGGCAACCAGACCGACGTTCCGGAGACCGTCCGGGACCGGCGGAAAGACGTCGGCATCGAGTTGCTCGTGCCGGACGACTTCGACTCGCTGTTCGTCGCCGCACCGCTCGCGTACTACCTGCAGGCGGACGTGAAAGCCGAGCGCCGTGACGCCCCGGTGCTGCGCGCGCCGGCACTCGACTACACGTACTCGTTCAGTCCGCTTCCACAGTTCCAGCACGAGGCCGCCGACATGCTCAGGCGCGTGTTCTTCCTCGACTGTCTGGTCCGCAACGCCGGACCGCACAGCTGGAATCTCGCGGAGCTACCGCTGCTCGACGAGGTGGAGATCGACGCCGAGGAGACGTACGAATCGTCGCCCGCGGAACAGCTCGTCACCTACATGCTCGCGCCGTTCGAGCGCATCGACGACGAGTTGCCGGACTGGCACCTCTCGACGTACGTCGACCCGATCGTGGACAACGTCTCGTCGCTGCCGTACATGCTCTCGAATCTCTCGCTCGTCTACCTGCCGGAGACGTCGGAGCTGAATCCGGGCGAACTCCTCGACGCGTCGCTGGACGACTTCTACCGTGGCGCGCCGGAGATTCCCGGACGAGCGACCGCCAGACCCTACCGCCGTACCGGCGCCGGTCCAGTTACGTCGGTCGACCGCGTCAAGCCGGAACTGCACCGCGGACGCGTTCACGGCTGGCTCGCCGACGGCGTCCCCATCGACGTGTTCAAGGTGGAACCGACCGCGTACGAGAACCGGTTCGACTACCTCGACAGGGAGGGCGACGAGATAGAAGTGGCGCTGATTCTGAACGACGAGGAGATGGAGACGGAGCACGAGAGCGCCGCCGACATCTATCGAGAGCGGGCCGAGGAGCTCCCGATGGACGTGACGGTGCGGGAGTACCTTCGCCGCGACGAACTCGCGGGCGTGCTGGAGACGCCACGCGACTTCGTCCACTACATCGGACACTGCGAGGAAGACGGCCTCCGATGTACCGACGGGAATCTCTCCGTCGCGAACATCGCGGAGAGCAACGTTCAGACGTTCTTCCTGAACGCCTGCGGGTCGTACTACGAGGGGATGGAACTGGTCAAGAAGGGGAGCGTCGCGGGCGCGGTTACGTTCAACAAGGTGTTGAACAAGCAGGCGGCGAAGGTCGGCGTCTCGTTCGCTCGACTACTGATGAACGGATTCAGCATCCAGACGGCGATGCAACTGTCCCGCAGGCGCATCATGACCGGGAAGGACTACTCCGTCGTCGGCGACGGGACGTATCAACTCGCCCAGAGCGAGACTACCTTCCCCATAGTCGGGAAAATCGAGAGCGACGGCGACGGGTACGAGTTCAGATATCGGTCGTTGATGGTTCGGATGGTCGGCAGCGGCTATCAGCCGTACATCCAGGACAACCAGGACATCTATCTCCACGGGGACGACGCCGCGTTCGAACTCTCTCGTTCGGACCTACGGACGTTCCTCGAACATGCAAAAATGCCGATAGTGTTCGCCGGAGAACTCTGCTGGTCCGACGAAGTCCTGACTGCCCTCGCCGACTAGGGACCTGTCGCTCCGCCGGAGTGGACCTGCGGCGAAATCCCGTACTCTGCCAGAATCGTGTATCCAAACAGCAGGCTGAATGCGAGATTCGTTGCCTTCGGATGTTCCGTGAACCACTGGCGTATCTTACGTCGCATGACAATAGTTCATACTTCACATCCACACTTCATTCTTTCGGACTGTTCAAGGAAAATGCAATTAGTAAGTAGGAGTTACTCGACGGCCGCCGTCGGCGTCGTCGATTCGATGGTCGTTTCGACCGACGGAATTCCGGGACAGACGGTCGGAGCGGACGACGACGGCCGAAATTTCTTTTCCAGCGCAGGGCAGTATCTGGTACGACGGTCACGGACCCATTATACGTCGCTACCGATTGTAATTACCCCATTGACCAATTGTTCATCCAACATAACCTATGATTTCCGTCGAGTTGGAGCGTTAAAATTAAATAGATGAATCTCGTCCGCGTAGACATGGAAACAAAATCGAACCTGCTGAATAAAAGTGTCAGTGAAATTTTACGAACTGCCATCGACGAATCGCCCGAGAGCATGCTCGTCGTCAACCCCTCGGCGGACGTCATCGAGCAGCTCGTCGACGCTGCGACGGGGTACGACGGCGACCTGCCGGAGATGCGGATGCTGGCCGACGAGTCCATCCTCAAGGACGTGATGGAGGACTTCATCATCGCCAGCAACGCCGCGGACCTCATCGACGAGGGCGCGCTCACGATGCGCACGACCGAGGAGCCGTCCGGCAACGAGTTGCTCATCACCGACGAACTGGTCATCGCGCTCGTCGCTGCGGGCGACCACGTCGGCGGGCTGACGAGCGACGACGACGGGTTCGTCGAGGCGGCCAACGACGCGTACACGACGCGCTGGGACGAGGCGGAGGAATTCTCGCTGCGCACGCCGCCGCTCTCGCGCGTGCGGGCGACGCTGGAAGAGGAGATCAGTCCCGAGGCCGAGGACGATTTCGACAGCGTGCTCGCCTCGCTCGAAACCGCACGCGGTGACGGTGACGGCCTCGACGAGGTGACCATCAGCCTGCTCGTCGCCGCGAAGAACGAGGCGCTGCTGTACGACATCAGCAAGTGGGGCGAGGACGTCGGCATCGCGAGCAAGGCGACGTTCTCGCGGACGAAGACGAAGCTCGAGGACATGGGCCTCATCGGGACGGAGAAGGTCCCCATCGACGTCGGTCGTCCCCGCCTGCGCCTGAAGCTGGCACACGAGGAACTGGAGGGCGCCGACGCGGACCAGCTGGCCGGCGTCGCCCAGAGCATCCTCCACTGACGACGCGTTCTTTTCGTTCTTTTTCCGACAGCGGTAGCTATCCGCGTCGCTTTTGACACGCGGGCGTCTGGGTCCCCGCATGAGCCAGCGACAGTTCGGCGTCGTCGGAGACGGTCCCGCCGCAGACGCGGTCCGGGCAGCGCTCTCGGACGCCGACGGGACGGCCCGGGAGTGTGGGGCGGCGGACCTGGAAGCGGTCGAGTTCGGCGTCGTCGTCGGGGGTGTCGGCGACGACGCGTTCTCGCGTGCGAACCGAGCGAGCGACGGGACGCCGTGGCTGGCGGTCGAACTCGGGGGCGTCGGCGGGCACGCGCTCGGGGACGTCGACGCAGCCGTCTCCGGCTTCGGACCGGGAACGGCCTGCTACGACTGTCTGCGAACCCGCGTGGCGGCGAACGTCGACGACGGGGACGAGCCGGCGAGCGAGGGAGCCAGGGACGAGCCGGTCGAACGCGCGACGGCTCGGCTCGCGGGCGCATTCGCCGGACGCGAGGCGGTCGCGCTGCTGTCGGGCGACGAATCGCCCGTCCTGGGCGGCGTCCTCGAACTGCCCCACGCCCAGCGGACGCTCCTGCCCGTCCCCGGCTGCGAGACGTGCGGAGAGGCACGCGACCGGACCCTTTCGGTCGGGCACGCGACGGCGTCGGTCGAGGAGTCGGTCGAGCGCGCGGAGCGGGCGCTGGACGAGCGCGTCGGCGTCGTCGCCTCGCTCGGCGAGGTGGCCTCGTTCCCTGTTCCGTACTACCTCGCGGAGGTGACCGACACGTCGGCGTTCAGCGACGCCCGCGCGGCTGAGCAGGCCGCCGGGGTCGCCGCCGACTGGGACGCTGCACTGATGAAGGCGCTCGGGGAGGCCCTGGAGCGCTACTGTGCGGGCGTCTACCGTGAGTCCGAGTTCGGGGTCGCGCCGGCGTCCGCGCTCGACGACGCCGTCCCGCCGCGCGAGTTCGTCCGACCGGAGGGGTGGCCCGCCGCGGCGACGGAGTGCGCCTGGGTTCCCGGCCGAAACCTCGCGACGGGCGAACCGGTCACCCTCCCGGCGGAGTTCGTCCAGTTCCCGCCGACGGAACCACGATTCAAGCCGCCGATAACGACCGGACTGGGCCTCGGCAACTCGACCACGGAGGCGCTCCTGTCGGGACTGTACGAGGTCGTCGAACGCGACGCGACGATGCTGTCGTGGTACTCCACGTTCGACCCGCTCGGACTCGACGTGGACGACGAGGGGTTCCGGACGCTCGCTTCGCGAGCGCGCGCGGAGGACCTCTCGGTGACGCCGCTGCTCGTCACGCAGGACGTCGACGTTCCGGTGGTCGCGGTGGCGGTGCATCGCGGGGACGACGCCGAGTGGCCGCGGTTCGCGGTCGGTTCCGGCGCAAACCTCGCCCCCGCCGCCGCGGCGCGGTCGGCGCTCGCGGAGGCGCTCCAGAACTGGCAGGAGCTGTCGATGATGGGGCGGGAGGCGGCGGCCGACGCGGAGGGTGCCATCGCGCGCTACGCCGACTTTCCGGCGGCGGCCCGCGAGTTCGTCGACCCGGAGACGACGGTACCGAGCGACCGCGTGGGGGTCGACGACCCGCCGGAGGGCGAGGACGAACTCGAAGCGGTCGTCGCGCGCGCGAACGACGCCTTCGACGTGTACGGTTCGCGGCTCACCACGCGGGACGTGGAGCGCCTCGGATTCGAGGCGGTGCGCGTGCTCGCGCCGGAGGCCCAGCCACTTTTCACCGGCGACCCCTTCTTCGGCGAGCGTGCTCGCTCCGTGCCCGCAGACCTCGGATTCGACCCGCGCCTGGACCGGCAACTCCACCCCTACCCCTGACACGGTCAGTCGGTGTATTCCTCGCCGCGCTCTCGTCGATGGCGTTCGGAACCCATGTTAACGCCACCCAGGAACTTATGTTAGATACTGTCGTACGTGATACCGCCCAGGACCATAATTATGAATAATTTCAGTAACAAGTCAGCGGGGATCGCATGACGACCGAGTTCGACCTGACGTGTGCGAGTTGCGGAACGCCGCTGTCACGGGGGACGGTACCCGGCGAGCGGTTCGGCTTCGGGGACGTCGCGGACACCCTCGAAGTCGCGGAGTGTCCGAACTGCGGCGGCCGGTACTTCCCCGAGTCGACGCTGGAACGCCTGAGCTAGACGCCGAACGTCGCCCTGAGCATGTCCCGGCTCCCGGGTCCGAGTCCGACCGCGAGGATGGCGATGAGCAACAGGATGGCGTACCGCGGACTCTCCTCGAAGATGCGCCGGTCGAACACCCAGACCACGGCGACGGCGGCGAGTATCTTGACGAACAGGAACGGCCACGCGGTACCGACGACCGACGTAATCGACGCGGGAAGCACGGAGTCGGTGATCGAGACGATAGCGCGGTTGACCGGGTGTTTCGCGCCGTACTGGCCCGCGAGTCCGAGCGCGCCCGCCCAGTCGAGCACCGCGACGTTGGCGACGCCGTCGACGGCGTGTCCCCAGATGACGACCGCGCCGATGGCTCCCGTCCCGGCGTTTATCTCCGGTTCGAACGTCTCGATGGCCCACCACGTCACGCCCGTCACCAGCGTCGCGCCGCCGAGGACGACCGTGGGGACGAGGAGGTTGAGCGTCACGAGTTCGGTGCTGAACGACAGCGCGAGGAGGTACCCGAGCGTGGCGACGAGCGCCACCGCCCCGGCCCCGAACAGCGGGTACTCGTAGCGGTCGACGACGTTCCGGCGTGCGAGGAAGATGCTGGCCACGAGCGCCGCCAGCGTCACGAAGAAGACGGTGAAGTAGATGACGGGACTGATGATGAGCGTGTTCCACGGGTAGGAGATGGCGACGTCGACGCCCTGCAGACCTTCGTCGAGGGCGTCCTCGACGACGCGGAGCGCGCCGCCGAACAGCATGAACGGGAACAGCGCGAAGAAGAGGCTCCGGTCCTGGCCGACGTCGAGCCTACGCAGTAGGAAGACGAGACCGACGAGCGCGGCGATGAGCGTGACGGCGTAGCCAACCTCGGAGACGAGGGTGTAGCCCGGGACGGCGACCGGTTCCGGCGCGGTCGCACAGGCGTTCGCCTCGTAGAAGAACTTCGTCGTCCCGCCCTCGCGGACGGCACACTGTGCACCCTTGGCGTCGGCGACGACCGGTCCCCAGAAGTAGTGCCAGACGAACTCGTCGTACACTCGCCGGGGGAACGCGACCACGCCGCCGACGAGGACGACGAGTGCTGCGAGGACTCCGCCGGCCCACGCGCGCTCGGAGTCGATACGTCCGTTTGCAGTGTCCATGTCCGTGCCACCGGAGCGAGCGGATTTCAGGGTTCCGGTCTCGTCACTCCTCGTCGGCGGCACTCAGGGGAAGCTCCTCGCTCTCGAACGGCGTCCCGAGGACGACCATGGTCTGGGAGCGCGAGAAGCCGTCCATCTGGGCGATGTTCTCGAACATCAGTTCGCGGAGTTCGTCGGCGTCCCTGGCGTACACGCGCATCAGCACGTCCCACGACCCCGTAGTGAGATGGACCTCCTGGACGCCGTCGATGTCTTCGAGACGTGCGAGGGTGTCTTTCTCCCGGCCCTGCTCGACGCGCAGGCCGACGAACGCCGAGATACCGAGCGACACCTCCTTCGGGTTCACCTTGGCGTGGTAGCCGCTGATGACGCCTTCCTCTTCCATCCGGTTGACGCGGTCGTGGACCGTCGCGCTGGACATGTCTATCTGTCGAGCGATCTCGCTGAAAGGAGTCCGTGCGTCGGACTGGAGCGCCCGCAGGATGGCGCGGTCCGTGTCATCCAACTTCATACGCTACCCTGTCCCCCCGGAGATAAATATCCTTACACATATCGGAACGAGTGACTGAACTCGCCGCGGGCGTAGACTACCCGCCGTCGGTTCGCTCCGACTCGGCGTCGCGCGCGGCGGCCAGGACGGCCTCATGTGCCTCGCCGTTCGAGGCGACCAGCCCGCGATTGCCGACCGTCCACCGGTCGCCGTGAACGTCGGTCACGGTCCCGCCGGCCCGTCGGACCAGGTGGACGCCGGCCACGCTGTCCCACGGATTCGGCGAGACGTTCGTCACGGTGGCGTCGAGCGCGCCGCTCGCGACCATCGAGAGCGTGAGCTGGGCGCAGCCGATGCGACGCATGTCCCCGAACCGGGAGACGATGCTCCGGACGGCCGCGGCGTACTCGTCGCGGCGGTCGAACCCCCACCAGATGGTCGGCGCGACGGCGAACGTCTCCGGGTCGGTACGGTCGCTGACCGACAGGGCGTCGCCGTTCCTGGCGGCGTCGTCCGGTCCCGCGACGTAGGCGTCGCCCAGCGCCGGGGCGACGTTCGCCGCCGCCACCGGTTCGCCGTCGCGGACCGCCGCGACGCTCGTCATCCACAGCGGCGTCTCCCGGACGAAGTTGTTCGTGCCGTCGATGGGGTCGACGACCCAGGCGTCGCCCTCCTCGGGCACCGCCTTCAGCGCGTCCTCCTCCTCGCCGACGATGGCGTCGTCGGGGAACTCCTCGCGGACGAGTTCGACGACCCGCCGCTGGGCCGCACGGTCGGCCTCGGTGACCACGTCGGTCTTCCCGTCTTTCGTCTCGACGTCGAGGTCCGTCCGGAAGCCGTCCGCCGCGACGCGACCCCCTTCGGTCGCTGCGCGCTCGGCGAGTTCGACGCGCGCGTCGATGTCGGTCATGGTCGTGGCTGTCCTGGAGCGAGGAAAGGGCTGTCGGTTCCGAACACGTCGGACATGTGAAACGACGCGTCGGCGGAGACGACCGCGGTCGTCGACGGTGCGCGGTCGGTGCTGTCGCCTCGCGTGAGTGGTGGTCACGTGAGCCAAAATCGCATCCCGTGGATGGTTCGAAATACTTATTCGGATGTGAGTTAAGATTTGTAATGAGCAGTCGGCCCCTCTCCCCGCAGAGGGGTGCTGTCGAGAACTGATACCAATGTGGCAAGACTTCGTATTCCTCGGTGGAAGCATCGTCATCATGCTATCGCTCGTTCCGACCCTCCGTGACGAGGACGCGAGCGTTCCGCTCCGAACCAGCCTCCCCTCGGTCGTGGTGCTGTTCGCCCAGACCATCGCGTTCGCCACCATCGGCCTGACAGCGTCGGCGGTCGGCACCGGGATGGGGTTCGTGCTGTGGACGCTCATCGCCAAGCGGAAATCTCCGGTCCGAGAGCGGCGGCCCTCCACCGCCGGCTCGCTTCGCGGCGTCATCTCCATCCTGGCCCGCTAGGACCGTCGTCGCTCTTCTATCGTCGTTGTCGCGTCTCGCAGCGACGGCGACTGTCTGCCGCTGCGTTCGCGCCGTCGAACGATTTCGGAGGGCGTTTATAGATTCGGAGACCTTAGGTGGAAACGCCGAGACGAAAACGACCCACGGTGCGAGGGTAGCCAAGCCTGGAAACGGCGGCGGACTCAAGATCCGCTCCCGTAGGGGTCCAAGGGTTCAAATCCCTTCCCTCGCACTGACGGCCCCGACGGGCCGGAACAGTGCGGCAAGACGGAGCGTCTTGCCCTCGCAAACTGCGGTCCCTCGCGGACCCTCGCAAAACGTTCTCGCGACGTCACGCCGGCCAGCGGTGGTGCCGGCGATGCGTCGAGTCGTTCGCCCTCCGACGAGGTCGAGAGAACAGGTCAGCGTCCTCCGCGAGCGTCGACCGGGAGGTGAATCGCGGTGACGGATTACTCGCCCAGCCGCCGGCTCGTCGCGGCGAGTCCGGCCTCCACGTCGACGTCGGCCCCCTGGTCGTCCAGCGCGTCGCCGAGTGCGCTCACGAGGTAGGAGACGGTCTGGGGGCGCGCGGAGTATCCCATGCACCCGATACGGAAGATGTCGCCGTCGAGGTCGCCCAGCCCGGTGGCTATCTCCAGGTCGTACTGCTCCAGCAGGTAGTCGGTCACGTCGGTGTCGGTGACGCCGTCGGGCACCCGGACGGCGTTGAGGCTCGGCAGCCAGTAGTCGTCCGGCGCGTTCATCGAACCGCCCATCGCCTCGACGCCGGCCTTCAGCGCACCGGCCATCTCGCGGTGACGCTGCCAGCGTTCCTCGATGCCCTCCTCGGCGACGAGCCTGAGCGCCTCGCGGAGCGCGTACACGTTCGTGATGGGCGCCGTGTGATGGTAGGCGCGCTCGTCGCCCCAGTACCCCTCCAGCAGCGAGAGGTCGAGGTACCACGACCGGGCGGGGTCGTCCCGGGAGAGCACCTTCTCCATGGCGCGGTCGTTGAGCGTCAGCGGACTCGCACCCGGCGGACAGGAGAGACACTTCTGCGGGCCGGCGTAGGCCGCGTCGACGTCCCACTCGTCGACGCGCAGTTCGACGCCGCCGAGCGACGTGACGGTGTCGGCAATCACGTACGCGTCGTGGTCGTGAGCGATGCTCGTCAGTTCCGGAACGTCGGGCTGGAGGACGCCCGTGCTGGTCTCGGCGTGGACGAACCCGAACACGTCGGGCTGGTGCTCCTCGAAGGCCCGCTCCACGTCCACGGGGTCGAGCGGTTCGCCCCACGGCGCGTCGACGTGGACGACCTCGCCGCCCGCGCGCTCGGCCATCGACTCCATCCGCCCACCGAAGTAGCCGTTCGTCGGGACGAGCATCGTGTCGCCGGGTTCGACCAGGTTGCCGATGGCGGTCTCCATCGACGCCGACCCGGTGCCGGAGACGGGAATGGTCCATTTGTTGTCGGTGCGGAACGCGTACCGCAGGAGCTCCTGCACCTCGTCCATGATCTCGACGAACGAGGGGTCGAGGTGGCCGACGAGCGGCGTACTCATCGCGCGAAGCACGCGCGGATGGACCTCGCTCGGGCCCGGTCCCATCAACGTCCTGTCCGGCGGCGTTAGTTCTCCGACGTCCGGTCTGTCCATACCGCTCCGTTTTACGGCCCGGCACAAAAACCTCGTCCTCGCGGAACTGCTCTCCAACGCGAGGCTAAATCGGAAAACCCGGGGTTTCCAGCGGAAAACGGTCGAAACGGTCGCGGCGCTTTATCTCCGCCGTCCGCATATCGTGGGGTGCCCAGTGAACGCTGGGCGAGAAACGCAACGGAGACACTGGGGGTGACGCGACGGCGAGGACTGGAAAGCGATTTCCGACCCCGGTCGGGACTGGGGAGCCCGGCCGGGACCGGCCATCGACGGCGGCCGTCGTTCGACCGGCATCGAAGCGAGCGCGGCCCGCGTACGACGCGGGAACCGTCGCTCGTCGGGGGAGGTGACCGGAGACGAACGCGGCCGCCGGGGACGCGGACCTGTGTCCGGGACGGTTCCGGGGTACGAGTCCGTGAGCGCCGGTCTCGACGACCGTCCGCGCCGCCGGGGGACGCTGCGACACTCACGGCCGCACTGTCGGAACGGGCCGTGCTATCCGGGCCGTCGAATCGGCCGCTCGCTCGACCCGCCGGGGACGGGTCGAGCGAGGACAGCTGACGACAGATACTCGTTCCAGTCGTCGCTGTTTCTCGTTCGAAGCGACAGTTGAACCGGAGTAACGACTCGTTTTCCACGCTACGGGCCGCGGCGAACGTCTCGTCGGTGTCGCTCCTGAACGGTTCGGACGAAGCTAAACGGAACGACCCGGTCGCCTGAACGGTCGGGAACGGTCGCGGCGGTTTAACCGGTGGTCGACTGTACTGGCGAGTGCTCCCGCGAGGGAGCGGAGAAAACAATGGCACACCAGTACCAGCAGCCGCAGGCAGGCGGTGGGCAACGCTACGGTGGATCGAGACAACAGACCGGCGGCGGTCAGCAGTCCCGACGGGGCCAGCAGTCGGGCCAGCCACAGCCAGGCGGCCAGCAGTCCCAGTTCGGCCAGCAGGGACAGCAGTTCCAGCAACCCCAGCAGGGACAGCAAATCCAGCAGGGCCAGAAGTTCGAGGACCATCTGACGAGCGAGATGCGGATGTGTCTCGACGACTGCCTCGAAGTCGAGCAGGTCGCGGAGTGGTGTGCGGACCAGTGCATCGAGCAGGGTCCCCAGATGGCCGACTGTGCGCGCCTCTGCGAGGACGTGAGCGACATCGCACATCTGACGGCGAAGACGATATCGCGGAACGCAGCCACGACGCCGTACGTCGCCGAGGCGCTGCTGAACGTCGGCGAACAGACGCTCGAGGAACTCCATCGCCACGACGCGCCCCACACGCAGGAGACGGCGAACGTGCTCGACCGGACGCTCGACTCCACGTACCAGGTGCTCCAGACGATGGGACAGCAGCCCGGAATGCAGCAGGGCGGAACGCAGCAGGGCGGTGGCCAACAGACCGGAATGCAGCAAGGCGGTATGCAGCAAGGCGGAATGCAGCGAGGCGGGGGTCAGCAGGGCGGTATGCAGCAAGGCGGAATGCAGCGAGGCGGGGGTCAGCAGGGCGGAATGCAGCAGGGCGGCGGCCGGCAGCCCCAGTTCTAGACCGAGAGCGACTCTCGGAGGCGCCGGTCAGTCGAGCAGATTTCGC
Source organism: Halomicrococcus pelagicus (assembly GCF_050954125.1). Lineage (NCBI taxonomy): Archaea > Methanobacteriati > Methanobacteriota > Halobacteria > Halobacteriales > Haladaptataceae > Halomicrococcus > Halomicrococcus pelagicus. Next base: position 542,963 of record NZ_JBPBWC010000001.1, on the reverse strand, counting down.
GCGATGACTTTCTTCTGTATCTCGCTCGTGCCCTCGTAGATGGTCGTGATCTTGGAGTCGCGGTAGAACCGTTCGACGTCGAAGTCGGTGGTGTAGCCGTAGCCGCCGTGAATCTGGACCGCCTCGTTGGTCACGTCGACGGCGGACTCGCTGGCGAAGTACTTCGCCATGCTGGCGGCCATCTCCGGCGTCTCGCCGCGGTCGTCGGTGCGCGCCGCGTCCCGGGTCAGCAGGCGCGACGCCTGCACCTTGGTCTGCATGTCGGCCAGCTTGTGCCTGATGGTCTGGATGTCGGCTATCGGCTCGCCGAACTGCTCGCGGTCCTGGGCGTAGGCGACCGCCTCGTCCAGCGCGGCCTGGGCCAGTCCGACGGACTGGCTGGCGATGCCGATGCGACCGCCGGTGAGGATGTGGAACGCCGCCGAGAGACCGCGGCCCTCCTCTGTGAGGCGGTTCTCCGCGGGAATCCGCACGTCGTCGAAGATGAGCGTCGTCGTGTCGCTGGCGCGCAGACCGAGTTTGTCCTCCTTCTTGCCGACCTCCAGTCCGTCGGCGTCCTTCGGGACGGCGAACTGCGTGACGCTCCGGGGGTCGTCGCGGTCGGTCTTGGCGAAGAGGACGACGACGCCCGCCCGCTGGCCGTTGGTAATCCACTGTTTCTTGCCGTCGATGACGTACTCGTCGCCCTCTCGCCTCGCTTCCGTCGTCATCTCGGCAGGGTTCGACCCGGCCTGCGGTTCCGAGAGTGCGAACGCGCCGACGGGACGGCCGTCGACCATCTCCGACAGCCAGCGCTCCCGCTGGTCCTCGTCGCCGAACTCTGCGATGCAGGAGGTGGCGAGACAGTGGACCGAGAGCGCCGTGGCGACCGACAGGCTCCCGTAGGCGACCGCCTCGTTGACGAGGCTGTACGTGAGCCGGTCCACGTCGAGACCGCCGTACTCCTCGGGGACCGTCATCCCGGTCACGCCGAGGTCGGCCATCTCGTCCCAGACGTCTTCGGGGAACTCCTGGCGTTCGTCGCAGTCGGCCGAGAGGGGTCGAATTTCCTCGACGGCGAACTCCCGGACGGTGTCCCGGATGTGGCGCTGTTCCTCGGAGAGGTTCATACCACGCAGTTTCGGACGGTGAAGGAAAAACTTGCCCGTTCCTCGCGGACGGGTCGACGCACGGGAGCGGTGGACCGAAGGTGGACCGAAGAACGTGGGAGGCCGAGCGTGGAGGAGAGCGGCACCCGGGAGTTTTCAACGCGGCCCGCCAACGTACGGACATGAAAGTGCGCGGTCGGCGGGAGTGCAAGGACTGCGGAACGCGGTGGTCGTACTACGAGACGGGAACCGTCGAGTGTCCGGACTGCGGAAGCGTGCGTAGCATCGGCGTCGACGAGGAGCGTCGCCAGCACACCGACAGTCCGGCGGACCTCGACCTCACCGACGTGCGGAATTCGGTCGACGGCCGCCCGATGCGCGAGGTCGCGGCCGACGCCGAGGAGTCGGCCCGGGAGTACGTCCACAAGCGCGGGTTCATCGACGGCGGCGACCTCCGGACGCTGGACGACACGTATCTCGCGGCACAGGAACTCCGCCACGCTGCGGACGTGTTCGGACGCTCGTTCGACCCGACCGACGACGAGGAACTGTACTTCCTCTCGCTGTTGCGCGGCGCGGACGTGGGCGACCGTCCCGCGCCCGCCGAAGTGCCGGAGTCCATGCACGACGTGCGCGGACTGGCGGTCGGCGACGCGCTCCGGGAGTACCACCGAGACCTGACCACGTGGGTCGACGACCGCGACGTCTCCCGGGAGAGTCGGAGCGCGCTGGAGACGCTGGGCGAGCACGTCCGGCGCGTGCGGGCGCTGGAGGGCGGCGTCGACCCCGAGACGGCGGAGTCGCTGGTCGCGGCCGCCAGGGAACTGACGCGCCACCTCCGGGACGACGACGAGGACGCTCTGGTCAGCGCCCGCGACCGCCTCCGACGCGTCGGCGAATAGCCGTGGCGTCGCCTCGTCGACCACCGACTCTCGACCGGTAGCGAACGCTTTTGCCAACTGCTACCTAATGGCAAGATATGGCGACCGACGGTCCATCGTCGGGTGGCCGGCTCGTCAGGGTGATAGTCGCGGCCGCGCTCGTCGCGGCGGTGGTCGGGCCGTGGCTGGACTGGGGTACTGCACTCTCGCCCGGGAGCGACGCGTTCGCTCGACTGGCCGGGCTCGCTATCCTCGGAGTCGTCGTCCTCCTGCTGGTCCTGCAGAAGCGGCGCACGCGCGACCGGCGTCCGACCGACCGCGGTTTCGACGGCAAGGGCGCGGCCTATCGGCGCGAGGAGCACGACGACCGGACCGCGAGACAGCGCGACTGGCAGCGGGAGAATCCCGAGCGGGAGAGAACGAGCGACGGCCGTAGCCGAGATGCGAGCGCGCGACGGGCCGACCGCGACGGGAACGAGCGAGATTAGGGCAGGGTTACGTCGACGCCTTCCTGCCGGCTGGCGGCCTTCGCGGTGTTGTAGAGCAACATTGCGCGGGTCATCGGCCCGACGCCGCCCGGGACGGGGGTGATGGCGCCGGCGACCTCCTTCGCGGATTCGAACTCGACGTCGCCAACGAGTTCGTAGCCCTTCTCGGTGTCCGCGTCCACGCGGTTGACGCCGACGTCGACGACGGTCGCGCCCTCCTTCAGCATCGAACCGTCGATTAGCTCGGGGACGCCCGCGGCCGCGACGACGATGTCCGCCTCGCGGGTGTGCGCCGCCAGATCCGCCGTGCGGGAGTGACAGACCGTCGTCGTCGCGTTTCCGAAGGGTCCCTTCTGGACGAAGAGGTTCGCCATCGGCTTGCCGACGATGTTCGAGCGTCCGACGACGACCGCCTCCGCCCCCTCGGTCTCGACGCCCTCGTGTTCGAAGAGCTTCTGGATGCCGTGGGGGGTACAGGGTTTGAACCGGGCGTCGCCGGCGACGAGCCGTCCGACGTTCTCCGGGTGGAACGCGTCGACGTCCTTCTCGGGGGCGACCGTGCGGAGCACGCGGCGCTCGTCGACCTGGTCGACGAGGGGCATCTGGACCAGGATTCCGTGAACGTCGGGATCGCGGTTCAGCTCCTCGACCGTGTCGTACAGCTCCTCGGCGGGCGCATCCTCGTCGAGTTCGACGTGGACGCTCTCGATGCCGACCTCCTCGCAGTCGTTCTGTTTCATCGAGACGTACGTCTCGCTGGCGGGGTCGTCGCTCATCAGCACCGTGGCGAGCCCCGGTCGAGCGCCCGCGTCGGTGAGCGTCTCGACGCTGGCTTCGAGGTCGGAGCGAATCTCCGCGGCGACGCCGTCGCCGTCGATGACGTTCGTCATTACCGGGGAGTGGAGTCCGGACGCCCTTCAATATTCGGATTCGTGCCTATTTCTCACCCAAAAGAAGACGCGTTATGCATATCGGTGCACAATCGTTCGGGTTACCGGTCTATGTCGGCACCGAGGTCGTACAGCACCTGGAAGAAGTCCGGAAACGACACGTCGACGTGCTCGGCGTCGCCGACCGTCGTCGGGCCGTCGGCAGCCAGCGCGGCGACGGAGAGGGCCATCACGATACGGTGGTCGGCGTGCCCCTCGACGCGGGCCCCCCGGAGGTCGGACTCGTCGCCGTTCACCACGAGTTCGTCCTCGCGCTCCTCGACCGAGGCGCCGAATTTCTCGAGTTCCTCGGCCATGACCGAGACGCGGTCGGTCTCCTTGTACCGGACGTGCTCGCAGTTGACGATGCGGGTCTCGCCGTCCGCGACAGCGCCGAGCGCCGCGACGGTGGGCAGCAGGTCGGGCGTGTCGCCGACGTCCACCTCGGTTCCCGAGAGCGACGAGCGCCGGACGGTGACGACGCCGTCGTCGCGGTTCCAGTCCACGTCCGCCCCCATCCGTCCCAGCACGGGAACGATGTGGGTGTCGCCCTGCGCGCTCGGGTACGCGCCCTCGACGCGCACGGCGGCGTCCTCGTCGGCCGCGACTGCGCCCGCCGCGAGCAGGTACGAGATGGACGAGAAGTCGCCGGGGACGTGGTACTCGCCGTCTGTCGGTTCGTAGAACTGGCTGCCCTCCACGTGGTAGCTGTCGCCACCCTTGCCGGCCTCGACGCCGAACTCGTCTAGCAGTTCGAGCGTGATGTCGACGTAGGGGGCGGACTTCAGTTCCGTCTCGAGGTCGACCTCGACACCCTCGTCGGTGAGCGCGCCGGCCATCAACAGCGAGGAGACGAACTGCGAGGAGACGTCGCCCGGCATCGAGACCGTGCCGCCATCGATAGGTCCTCGCACGACGAGCGGCGCTCGTCCGTTCCCGCGAGTGCTCTCTGCGCGTCCGCCGAGTTCATCGATTGCCGAGAGGAGCGGTCCCTGCGGGCGCGACCGGAGCGACGCGTCGCCCGAGAGGACGGTGATGCCGTCCGCGAGCGCGGCCGCCCCCGTCACGAGGCGCATCGTCGTCCCGCTGTTCGCGCAGTCAAGTACGTCCGCCGGCACGTCGGGCCGGCCGTCGAAGCCGTCGATCTCGACGGCCCCGCTCTCGGTTTCGGTCACGTCGCCGCCCATCGCGTCCACGGCCCGCATCGTCGCCTCCGTGTCGGCGCTTATCAACGGGTCGTACACGAGCGCACCGCCGGAGTAGCCCGCCGCGAGAATCGCGCGGTGTGTGTAGCTCTTCGACGGCGGTGCGCGCGCCGTCCCCGCGAGCGTCGACGGCGTGATTTCTGTGTCCATGTGCGCCACGTCTACCCGGGGCGGTATCAGCATACCGCCTGCCGCAACTATGGACGCCGCTCAGCGCACGACGGTCACCGGCACCGTCGCGCGCCCGGCGACCGCCTTGGCGACGCTGCCGAACAGCCCCTCGTACCGTTCCGACGTCCCGCGGTGGCCGACGTAGATGGCCTCGAAGTCCTCCTCGTCGGCGTACTCCGTGATGCGTTCGACCGGTTCGCCGTACAGCATCCCCGTCTCTATCTCCGCGTCGGCGCGCTCGGCGACCGCCGTCGCCTCGTCGAGCAACTCCTGTCCGCGAGTCTCGGCGTCCTCGACGCTCGACAACAGGAGTTCGTCGTCGGCCTCCGCGAAGCTCTCCGGCGGCTCGTCGCCGCCAACGAAGAACTGCTCGGGCGAGACGACGTGAATCGCCGTCACCGCCGCCCCGGTGTCTCGCGCCATCTCGAGCGCGTACTGGAGCGCGTCCTTGCTCGCTGGCGAGCCGTCTATCGCGACCAGATATCCCCCCATTTCGTACACCCCCTGCATCGTTCGCCCCCTGCGCGGTTGTCCGTTTCGGCTATCGAGTTCGGTATCGCGGGACCGGATTCGAGTCCCGTCGCGCGGTCGTCGTCCGCGTCCGGTCGCGACAGAACGGCTGGAAGCGGACGCGAACCGCAGTAGGCGGCGAGGATGTTCCGAAGGTGATAAACCCCGCGGTACCATTCGCCGGGGTATGGACGTTGCGCTGGGGGGGACGTTCGACCCGGTTCACGACGGTCACCGAAAACTGTTCGAACGGGCGTTCGAACGCGGTGACGTGACCGTCGGATTGACGAGCGACGAACTCGCGCCGAAGACGCGTCACGTCGATCGGTACGTCCGCTCCTTCGAGGAGCGCAAGCGCGACCTCGAAGCCGAGCTCCGGGCCATCGCCGAGGAGTTCGACCGCGAGTTCCAGGTTCGAAAGCTGGAGGAACCGACCGGCATCGCGACCGAACCGCAGTTCGATGCGCTCGTCGTCTCGCCCGAAACCCGGGACGGCGGCCAGCGCATCAACGAGATTCGCGAGCAGCGCGGCCACGACCCCCTGGAGATAATCGTCGTCGACCACGTCGAGGCCGAGGACGGCAACATCATCTCCAGCACGCGCATCGTCGAGGGCGAAATCGACGAGCACGGCAACCTGACGCCGGAGCGCGACGGGCGGAAACCCCAGGAGTAGCGGCCCTTCTCGCTACCACGACGGCGGTTCCAGCCCCGCTTCTTCGAGAATCGACTTCCAGCGCTGCTGGACGGTCAGCCGCGCGACTCCCGCGGCGTCGGCGACCGCCTGCTGGGAGCGCTGGTCCCCCTCGATGAGCGCCCCGGCGTAGAGGCTCGCGGCCGCCACGGCGCGCTTCGACCGCTCCTCGGCGTCGTCGGACCGGGCGACGGTCGAGAGGAACAGGTCGGCGGCCCGCGAACGCGCGGGCGTGTCGAGGTCGAGTCGGTCGGCGACCTGCTGGAGTTCGGCGAGCCACTCCTCGTTTTCCACCTGGTCGCGTGCGCGGTACACGTACACCGGGTAGCGCCCGCCGATACATTAAGCCCTCGTCCAGAACGACAGCTTCTTGAGGAGCAGTTCTGAACGAAACGGTGAGCGCGGGTAGCCAAGCCAGGCCAACGGCGCAGCGCTTAGGACGCTGTCTCGTAGGAGTCCGCCGGTTCGAATCCGGTCCCGCGCATACCGTCTCGAAAGAACGTGAGAGACGTGTGTGCGCAGACCGATTCGAGCCCTGGAAGACGCGCGCAGCGAAGCAAGCACGTCTTCATTCGGTTCGAATCCGGTCCCGCGCATACCGTCTCGAAAGAACGTGAGAGACGTGTGTGCGCAGACCGATTCGAGCCCTGGAAGACGCGCGCAGCGAAGCAAGCACGTCTTCATTCGGTTCGAATCCGGTCCCGCGCACTACGACGAAACACTGCCGATTACCGCAATTGACGGTAACTCCGGGGTCTCACATCATATCACGGGCGTCGCCCCGGGTTACAAATCTATGCCCGTCTGGAGTTGCGTAGTCTCGACCGTATTTTTGTGCAGCACCACTCGCGTCATCGGGCCGACACCGCCGGGCACGGGCGCGATGTGGTCCGCTTTCGGCTCGACGCTCTCGAAGTCAACGTCACCCACGAGCTCGTAGCCCTTCTCGTTGTCAGCGTCGACCCGACCGATACCAACGTCGACGACCGTGGTCCCGTCGCTCACCATGGACTCATCGACGAACTCTGGAACGTCGACAGCGACCACGAGAATGTCCGCTCGCCGGGTTTTCTCTGCAAGGTTCTCGGTCCGGGAATGACAGAGCGTAACCGTCGCGTTGCCACCGTCAGCTTTCTGCGTTAGAAGGTTGGCGAGCGGCTTGCCGACGATCATCGACCGGTTCACGATGACTACGTCTGCACCGTCGATCTCGATGCCCTCGTCGGTCAGGAGTTTCTGGACGCCAAGCGGAGTACAGGGAACGAACCGCGGATCGCCTGCGACGAGCCGACCGACGTTCTCCGGGTGAAGGCCGTCGACGTCTTTCGCAGGGCTGATGTGGCTGACTGCTTCGTGCCAGTCGATGTGTTCCGGAACGTCGTCTTGAACGAGGATACCGTGGACGTCCGGATTGTCGTTCAGTTCGGCCAGCACGTCGTGGAGCTCTTCGGCAGGAGCATCGGAGTCGACATCGACGTGCGTCCCGTTGATGCCGAGGTCCTCGCAGTCCTGTTGTTTCATCTCGATGTACGATTCGGCGGCGGGGTCGTCGCCCATGTGAACGGTCGCAAGCCCCGGGCGAGCGCCTGCGTCCGCGAGCCGTTCGATGGAGTCTCGGAGGTCGTCCCGGAGTTCGGCGGCCAGGGCTTTGCCATCAAGGATTTCGGCCATGTTCGATTATCTAACCTCACCGATAATAAACATATTGATGTATGATGATGCGTATTTAGCCTAAGGAATATACATACACGTGTGCAGAATAGGTCGGCATTCTAGCGACTCGGACGCAGTCCTGAAGGGGTGTAGCTCATTTGACTGTCTCTCCCACTACAAATGCACGGTCGGCTGGTCAGGTTTCCGGAGTGATTCGAACCCTGTCACGAGCGACCGAAGAGAGCGACCTCACCATCTGAAACGTTCGAGCAGAAGATAGGGGTCCCTTCAGAGTCGAGAGTATTGTGATGTGTTCGGCGCCATTTTGTTAGCCCAATAACATTATGGGCGTCCGAGTAGACGTTGACAGTATGGCCGAAGGGGGACGGGGAAACGAGGGTCCTCAGGAGGAGTCGCTCTCTACAGACGAAATACTGGAGATCCTGAGTAACTACCAGCGACGAGGAGTCATCAAGCATCTTCGCGACGCACCGGGACAAGTTCATTCCATCGACGAGATAATAAACTATATCAAGAAGCTCGAACAGAAGCGATACGGCGAATCGCCCGGAGAAGACCATCTACTATCGGTTCTCGTTCACGTCCACGGTCCGAAGCTCGAAGACGGCGGGCTGGTAGACTACGACGTCCCGAACAGGGAAATCCGCTACTATCAGAACGCGAAGGTCGAACGATTGCTAGCGAAGATAGAAACTACCGTCGAAGAGTTCGAAGAAGAATGACCTTCGATATCGGTTCGACCAGCGAACGACCACCTCCACGTTCGGAGGTTCGACGAAGCCGACGAGGCGATCGAGGAGACACCACTCTCCACTTCGACGTACCAGCGCGCTCCGTCGACCAAACCAACGGTACAGCAGTCCGGATACCGCCGTTGGCGTCGAATCCAGTCTCGTGCATACCCTCACGCCACCGAAGGACGACTCCGTCACTTCATCGTCACGTACGTCAGGAGACCGAGCGCGACGAACTGGAGACCCCGAAGGACGGCGACGACTGTCTGGACCGTCGGGTCGGGCGAGAAGAGCATCCGCATGCTGAAGAAGAAGTAGATGGCGAGGGCGTTCTCGACCAGCAGCACTCCGCCGAACGCGAGCAGCCCGAACGCGAGCGGCGTCCGGAACGTCCGATAGTTGCGGAGCCAGACGAGCGTCAGCGCGAGCAATAGGAGTACGTTCACGCCCGAGAGGACGATGCCGAACAGCGTCGTGGCGTTCATCGTTGCCATGTTGGGTCACTCCACGTGGTTCGTGATGCGCTCGAACTCCTCCTTGTGGTGTTCGAAGCGGTCCGTGAGGAAGTAGAGTTTGCCGTACTCGTCACCGCCGGTCTCGAGTACGTCGTGTTCCACCAGCACGTCGAGGTGGTAGCGGATGGTGTTGTAGTCGAGCCCCAGGCAGTCGGCGAGCTGGTTCGCGTTCCGTGGTCGCTCGTCGAGCGCCCCGATGATGCGGGCGCGGTTCTCCCCGCCGCGGGTCCCGACGAGGAGGTACCACAGAACCTTTTCCATTCCACGCGGGACATGTTCGCCTTCGGTCCAGTTAATGCTGCCCCCGGACGGCAGTCGCGACCCGTGGAAAAGCGAGTGAGTAGCGCTCCGGGGAGACGGGGGTGTCGCCGCCGTCCCCGGTGCTCGTCCATCCGCTCAGCTCATCTCCGGCGTGCGCGTGACGCGAATCACTTCGGACGTGTGCGGGTATGCGTAACCGTCGCCGACGTCGGTGACGAGCCGAACCGGTTCGTCCTCCGACGGGCCGGTGTCTGGCCCGGACTGGCGGGGAGCCTGGTTCTCCCCCAGTCCGGGTTCCTCGTTGCGCTCGGTCCCGGCGTCCCAGAGGTCGACCGCGATGGTCACGTCGCCGTCGAGCGGTTCTTCCTCGTCGAACAGCGCGACGCCCCTGTCGTCCGGCGCGTAGAACAGGTCGTTCGACTGGACGAACATCGTCGCGAACGACAGTCGCTCGCCCGGCGAGGCGTCGACGGAGAACTCGTAGGCGTCCCCCGGCCCGAGCGGTCCCGGTTCGTCCGCGCCGACCGGCGTGTCGAACGCTCCGCTGTCCGACACCCCCATTCGTTCGGACAGCGACGACGCCAGTTCCATCGGTACCCCGTCCTCCGCGAGCGCTTCGAGTCCGTTGTCGCGGGCGGGTTCCCCCGCGGTGAACATCGGTGCCGGTTCGTCGTGGACGGCGTACGCGCCCGGTGACAGCGGAATCGGTTGCTCCCCGGCGTCGCCGTTCGCCGACGTCTCGAGCGTGGTCGGCTTCGAGACGTTCTCGATTCGCACGGTGAACGTCGTCGCAGCGTTCGTGCCGTCGTCCGAGCGTGCGGCGACGGACGCGTGGCCGCCTACATCGAGCCGCGACAGGCCGACGGCGGAGAGAACCCCCGCCGACCACGTCAGAACGGTCCGCCGAGACGTCCGCACGTCGTTCGTTCGCTCGCTCTCCCCCGGTTCGTTCGGTGTTTTCGGTGGCATGGTCTATCGTGCGCGTCGGCGCACGGACGGAGGGACAGCGGACGCACGAAAGTGCTTTTTTCAAGCTCTCTCCGGGGTCTCTGGAAACTCTCTCTAGAATCCGGCCGGACTCTCCGCAACGACGTCGGCGGCGCGTGGAACGCGGCGGACGCGGACGGTCCACGAAGCGAGCCGCGCGCTCACTGCTGGTCGGCCAGCCGTTCCACGCGCTCCAGCGAATCCGCGTCCTCGGGGTCCTTGTCCTCTCGGACGCCGAGGAATCGGGGGAACCGCAGGGCGTACCCCGACGAGTAGGTGGGGGACTCCTGAATCTCCTCGTAGCCCACCTCGAAGACGACTTCGGGCGAGAGGTCGACCTCCTGGCCGTCCTGGGCGGCGATGTGGGGTTCGAGCAGCTCCGTCAGTTCGGCCAGTTCCTCGTCGGTGATCCCCGTGGCCACCTTGCCGATGGTCTCGAAGCCGGAGTCGGTCCACGCGGACAGCAGGAAGGTACCGAGGAAGCTCGCGCGGCGGCCCTCGCCCCACTCCGCGCCGGTGACGACGAGGTCGAGCGTCTCCACGTCCGGCTTGCGCTTGAGCCAGTTCTTCCCGCGGCGACCCGGCGAGTACGTCGACTCGGGGTTCTTCAGCATGATGCCCTCGTGGCCGGCGTCGAGCGCGTCGGCCTCCACGTCGGCGATGTCGTCCGGGTCGTCGCTGACGACCAGTTCGGAGACGTCGTCGCCCAGCAGGTCCCGGAGGCAGTCGTGGCGCTCGGTCAGGGGGACTTCCAGCAGGTCCTCGCCGCCGGCGTGGAGGCAGTCGAACGCCCGGAGTTCGACCACGACCTCCTCTCGCGCCCGGGCCACGTCGTGCTTGCGCCGGAAGCGCCGCAGCACCTCCTGGAACGGCAGCGGTTCACCGCCGTCTATCGCCACCACCTCGCCGTCCAGTATCGCCGGTTCGTCGAGCGTCGCCTCCGCGTACTCGACGATTTCGGGGAGCGGGTCGGTCACGTCCTCCATGTTCCGCGAGAAGACGCGGACGTTCGGGGACCCTGCGAGCGCGTCGCGGTCCCCCGGCAGGTCCAGTCCGTCGGGGTCGTAGTGCAACTGGACGCGCGCGCCGTCGTACTTCCAGTCGACGGCCACCTCCTCCCAGTCGTTGAGCGCGTCGCTCACGGTCCCGGCCTGCGCGAGCATCGCCTGCACGGGCCGGCCGACGCTCAGATCGAGCGCCGCGAGCCCCTCGGTGCCGTCCTCGCGGGCGACGCAAGCGACCCGACCGTAGTCGTTCGACACCTGCAGCGCGCGTTCGACCTCTTCGACGGGCACGTCGAAGCCCGCGGCGACGGCGTCGCGCACGGTCCCCTCGCCGACGCCGATGCGCATCTCCGAGAGGACGAGACGAGCGAGGTAGCGCGCCTCCGCCGACCCGGTGCGGTTGAACAGGCCGAACAGGATGTCTATCTTCGTGTCCTGACTGCCGGACCCCTCGACGGCGGCCAGCGCGGCGAGTTCGTCGTACACCTCGGCGACGGTGAGGCCGTCTTCGCTACCCTCACCGAACGCGCCGAGACCCTGCTGACCGCCGAAGTCGTAGCTCGCCGCTACCTCGCCGACGTCGCCCAGTTCGGCGAGTTTCGCTTCCACGTCGTCGGCGGCGACGTTCCGGCCGGCCGCCCGCGCGATGGCTTCGTAGCAGTAGTTCGGTCCGATGTCGAGCGTCGTCGAGTCCCACGCCGGGAACACCCGGCCCTGGACGAACCGCGCCAGGGCCTCCAGGTCGTCGTCGGCCGCCACCAGCAGGTCGGTGACCGCCTCGACGATCTCGGTGTCGGCGCTCATCTCCTCGATTTCCGACGCGCACTCGGCGAACTCCGCGAACTCCATCGTCGGACGTTGCCAGCGCCCCGGATTAAATCGCTCGGTACGGCCTCGAAGCGATCGCGGACCGGAACCGACACGTTCGACTGGGGGGCGCTCGAACCGGCGAGCATGACCGACACGCGAGCGGAGAACGGCGTCACGGCGCGCTACAGCGAGACCGACCGCGAGCGCGTCCTCGAACTCGAAACCGACGGGCGGACGGCGGCGGTCGCGCAGAACCGCGAGGGGTACGGGATGTTGAAGGTGCGGGAGACGGCGGACGGCGAGGAACTGGAGCGGTACTACGGCTTCGACATGGCGATAGACCACGCCGCGGAACTGCTCGGCGTGCGTCCGGACGCGGTTCCGGTGCCCGAGGCGGCGAGCGACATGGGGATGTAGCCCGGGCCGGCGACTCAGAGCAGTGCGGAGACGGTGTCGAGGACGTACGCCACGCCGGCGAGCGCGAGCAACAGGAGCAAAGACCAGACGACGCCCGCGTTCTCGACCTCGACCGGGAACTGCACGGTCACCGACGGACCGACCCACCGGAGTTCGACCGCGGCCCAGGCGAGGAGGACGCCGGCCAGCGCGAAGACGGCGAGCACGTCCCAGAAGCCCATCCACCACGGGAAGAAGTAGCCGAGCAGGCCGTTCTCGACGACCGGCGGGACCAGGTTGCGGATGCCGGCTTCGACGTTGCCGACCACGCCGCGCTCGTCCGTCTCGACGGCGTGCGAGGCGATGCCGGCGCGCTCCGCGCTCGGACCGCCCGCGCTCTCGTCGCCCGTGCCGAGGCGTTCGGCCTCGTAGGCGCGGTCGACCGGCACCGACCAGACGACGTCGCCCGACTCGTCCAGTTCGAACACGCGGTCGCCGACGGTGTCGGTGACGAGCGTGTTGCCGTTCGGCAGGCGGTCGGCGTCCCGCGGCCACTGCATCCGGTCGTCCCGCCACGTCCACGACCGGTGCCACGAACCGTTCTCGCGCTGGTACTCGACGAGACGGTCGTTCTCGGAGTCGGCGACGACGACGGCGGGACCGCCCTCCGACGCCGGGATGTAGTCGGGGTTGTGCTGTTCGCGGAGGACGTCGTACTTGTCCTCGCTGCCGAGCGTCCAGTTCTCCACCAGGCCGTTGCGGTCGAGGAACGCGACCCGGTCCTGGTTGCGAAGGTCGACCATGACGCGGCCGTCTTCGAGGTACTCCACGTCGTTGATGTGCGACCAGTCAGCGTCGTACGCGCCGCCGCTCTCGACGGGCAGGTCGCTCTCGACGGTCCAGGTCCACTCCCGGACGCCCGACGTGGTGTTGACGACGAAGACCGCGTCCGCGCCGATGTCGGCGACCAGAACGTGCGAGTCGTCGATGACGTCGACGTCGTGCCAGCGACCGTTCTCCGCGCGGTGGCTGTACAGCCGCGTCACCTCCCCGGTCGAGAGGTTGAGGCGCTCGACGACGTTGCGCCGGCAGTTGATGCCCGGGTCCGACAGCGGTCCGGACGCACAGACCGACGCGTTGAGTCGCTCGGTGGCGACGTAGGTCACCGACGCCGACCCCGTGAGAGCCGGGTCGACGTCCCAGTACGTGCTGTGGGCGTCGGTGTGGTAGCGGACTGTCCCGTTGGGATTGAACGCGATGAGCTCGCCCGACACCGAGCGCATGTCCCCGTTCTGGGTGGTGACGACGGTGATTCCGCCGCGCTCGCCGACGACGGCGTCCTGCGAACCGGGCTGCGCGTCCGCCCGGCGTTCGTAGACGGCGTTCGGTGCGGCTCCCGCCAGCACCATCTGGGTCACGAGCGCGAGCGCGATGGCGATGGAGAGCGTCGCGAACGCGGCCCGATAGGCGGACTTCCGGTTCATAGTCTCAGTTCCCAAATCTCCGGCAAGAATGTTCCGGATTGTTACACGAACCGACGGTGCGGAGCGCCGGGAGAGCTATCCGTCGCCGGCCACGAGAGACGAACGTGACCGAAACGGTCGTTCGCTGTCCGGAGCACGGCTACGTCGCCGGCGACGCCTGCCCGGCCTGCGACGAACGGTGCCGCCGAGTCCTCTCGGCGGACCGGCGGAAGCGCCTCTCGAAGTTCTGCAGCGGTGCGCTTCGCCACTTCCCCGACGACGCGGGCGTCGAACTGGACGACCGCGGATGGACCGACGACGACGCCCTCGTCGCCGCCGTGACGGAGCGCTACGACTGGGCCACCGCCGAACACGTCGACGCCGTCGTCGCCACCGACCCGAAGGGGCGGTTCGAGCGCAGCGGCGGGCGAATCCGGGCCGCCTACGGCCACTCGGTCGACGTGACTCTCGACGCGGACGCCGGGTTGAGCGGGACGTCCGAAACCGACGAGTCCGCCGTCCCGGACGAACTCTACCACGGCACCGCGCCACGGAACCTCGACGCGATTCGCGACGAGGGACTGCGGCCCATGGGCCGCCAGGAGGTCCACCTCTCGGAGACGCGCGAAGGGGCACGGGCGGTCGGCCGCCGCCACGCCGACGACCCCGCGGTGCTGGCGGTGGACGCGAAGGGTCTCGTCGCGGACGGTCGGCGCGTCACCCGGCGCGGAGAGGGGGTCTACGCGACGGAACGCGTCCCGCCGGAGTACGTCGACCGGGTCGACTGACGGCCCCTATCGAGCGTAAATCCGAGCCTGGCGCCCGGCAAGCGCCAGATAACAAAGCGCGGGCCGGTCGACTGTCGCCGTCGTGCCCCGACTCCGTCGCGTCGCGCCCGTCGCCGTCGTCCTCGTCGTCCTCGCGACCGCCGGCGTCCGGCCGCCGACGTACGCAGTCGTCAGCGGCAGCATGGCCCCGAACGTCGAGGTGGGGGACGCGGTGGTCGTGCTGGACGAGGAGTACACCCATCCCCGGGGAAGTCGGGACGGCATCGTGACCGTCCGCGCCGGACGCGGGACGGGCTACCGGTCGCTCGGCGGGTACGGTGACGTGATACTCTTCGCTCCGGACGGCCGCGCGAACGGACTGCCCGTCGTCCACCGGGCGCGGTTCTGGGTCGAAGCGGGCGAGAACTGGTACGACGAGGCGCGCCCGGCGTTCGTCGCGGCGGACGACTGCCGGGAGCTACGGAACTGCCCGGCACCCCACGCCGGATTCGTCACGAAGGGGGACGCGAACGGCCACTACGACCAGGCCACGGGCCTCTCGGAACCGGTCCGTCCGCGCTGGGTTCGCGGCGTCGTGGTCGCCCGCGTCCCCGAGGCCGGACGCCCCGTCGTCTGGTATCGTCGCTACTCCCGGACGAGCGCTACGTTCACCAACGACTCCCCGCCGGTCACGGTCGCCTCCTGGGTCAGCGAGTAGAGGACGCCCGCGCGGTCGGTCTCGACCTCCTGGAGCGTCTCGTAGGTCGTCGGGTCGTACAGCGTGCCGACGCGCTCGCCGGCGTCGACCCGCTCGCCGATTTCCCGGTCGGGGTCGGGGACGAAGAGACCGGAGTCGCGCGCCTCGACCCGGCCGAGGTGGTTTCGGGCCAGCGTCGGGTCGCCGTCGTCGACCGGGGACCCGTCGAGCACGTCGAGATGCCGGAGGACGTTCAGCGTACCGACGACGCCCGTCTCGACGGCGTCCTCGACGACCTGCTTGTTGTGGGCCAGTTCCGGCGTTATCGAGGGGATGTCCTCCCGGGTGGCGGCGACCCTGAGCTTCCCGCAGAAGTCGCGTCGCTGCCACTCGGCGTCGGCGTCCTCGTCCGCCTCCTCGGACAGCAGGAGGTCGGTGCCGAACGCCTCCGCGAGCCCCCGGGACGCCTCGTCGCCCTCCATGAAGACGACGTGCGTGAGCATGTCGGGGCTCCCGGTGTGGAGGTCGACGACCGCGTCCGCGCGTTCGACGTACGGCCAGAGCCGGGCGGCCATCCGCTCGTGGAGCGTCCCCGCCTCGTCGCCGGGCCAGACGCGGTTCATGTTCGGGTTGACGGCGTCCAGCCCCTCGGGCGTCGTGTAGGACACGCGGTCGAAGGTGAGCGGGTCGGCTACCGGTACGACGACGACCCGGCCGGCGAGGTCGGTCTCGCGGAGGTCGTCGTGGAGCCGCCGGCACACCTCCGTGCCGTTGACCTCGCGACCGTGCTGGGCGGCCTGGACGTACACCGTGGGGCCGTCCGTGCGCCCCTCGTACGTGTGGACGGTGGTCGTCACCGCCACTCCGGAGGGCATCCGTGCGAGCGTCACGCGCTCGGCGGCGTGGTCTGCCATAGCGGAAAAGGCGGCCCCGGGACAGTTGAACGTATCTCTTCCGAACCGATTGCAGTTAAGGCCTCGCGGTGCCACCGTCGAGTCGAACGATGTACTCGCGGGAGCACTTCCTCCTCGGCGCGGTCGCCGCCGGTCTCATGCTCGTCCCACTCTCGCGGACGTTCGGCCCACTGGTCCTGGCGGCGCTGTTCGGCTACGGCGTCCTGCTGAGCGTCTTCGTGGACCTCGACCACTTCGTGCTCACGCGCTTCCGGACGGGCGACTGGCGACACCTCCGGGCCTGCCTCGCCGAACCGACAGCCGCGTTCGGCGACCAGGACTGGGTGTTCGAGGACGTCGACGACATGGAACACGAGCGCATCCTCTCGCACGCCGTCGTCGGCGGCGCGCTGGTCGCGGCGCTCCTGGTCGTCTCGGTGCCCGTCGCCGTCTTCACCGCCGTGCTCCTGTACGTCCACGTGCTCGCGGACCTGTTGCGGGACAACGACCTCGCGTGACCCGGGCGACGGCCGGACTGCGTCGAACTTGCATCCGGCGGCACAGTCGAACTTATCCGGGGAGAGAAGCGATGTAGCGACGGAACGACTGAATCCAAATATACTTCCCCCGGGACCGTAGACATGGGTTCATGAGCCGGACCGTCGCCGTCGCACACTATCCGGAGGGTGCGGGCCACGCTACCCGGATGCTCGCGGTGGCTCAGGCGCTCGAGGGGCCAGCAACGGACGTCGTCCTCGCCGGCGGTGGCCCCGGCTCTCGCTTCATCGAGTACAACGGCTACGACGTGTACCGCCCGGCGACGGTCGACTTCATCGGCGACTACCAGGGCGGGTCGCTGCTGGACGTGGTCTTCAAGAGCGTCCCGTGCAGCGGCAAGCGGGTGTACGACCTCGCGCGGTGGCTCCGCCGCGTGGACCCCGACGCGCTCGTCACCGACGACATGTTCGCCGCGATGGCCGCCCAGACCACCGGTACGCCGCTGTACGTGCTCACGCACAACGCCGCGTCCTACTACGACGCCGCCGTCGAGCAGGTGTTCACGTGGCTGCTCAACCGCTACCAGCTGTCCGTGGCGGAAGGGTTCCTCTATCCGACCGTCTGGGAGCCGGACGTGGGCGACCCGCCCGGAGTCGTCTACCTCCCGCCCGTCGCGCTCGACCCCCCCGACGCCTCGACCCCGCCGGACGACCTCGACGTGCTCGTCGTCCCGAGCACCTACTCCACGAACTTCGACACGCTCGCCGAGACGCTCCGGGCCGAGGGCAACCGCGTCACGCTCGTCGGGGACTCCGACTGGACCTGCGTTCCCTCGATGGTCCCGTGGATACGCGCCGCCGACGTTGTCGTCTGCTCGGGCTACTCGACGGTGATGGAGGCCGGCGTCGCCGGTACGCCCTGCATCATCTACCCGTTCACCGACGAGCAACACGGCGTCTCGCGGGTCATCGAGCGCAACGGCCTCACCGGATTCCAGGTCGAACACTCCATCCCCCACGTCGCCCGCGCGGTCCGGCACCCGCCGGTGTCGCCGGAGTACGAAAACGGCGCAGAGCCGGCGGCCGAGTACGTCCTCGACCGGATGGCCGAGTGACGACCGTCGAACGACGAGGACGCATCGATTTTCGGGTCGAAGGCTCGATGTACGCGTCCCACCGGCAGTGCACCGCTCGCCGAGTCTGCCGAGTCGCGAGCACGGTGCGAAGCGGTCGGCGGCGGACGCGTTCGACGCTCCCGAGCGAATTGCCACTGCCGAAACCCCCTTTCCGCTTCTCCCCCGACTACCGCCATGGTGCAGGTGACGGCCGGCGCGCGACTCCACTTCGGCTTCCAGAATCTCTCGCTGGCCCACGAGCGACTGTACGGCGGCGTCGGCGTCGCGCTCGACGAACCGCGGGTCCGGGTCGAAGCGACCCCTGCGAGGAGCGTCGGCTGCGACCACCCGGCCGCCCGCGAGTACGCCCGGCGGGCGGTCGACCTGCTCGACGTGCCGGGGACGGCCGTGACGGTCCACGAGGTGCTGCCCCGGCACGTCGGTCTCGGCAGCGGGACGCAGCTCGCGCTCTCGGTGTTCGCCGCCGTCGCGCGAGCGCACGACCGCGAGCCCGCCGTCCGCGAGCGCGCGCCTGACCTGGACCGCGGGGGGCGCAGCGGGGTCGGCGTCGCCACGTTCGAGCGCGGCGGGTTCGTCGTCGACGCCGGCCACCCGGTCGAGCGCTTCACGGCTGACAGGCCCGCGCCCGGGGAGTGGTCGGTGCCGGCGGTCGCGGCCCGCCATCCGGTGCCCGACGACTGGCGGTTCGTCGTCGCGCTCCCCGACGCCGAACCGGGCCGCAACGGCGACGACGAGGACGACAGCATGCGCTCGGTGGTCGAGCGCGCGGACCCCGCCGTCGCCGACGACATCGGAGCGGTGCTGTTGCGCCGGGCGCTCCCGGCGATCACCGAGCGCGACTGCGAGACGTTCGGCGACGCCGTCGCGGAGATCGGTCGTCTCAACGGCGCGTGGTACGCCGACGAACAGGGCGGCGTCTACCGGCCGCCGGTCGGCGACGTGGTGGCCCGGTTGCGGGAGTCGAGCGCCGTCACCGGGGCCGGCCAGTCGTCGTGGGGACCGGCGGTGTACGGCGTCACCGACCGCGACCGGGCAGACGCGGCGCGAGAGGCGGCCCGGACCGCGCTCGGCGCGGTCGGCTGCGGGGGCGAGGTGCTGGTCGCCCGGCCGCGCAACCGCGGTGCGAACGTGTGCGAAACCGAAGCGGGGAGTTCCGACCCGGGGAGCGCCGACGGCGGACCTGTCGGCGAGCGTAAACGGTAAGGACCCCCCTCGAGAAGCGAGCGCATGGACCGCATTCAGTTTGGCGTCTCGCAACTCGACTCGCTGATCGGCGGCGGGTCGCCGCCCGGTAGCGTCGTCCTGCTGGCGGGCGACCCCGGAGCGGGCGCGCGCGAGTTCTGCTACACGAGTGCGACCATCAACGCTCTCGCGCACGCGGACCCCGAACTCTTCGACCTCCACTACGGGTCGGTGGCCGACGCGGCCGCTCCCCCCGACGAGATTCACTACGTCTCCTTCACCGCAAGCCCGCGGGAGATCCGCGAGGAGATACTCCATACCATCGACGACGAACTCGTCGACGCCGCGATGACCGAGATCGAGTTCGAGGACCTCTCCGGCGAGTACTTCCAGTTGAGTCCCATCCCGCGCGACTGGTACGTCGGCGAACGACGTACGCTCGCCGACCTCGGGAAGGCGCACGACCGCCGGGACGTCCTCGAAGCGTTCGGCGACTACCTGACCGAGCACGCCCCGGGCGGCCTCGTGCTCGTCGACGCGCTGACCGACCTCACGGCGCTCCCCGACGAGCAGGTCGACTGGAGCGAGGTGACCATGCTGTTGCACGGGCTGAAGAAGGCGTCCCGGTCGTAGGGCGGCCTCGTGCTCGTGCTCGTCAACCAGGAGAGCCTCACGGAGACCCAGATGGGGACGCTGACTGGAGCGGCCGACGGCACCCTGAACTTCGAGTGGGAGAGCGGCGGCAACGAGCGCGACCGCACCATGTTCGTCCGGGAGTTCCGGGGCGTCCTCTCGCGCATCGAGGCCGAGGACATCCTCCGGTTCGAGACCGAGATACACGACGCCGGCTTCGACATCAGCAACGTCCGCAAGATACGGTAGCCGACCGCGACGCGAACCGTCGTGGAAAAGGGTCTTTTGTGTGCCGGGCCGTAGCCTCGCGTGGCCGATGACGATAGAGAGCGTTCCGAGTCGGCGTGGCGGCCGGCGGTGACGAACCCTATGAGTGCCGAGGCCGCGTAATTAACCTTAGATATTTCGGAAGAAATGCTGATTCGGACAAAATACGGCGAAAATTGCCGGTTTCGTGTACGTTTGTGTTACTCCAATGGTTGTGATCGGTTGTCATTGTAGGATGGCTTGGGATTGTGGCCGATTTCGTGGTCTATGTCACCAGAGACCACGAATCTAACGTTGGTTATGGCGGATTGACGGTGCGTCATTACTTGCTTACTGGCTGCAGGTTGCAACGCCGTATGCCACCAATTCCCATGCCCAGCACAAAAATACTACCGGATGTAGAGATCGGCCATCCTCTACTGCTAAAACCAGCTATTCCAATTCTTTCCGCATCGGATTATCTTTCGCCTTTTGTACATTCTCGCGCTCCACCATCTCGTTCGCGCTCTTGTCACCATGTCGTTTGACGGTGCTGGAGATCCGTTCCTTTGTCTGCTGAAAAGCTGTATCGAGCCGTTCTTTTGCTCGTTCATAACCGCTCATATACCGCTGCCCCTTCTCCGTCTCCTCTATCTCATGTGGTTCTTCATCGTCGTCAACCTCTATTAGCCCAAGATCTTCGTATTGCTGCATTGTCTGCGAAAGACCTGGGTCATATGGACCTCGCTCCTCTACGACGAAATCAAGAGACGATTCTTCGGTTTCTTCGTCAACATAGTTGAACAGTAATTTATGGTATTTTGCTCGGCCTTCAATTCGTCCGTCTGACTCATGGAGCATCAGCAATCGAGGGTGGTGGGTCTCGTCGTCAGTCATTCGTAATCCTCCCACGTGAGCTGGATGGGCATAGTCTGTAACGGCTCAATTTGCGATGCATCGAAATATGACTGGATCTCCTCATTTGATGTCGTGATAAGGAACTGTAGATCGGAGTTGTGAATGAACTCAATAGCGCTCTCCCGGTTATCAGGTTCCAAATTCGCAAAGGGTTCATCTAGAACCACTACATCGAAATTGTCCTCTGTGTCTGTCGACGTCTGTGCGATCGTGTAAGCGAACGCGATGTTCAGGAGTCGCCTTTCTCCTGTACTCAATTGAGTATAACTTCGTGGTCCCTCGTTTCCAGGTAGTTGAACTGAGCCGTCTGATTCGATACGAATCTCTTGTCCAAGGTCTCCAGCAAGTCCCTGATAGTTGGTAGACCAATCCTCTTGGAAATCAGTGATAACCTCTTCGAAACTTTCCTCCTGCAACTCAGAGATTTCTTGAGTAATAGCTTCGTGAGAATCTTCTAACTCTGTTAGTGTTGCTTCGCTGGATTCAATCTCGTTCTCTAACTGGTCCTTCTTTTCCGTTAGATGATCAACCTCGTCTCGGTGTTGCGCTAATTGCTTTTCCGTCTCTACTGCGACCGCCTCAAGGTCGTAGTCATTCTCTTCGAGTGTATACCTCGTAAGATCGTTCAGGTCAGACAGATCCGGTACTGACGACTGTATTGATTCAATTTCAGCTTCGATTTCTGATTTCTCATCTTGAAGTGCCTCGATTTCTCTTTCCAAGGACTCAATCGTATCGTCAGCAGTTTCTACTTTTTCGCGGAGATCTGATTTTAGGTCGTCAAGAGAGCGTTCTCGAGCACAGTGAGGACACTGTCCATTTCTCAGACGCCGCTGTGCAAGATCTTCTTCGACCACATGGTCGCAGACAGGACAGACAAGTTCATCGATCGCCTCAAGGATGATATCGTTCACTTGATTCGTATAGCGTTGTTCCTCTCGTAGTTGCCGTTTTTTCTTACGTAGATCCTGCTCAATAGTTCGCTTTCGCTTATAGAGATCCTCCAACTGGTCATTAAGCTCTTCATTGTCCAGCAGACGTTGCTTTATCGTCTGAATCCGTCCTGTTTCGATTAGATCTTGAAGATGCTCGATTTTCTCTAATCGTCGTTCGTATCGCCCAACATCAATCTCTTCTAGTTCGCGTTGTCTCGGATTAAGTTCGGTTCGTGTAACTTGCTCAATTTCAAGTTCTAGCTCTTCTCGTTCTTTTGTAAGCTCTTCAATCTCGTTCTGGAGAGTACTGCTTTTGAGTCTCCGAATCCGTGTGAGAAGCTCTTCGGTAGTGAGTCTGGCGAGCGGAAGTTTGTCGGTCTCTGAATGGACAAACTGGAGTTTGACGAGATTTTCTGCTCCGACTATTTCTTGAATCCGTGTTTCGACGGTATCCTTCTCATAGGTTTCCTCAGTATCTGCGTATTCGCGTCCTCCGCTTCCTCGATCAAGGTGATGCCCGTTGTCAAAGTGTATTTGAACGGAGCTTTGTCGTCCAGGTGAAACACTAAAAGTGCCTTTTGGGCCGTAGAGGCCGTACAGGAGTGCATTCACTGTTAGTGTTTTTCCCGAGCGGTTCCCGCCTTTGAGCAGAAGTGTTTCACCCACGATGTCGTCTTTGGCGATTTCTGGATAGTCGTCGATCGCGAACTGATCGATGTGGAGTCTACTGATTTTCATATTTTGCTTTGTATGGTTCAACGATGTCCCGTGCCAGGGTGTTCATCTGGTCGATTGATCGACGGCACAGCCACTGCAGTGCAAGGATCGCAACAACACAGCCAATTACGGCACCGATGAGGTTGCGGATGTAGAATCCCAAGATTGGAGCCGTTACGGCGATGATAAAACCAGTGAGGATAGAGATATTGTTCTGGTATGCACGGCGATCGAAGTCATCAACACTTGTTTGGATGTCTTCGTTCGCGGCGTGATAGAAGTGATCCTCTCCTGTGAACGCATGAATATACTCGGTAGCACGTTTGAGCTCGCCTCCTGCCCAAAAATCGACAAGAATAGTACTGTATTGTTCCGCAAGGAACATTACGAGGATGGTCGGTAGGACCACGAACGATTTGTAGACATGGTTCTTGGGAAACACCAGGTGAATTCCGATGAGCGTGTATATTGTGAGGAAGATGGCACCCCATCCGCTATCCCAGATTTTCGTTGCGATCCGCATGAC
Source organism: Halomicrococcus pelagicus (assembly GCF_050954125.1). Taxonomy (NCBI): domain Archaea; kingdom Methanobacteriati; phylum Methanobacteriota; class Halobacteria; order Halobacteriales; family Haladaptataceae; genus Halomicrococcus; species Halomicrococcus pelagicus. Next base: position 520,006 of record NZ_JBPBWC010000001.1, on the reverse strand, counting down.
TAGTGATGTCATCGAATATTCTTACCAGGACAACATAAAATCTAGGGTTCAACTCCAGGCGAGATAACGTAAAACTCGATCACCTTGATCGAGTGGCAGTACCTATTCGTCACCCGAATCGGATTCGTACTGCTCGATGAACAGCTCGATTCCACAGGTTGCTACGTACTTGCGGCTGAACCCGTGTTCGTCACAAAACCGTTCGAACCGTTCGCGGAGTGCGTCCTCATAGCTCGTTGTTGCCATCTTATTCACCTCGTGTTCGTTGTTCCTCCTCCAACGCGGGTGCAACCACGGAGGAGTCTGAGGAACGCGGTGGCCCATAGTATTCCGCACCGCAGTTTGTGCAGTAGTAGGTCGCCGGTTCGCCCGTGTTCGGCTCTTGAATGTCGAGCGGCTGGTCCTCACACTCGGGACAAATCCGGGTCACTGGTGTTCCACCTCGTCGAGTCTGAATGGTTCGAATGGGCTGTACTCGGCCAGCCAGATACCGAACACTGTTCCCACAGCGAACCCGAGGACGGCAGCAGTCTCGGCGGTCACACCGGATCACCTGCTTGCTGGTAGAGCATTTCGGTGTCGTTTGCCTCGATCCACTCGTGATACGACGGTATCCGCCAACGAGGAGGGATCACCAGTTGCATGTAGTACATCGCAAAGATCATCGGCAGGAGGGCAACCGACACCAGTACAACGAAGATCACCAAGGGGAACGCTACTGTGTTCGGTGGGTCTATGTCCTGCATCAGTCCCTCTATGCCGTCTATCCACACGTCAGCCACGAACCTGTAGCCGTTAATCAGCGCTACCACCCTCAATTCGCTGGTTGACCTCAAGATAGGTGATGATCTTCCCAATATACAGGCTTGCAATGCTGATAGCGGCGACCGTACCGGCCGGAGTAGTACCGTACTCGGATGACACTGCCGCCACTACGAGCAGCATTGCGCCGATCCACGAGTAAAACACGAACCCGGTCTCATCCACCGTGCTCACCGCGGTTCGAGATGATTACTTCGTATGTTTCGATCTCCCTGCAGGAATCGGCGTCCCGCCAGTTCGGAGACAGTTTGTCCAGTAACTGTGCGAGATTCTCCAAGCCCTCCTGTCGCTGCTCCTCAGGCAGATCGCTATCCTTGAAATCATAGTAGCCGCCCAGGAGATGTTCGACGATAGTCCACCGTTCCATCTGATCCAACGCGGCATCGTCGTCGCTCATCGAGTTCACGCTCATTCGATCACCCTCACGTCCATGTAGTGGCTTCCGGTTCGATCCACTTCCAGAAACTCACTGGTGTCCAGTGTTTCGAGAATAAGATCGGCCTCAGCAGGTTCGGCACCGGTTAGAACGATGCTGGCTACACGGTGTGTATCATCACTGCATTCACTACTGTCGAGATTACGTTCGTCTCGATCCAGATTCCGTACGTTGACACTGCCGTTCTCGGGATTGACGCGGTACTGGGCTGCCATCACCGGGTACCGGCACTTTTCAGCACCGATGGACTGGATCACCAGTTCCTCGTCAAGCACGCCGGTCAGTTCCTTCAGGAATTCGCTGGTGCACTCGTCCATGCTCATGTCGTCGGTAAATACCTGGAACGGTGAGCGCCCCCAAATGACGAGTTCGCCGTCCTCTGTGATATCGGCCTGTGGCCGCACATCATACTCGTCAAGCAGGAATTGTGCTCCTTCTTCATCGGAGAGTGCGGCACCGTTTGAGGCGGTGACAGCGTTGAGATTCACCATTACGCAGCACCTCTGAGGCATTTCACGGCGTAGTCATCGACAAGCGTATCGACAATGCATCCGTTGCACGATCCGCGTTCTCGGGACTTGACCTCTTTTTCGCTGGCAGCGATTACGTATGTTTTCTCGACGTTGAATCCGCACTGACCGCATTTCACGCGGCCAGTTTCGTCGTCTGCTTCGTCAAAAACACGTACTTTGGTTGCACCCATAATCATCAAACCTCCACCTATTTACAGTATTATAAACTTTAAATGAATTACTATTAGTAATTATCTCTATCGCAGTATCCGAACGTCTCAATCTCCCACCTAGATGAAGACAGTATTCCGTATGATGCGCATCCTTCAGTCCGGCTTGACCGCGTCGAGTACTCTCATCTACGCGGTGGTGAGCCCCAAATATAGGGGTCTAACTGCGGGATTGAGGCGATAGATTCTGCTACCTATTTCGATTCCAGTCGCCACTACTGATAATATTAGGCAGTTTAAGGATTCACAGGGAATTCCATTGCAGAGTATCGATGAAATCTAGCTGGCAGTCTCATCTACTCAGCAGTAGCTTGTGTCGGGGTCTTGTCCTAGCTGTTCTTTGAGTTTCTGGTTTAGTTGAGTTCCATTTTCCCCGTAATGAACTCTCCGGTGGCACGTTGGGCAAAGAGCAATCACCGTCTCAGGACTATCTTCTCCGCCTTTTCCAAGCTCGTGGACGTGATGCACCTCAAGATATGGATCTCCATCTTTATTTTTAAACGGAGCTGCATCACCGCACCACTCCATTCTCCTGCCGCACGTTCCTTAGCGTATTCCTTGACAGCTTTTGAACGTGAATACCGCGAGCGCGAAGCTTCTACTTCTTTCATAGGACTCTCCGATGCGTCATCTTCTGCTTTCTGACGAAGTTTCTCTAGATCTCGAGTTTCCTCATCGAGGTTTCCCGCAGTCAAATCTTTATCAACAGATGTCTTGTCATATTGGCCAACACCAACTTCCTCCAAAACCTGTTTCTTCCATTCTTCAAAGTTAGCGGGAGTTGAGTACGGGGCAGCTCCAATCAGCTCTGAGCGGTATCGACCTTTATGCTCAAAACTTGAACCACGGAGTTTTATTCTGATATTTTGACCGGGTTCGATGTCGTTGGTTGATCCATAGACAAGTATTTCCTCTGGGAATCTTGAATCGGATACAATTACATTTCCACTTCCACTGATTCGGTCAACATTTCCTATTATCTCACCGGAATAACTTTCAGGAATAAAATTGTTGCATATCCAATGGATATAATTGCCTGTGAATAATGATTGGTTGAGACAAACAGCAATAGCGTTATCCTGATCCGTTATTTGTTGAATTTCCGCTGTAACTGTTTCTCCGATCAAATCTTTAACCATCGGACCGAGAATAATCTTCTTCTCGCCGTCCAACTCTGCTTCCCCCTTGCCAGAGTCGTTAAGACGGTTAATAGTGACAAGAACGATATCGCCACATTCGACCAACGACATATTACGATCTATCAATTTATATCATAAGATTCTATCTTAATGAGAATGACTAGAAGACCCATAGTTGGTCATAGAATCGCTATACTTTGTCTAGGTCATCTGGACTGAAGTAGAGATGTCTGGCTGCTCTCCGTGGTTAAACACCTACTTTTCGATCGCTGCATTAATATTAGCGAGCTCATTTAAGTCGTCCTCACGGACCCGGATTACTTGTGCCGGCCCGCCCCTCGAAGTGAGATCAAAGACACGCTCATCGCTGAGACGGCGATCGAAAACGAGTACAAGTTAGTGACTCACGATGGTGAGTTGCGATATCGTGTAAACAATGATACGCCGGGAACTGCGATTTCTATCGCTGAGTTCCAATCCGAAATTGAGGACTGAGATTACTTGGAGATGGAGCAAGGAGTTTTTGATACCGTATATCGGCGGAGAACTCTTCAACCGAAAAATTTCGGTGGCTCTTAGCTGTGGTCACCGTATTCTGTCACCTTCCGGTACAGCTCCAGGTCAATCCGTTTCCACATCTCCTGCGTTTAGTACTCTCTGCTAGTCCTCTGCACTTCCCCCCAAACTCTGGGTCGGAGACACCGTTACCTCGGTTTCGTCGTCCGCTGATTAGACCAAGGCATCGTGGTCTTTCAATTCCGCCCAATTAGCAGGATTTGATCCCGTCAATTAGCATTATCACTATCACCCTAGTTTTTCTGTTCCTGGACGAGTTCTACTATCTTGCATCACTGGTGCGGCAACGCGCATTGTTCTTCTATTCAAGTCCTTTGAGTGCTTCTACTCCTGGTTCTGCGATCACTGCAGCTAACCCACTAAACAGGAATGTAGCGAAAACACCGGCGAATGGATCTAGTCCTGTCGCTGCTTCAATCGGCCCACTGAACTGTTGGATCATCGCCACTCCGAGAAGAGAGGCCACAATTACTGCACTGAGAGAGGGTAGCTGGCGATGTACCAGTAAACTGGCTGTCAGCACTCCGGTTACAATACCGACGGCAAGACCAGCCTCCCATGGAATTACTTCAGTTAATCCTATTGACACACGAATCCAATTAGCTGCAAGGTGGCCGAGAACTGTTCCACCACCTGCCACCAAGAGAAATACTGCACTCTCTGGTATAGCGTCAAAATCAACCATAAGTAAAAGGTGTGAGTAATACTTTAAATAAATTATTCTATATTTAATATTGAAGAAGTTCTGCGCGGAACGTCTTACCGCGGAATCGTTTTTCGCAGCAGGAAATGGGACTGTTCGCGCATGGTTTTGCGTTCCGGGTTTCCACCCACTGCTCCGTCGCCATGAGTACATACTATGTAAGAACAATTAAATAATTGATCCAGCCGACCACCCGCAGAAAGTGAGGCGTCACTATTCGTCGTTGCTATCCACTAACTTCCAGCCCCAGCCGGGTTCGTACTTAACCTTGTTCTTCCCGGCCATCACGTACAAACCGCTTTCAACCTCTTTCCGAACCCGATTATCCAACACACCACACTCTACGACCTCCTGCATGATCTCAGACAGCGTCTTATACGTCTCCTCCAAAAACAACTCGAGATACTCCGGATCACTCAATTCCCGTCGGAAACGCGGCGTCCCCTGCTCGTTCTCAAGCCGCCGTTTCATCGCCTCAACCTGCGCCTCCAATTCCTCGATGCGTTCTTCACTCCTCCGATCCGTAAGCACACCGTGTTGGCGGTACGCCCGCGCCTCCTGAATTAAGATGTAGAGATACTTGGAACGGCTGCTGAACCCTTCATTGGCGGCCTCTTCACTCCACATATCGCGTTCGTTCTTGCTGCATGTGAGCGCGACCTGCGTTGAGTTCTCGGCCAATCCCATCGATTCTTCCCATTGGGGTCGATCGGTCATCATACATTAGATAGAGTGGCCAACTCTTGTATCAGCCGTGGGACCCTCTATCGTACTGTCGATCCGCCACAGATGTAGCGATCTGCCACAAACGTGTCAACTGATAACAGTTTCGTGCCGTGGGAGTGCCGAGGCCATCGAATTACTAGTACCACTTCTCTCAGGAAAACCGGAACATTTGAATTCGGGTGGGAAGGTTACGGTCGGTCGTGGAACAGTGCGAGGTGGCTGACGATGATCCGACTCTCGAGCCCGCCCGCCAACGCGCCCGAGAGCACCCCGATGGTGCTGATGAACGCACCGGTCCGGACGAGATCGATGAAGCCCACGGTCGGCTCCTCCAGGCTCGGCCAGTTGGACATCAGGTTCGGCGGGAAGACGACCAGTTCGATGACGAGGATGATCGCCCACACGAGCCCGAATAAGCCGACCATCGCCAGAAGGAGGACGAAAAAGACCGTGACGTTGACCAGGGCCGTGTGTTCGGTGACGATCCGATGTCGCTTCCGCGGGAAGGAGAGGTTCTGGACGAACAGGAGGTAGAGCGTTGCAGTGAAGATACTGACGGCCGCGAACAGCGCTGCCGTCACGTTAGTCATGTGGAAGCCGACGTCCCAGGATTCGGCGCTAAAGACGATGACGAGCGTCGGTGCCAGCGCGGCCGTCGACAGCTTCGGTAACGAGAGCGGCAACAACGGTGCCCGGCTGTTACCGAGCGCCTGCAGGATCCGTCCGGGGTTTCGGACGGCACTGGCCGCGTGGAAGGCCAGCCGCTCTACCGGACCGCGTGGGCGGGCCTCGGCCGCGGAGAGCTCCGCGGCGATCCGATGGAGATACCGCTCGACGTCCGCGTCGATCGGCGGAACGGCCCGTCGATCCGGATCGAACTGGAACGGCTCCATGACGCCCCCGTCGGCGTCGCGATGACGGGCGCCCAGCATATGTCCGACGAGGTGGACCACGAGCGTCGCCGTATTCCAGCGGACGGCGTCGTCCTCGAGCGAGCGTCGAGGTTCGTTGCGGGGCGCACTGCGGAGGTTGTTCGTCGAGACGATCGCGACGCGAGCGAGCGGCGACGCCAGTCCGGGGACGAACCGCTCTTTGCTCGAGACGAGCGGAACGTCCGTCACGACGAGGATCAAGTCGTACGGCCCCTCGACCATCTGATGCGTGGCGCGGTCGAGGAACTCCGAGGGCCGTCGCTTGTCGTGGTCTGCGAGCGGTACCGCGTCCTCGAGGTAGAACCGCCAGGCGACGTCCGTAACCGACGCGAGTTCGTCGACCGTATCTTCGGCAGCTTGCGTCGCAAACGACTGGAGCCGCCCCGGGTCGGTTCCCGGCGCGTGCGCGACCAGCACCCCCACGTCGATCTGCAGCCCGATTGACCCCTCGCACTCGGCCGCCACTAGCGTCGGACTGTCGCGGTCGCCCGATCGAGAACGAGACATCGTCTGACGGTTCATCGTGGACGTTCTTAACGGCTGGTGGCGACGTCTCCGTGTGAGTATCGTGCGACAGACCGCCCAACTATGCCGAATTCGAAGCGTACTGCTAGCGCGGTGCCATCGCGTTCGATTCTGTCCGAATACCACTTGCCGACGTGAGTACGGATGGATTCGACTGAGCGGTACGAGTACACCGTCTCCGTTCGAGTGCCGAGGTCGAACTATTACCGAGAATCCGCTTTCCATCGGATGATTATTATTTTATATGCCCGCCGGTGTATTCTGTATATTAGAGAATGTCTTGGAATCTGTCGAAAGTAGCATCCTACTTTCATAACACTGTACTTCCTTCTCTATCGAATTCATCGGTATAGCCAGTCGGTTCCGGAATCAAATTATAGCGACGATTACCCTGACAACACTGCTCGTCGCAATCTTCCAAGTAGAGGCCCTCATGGCCAACCTATTAGGCTTCTCCTCAGTACAACCATTGTTAAATTCTCTTTCCAGAGAAACCAAAATCTTCCTCGCAGCAACAGTCGGTCCATTCATACACCAGGGATCTGACCATCTAACCGACAATATCAGTGTCCTGCTTGTTGCTGGGGCTTATCTAGAGTATGAATGTAATCGTAATTCCCTCTACGGCTTCTACCTGGGAGTTGGATACCTTGCAGCTTGGGCCCCACTCACGCTCGGCTTCACTGGAGCTGTCGGTGCAAGCGGCGTAACCTACGGACTCACCACTTGGTTACTTGTTCACTCAATTAGCCGGCCTTTGGAAGTGGCGTACGATGGCGCTATTGACCGGCGAATACTCCACTTCGCTCCCGTCTTCTTCGGTCTCGTAAAGGCAAGAGAGACAGCCGCAATTCTCAGCATGATGGACGGAGCCGACGACGTCACGCACTTTTTCGGAGCGTTTGTCGGCCTACTTCTGGGGATATATTTCGTACTGGACTACCACGACATCCAAATTACCAACCTGTAGATGTCGAACTCGATTTAGAACCCCTCGCTGACGATATTGGTGAGCTGGTCGCTCGCTATGACCCCAACAAGTATCCGGGGATGTACCTCCGATTCGTGGAAGATGCGCCGCTGATTACTGTCTACCGAACGGAGTACGAGCTACGTCTCGACGGCATCGAGGGGGACGGACATTCGCTGTCGACGTGGTTCGAATCCGAGCTTCTCGTAGTACGCCATCGCTCGCTCGTTGTCCACTTCCACTCCGAGCGAGAGTTGGACACAACCCTCCTCACGTACGTATTGTATCGCCCGCGCGACGAGGTGGTCGGCGAGTCCCGACCCTCTGTAGGAGGGGCCGACGTACAGATTTCCGACGAACAGCCGTTCCGGCGGGTCGAGGAACCGGTCGCTCGGTTCGAGCCCGGCGTTCAGCCAGCCAGCGAAGACGGCGTCGATCTCGTCGAGGCCGACTGTGGAGTCCTCGACGTCGTCGAGAGCCACCCAGCATCGCCTGTCCGGGACGTCGTACCCGTCGAGGAGATCCTCGACCAGCGCGTCCCGGTCGAGGTCCGGACTGAGATGCTGCTCACCGACGGCATCACCCAGATCTCGCCAGAACGGGAACCAGCACTCGTCGACGAACCGATCCACGATGTCTTCCTCGACGCGAACCCGGCGGAGATGGACGGACGAGTGATCACCGGTCATCGGTTCACTGTCGCTGGCTTCTAGCGTGACGTCCTGCAGCGGCACACGCATCCCGAGGCCCTGGACCTCGAAGCCGAGATTCTCGTAGTAGGCAATCGCCCGCTCGTTCTCGATTGCGACGTCGAGCGTCAGCTCTTCACAACCGTCCTCCCGCGCCTGTTGCATCGCGCGTGCAATCAGGTCGTCGGCGAGTCCCGACCCACGGTAGGACTCGTGTACCCAGAAGTCACTGACTTCGAGCCTGTCGGGCCAGTCGAACTGCTGGGGAGACGGGCCGAGACTCGTCCGCACGAACCCGGCGAACGTCGCATCGACCGTCGACAGTGGCATCGTCGGGTCGTCAGCGTCGTCGAGTGTGACCCACAGACGGGTCGATGTCGAATCGAGCAGGTCGAGGTGGAACTCTACTACGTCCTGTACATCAGGGTCGTCGATCAGAGAATGCGCGGCGACGGTTTCGCTCAAATCCTCGTGGTAGGGTAACTAGCACTCCTCGACGTAGCAGCGTAGATCTGCCGTTTCGTTGCGAACACGACGAACCTGCATACGGACATGTCATATCGACCAATCATGAGCATTGGGGTGGTTCGAGTTTGGTTCCTTGCACGGGTCTGTCGGATTCACGATGACGACGGTGAACCTGAGTACTGTCTCAGCTCCGTGGCCAGCGTTCCATCCCCGGTCCTCGAAGAGAAGCGGACGAACGTCGATGGGCCGTGTTATCCTCGGGAGCCAAAGAGTAATTAGAGTACGTCGGGTACGATTGCACTGACCGATTCGATGTTCGTTATCTGGCTCTCGGAATCCGACAGGGAGGGTTGACCTCGTGTCTTCCGAGGATTGGCCCGACGGTCCGGTCCGCCGGCTGGTTCAGTGGGTCCTCCTGTACGGGGATCAACAGGCGCTCACGCTGGTCATGCTGATCGTCGTCTTGTCGCTGCTCCTGATCGTTGGGAGTGCCTGGGAGTTCAAGATGGAGCGACTGGTCACGGAGACGCGGGCGGTCCAGACGCTGTTCAACACGCTACTCGGTGGAATCATCCTCTTCGTCTCCGTCGTGCTCTCGATCAACACCGCTGCCCTCACCCAGGAGTTCGCTCCTCTCCAGGTCAAGCTGTCACGTATCGAAGATTCCATCGAGTTCCAGATCGAACTGGAGGAGCTCGTTGACGACGGCGTGAGCCCGGCCGGACTAGAGCCGTTCCTGGGGTACGTCATCAGGGCGATTCGCTCGGAAACGACGTCGCTCCGAGACGCGACGCCCGCACCGATAGCGAGCGGGCGAGAGAAGATCTGCAAGCCTTCGTCTGCGACGTTGACGCACAACTGTCGGTGATCGAGGATCGCCTCCGGAACACCAACTCCCGTCTGTCGGTTGTCTTGCTGAGCAGTCTCGACTACCCGTACGCCCGCCACATCAACATGGCCCGTCACCTAGAAGCCGTCCACGACTCCGAACTCTCGGAATCGGACCGCGAGTCGCTCGACGCGCTGCTTCGAACGCTCACGGTTCTCGCGTCCGGCCGCGAGTACTTCACGACGCTCTACTTCAAACGAGAGCTTCGGGATCTGTCAAGCAACCTCCTCGTCCTCTCGCTTCCGGTGATCGTCTTCACTTCGTACGTGCTGCTCGCGATAGACGCCGGACTCTTCCCGCAGACGGAACTCCCGGCGGTCGAGCCCCGGCTCTTCTACGTCGATATCGCGTTCGTCGTTGCGCTCTCGCCGTACGTCCTCCTCAGTTCGTACATGCTTCGCATCCTCACCGTCTCGAAACACTCCCTCGAATCGACCGTCTTCACGCTCGACTCGGATGCCGAACCGGGATTCGACGGGTAGACGCCGCCCGGCGGTCGTGGTAGTTCTCGAACGGAACGCGATCTGTCAGCGTGATCGATTTCGGCACGGGAGGGGTTGTACGACGCTTCGTCGCACGCCGGATGTCCTATTGGCGCATCGGATCGAATCGTTCGTCGTCGAGCGGTTCGGAATCTGCTCTGACCGACGCGTAGACGCGTTCGGCCCACTCGCGGGCGATGGGCGATTCGGTGTCGACGAACACCTGCATCATGCCCGTCGCTTCGTCGTAGCCGCCGATTCCGACGCGCTCGTCGAAGATGGCGAGTCCGTACGGGAGATCGTCGCGCGTCCGGAGGGCCAGGTGTCCGCCGTCGACCGCCTCGGTCGCCTGCTCCGGATAGGTCTCGAAGAGCTTGTCGACCGTTCGCGGGAGGTAGATGATCTCGTTGTCGGTTCCGTCGAACACCTGCTGGTGGAACTCGCCGAGGACCAGCGGCGCCATGTGCGTCGTATTGAACCCGCGGAAGGTCTCCGACTCGCCGACGAGTGAGACGAACCGCTCGACCGGCCGATACGGATCGTCCGGTTCGGCGACGGTAACGGTCGCGTCGACGAACGGCTCCACGACGAACTCCTGGTGGTCCTCACAGATGACGTCCAGAAGCGGTGCCAACCGGTGGACGGTTCGAACGTTCGCCTCGAACCGGAGTACCTCGTCGGCGACGGCCTCGCCACGCCCCGTCAACTGGAGCCGGCTATCGACCTTTTCGACGAAGCCTCGTTCGTCGAGCCACTGCGTCAGGCGGTGGCTCGTGGCCCGCGAGATATCCAACCGTTCCTCGATCTCGCCGCGGTCGAGCGACTCCTCGCGAAGCGCTTCGAGCACCGGCCCGTGTCGCACGATGTCGCCGAGCAGGTCCGTATCGACGCGGTCGCCCGCAGCGTCCAGTCGCTGGCCGAGATATTGCCGGTTCCGTGCATTCTCGAGTACCGTCTCCAGTATCGCCGATCCCGGCGGCAGAGCCGGGTCGTCAGGATTCGTTTCGTCCTCCTGGGGTCCCATGGGAGTCCCTCTATCGAGAGACGGTAGCGAGGACAATAGTTCTAGCTGGCACGAGCTGAACCGCGTCTCACGTGGTGAACGCCGTTCGCGACGTCGAACTGTGCTCGATAGATGAGGCCAACACTCCCGCAGTCGTCCGATATGGTATGATACAGCACGTCGACGACGAACGAATCGAACAGTTCGAAGCGGGGTTGCGCGGTGAGCTGATTCGTCCCGAGACTCTCGGATACGACGACGCCCGCGCCGTCTGGAACGGGATGATCGACAAGCATCCTGCCCTCGTCGCGCGATGTGCGGGCGTCGCCGATGTCATCAATGCAGTGGAGTTCGCGCGCGAAACAGAGCTTCTCGTAGCGGTTCGCGGTGGCGGGCACAACGTCGCAGGCACGGCTGTCTGCGACGGCGGCCTCGTCATCGACCTCTCGGAGATGACCGGCGTTCGGGTGAACCCCGAGACGCGGACGGCGTGGGCCCAGGCCGGCGCCACGTGGGCGGACCTCGACCACGAAACCCAGGAGTTCGGTCTCGCGACGCCAGGCGGGGTCGTTTCGGATACCGGTATCGCCGGGCTGACCCTCGGCGGCGGCATCGGTCATCTCCGCTGCAAGTACGGCCTGAGCTGTGACAACCTCCGTTCGGTCGAACTCGTCACGGCCGACGGCGAGTTCGTGACGGCCAGTGCGGAAGAGAACGCCGACCTGTTCTGGGGGCTTCGCGGTGGCGGGGGCAACTTCGGGGTGGTCACGGCCTTCGAGTACGACCTCCACCCCGTCGGCCCGGAGGTCGCGACCTGCCTCGTGTTCTATCCGGGCGACCGGCTGACCGAGGTGTTGGGGGCCTACCGCGAGTTCGTCGCGACGGCCTCCGAGGAGATCAGCACCCTCGTCTTCGCCGGCGAACTCCCGGACGAGGAGCTGTTCTCGGCCGACGAACTCCACGAGCAGAAGTTCGCGATCATGGGCTGCTACGCCGGCCCTGCCGCCGTGGGCGAGGACGAACTGGCGCCACTGCGGGAGTTCATCGAGCCGATAGCCGATTTCAGCGACACGATGCCCTACGCCGAGTTCCAGCAGCTTCTCGACGAGGAGTATCCCGACGGAATGCGCTACTACTGGAAGTCGCTCTATCTCGACGGTCTCCCGGATACTGCCATCGACCGAATCGAGTACTGGGCCGACGCCGCACCCTCCCCGCTATCGACGGTCGACGTCTGGCAGCTCGGTGGCGCCATCACGGACGTCGACGTCGAGGAGAGCGCCTTCGCTGGCCGGTACTCGCCGTTCCTCCTCGGCGTGGAGGCGAACTGGGAGGATGCCGCGAACGACGAGGCTAACGTCGAGTGGGTTCGCGACTGCCTCGACGACATGCGCCAGTTCTCGGACGGATCGGTCTACCTGAACTTTCCGGGATTCCTGGAAGGAGGCGACGACACGATGCGGACCACGTTCGGGTCGGCATACGACCGGTTGGTCGCACTGAAGGACGAGTACGACCCGACGAACCTGTTCAGCCGCAACCAGAACGTCGCGCCGTCCGGGAGCGCACGGACCGATGGTAGGGGTCGGCCGGGAAACGTCGAAAGTACGCCGGGGGAGGAACTGTGGATACCACGGGACTTCCCGCTCGTTGTGACTGATTGGGCACTACTTCCAGGTGAATCCCCTTTTTCTCGTTCATATTTCCGAAAATAAGCGGTGTGAACGGACATTCGTCTTAGAAAATCCTGATTTAGAGCACAGATTCGGAACCCTTAACCGTGTACCCGGCTTTGGTTTAGTTGCAATGGCAAACGGTAAGGTTGATTTCTTCAACGACACGGGCGGCTACGGTTTCATCGCGACTGAGGACTCTGACGACGACGTATTCTTCCACATGGAGGACGTTGGCGGCGAGGACCTTACGGAAGGGACCGAGATCGAATTCGACATCGAACAGGCCCCCAAGGGCCCGCGCGCGACGAACGTCGTCCGCGCATAACTAGGATTTCGCACCGTCGCCACGAGGCGACGTAGCGTTACTTCGTTTCTTTCGACGTACTACTACCCGGGAGCGAGAGCTTCGAACGTCGCTCTCCGACGGCCTGCTCTCCCGCGTTGAGTACCGGGCGAACCCCGGCGTCGACGACTATCGGGAGGACTCGCGGCGGTAGGGAGAGCGACCGGCATCGACATCGGCCCCGTTCGTCGGGGCGATACATCGCCGTTCGGGGTAGTGGTCCTCGCCGCTCCCGGTCGCGTCGTCAGCGCCAGGGCGCGTCCTCGAAGTCGACCCGTCGCTCTTCGCGGTCGATAGCGTCTGCGCTCCCGGTCCTCGTCCGAGAGCGAAAGTTGCCGTGCCTCGTAGTTCTCCCGGATGTGCGCCTCGGAGGTGGACTTCGGGATGGCGACCACGTTCTCCTTCGAGGATAACCAGGCGAGGGCCACCTGCGCCGGCGTCGCGTCGTACGCTTCGGCGATCTCGACCAGTTCGGGCAGTTCGGTCACCGCACCCTTCGCCAGCGGGGAGTACGCGACGAGGTAGTGGTTGTGTTCGCGGGCGACTGCCCGGAGCCGTTCCTGCTGGAGCAGCGGGTGGCACTCGACCTGGTGGGCGAACAGGGGGACGTCGAGGTGTGCGAGCGCGTCGTCGAGCAGTTCCGGCGTGAAGTTGGAGAGGCCGACGTTGCGAATCACGCCCTCGTCGTGGAGGTCGGCGAACGCCGCGAGCGTCTCCTCGGCGTCGTACGCCCGCAGCGGCCAGTGGACGTACAGGAGGTCGATGACGTCCACGCCGAGCCGGTCGCGACTCGTCCGGGCGCGTTCCAGCACGTCGTCGTACGAGAGATTCGCCGAGTGCACCTTCGTCGCGACGAACACCTCGTCGCGGTCGACGTCGGCGGCGGCGATGGCTTCGCCGACCGCGGCCTCGTTCTCGTACATCTCGGCGGTGTCGACGTGGCGATACCCGTAGTTCAGCGCGGTCTCGACGCTCGCCGCGCACGCGTCGGGGTCGGTATCGTAGGTTCCGATACCGACGTCGGGGAGTGTGCCGACCATCGTCCAAGCCGTCGACCGGCCCCGTTATGGCTCTTTCCGGTACTTCGTTCCCGTTAGATAGATTACGGTTTCGCGCGTCGACGGTGAACCGCTCCGTCGTCCGTCGGCGAGTCGTGTTCGCCGCCCGACGCCCGAGGCGAGTGGTTCGCCGGAGACGAGTGACGCCGTCCGACCCGTGGACTCGAACTCGTCGAACCGTACCTCTACTTCGACGCCGCCTCGGACGGCGCTGGCACGTTCGCCGACGCGGTCGCCTCGGCCGTCCGCCGCGCGAGGTAGGGTGACGCTATCCCGCGCTTTCGGCAGGTCGCGCGAGCGTCGGGCGAGCGGCGCGGCTCCCCGACGGCTCCGTCGACCGATTGTGCCCCCGTTCGACGACGTACCGCTGACCGGCCATTGGGTCGAGGAGGCTGTTCACCGGGGCATGGTCGTCGCGGAGCACCGGAACGTCGCCGGTCTTCGGCCCGGTCCGGTAGTCGTCGATTTCCCGCGAGAGGTCGATGCCGATATCGCGGTTCGCGTTCCGCGCCCGGAGTTCCGCCTGCGTGATGCGTCGCGGGTCCTTCGTCGCGACGACCTCGATGTTCTGGACGGCGCTCACGCCCGCGGTCGGGAAGCCGTACACCTGCGGGAACACCTGCGCCATCGTCTCGTACTCTGCGCGGTAGAACTTCGAGGCGGGACCGCTCGGTGCGGAGATGAGGTTCGCGAACAGGACGCCGTCGTCGGAGAGTCGGCGCTCGGCCAACCGCATGAACTCCACCGTCGTCAACTGGAACGGGACCTTGTCCTTCTTGTAGGCGTCGAGTACGATGAGGTCGTACGTCTGGTTGGTCTCCCGGAGGAACTGCCGTCCGCCCCGGTTGTAGACGTTCAACTGGGGGGACTCCTCGACGCCGAAGTACCGCTTGGCGACGTCGATGACCTCGGGGTCTATCTCCGCGACGTCGACCGTCGCGTCGTACTCCCGGGCGAAGTGTTTCGGGCCGGTGAACCCGCCCCCGCCGACGAACAGCACCCGGTCGACGTCGTCGGTCATGAGATACGGCAGGTGGAAGTACCGCGTGTAGTCGAAGACGTGCCGGTCGGGGTCGTCCAGGTCCATCGCGCTGTGTCGCTGGCCGTCCAGGTACAGCGTCCTGACGCCGCCGCGGTCCGCGACCTCCAGTTCCTGGTACGGCGTCTGGGTGTGGTAGACGACCTCCCCGTGTGCGGAGAATCCCACGGACCCGCCGCCGGCTGCCGCGACGAGCAGCAGTGCGACGCCCAGCGTGGCGTACACCGGCTTCGGACTGGCGGCGGGCGCGGCGAGCCACAGGGCCGTCCCGACGAGCAGTAGCCCGAATCCGAGCCCTATCTGCTCGATACCGAGCGCCGGGACGAGGAAGAACGTCGTCCCGAACGCACCGACGATGCTGCCGACGGTCCCCAGCGCGTACACGTGCCCGGAGGCTTCGCCGGGACTCTCCTTTTCTGAGAGCTCCGCGGCGTACGGGCTGACGAACCCGAGCAGGTACGTCGGCGGGCCGAAGAGCAGCGTCACGGCGGGAAGGGAGGCGAACCGGGCGGGGAGCGGAATCGTCGCGGCCACGGCCAGCAGCGTGTCGCTGGCGAAGACGAGCAGCGCGACGTACGCCGCGGTACCGAGGAGCAGCCACGTCAGCCGCTCGTTCGTCGCTCGCGACGCCGCCCGTCTCCCACCGAGGTAGTAGCCGAGGCTCAGCGCCGCGAGGAAGACCGCGATGATACTGCCCCACGTGTAGATGCTGCTCCCGAACTGCGGTGCGACGATGCGTCCGGCGAGTATCTCCAGTCCCATGCTGGTGACCCCCGAGACGAACACCGCCAGTTCCGGCCTGGACACCCGTCTCCGCTCGCGGTCTCGAAACGCCGCCATCCGGAACCCGTACGGGAGGCGACTCAATAATTCCTTCTCCCGCACGGCAGGGGCCGTGAGATGGCGTCGAGGTCGGCCCCCGACTGGAGAGCGAACCGTTTTTCCCACGTTTCGAGTAACGGACCACATGG
The DNA here is from genome assembly GCF_050954125.1 of Halomicrococcus pelagicus. Taxonomy (NCBI): domain Archaea; kingdom Methanobacteriati; phylum Methanobacteriota; class Halobacteria; order Halobacteriales; family Haladaptataceae; genus Halomicrococcus; species Halomicrococcus pelagicus. Next base: position 503,817 of record NZ_JBPBWC010000001.1, on the reverse strand, counting down.
ACCGACTGCACGAGTCACTCCACGAGGCGCCGATAATCGACAAGGACGGCTACCAGTATCTCGTCCACCCCATCAGCAACGGGGTGCCGATGCTCGAACCCGAACTGCTGCGCGAGGTCGTCGTCGGTCTCACGCGGGCGGCCGACCTCGACGTGGACAAGATAGTCGCCCCGGAGGCGATGGGCATCCACATCGCGACCGCGCTCTCCCTGCAGACGGACGTCCCGCTGGTGGTCATCCGCAAGCGCGAGTACGGCCTCGACGGCGAGGTGGCGCTCCACCAGACGACGGGCTACTCGGAGTCGGAGATGTACATCAACGACGTCGAGGAGGGCGACCGCGTCCTCGTCGTCGACGACCTGCTGTCGACGGGCGGAACGCTTGCGTCCATCTGCGACGCGCTCGACGACATCGGCGCCGAGATAACCGACATCGCGGTCGTCATCCGGAAGGTCGGCGAGACGGCGCTCGACGACACGGACTACGAGGCGACGAGCCTCGTCGACATCTCCGTCGAGGACTACGAGGTCACGATCCACTGACCGGGCGGACTCGACCGGCGGCGCTCCGCAGGCGGAATACACGAACTTGCATATTATCACGATAGCAAAGGCGGATATACGCTCGAACGCGGAACTATTATTGCAGGTCGCCGACTCCTGGGGAGTACAGATGACGACCGACACGGACGGGGAGATCGACCTCGAGTACGAACTCGACGAACGGCCGCCGTGGCCGAAGTCGCTCCTCTTGGGGCTGCAACACGTCTCGGTGATGATCGTTCCGGCGACGGCGGTCGCGTACATCGTCGCGGGTGCCGTCGACCTCGGGGCGGCGAACACCGCCTACGTCGTCCAGATGGTGCTCCTGTTTTCCGGGCTGGCGACGGTCGTCCAGGCGTACGCCGTCGGGCCGGTCGGGTCCCGGCTCCCCATCGTGATGGGGACGAGCTTCACGTTCGTCGGCGCGGCGACGACCGTCGGCGTGAACTACGGGCTCGGTGCCGTCTTCGGCTCGATTCTCGTCACTGGCTTCCTCGTCGAGGGGCTCATCGGCTGGCAGTTCGAACGCATCAGACCCTTCTTCCCGCCGCTCGTGACGGGACTGGTCGTGGTCATCATCGGACTGTACCTCGTCCCCGTCGCCATGGACTACTCGGCGGGCGGCGTCGGTGCCAGCGACTACGGCGCGGTACACAACGTCGGTCTCGCCGCGCTCGTCCTGTTCGTCGCGGTCGCGCTCAACCTGTTCACCGACGGCATCACGCGACTCCTGAGCACGCTGACCGGTATCGCGGTCGGCTACGTGGCCGCCGTCTCGCTCGGCATCGTGAACTTCGCGCCCGTCGGCGAGGCCGCCTGGTTCGCGGTTCCGCGACCGGGCGCGTTCGGTCTCGCGTTCGAACCCGTCCCGATGGTCACGTTCGCGTTCCTGTTCCTCGTCTCCGCGATGGAGACCGTCGGCGACATGTCCGGTATCACGGCCGCCGAGGGCAGGAACCCGACCGGCGAGGAGTTCCGCGGCGGGCTGTTCACCGACGGTCTCCTGAGCTCCGTCGGGTCGGCGTTCGGCGCGTTCCCCGTGACGTCGTTCTCCCAGAACGTGGGGGTCGTCAACTTCACGGGCGTGATGAGCCGCCACGTCGTCGGCGTGGCCGGCGTCATCCTCGCGATACTCGGGCTCAGCCCGAAGGTGGGTGCCGCCGTCGCGACCATTCCGAGCGCCGTCTTCGGCGGGGCCGTCCTGCTGATGGCCGGGATGGTCGCCGCAAGCGGCACGCGCCTGCTCCTCCTCCACACCGACCTCGACCGCCGGAACATGGTCATCGTTGCCGTCTCACTCGGACTCGGTCTCGGCGTCGCCACGCGCCCAGACGCGCTCGGCGGACTTCCCCAGGCCGCACGGACCTTCTTCGGGGAACCGGTCGTCGTGACGGCGCTGACGGCGCTCGTCCTCAACGCCCTCGCCCCCGGCGAGCAGAGCCCGCTCTTCGACGCGCCGGATGAAGAGACCCCGACCGAATCACGGGACCGCCCCGCGAGCGGCGACTGATTCACCGACCACGCGGACCACAGGATTACGGCGGTCGACGCCGTAGGACGGCACGGACTTCTCATGACATCCGAACCCGCTATCTCGGTCGTCAGACCGGACGACTTCGAGCGAACGGACCAGGCGGCGACGCGGGCGACTGTCTTCGAGACCGACGAGACGCTGCTGGTCCGGAGTCGACTGGACGGCGGAGAGTCGTCCGGGTGGCACACGCAAGGCGACAGGGACGCCTACGGCGTCGTGCTGGAGGGGAGAGCGCGCATCGAGTACGGACCGGACGGCGCGAACGCGGTCGAGGCCGAGGCGGGCGAGTTCTTCCACGTCCCCGCGGGGGTCGTCCACCGGGACGCGAATCCGGGCGACAACGAGCGGTCGACCGTGACCGCGTTCGTCGGGGCCGGAGCGTCCGTGGTCGACGCCGACGGGCCGTCGTCGGACGCTCCCGGCTCGCCGCCGAGGGTCGTGGGCGAGGACGACCTCGTCGCGACCGCCGAACTCGCGAACCTGACGCGCCTGACGCCGTTCCCGGACGCCGACGTCCAGCAGGTTCGCGGCCACGCCGACGGGCGCGTCGAGTCCAACTGGCACCACCACGGCGACAACGACGTGTTCGGACACGTGCTCGACGGCGAGGGCTACATCGAGTGGGGGACGGGACGGAACGAGCGGAAGCTGGCTCGTGCGGGCGAGTTCTTCCACGTCCCCGCGGGAGTCGTCCACCGGGACGTGAACCCGAGCGACGACGAACAGGACTACGTCCTCTGGCTCACCGGTTCGGAGCCGCGGAACGTCCCCGTCGACGACCCCTCGAGCGACGGAGACGTCTCTGGCGGGTAGCGTCGTCGAAGAACTGTCGTTCTGCGAACGTCACCTCTCGGGCCGAGCGAACTTACTCGATGTGGCCTTCGGCGCGAAGCTGGTCGGCGTCCTGGCCGGTGTACCGCCACTCGATGTTGGCCTTCTCGTCCTGCCAGTCCCAGGGTTCGACGACGACGACGTCGCCCTCGTCGATCCAGGTTCGGTACTTCATTCGGCCAGGGATGCGTCCCATCCGGTTCTTGCCGTCCTCACACTGGACGCGAACGTGGTTCCCGCCGTTGTGTTCGGTGACGACCGCGAACAGCTCGTCGTTGTTGGGCATTCGGAGATTCCGACGCCCGGATTCTTCACTCACACCTTCACTACGCACGTCACACGTATAAACCATCGGAGAGTCCCGGTACCATCTGACACGGTGGTAGACCGTTCGTCGTCGCCCGGTACGGCGCTCACTGCTGGCGATTCCCGGCGATAGACCCCGGCGAACACCGCCGACCTGGAGGAACGCCGACCGTTCCATCCCTCGACGAACGCAGACCGCTCCGCCCGGACGACTGCCACCGTCCGGCTATCGCAAATCGTTCGCTTATGCGGTTCTGCATGGTACCTCGACGCATGTCCGACGAGAACGACCGCGAGAACGAGACCGAGGAAGAACAGAACCAGTACGGCGGGGACTCACAGAGCATGGACGCGGAGGGACAGACCGAGCGCATCCAGAACGAAACCGACGAAGACGACGAAAACTGAACGGCGACGGGGCGTCCGGGTGACGGTCGGCGGAGCGGAAACGGCCGCAGTCGGCGCCCCGGTGGCGGAAGGGACCGCCTTCTCGGGTCGCTCGGAGCGTTCGCGGAGACGCGTCACCCGGGGCCGTCACGGTCACGCCGCGCGGGGGCGAGCGACCGTCCGTCGCGGAGCGGTTCGACGATGCGGGGAACCGGGGCGATTTACTCGGGATCGAAAAACAAAATCCGCGTTACAGGCGCTCTGGAGGGCGACAAACGGTGAATAATTAAACCTCCTCCTGTTGTCTTCGACCACGATGTCAGACTCCGCGCCGAGGGTCCGAACGCCGACGACCGCCCTGCCCGACCCCGTAGAAGCGGACGGCGTCGTCTACGACCCGTCGCTGGAACGACTCCGGGAATTCTCCGAGAACCTCGAAACGACGACCGAGTTCGGCTCCCCGTCGTACGTCAGCGACCACCGCTCGCGCAACGCCGACCGGACGAGAAACGAGGTCGACGACGACTTCGACGCGAGCGACTACGCACACGTCGAGGACGCCATCGAGTACGCTCGCGACCACGAGATGGTCTGTCTCGACCGCCGGATGGGCCGCCACCCCGACCACTCCTACCGCTGCCGGCTGTACGTGCCGAAACCGCACGCGCGCATCGCCCTCGCGTGGGCGAAGCTGTTCGAGCCGGTGACGGCGGAGGACGGCCAGCGAGCGCCCGACCCCGACTTCGTCACCATCCAGGTGCCAGAGCGCGACGAGGTCGCTGTCCGCGTCCTCCCCGACGACGGCGTGACCGCCGTGCTGGGCAGCGACTACACCGGTGAGGCCAAGAAGTCCTTCCTCCGCCTGTTCATGTACCACGCCAAGCGCGGGGGCGGACTCGGCCTCCACGCCGGGAGCAAGCGCGTCCGACTACGGCGCGGCGAAGCGGGCGCGGACGACGACGGCGACGGTATCGACGAGGTCGGACAGCTGTTCCTCGGACTGTCGGCGACCGGCAAGTCGACGCTGACCGCTCACGGTCTCCGACTCGACGAGCCCGAGGAAGCGACGATGCTCCAGGACGACGTCTGTGCGTTGCTTCCCGACGGCACCGTCGCCGGGAGCGAGGGCAACGGGCTGTACGTCAAGACCATCGGACTCGACGCCGACGAACAGCCCGCGATGTACGACGCGGTCATGCACGAGTCCACCGTCCTGGAGAACGTCGACGTGGCCGACGACGGCACCGTCGACTTCGACAGCGACCGCCACACGTCCAACGGTCGGGCGGTCATCCAGCGCGAACACCTCTCGTCCGCGGGGGAGGACGTCGACCTCGAGTCGGTCGACCAGGTGTTCTTCATCACGCGCAACCCGACGATGCCACCGGTCGCGAAGCTCTCGCCCGAGGAGGCCGCGGCGGCGTTCATGCTCGGGGAGTCCGTCCAGACCAGCGCGGGCGACCCCTCGAAGGCGGGCGAGGCCATCCGCGTGGTCGGGACCAACCCCTTCATCGTCGGCTCGAAAGGCGAGGAGGGCAACCGGTTCCGCGACCTCGTCACCGACCTCGACGTTGACTGCTTCGTCCTCAACACCGGCGACCTGGGCGGGACCGACATCCGCGTCGAGGACTCGGTGACTCTCCTGCGCGAACTCGTCCGCGGCACCGTCGAGTGGACCGACGACGAGGCGACGGGCCTCACCGTCCCCGCGTCGGTGCCGGGGATGGACGTGGACGCGTTCTCGGTCGCGGACAACGTCGACGACCACGAGCGGAAGCTGGCGGAGTTGCGCACCGAGCGGCGGGTCCACCTCAACACGTTCGAGGACCTGGACGAGGAGATTCGAGACGCCGTCTACTGACCCCTCGCCGCGTCGCGCCCCGACGCGGGCCGCCGGACGAGGGCGTCCGCTCCGGCGGTCGTCGCCGTCCAGTGACGGGCGCGCCGCACCGTCCGGGAGGGACCGCACCAGAGGGGGTAGGCCGCACCTGCCCCGGGTGTGGACCGGAATACCGCTCTCCGACGCCGCCCGCGGGGACGACTGCTCCTCGACCGGGAGTTCGACTCGCGGTTCGGTCTCCGCGACCGGAAATTCGACTCGCGGCGGGCGTCGAATCAGTTCAGCGAGTCGACCTCGTCGGTGAGGTCGTCCGGCGCGTCCACCGGGCCGTTGACGAACAGGCCGTGACCGACGAGGAGCACGCCGACGAATCCGCCAGCTATCGCCGTGGTCGTCGTCGGAATGGCGGTCAACTGCCCAACGGCGACGCCGCCTATCAGGCTGACGAAGATGGCAGCGAGAACGAGGTCGTAGTACTGCCAGGTGTATCCCATGTCCCAGTGAACGTGATTCTCACGTGAAGTTCTGGCGGTCGTCCGCCGTCGAGACCGGGGAACGGACCGTCCCATGTCGAGCGGTCGATGCGACTGCCGACCTGACGGTTCGTCGCCACTACTGACCACACGGGGGTATCCATTCCACTTCATGAGTATTCCGGAAATCGTACAGTCCACGCTGGGCGACGAGCAAGTCGCCGCGACGGTCCCCCTCGGCGGTGAAGACGCCCTCTACGTGACGCCGACGCGGACGCTCATCTACCGGGGCGACGGCCTGTTGAGCGACGAGTCCGTCGTGGAGTACTCCCACGACGCCGAGCGCATCGAGGTGACCGAGGGCCGACGGAAGGCGACGGTCGCCCTCGACTACGGCATCGACGGCGTCGAGGAGTTCACGGTCCCCGCCAAACGCCTCCACGACGCCCTCCACCCGGTCCTCGCGGGCGTGCTCAACGGCGCGGGCGTCACCGACGCCAACGAGCAGGTCATCCAGACCTACCAGTTCAGCGAACTCACGCTCGTCGTCACGAGCGCACGCGTCGTGAAACACGTCGGCGAGGCCGTCTGGGACGAGGACTTCGAGCAGTACCACTTCGAGGACGTGACCCGCCTTGACGTCGAGGAGGGCACCGTCTCCTCCCAGATAATCATCGAGGCCGACGGCCGGCCCCAGCGCGTCAAGACGCCCAGCAACCGAACGCGGGAGGTGCGGGAACGCGTCGAGCGCGCGCTGCTCTCCTACCACGACGCCGACTCGTACGCCGAGTTCGAGCGCAGTGCCGCGCCCGACGACGCCGATGACGAAGCGTCCGACGCTAGTGACGCCGACGACGCCGACGACCCGTTCGGCGGCGTCGACCCCATCCAGGCGAACCCGCCGGAACTCGACGTCGACGGCCAGGTCGTCGAGGCCGATTCCGACGCCGGCGTCGACGACGAGTCCGCCGACGCCCTCGGCGATACGGCGAACGCGGACGCCGAGACCGCGACCGACGCCAGCGACGCAAGCGCCGACGTCGAGACCAGTTCCGGCGGCTCCGTCGTGGTGGACGACCCCGTCGGAGATGCAGCGAGCGGCGGAACGGAGAGCGTCGACGCGGCAAGCGTCGACGACGCGGTGTCCGAGGACGAACCCGCCGGTACCGGCGGCGACGGAGCGCTCGCGACTACGGGTCGCGAGTCGACCGCCGAATCCCGGGAGGAAACGGCCGACGGCGAGTCGTCCGGGTTCGCCGGCTCCGGGTTCGAGCCCGCCGAGGAGAACATGGGCGACGACGTCGAGGAGCGACTGGCGGCGCTCACCGAAGCGGTCGAACGCCAGAACGAACTGCTGGAGCGCCAGCAGCGGACCATCGAGCGGCTCGTCGACCGACTCAGTCGCGACCAGTGACCTTCCGGATGCAGGACGAACCGAACGGACCGTGCTCGCCGGCGTCGAGTTTCACGAAGTGACCCTCGGAGATGCTGGCCCCGCAGCGCTGGCAGGTGAAGTCGCCCTCCTTGACCACGACCTCGCTCTCGAACCGGACGAACCCGCCGCCGGTAGGCCGGATGATGCCCTGCTCGCGTTCGACGAGGCCGCGCTTCTCGGCCTCGTCGAGGATGGTCCGGGTCGTCGTGGGGTCGGTCGTGATGGTCTCGATGCGGTCGACCGCCTCCGCGACCGACAGTTCGGCGTGTTCGAGTTTCCCGAGCAGTTCGACGCCCAGCGCCACGGGGTCGTCCCGGCCATCGCCGTCGCGCCGACCGGCGTCCGCCTCCGACCCGCTCCCTGACTCGCCCGCCTCGGCGCTCTCGCCAGTCGAACTCTTCGATGCATGGGGGGCATCGTCCTCTTCGCTCATCGTCTCCGAATCGGCCACCTGACGGATTAAAAGTTGCGCGCGGAAGAAAGTACTTAGCCGTCCGGCGGGCAAACTGGGGTGAATGGCAGTGCGTCAGCACCGCCGGCAGCTCGCCGGTCTCGCCGTCCTCTCGCTCGTCGTCGCCGCGGGGTTGGTCGTCTCGCCCGACCTCGTCTACCGGCAGGTCGAGGCGGTCACCGACAGCCCCACGCTCGCCGCGGGCGCGTTCCTCCTCGTCTATCTCGTCCGTCCGGTGCTGGCGTGGCCGACCTCGGCGGTCGCGCTGGCGGTCGGGTACGTCTACGGCCCGGTCGTCGGCTTCCCCGTCGCGCTCGCCGGCACGACCGCGAGCGCCTGCGTCCCGTTCCTCGGTGCGCAGTACTTCCGGGGCGATGGCGGTCTCGCCGGGCGACTGGGAGCCTCGGGCGAGCGCTTCTTCGACGCGACCGGCGACCTGCGCGGCATGGTCGCCTCGCGGCTCGCGCCCGCGCCCTCCGACCCCGTCTCGGCGGCCGCGGGGCTCTCGGGGGTCCCCCTGCGCGCGTTCGTCCTCGGGACGGCGCTCGGCGAGGTGCCCTGGACCGCCGCCGCCGTGCTGGCCGGGGGGTCGCTGGAGACGCTCGCTGCGGGGTCGGTCGGGAAGAACTGGTGGCTCGTCGCCGCCGCGGCGGTCGTCGCGCTCGCCCTGCTCGTGCAACCGGCCCGCGAGGCGCTGACCTAGTTCCAGAAGGTGTCCCCGCAGTCCATCACGACGCCGTGGTTCGGACAGACGTACTTGCAGTGGCGGCGGAACATCGGCTCCTGGCACGTCGGACACGGCCGACCGCCCGTCGCGTCGTCCACCACCTCGGTCGCGTCCGTCGCCGCCGCCCCATCCCTATCGGACTCCTCGCCCGCGTTCGTCTCGTCGCCCATGCGCGAACGACCGGCCGCCGACTGTATCACTGTTTTCACTATCGTCCGGCCGTCGTCGACGTAACCGAAATCGGTTACCCAAGGATGGGAACGAATAACGTGCTAGCGCACCATTATAACGGATAGAAGTTACTATGACTGACTTAGGCGGTTTCCAGGACCACGTCGCCCGCGTCGACCTCACGGACGGAGCGGTCGACTACGAGGGCGTCGACGACCAGGACGCGAAGAAGTACATCGGTGCCCGCGGACTCGGAGTGAAGTACGTGTTCGACCAGGGACCGGACGTCGACCCGCTCGGCCCCGACAATCTGCTCGCCTTTATGAACGGGCCGTTGACCGGCACGCAGACGGTGATGAGCGGACGCATCGCGGTCTGTACGAAGTCGCCGCTGACGAACACCGTCACGGACAGCCACCACGGCGGCTGGTCGGGCGCGCGACTGAAGTGGGCCGGCTTCGACGGCCTGCTGTTCGAGGGGCAGGCCGACGACCCCGTCTACGCCTTCGTCGAGGACGGTGAGGTCGAACTCCGCGACGCCTCCCACCTCTGGGGCAAGGGCGTCCACGAGACGCGCGACACGCTCGAGGAGGAGGTCGAGGGGTCGTACGGCAAGAACCTCTCGCTGATGGCCATCGGTCCCGGCGGCGAGAACCAGGTTCGGATGGCATGCATCATCAACGAGGACGACCGCGCCTCGGGCCGCGGCGGCACCGGCGCGGTGATGGGGTCGAAGAACCTCAAGGCGGTCGTCGTGAAGTCGACGACGAAGATGCCCCAGCCCGCCGACTCGGAGACGTTCCAGAAGGGCCACAAGCAGGCGATGCAGGCCATCCAGGAGTCGGACGTGACCGCGCCGAACGAGGGCGGTCTCTCGATGTACGGCACGAACGTCCTGATGAACCTCACCGAGGAGATGGACGGCCTGCCGACCCGCAACGCCGCGTACACCAGCACGCACAGCGAGGCCGAGTCGGAGCCGGACGAGCCGAACATCGACGCCGAGAACGTTTCCGGTGAGAACGTCCGTGAGAACATCCTCGTCGACGAGCCGACGTGTCACTCCTGCCCCGTCGCCTGCAAGAAGGAGGTCGAGGTGCAGGTCCACCACAAGGGCGAGGACATGAACATCCGGATGGAGTCGTACGAGTACGAGTCGGCATGGGCGCTCGGTCCGAACTCGATGAACGACGACCGCGACAAGATCGCGGCGATGATCGACCGCTGCAACGACATGGGCATCGACACCATCGACACCGGGAATACGATGGCCATGGCGATGGAGGCCACCGAAGAGGGTCGCCTCGACGAGGGACTCGACTGGGGCGACTCCGAGACGATGCTGGAGATGATCGAGCGCATCGCCCACCGCGAGGACGACCTCGCGGACCTGCTGGCCCGGGGCTCGATGCGCGCCGCCGAGGAGCTCGGCGACGCCGAGATGTCCCTCGACGTGAAGGGCCAGACGATGGCCGCCTACGACCCCCGCAGCATGAAGGGGATGGCCATCGGCTACGCGACGAGCAACCGCGGCGCCTGCCACCTCCGCGGCTACACGCCGTCCGCCGAGATCCTCGGCTTACCGGAGAAGGTCGAACCCACCGAGTGGGAGGGGAAGGGCGAGCTCTGTGTCACCTTCCAGGACATGCACGCCATCTCGGACAGCTTCGACATCTGCAAGTTCAACGCCTTCGCGGAGGGCATCGAGGAGTACGTCATGCAGTACAATGGCATGACCGGCCGCGACGTCTCCGAGGAGGAACTGATGGAGGCGGGCGAGCGCATCTACAACCTCGAACGCTACTACAACAACCTCGTCGGCTTCGACGGCGAGGACGACGACCTGCCGGCCCGGTTCGTCGAGGGCAGCCCCGAGGCCATCCCCGGCAAGGGCGGTTCCGAGGGCGAACTCGTCGAACTCGCCGAGCTGAAAGACGAGTACTACGCCGTCCGCGACTGGGAGGACGGCGTCGTGCCCGACGAGAAGCTCGAGGAACTCGGCATCGACGTCGGTCCTGGCACCGGCGTGTCCCGCGGCGGCGCGGCGGCGTCCAGCGACGACTGAAACGACCGGCGACCGCTCTCGTCCCGTCCGTCGCGGCGCGCGCGACGGTCGCGGGTGGCCGCGCGCATTCGGTTCACCGCGACGGATCGTTGTATTCTCTCCTCTTCGTCAGGAACGATGTCGGACGATGTTCGGCGATAATTCGTGTGCGAGCGCGATTCTCTCGACGCATGGCAACACCTGCCGCATCGAAAGATACTAAATTAGGATGCCGAAGGGACCGGTGGCATGACCGACCCCTCCGACGCGGACCCTCGGTTCGAGACGCTGGCGGTGACCCACGGCGAGCAACCGTCGCACGACGAGCGGGCGGGCGACGTGACGATGCCCGTCCACCTCTCGTCGACGTACGAGGTGCCCGGCATCGACCCCGACACCGCCCTCGAGGACCTCGACCCCGAGGACAACGAGTACCTCTACTCGCGGCTGGCGAACCCGACACGCCACGCCCTGGAGAAGCGACTGGCGGCGCTGGAGGGTGGCGACCACGCCATGACCTTCGCCTCCGGCACGTCGGCCATCGTCGCGACGGTCACGGCGACCGTCGAACCCGGCGACCACATCGTCGCGTTCGACGACCTCTACGGCGGGACGAACACCATGCTGAAGGAACTGTTCCGGGACCGCCTCGACGTGGCGGTCGACTTCGTCGACGCCCGCGACCCGGAGAACGTCGCCGACGCCGTCCGCGAGGAGACGGAACTCGTCTGGATGGAGACGCCGACGAACCCCCTGCTCCGGCTCTGTGACATCGAGGCCATCGCCTCGATTGCGGCGTCCGCCGACGCCCGCCTCGGCGTGGACAACACCTTCCTCTCGCCGTACTTCCAGCGCCCGCTCGACCTCGGCGCGGACGTGGTCGTCCACAGCACGACGAAGTACCTCAACGGACACAGCGACTCGCTGGGCGGCGTCGCCGTCACCGACGACGACGACCTCGCGAACGAGATCGGGTTCCTCCAGCAGGTCGGGATGGGGAACGTGCTCGCGCCGTTCGACGCCTTCCTCACGCTGCGCGGTCTGAAGACGCTGCCGCTGCGCATGCGACAGCACGAGACCAACGCCGCCGAAATCGCCGCGTTCCTCGACGAACACGACCGCGTCGAGACGGTGTACTACCCGGGGCTCGAATCGCACCCCCAGCGCGACCTCGCGAGGCGGCAGATGGACGGCGCGGGCGGCGTGCTGTCGTTCGAACTCGCTGGCGACCTCGCCGACGTCGAGCGGTTCGTCGCGGAACTGGAGGCGTTCGAACTGGCGGTCAGTCTCGGCGGCGTCGAGTCGCTGATAGAACACCCCGCGAGCATGACGCACTCGCCGCTGTCGCCCGAGGAGCGCGCGGAACTCGGCATCACCGACTCGCTGCTCCGGGTGTCGGCCGGCGTCGAACACCCCCGCGACCTCATCGCGGACCTGGACGCCGCCCTGGAGGCTCTCGACCGAGGCGCGCGACGCGCCTCTCGATAGAGGGGTGGGAGGCGAAAGCGCCGAGATGCCGCCCCGGTCCCGCGAGCACGAGTTTGCGGTCGGCCAGTTCCGAGAGCGCGCCGGCCAGCGCGCCGGCCCCGGCACGGTCGGCCGCCCAACGGTCCGCGTCGTACTCCGTCCACCGGACGACCCAAAACAGCGCGACGGTGGCCGGCAGCGAGAGGACGAGGACCGCGGCGAACGCGCCGTCGACGTGAAACTCGACCGCCGCGACGAGCGGGACGAGCAGACACATCGGTAGCGCGACCCGGAGCGCGACGTGTCCCCGACGGTGGTGGGCGAGTTCGTGGGCGAGCACGGCCCGCCGCTCAGCGGGACCGAGCACGTCGAACAGCGATTCCGCGAGGAAGACGTAGCGAGCGCCGGGAGCGACGCCCGCCGCGAACGCCACGCCGACCCGGGTGGCGTCCGGGACGACGCGAACGCGCACGTCGTCGGGCAGGTCGACGAGCGACGCGCACTCGCCGGGCGTCGGCGGGCGAGCGCGCAGCACGTACGAGAGCAGGACGGGCATCCCGGCGGCACCCGCGACGGCGACGGCGAGTGCGGCGACCACCCTGCCCCACCCGGCGGGCGCGACCCAGACGACGACCGCGGCGACCCCGACCGCGAGCGGCATCGCCGGGACGCGGGCGAGGAACCAGCGAACCACGTCCGAACGGGTCGCTTCCACCGGCCGCACCTCGCGCCGGTACGGGTGAACGGCGAGGTCGACCGCGACCACGACCAGCAGGACGGGACCGAGGAAGACGACGCAGGCGACGAGCACCGCGCCGTAGGCGGTGCCGGCGATGCCCGCGGGGAGCGTTCCCGCGACGAACGGCGTGACTCCCGAGAGCTCCGAGACGACGACCGCTCCGCTCCCGCCGACGAGGCTGCCGGCGCGCCGGAGCGTTCGCAGGCGCGCCGCCGTCCGTACCCGCGACGCGTGCTTCCGGGCGACGCGAGCCGCCAGCGCGCTGGCGAGACCGTAGCTCGCCAGCGCGAGCGTCGCGTGGGCGAGAATCGTGACGACGGCGGAGTACACGCCCGCTCCGTCTCACGCCCGGGGGTTCAATTTACCGCTCCGGCGCGTCGGAGCCATCCCGTCGGCCCACCACGACGGCCGTCCGCAACTCCAGCGCCGACGCGAACTCCTCGCGGCGGTCCTCTCGACGGCCGAGACGCAGCAGTTGCTCCTCGTGCGCACGGCGGACGGCGTCGCGCTCCCGTCGGCCGAAGCCCAGACGGTCGCCGACCGTCCGCCAGTGGTCGTCCGGGACGAGGAAGACGGCGCGCTCGCCGTCCTCGTGGACGCACTCGAACCGGCGGCGGACGGCGTCCAGGCGCGGACCGAGGTCGGCCTGTACGCGTTCGAGCAGGTCCGGAATCCGTTCGAGCGGGACGCTGGCCTTGGCGCCCGCCAGCAGGACGACCTGCCCGTCGACGGGGTGGGGGTCGCCCGTCACGTCCCGTCACCCCCCGGCGCGCATCGCCTTCTGCGAGAACTCCTCGACCAGCGGGTCGAGAACGTCCTCGTCGCCCTCGAAGACGACCGTCACCTCCGTCAGTTCCACGCTCGGTCCGACGTTCACTTTCTCGGCGGAGAGCGACGCCCGCCAGTCGTCGCCCTCGACGTCGCCGTCGTCCCGCACCTCGCCGCCCAGATTCTCCAAGTAGTTCCGGGCGAGTCGCTTCGAGATGCCGCGGAAGGACTTCTCGCGGCGCATCTATCCACCCGCGACCGGCGGGAACACGGAGAGTGTGTCGCCGTCCGAGAGCGGCGTCTCCGGGCCCTCGATGTGGACCACGTCGGTCCCGTTTTTCATGATGCTCAACTGGTCGCGCATCTCGCCGTCCTCGAAGAGGTCGAGGTCGTACTCCTCGACCAGCGATTCGAGGACGTCCCCGACGGTGGCGTCGTCGGGGTACTCTCGTTCCAGCGTCTTCTGACCGACGGCCTCGCGGAAGTTGGCGAAGAACCGCAGCGTCAGGTCCATACCGACTCCTCGGACGCCGGCGACATAAATCCCGGTCGGTGGCGTCCCGCCACCGTGACAGCGTTTCGTCTCCCCGGCGGTCGTTCGGGCCCGTCGCCATCGCCGCAACCCCCTCATAAAAGGCGGCGCATCGAAGCTCAAGCTTTCTCCCTCCCGAGTTCCAGGGAGGGAACGAGAAGATGGCTCACAGAAACGACACACCGTTCCCGCCGACCGAGGACTTCTGGAAGGGGTTCGTCGTCACCGGCGTCGTCTCGCTCGGGTTCTGGGCGCTCGTCCTCGCCGCCGTCTGACGCCTGCGGCCCTCACGGCCGCCGCGCGAGCGCACCGGCGACGCCGCCGGCGGTCACGAGTGCGACGACTGTTGCCGCGAGGAGACCGGGGCCGCCGGCGTCCGCGACGAGAACCGCCCGGACGGCCGCCAGCGGCCGCGTCGCCACGGCGACCGCGCCGACCCCCGTCAGGACCAGCGTTCCGGCGACCGCCAGCGCGCCGTGAAGCGCGCCGCGGCGTCGGTCTCCTCCCGTGCGAGTAGCGTCGCCCGTGCTGGCGTAGCGTCCCGCGACGTATCCGCCTAGCGGGACGGCCAGCGTGCTGGCGAGCGCCGCGACGTCGGTGAGTCCCGGGAGCGACAGCAGCGACAGCAGCGCCGCGGCGAGTTTCGCGCCGAGGGCGGGAACGAGACCGACGGCCACAGCGCCGGCGTCGAGACCGCGCGTCGGCGGCCGGGTCGCCCGCTCGGTCTTCGCGCGGCGGACGCGCGAGAGCGGTGCGTCGTCCTCGGCGTCCGGCGGGTCCTCGGTCGGACCCCCGTCGCTCATTTGCCGGGGCGGATGCCGTCGCTGACGAGGCGGGCGTGGCGCTCGCGGTCGACGCGCTCGGCCAGCTCCTCGTGGTCGTACAGCTGGCGAACGAGCGACCCCATCAGGTCGCGCCACGCCATCGCGTAGATGGGCGACTGTCCCCAGGCGCGTAGCTCCGCGACGAAGTCGTCGTACTGCTCCCAGCGCTCCTCGAATCGCTCCAGCACGTCCACGACGGCGCTGGCAACCTCCTCGTCGCCGTCGGTCTCCTCGCGGAGGCGGTTCAGTCGAGCCTCCCAGCCCTCGACCGCCCGCCGCATGTCCTGTTCGGCGTCCCCGCCGTCTTCGGGAAGCGACTCGACGATGGTCTCGGGTACGAAGAGCGTTATCTCGTCCATGGCGTGGCGTTGGGCGTTATGGTTCAAAAACTCTCGCCCGGAAACGGACGCCGTCCGTCGCGTCAGGGAGCGCTGACGGTGCGGGCCGGGACCGTTCGGACGACTCGCGTCTCGTCGGCGGTCGAGGGCGAACTACTCCTCGTAGGCGAGGTTCATCATCCACTGCGAGAAGGCGTCGCTCTCGGGGTCTATCTCCTCCTCGCCGATGAACGGCGAGAGCATGTCGCCCGCCATGAGGAGCGAAAAGTCGAGGTCGCGAGCGGCGGGCGTTATGTAGTACGTGTTGTGGCCCTGGTAGACGGTCTCCTCGCGCTGGACCATCTCCTTCTCGACGAGCGACTCGATGATGCGACTCCCCTTCCGTGAGGAGACGTCCATCTCCTTCCAGAAGTCGCTCTGGTGGATGCCGCCCGTCTCGCGCACGAGTTCCAGGCCCCTGCGTTCGTCCTCGGTGAGGTCCTCCTCGGACGTAGCCGTGCTCATATCCTATACAGGTATCGGCGGCGGTTTAAAGCTGACCTTCCGCGGCGTCGTGATACGCCGTCTCGCAGGGCGGCCCGTCGGCGAACTCGTAGGTCGCCCCGCCGTCGGCCCGGAGGACGACGATGGACGAGGACCGCGTGCCGTAGCCGTCGCCGTGGACGCACGCGCCGACGTCGTGGTCGGCGAGCACGTCCTTGGCGTGGGCCATCCACTCGTCGAGACTCTCTTCGTGGTCCATCCCGCCGCGGTAAGGGTGAACCGCCTCGCGGATGCGCTCGGCCTTCGGCGCGGCGTCGTTCAGGCCGTCGTTGACGACGACGTGGACGCCGGGGTCGAGGTGCCTCGTCCGGAGGACGCCGTCCCACTCCATCACGGTCGCGGCGTCGGCGTCGGCGACGAAGAGGTTGAACCCCGCGTACTCGCGGTCGGCCAGTTCGTTCTCGACGTACCGGACCGCCTCGTCCGCCGACGCGCGGGCGAGCGCCGACCGGACCAGCAGCCCCCGCGAGCGCCCGCCGTCGAGGTCGGTCCGGCGGTTCGTCACGCCGACGAACAGGCCCTCCTCGTTGTAGCCGATCCACGTCCCGCCCGCCTCCTCGTCACGGGGTGCGACGACGGTCGGACTCCGGTCGATGACGGCGGGCGGACGCGAGGGTCGCGAGAGCGCTTCGTCACGGTTCGCGGCCGCGACGACCGGCGCATCGTCGAACACCTGCCACGCGACGATGAGTGTACACACGAGTTCAAATAGGGTCGCCGACGGTTAAAGTGGTTCGTCGGGCGACGGACTCCGCCCCTAGCATCGACTCGGCGGCCCGCGCCGGGACCGGCGGACGTCCCCGCCGAGGCTAGTCCAGTTTCTCCAGCGCCTTGTAGAAGTCCGCCGAGGGGCCGGCGATGCGGGCCGGTTCCGGTGTGAGCGAGACGCTGACCGTCTCGGGAACCGCGACCTGCTTGTGGGTGGCGTCGCTGCTGACGACCGCGTGCGGAGTCTCCGAGACGTGAATCTCGATGTCCTCGTCGAGGTCGACGACCAGCGGCGGCATGGGGTCGGTCGCGCACATCTGATTTATCACCAGGCCGCCCACGTCGGGGTTGACAAGCGGTCCGCCCTCGCTCAGGTTGTACGCCGTGCTCCCGGTCGGCGTCGAGACGAGCACGCCGTCGGCGTGGCCGGCGTCGTACGTGGTGTCGCCGACGCGAATCTCGAACTCGCCGCCCTGACCGTGGCCGCGCTGTGCGCCCTGCACGGATATCTCGTTCAGCGCCGGATGCGTCGACCAGTCGCCGTCTCCCGAGGCGACGAGTCGGGGGGCCTTGCGGGAAGGAATTGCGCCCGTCTCGCGGTACGTCGCCACCTCCGAGCGCACCTCCTCGACCGCTTCGTCGGGCCTGACGGCGTTCAGGAACCCCACTTCGCCGAGGTTGACGCCGAGGATGGGCGTGCTGCCGGCGCCGCGGGCCGCGAACAGGAAGGTACCGTCGCCGCCGATGCTCACCACGAGGTTGCACTCCGTCATCTGGTCCACGTCGACGCCGGGGGCGTCGATCTGCTCCGCGGTCGATTCGTCGACCCAGATGTCGACGTCTTCCGCCTCCAGCGTCTCGCGAAGGCGCGAGGCGAGGTCGGCGGCCCTGTCGTTCCCGCGCTGGGCGACGATTCCGACGTGCATCACGTCGCAGTTCTCCCCCGCGACCCAAAAACCCGCCGACGACCGCTCGTCGTTCGGGCGCGACCGCCACGATGCCCGACCGCCATCAACGCCCTTAACGCGACCAGGCGACTAGCGGGACCGAATGACTGCCGCCATCGAAACCGAGGACCTGCGGAAGCGTTACGACGACGTGCAGGCGCTGGACGGCGTCACGCTCTCGATTCCGGCGGGGAGCTTCTTCGGACTGCTGGGGCCGAACGGCGCGGGCAAGACGACGTTCATCAACATCCTCGTCGGCCTCGTTCGGCGGAGCGGGGGCCGCGCCGAGGTGTTCGGTCACGACGTCGAAGACGACTACCAGCAGGCCCGCGACCTCATCGGTCTCGCGCCCCAGGAGTTCAACGTCGACCGATTCTTCCCCATTCGGGAGGTGCTCCAGCACAAGGCCGGCTATCACGGCATCCCCGAGGAGGAGGCCGGCGAGCGCGCCGACGAGGTCCTGCGGCGGGTCGGCATCTACGAGAAGCGGAACACGCGCTTCGACTGGCTCTCCGGCGGGATGAAGCGGCGGTTCATGCTCGCGCGGGCGCTCATCACCGACCCGGACCTGCTCATCCTCGACGAACCCACCGCGGGCGTGGACGTGCAACTGCGCCACGACCTCTGGGACCTCATCACCGAACTGAACGAGGGCGGGACGACCGTCCTGCTGACCACACACTACATCGAGGAGGCCGAGCGCCTCTGCGACGAGGTGGCCATCCTCGACTCGGGCAACCTGCTGACGGTCGCCACCCCCGAGGACCTCATGGAGCGCGGGCCGGACCGCATCACGGTCACGCTGCGCGACCCGCCGGCGACCGCGCCCGACCTCGACGCGCTCGCCGCGACCGCGAGCGACGACCACGACGTCGAGTCGGTCGAACTGGACGGCGACCGCCTCGTCGTCACCGCGCGCCAGGGCGGACTGGTCGCGCCGGACCTCGTGCGCGACCTCGACCGTGCCGGCCACGAGATCGTCGACCTCGACATCTCGCGCACGTCGCTCGAGGAGGTGTTCGTGGAGATGACCCGCGAGGACGACGCGACGATAACGGGAGACGACGAGGCCGACGAGCGGGCGACCGAAGCGGCCACCGTCGCCGGCGACGGGGGTGAGCGGCGATGAGCCTCGTCTCGGGGCTGACGGGGTTCAAGACGCTGACGAAGCGCGAGATACTGCGATTCCTGCGTCGGCCGCGGAACACGTTCGTCCCGCCGTTCGTGACGAACGTGCTCTACTTCTCCGTGTTCGGCGTCATCCTCGGCGGGCGCGTCGGGAGCGTGCGGGCCGGCGGCCAGTCGATTCCCTACATCCTCTACATCCTGCCCGGACTGGTCGTCCTCGGAGCCATCGCGAACGCCTTCGAGAACTCCTCGTTCTCCATCTTCCACGGTCGCTGGAACGAGTACATCGAGGAGGCGCTCACGTCGCCGATGTCGTACTCGCGGATGGTCGCCGCCTACATCGTCTCCGGCGCGACCCGGGGACTGCTCGTCGGCGCGCTCATCGCCGTCGTCGGCGCGTTCTTCACGCACGTCGACCTCGCCGGCGTCCGGCCGTTCTACCTCGTGGCGTTCGCGCTGGTCATCACCGTGCTGTTCTCGAGCATCGGCGTCGTCGGCGGGCTCTGGGCGGACGACTGGGACAACCTGACGATGATGAACCAGTTCATCGTCCGCCCGCTCGTCTTCTTCGGCGGCGTGTTCTACTCCATCCGGGAACTCCCCTCGCCGTACCAGGAGCTCTCGCTGCTCAACCCGATGGTGTACATGGTCAACGGCGTCCGGTACGGCTTCCTCGGCGTCTCCGAGGTCGACCCGACGGTGTCGCTCGCCGTGCTGTCGGCGATGACCGTCGCCGTCGTCGCACTCGACGTGGCCCTGTTCCGGCGCGGGTACGGCCTGACGGATTGAAGCCCTGGCCGCGACCGGTGTCCCTTTCTCGCGACGCCGCCAACGCCCGCATATGCCAGCCGAAGACGACCCGGACGCGGTCGACGACGCGACCGCCCCGGACGACTCGCTCGCGTGGGAGACGCTCGACGCCGAGGTAGTCTACTCCTGCCCCGGCTTCGACGTGGTGAACGAGGACGTGCAGATGGCCGACGGCGCGGAGACGGAGTTCGACTACGTCTCCGAACCCGAGAGCGTCGTCGTCCTCCCGTTCACGTCGGACGGCGACGTGGTGGTCATCGAGGAGTGGCGACAGGCCGTCTCGCGGGTCTCGCGCGGGCTACCGGTCGGCGGCGTCGAACCGGACGACGAGCACCTGGACGCGGCGGCCCGCCGCGAACTCGCCGAGGAGACGGGGTACGAGGCCGAGACCGTCGACCACCTCACCACCGTCGAGCCCGCCAACGGCATCGCGGACTCTGTCCTGCACTACTTCGTCGCCCGGGGCTGTACGCCGACGGCCGAACAGGAACTGGACCACAACGAGAGCATCAGACCGGAGACGACGACGTTCGACGCGCTCCGCGACGCGGTCGCCGCCGACGAGGTTCGGGACGGTCGGACCGTGCTCGCGGTGCTCTACTACGACGCGTTCGGGCCGGACGAGTGACGGGGCCGCCCATGGGCGACGGAATCGACCGCTCCGGCAGGGGATTCGGTGCCGTTCTCTCGCGGCTCGACTCGTTGATGCGGAGTTGCCGAGGTCGCCGTTCGCGACGGCCACGAGTGGCCGCTGAAGTCCGAGGTCCCGTCCCCCAAAGCGTGCGACGGTTCACCACTATCACGGCGCAGAGTGGTTTCCGGGCTGTCACCAGCGCTCAGGGCGGATTCCGGATGATGCGACTTTAATGGCTCTCACGCGAAACGTTCGGTAATGGCTGCACCGACCGGAATCACGACGGGGCTCATCAACCTGCTCGAAGTTTTCATCATCGCAGCGGCCGTGGGCGTGTTCGTCGCGAAAATCGGCCGGTTCCCCTACACCATCGCGTTGCTGCTCGCCGGGTTGGGCGTCTCGGTTCTCGACATCCGCATCGACATCGCGCTCTCCCACGACCTCATCCTGCTCGTGCTGTTACCGCCGCTGCTGTTCGAGGGCGCGGCGACGACCGACCTCGAGAGCTTCCGGGAGAACCTCGGACCGGTGATAACGCTGGCCGTTCCGGGGCTGATACTGTCCATCCTCCTGTTAGGGTGGCTGGGGAGCTACGCCTTCGGCTACCCGCTCTTGCTCTCGCTGCTGTTCGCGGCGATGGTTCTCCCGACCGACCCCGTCTCGGTGCTGGCGCTGTTCGAGGAACTCGGCGCGCCAGAGCGCCTCGCCACCCTCGTCGAGGGCGAGAGCCTCATCAACGACGGCGTCGGCGTCGTCGTCTTCTCGACGCTCTTCGTGCTGATAACGGAGACCGACCCCTCCACCGACCTCGGCGAACTGGCGACGCTGGGGACCGTCGGGGACGCGACGGTCGAGATCGTGGTTGCCAGCGTCGGCGGTATGCTCGTCGGACTCGCCGCGGGATACGTCGTCTACCGCGTGATGGTCAACCTCGACGAGCACATGACCGAGATAGTGCTGACGCTCATCCTCGCCTACGGCAGCTTCATGCTCGCCGAACACTACCTGCACGTCAGCGGCGTCATCGCGACGGTCACCGCGGGGATGTTCATCGGCAACCGCGGCGCGGAGTACGCGATGAGTCCGCAGACGAAGATATCGGTGTTCAACACCTGGGACACTGCGGCCTTCCTCGTCAACACGCTCATCTTCGTCCTCATCGGCGCGAAGACGCCCATCGCCCAGATGATCGACAACTGGCAGCTCATCCTCGTCGCCATCGTCCTGACGGTCGTCGTTCGCGCCGTCATCGTCTACCCGTCGACGGCGTTCGCGAACTACTTCGACGGCCGCAAAGTGCCGCTAGAGTACCAGCACGTGATGGTCTGGGGCGGCCTGCACGCCTCCATCCCCATCGCGCTCGTGCTGGGACTCCCGAACGACTTCCCCCGGGAGACGGAACTTCGTTCGATGGTGTTCGGCGTCGCCGCCTTCAGCCTCGTCGTCCAGGGTCTCACGATGGGGAACCTGCTCGACCGGCTCGGCATCGTCACCCGGTCGGAGGCCGAAGAGCTGTACGAACTGCTCACCGGTCGCGCCCGCGCGGTCGACTCCGCGCTGGAGGCCGCCGAGCGCCTGCACGACCAGGGCGACCTCCCGCCCGACGTGTACGAGGACTTCCGGGGGGAGTACGAGCGCGAGAAAGAGGACCTCAACGACACCATCTCCCAGCTCCTCCGGGAGAACCCCGAGATACGCCACGAGGAGCTCCTCGTCGGCGAACGCCGCGTCCTCAAACAGGAGAAGAGCGCCATCATGGACGCGATGCGGTCCGGCGTCATCAGCGACGACGTCGGCGAACGCCTGATCGAGGAGGTGAACATGAAACTCGACCGCATCGAGGTGGGCGAGAGCACGGTCCGCGAGGACCCCGACCGCGAGGGGTACGAGGAGTTCTGGCGCACGCGCGCCGCCGAGTACGGTCTGGAGACGAAACCGGCGGCCGACGACTGAGCCGAACGTTCAAGTACGGGGACGGAACCACTCCGGCACGGCCGACGCGTCGAACGCACCAGTCGGTCCGACAATCCATGAGCTGTAACAACTGCGGACACGCCGGATCGTTCGTCCTGCTGGTCGACCTCGCGGCGCTCGTCACGCTCGACGCTCCCGCGAACTCGGGGGAATCCCCGGACGCGAAGTCCGACGACCGCTGCCGGCGACGGGAGTGGTCGCTGACGGCCCAGTGTCCGGCCTGTGACAGCAGCGTCGTCGCGTCGACCGCGACGTCGGTGCTGTCTCGGGCCGCGGCGACGCGGTCGTAGGCGTCGGGCGCGCCGTCGCCAGCTACCGTCGTTCACCCTCGAGACCGCGTCAGAAGCCGTAGACGAGCGAGTTGTCCATCTCGACTATATAGTCGGAATAGCTAAGAATGTCTAATAATGCCGAATCACGAGTGGACGATACATGGCAGAGCAGATACTCGGTACGACGACGGTGACCCAGCGGTGGCGGATCAGCCTGATCAAGGCCGTCCGCGAGGAGTTCGCCGCGGACGACCAGGAAGTAGAGGAGGGCGACCGCCTCGTCTTCAAGAAGCGCGACGGCGACATCATCGTCGAGCCGGCCTGACCGGAACGATGGGAGGTCAGCTCGCCGAGAAAACAAAGCATTACTTGTCCCGCTCCGGAGGGTGAGGTATGGCCCTTCGGAAACCGCCGTTGCGGGACCACCACGACGAGCGGGGCGCGACCTTCACGGAGTTCGGCGGGTGGGACATGCCCGTCGAGTTCGACTCCATCACGGAGGAACACCGCAGCGTCCGGGAGGATGTCGGCATCTTCGACGTCTCCCACATGGGCGAGATAGCGGTGCGCGGCCCCGACGCCGAGGAGTTGATGCAGCGGCTGACGACCAACGACGTGACCGAACTCGGAGTAGGCGACTCCCAGTACGCGATGATAACCGACGAGGACGGCGTCGTCCTCGACGACACCGTCGTCTACCGCTTGCCCGACGCGGACGAAGTCGAGTCGACCGGCACTCGGACGCCGAGCGACGACGGCGCGGAGTTCCTCTTCGTCCCGAACGCGGGTCACGACGAGGAGATGCACCGGCGCTGGACGTCGTTCAGGGACGAGTGGGACTTAGATGCCGAGGTCCACGACCTCACCGACGACTACGCGATGTTCGCCGTCCAGGGACCGGAGGCGGCCGACGTGCTGGACGACGCCGCCGACGACGGAGTCGTCGACCTCTCGAGGTTCGAGGCCCGCTACGCCTCCATCGCGGGCGTCACCTGCTGGGTCGCCCGGACGGGCTACACCGGCGAGGACGGGTTCGAGCTGATCCTGTCGTCGGACGAAGCCGAGACCGTCTGGGAAGCTATCGAGGCCCAGCCCTGCGGACTCGGCTCGCGCGACACGCTCCGCATCGAGATGGGATTCCTGCTGTCCGGTCAGGACTTCGACCCCGAGGAGAACCCGCGCGACCCCTACGAGGCGAACGTCGAATTCACCGTGAAACTCGACACGGAGTTCGTCGGCCGGGACGCGCTCGAAGTGTCCAAGGAAAACGGCGTCGAGGAGACGCTCGTCGGCCTCCGGCTCATCGACCGGGGCGTGCCGCGCCACGGCTACGACATCACCGATACGGACGACACCATCATCGGCGAAGTGACGAGCGGAACGATGAGTCCGACGCTGTCCGAACCCGTCGCGCTGGGCTACGTTCCCGTGGAGTACGCCGACCCCGGCACGGTCGTCAGGGTCGTCGTTCGCGGCCAGTCGAAAAAGGCAAAGATTGAGAACACGCCGTTCCTCAAGGACAAACAATGAGCTTCGAAGTACCCGAGGACCGCAAGTATCTGGAATCGCACGAGTGGGTCGAACAGAGCGACGACACCGCCAAGATAGGCATCAGCGACTTCGCGCAGGACGAACTCGGCGACGTCGTCTTCGTCGAACTGCCGGACGAGGGCGACGACGTGACGCAGGGCGATGAGTTCGGCGTCGTCGAGTCGATCAAGGCCGTCTCGGACCTGTACTCCCCCGTCTCGGGCAGCGTCACGGCGGTCAACGACGCGCTGGAGAACGAACCGGAACTGGTCAACGACGACCCGTTCGGTGACGGCTGGATGCTGGAGGTCGAGCTCGACGACGCGGGAGAACTCGACGACCTGCTCTCGGCCGAGGAGTACCGCGAGCAGATCGAATGAGCGGACGAGAGAGCAGTGCGGGCAGCCCGTACGCCCCGCACACGGCGACGGAGACGGCGGCGATGCTGGACGCCGTCGGCGCGGACTCGGTCGAGGAACTGTTCGACATCCCCCGGCCGGTCCAGTTCGACGGCGAGTTCGGCATCGAACGGCGCACGGAAGCGCAGGCGAGGCGCGAACTCCGGACGATGCTCGGCAAGAACCGCGACCTCACCGAGTTCCTCGGTCGCGGCCACTACGACCACTACGTCCCCTCGCTCGTCGACCACCTCTCGCTGCGCTCGGAGTTTCTCACCTCCTACACGCAGTACCAGCCCGAGGTGACCCAGGGATTCCTGCAGGCCCTGTTCGAGTACCAGTCGATGCTGGTCGAGCTGACGGGCCTGGAGATAGTCAACGCCTCGATGTACGACCACGCGACGGCGCTGGCGGAGGCGGCGCTGCTCGCCGCGCGCGTCCGCGAGACTAGCGGTGACCGCGTGCTGGTCCCCGACTACCTGCTCGACGACCGCCGGAGCGTCCTCAAGAACTACGCCGCCGGCCCCGGCCTGGAGGTAGAGACGTACGGGACCGACGACGGCAACGTCGACGTGGACGCGCTGGCGGCGGCGCTGGACGAAGACTGCGTGATGGTGTACGCCGAGAACCCGACGACGCGCGGGACCATCGAGGAACACCTCGACGCGGTCGGGGACCTCGCGGACGACCACGGCGCGCTGTTCTGTCTCGGCTCCGACCCCGTGGCGCTGTCGCTGCTCCAGGAGCCCGCGGCGGTGGGCGCCGACGTGGTCGTCGGCGACGCCGCGACGCTGGGGCTGCCCACGAGCTACGGCATGGGACTCGGCCTGTTCGCCACGCGCGAGGCGTTCGTCCGGCAGGTGCCGGGCCGCCTCGTCGGCGCGGGTGAGGACGGCGACGGCAACCGAGCGTACACGCTGACGCTCCAGACCCGAGAACAGCACATCCGCCGCGAGCGAGCGACGAGCAACATCTGCACGAACCAGGCCTGGGTCGCGCTCCGGGCGGCGATTCACGCCGCCTACCTCGGCCCGTCGGGCCTGCTCGACCTCGCGGAGGACTGCGTGACGCTGGCCCGGGACCTCGCCGAGCGCATCGACGACGTGACGGGCGTTCAGGCACCGGTCCACGACCGCCACCACTTCCGCGAGTTCGTGGCCCACACGGACCAGCCCGCGGCACCCATCGTCGAGGACCTCGAATCGAAGGGGTTCGCCGTCCACGACGTTGGCGAACACGAGATACAGGTCTGTGTCACTGACACGAACCAACACGCCGTCGACGAGTTCGTCACCATGCTGGCGGAGGTGGCGCGATGAGGGCTCACGACGACCACGTCGCGTCCACCGCGGGGTGGTCCGCGTGAAGTACGACCAGGCCAGATGGCAGCGCGAGGACGAGGACCTCTACGAACCGCTGCTGTCGGAGAAAGACGGCGAGACGGTCGACGTCGACGAGTCGCCGCTACCGGACGACCTCACCCGGGACAGCCTCGAACTGCCCGACCTCTCCGAGCCCGAGCTGGCGCGCCACTACACCCGTCTCTCGCAGATGAACTACGGGGTCGACAGCGGCCCGTACCCCCTCGGTAGCTGTACGATGAAGTACAACCCGAAGTTCACCGAGGACGTGGCGGCGCTGCCCGGCGCGGCCGTCCACCCGGACCGCTCGGAGGCGAGCGTCCAGGGCACGCTGGAGTTGCTGTACGGACTCCAGGACTATCTGGCGCGCATCGGCGGGATGGACGCCGTGAGTCTCCAGCCTCCCGCGGGCGCGGCCGGCGAGTTCACGGGCATCCTCGTCGCGCAGGCGTACCACGAGGCCAACGGCGAGGGCCACCGCGACGAGATACTCGTCCCGGACAGCGCCCACGGCACCAACTTCGCCAGCGCGGCGATGGGGGGCTACGACGTGGTCGAACTCCCCTCGGGCGACGACGGCCGCGTCGACCTCGACGCCCTGGAGGCCGCCGCGAGCGAGGACACGGCGCTCTTCATGCTCACGAACCCGAACACGCTCGGGCTGTTCGAACGCGACATCGAGGAGATCGCCGCCATCGTCCACGACGCGGGCGGGCTGCTGTACTACGACGGGGCGAACCTGAACGCCCTGCTCGGTCGCGCCCGGCCGGGCGACATGGGCTTCGACATCATGCACTACAACGTCCACAAGACGTTCGCCACGCCGCACGGCGGCGGCGGTCCGGGTGCCGGTCCGGTGGGCGTCACCGACGAACTCGCTGCGTTCCTGCCTGCACCCCGCGTGCGGGAGACCGACGAGTCCGCGGAGGGAACGTACGAGCGGTTCGACCCCGAGGAGACCATCGGCAAGGTCCACGGATTCGCCGGCAACTGGCTCGTGCTCGTGAAGGCGTACGCTTACATCGCCCGCCTCGGCGACGAGGGACTCGCCGACGCCAGCGCGAAGGCGGTGCTCAACGCCAACTACCTCGCAGAGCAGATCTCGTACGAGGTGCCCCACGGCCCGTTCCACCACGAGTTCGTCGCCAGCGCGGGCGACCAGGACGCCGCCGACGTGGCGAAACGGATGCTCGACTACGGCGTCCACCCGCCGACGACGAAGTGGCCGGAGATCGTCCCCGAGGCGCTGATGACCGAGCCGACCGAGGTGGAGAACCGCGAGACGCTCGACCAGCTCGCGGAGGCGTTCGACGCCGTGGCGAGCGAGGACGAGTCCGCGCTGGCCGCCGCGCCGGAGCGCACGACGGCGAAGCGCATCGACCAGGCCAGCGCCGCCCGGAACCTGCGGCTGTCCTGGCACGCGCTCGACGACGAGTAACCGACGCGGCCGGCGCTTTCGTTCGACCATCGCGAACGCAACCGACAGAAAGATTATAATTTTCATCGTCGCGTTTCGACCACATGAACCGCCGTTCGTTCGCCGCGTCCGCCGGTCTCGCCGCCCTGGCTTTCGGTACCGGGTGCGTCGACACCCTCCGGGACGCGTTCGGTCGTCCCCCGCGATTGGGCTGGCTGGCCGTGTCCAACTACAGTCACGAACCGCAGCGATTCCAGATACAAATCGAACGCGCCGGAGAGACGATTCACGACTCGACTCACCGGGTAGAGGGATACCCGGAGACGCGACAGGGCGAAGTGGCAACGATTCCGGACGACGTGGTGGACTGCACGTGGGAGGACGCTCGCGGCCCGTTTACGCTGCGCGGACGCGTTGGCGATGCCGAGTGGGTCGAGCGACCCATCGACGAGGACCGTTCCTCGGACGAAGGGACGGCCGACTGCGTCGTCGCGGATGCCGAATACGGCAGGATTCACTCGGAGAACGTCGTCTTCTCGGTGTCCCCCCGTTGTCGAGAAGTTCCGACGTACGAGGGGGGCTGTTCGTTCGCAAACTCGGACTCGTAGGTGCGTACTGGCTCCAGGAGGGAAGTGAGCCAAACCGCTGGAGAACGGCCATCTTTCCGGAGAGGATTGAACCGAAGAGGGACGATTCGTGCGACGAAACTCCCGGATTCGGTACTGCCGCCGCCGACGTTCGCTATAGCCCTCGACGGTTTATCGGGGGAGAGCGAGCGCTCCGCTCGTCCGCAAGAGCGCGAAGAAAGGGTGGTTACGCCGAGGCGGCCGAGTCGATGTCGCCGTCGATGCGGACGATGCCGAAGTCGCACTCGGTACAGCGCCACTTCGTCTTCTCGCCGAGGTGGAGAGTCGTGCTCGCGCTTCGGTAGAACGTCTCGGTGCCGCCGCAGCGGGGGCACTCGTGTTCGATCTCGAGGCTCATGTCCCGAACTCCGAGCGTGTCGAAGTTCAAGCTACTGGTTTCGAGTCACTTCGCCTCCCTCGCGGCGTCGAGCATCGCCGTCACGTCGACGCGCCGACCCGTCTCGTCCGCCTCGTAGGCGGCCTCCGTGAGCGCGGTCACCTGGAGGCCGTACTCGGCCGGCACCGCGGGGTCGTCCTCGCCCTGGACCGCATCGACGAAGTTCACCAGCTTCGCCTTCGTGAGCGTCCCGAAGTCCGTGTCGGCCGTGACGGTCGTCACGGCGGTGGTCTGGCCCCCTTCGGCGACGACGAGGCGGTCGTCGGAGTAGCTCACCTGACCGTGAGTCCCCCAGACGACGTACCCCTCGGACGGCGTCATGTCGACGCCGTCTCCGGTGAGGCCCACGCTCGCCGTCGCGGTCCGGTCGCCCGCGTCGAGGGCGACGCCGAGCGCGCTGTTGCAGTCGACGCCCGGTTTCGCGTACTCCATCTCGGCGACGACGGACGTCGGGGTCGTCGCGGTCGTCCAGAGCATGGCGTCGAGCATGTGCGACCCGGTGTCGTACAGCTGGCCGCCGCCGGAGAGGTCGGGGTTCGTGCGCCAGGTCCCCCGCTGGACGTCTATCCAGTCCTGGCCGAGATAACAGTTGACGGTGTGGACGCCGCCGATGCGCCCGCTGGTGACGATGCGCCGGAGCTCCCGAAATCCGGGATGGAAGTGGCGCTGGTAGCCGACTTGGAGGACCCGGTCGCGCTCGTCGACGGCCTCCACGAGGTCGACCGCGTCGTTCACGTCCGTCACCATCGGTTTCTCCAGCAGGACGTCGAGGTCCGCCCGGAGGCAGTCCATCGCCTGCTCGTAGTGCAGGGTGTGCGGCGTGACGATGGTGACGGCGTCCAAGGCCTCACCGTGGTCGTCGAGCATGGCCTCGTAGTCGTCGTACGCCGGCGCGTCGTACCCCGTCTCGAACGCCTCCCTGGCCTTCGGGGAGACGTCCGTTCCCGCGACGAGGTCCACGTCTCCCATTTCCGCGTACGCGTCGAGCATCAGATGGCCGAGCCCCCCGAGTCCGATGGCCCCCATTCCGACCATATCCCGTCCACCATCCGTGTCGCCATAAGTCACGTGGTACCACGTACCATTGCGTATCGGGGCGACCACGCCCGCGGTCGACACGCCACGGGCTTCCCGAGGGGCCGAAAGGCACAGTATCGTCGGAGTGGTATGGTAGCGTATGCCAATATGTCCGGGGTGTCACAGCGAGGTCCCTTACGAGCGACTCGCGCCGCACGTCCGGGGTTGTCTGTGGATATGGAACGAGCAACCTAACGCCGGAGGCAGTACGGACCTGCAGTTCGCACGGCGACTGGAGGAGATAGAGGTCCGACTCGACGAACTCGAATCCGAGCGCCGGTGATTCTCGACGACCGTCAGGGAACGAGCGCGTCGAGCGTCGCGAGTCCGCCGAACTCGAACAGGTAGTAGTACACCTGAACGACGCCTGCGACGACCAGCAGCGCGCCGGCGACCCGAACGAGCCGTCCGGACCGGACGGTGAACCGACGCACGAGCGCGTCCCGGCCGAGCGCGGACAGCACGGTGACCGCGACCATCAGCAGACTCATTCCGCCGGCGTACGCGCCGAGGGTGGCGACGGCGGTGACCGACCCGCCGGCCAGGCCCCTGAGCGCGACGGCGACGAACACCGGTGCCGTACAGCCCGCCGCGGCGACTGCGTAGACGACGCCGAAGAGCACGAATCCGCTCGCCGACCGACGGCGCTCGGGCAGGGGGAGGTGACGCCAGGAGCCGCGACCGGTGACCATAGCCACGCCGAGCACGACCAGGGTGAGGCCGACGCCGAGTTCCAGTATCGCGACGTCTTCGAGAGTGCGCGCACCGAGGGCGACGACGGTACCGACGAGGACGCCGTACACGACGAAGAAGCCGCTACTGGCGAGCAGGCCGACGACCGCCGCCCGGCGCAGTCGCCCGGCGACCCCCACTTCCGGCGACCTCTCGGCGTCGCTCCCGAGGAAGTAGGCGACGTAGCCCGGCAGCAGCGGGTACGCGCAGGGCGCGAGGAACGTCACCGCACCGGCCGTGAACGCGAATCCGACGGCCGTGGCGTCCGTCATCCGAGTGCCCGCTCTATCTCGGTCGCGATTCGCTCTTCGCTGGCGAGACCGACGTGCCGCCAGCGTTCGCTACCGTCCGGGCCGACGACGAGCAGTGTCGGGAGTCGATGCACACGGTATTGTTCGGTCGCGCGGAGTTCGGGGTCGAGCGCGACGGGCCACGTTCCGTCGTACTTCCGCCAGAACGACCGTACTGCGGTCCGGTCGCGTTCGTTCGTTATCGAGAGCAGGAAGACGTTCGAGTCGAACCGCTCGCGCACCCGCCGGAGGTGCGCCATCTGGGGTTTGCAGGGCGCACACCAGGTGGCGAAGAAGTCGAGCACCGCGACTCGGCCCGGTGGATGGACCAGGACCGGTTCCCCCGGT
Source organism: Halomicrococcus pelagicus (assembly GCF_050954125.1). Classification (NCBI taxonomy): domain Archaea; kingdom Methanobacteriati; phylum Methanobacteriota; class Halobacteria; order Halobacteriales; family Haladaptataceae; genus Halomicrococcus; species Halomicrococcus pelagicus. The sequence goes on along the minus strand of NZ_JBPBWC010000001.1, from coordinate 473,216 downwards.
GACCCGGCGACCGACAACGTGTCGACCGCCAGCCCCTCGCTCCGGCCTCCGAAACAGCCGGCGAGCGCCGTAACGCCGCTTCCCACCCCGAGCGCGAGGAACCGCCGTCTCCCGAAGCCCATGTCGAACTCTCTGGTTCCGGAACCGCTTAGCGTCCGGGCCGTCGTGCGAGCGAACTTCACAACCGCCCTCGGACTAAGTCCGTCCGGTCCGGAGCCGTCGTATGGACCGGCGGCAGTATCTCGCAGCGTTCGCGGCCGCCGTCTCGGGAGGCTGTGCCGCGCCTGGAACGACCGGCGGGTCGGACGAGTCGACGACCGCGAACGCCGCCGAGTACCCGATGCCCGACGACCTGCCGGTTCCCGAGACGGAACTCGAACGCGGGGCGCTCCGGGACGCCATCCCGGCCATCACCGACCCCGCGTTCGGCGCGGACTGGAGCGGCGTCGCCGTCGAGGTGCGCAACGAGTTCGGCGAGTACGCGGCCACGCCGAGGCTGGCGGACGGCGACCGCGTCGTCGGCGTCGAGCGCGACGGACGGGCGCGCGCCTATCCGCTGCGCGTCCTCGTCTGGCACGAGGTGGTCAACGACGCGTTCGGCGGGCCGCTGCTGGTCACCTACTGTCCGCTGTGCGGGAGCAGTCTCGTGGCGAAGCGTCTGGTGCGCGGTGAGGAGACGGTGTTCGGCGTGTCTGGACAGCTGTGGTGGTCGAACCTGGTGCTGTACGACCGGGCGACCGACAGCCTCTGGTCGCAGCTCGCTGCGACGGCGATACGGGGGCCCGTGACCGGCGACTGGCTGACGCTCGTCCCGTCGACGCTGACGACGTGGGCCGACTGGCGCGACCGCCACCCCGACACCGAGGTGTTGCGCCCGCCGCCAGAGTCGGGGTCGGTCGTCGGCCGGGAGCGCGCGGTCCGGGACTACACGTTCGACCCCTACGGCGCGTACCGGACGAACGACCGGGTCGGTCTCGGCGGGACGTTCGCGGGCGACCTGCACCCGAAGACGCAGGTGCTCGGTATCGCGGCGAACGGCCGGGCGCGGGCGTACCCGTTCCCGGCGGTCGAGCGAGCGGGCGTCGTCAACGACGCCGTCGGTGGCCTGCCGGTCGTCGTCGCAGTCACGCCCGATGGGACGCTGGTCGGCTACGACCGTCGCGTCGGCGGTGAACCGTTGCGGTTCGAGCGCGACGGCGACGCGACGATGCGAGGCGGTGGCTCTCGCTGGGCGCTCTCGACAGGACGGGCCGTCGACGGTCCGCACCGCGGAACGGAACTCGCTTCGGCGACCGACGCCCCGCCGCTGTTCTGGTTCGCCTGGCGGAAGTTTCACCCGTGGACGGACCTGTACGACGAGTCGCGGTCGTGATGCCGGCGGTCACGACCGCAGACGGGTTAAGCCGGCACCCGTGGTACGGACGGGCATGGACCGCGACGAGCGTCGCGACGGCGCGCCGTCGGACGTGAACCGCCGGGCGTTCCTCGCGAGCGTCGCCGGAGCGGGCGGAGCCGGGGTCGCGGGCTGTTTCGGGCGCTCGTCCGAGGGCGGACGGGACGGCCACCGGGAGACGCAGTCGAGGACGACCTCGTCGGGAGCGACGGAGACGGCCGGCCTCGCGTCGCGAGGAATTCCGGCGACTATCTGCGAGGAGGAGCCGGCCGGCGGCATCGACGCCATCGTCGACCCCCTGTTCGCGGCCGACTGGTCGAGCTACGACGTCGATGCGGCGTACGGCGGTGGCCGGCTCTCTCCCGACGACGTGGTCGTGGGCATCGAGACGGATCGGGCGGCGCGGGCGTATCCGCTGACCGTGCTCGACCGACACGAGGTGGTCAACGACGCGTTCGGCGGGCCGCTGCTGGTCACCTACTGTCCGATCTGCCGGAGCGGCGTCGTCGCCGAGCGCGTGGTCGACGGCGAACCCACAGCCTTCAGCGTGACGGGGTTGCTCTGGCAGCCGCCGGGTGTCCGTGCGGCCGCCCGGAATCAGTCGGGTGACGCGTTCGGCGCGTCGTCGGACGACCCCGACGCCTCCCTCAGGAACAGCGGCAACCTGGTCATGCGCGACGAGGCGACCGGGAGCTACTGGAGTCAGCTACTGGCGCGGGCCATCTGCGGACCCCGAACGGGCGACGAACTCGCCATCCGCGCTTCGACGGTCGCCACGTGGGAGGAGTGGCGGACGTCTCACTCGACGACCGACGTGCTCGTGCCGCCGCCACATTCGGGAACGCTGTAGCTCGTCGTTTCGAGGGATTTCTCGACCCGTCGCTTCTCGTCCCGTTTCCTGGCTCGTCGACACCCGCGAGAGGTCGCAGCCGTCCCGTCACTGGAGCCTACTCCGTCTCGAGATTGAGCGCGTCGAAGAACCGGTTCGAGACGCGCCGGGCGACGAACTCTACCAGTTCGTCCGTGTCGGCGTCGACGTCCGCGAACAGGCCGAGCGGGATGGACGCGCCCGCCATGTCGGTGTGGCCACCGGCGCTGCCGACGTCGCCGAACGCCTCTATGAGCACGTCGCCGACGTCTACCCGGGGATCGATGGAGCGGGCACTCATCTCGACGGCGTCGTTCACGATGCCGAAGACGAGCACCGTGTCGACGCCCTCGATGTTCTGCAGGTAGTCGGCCACCTGCACGAGCGCGTCCCGCTCCGACGTCCGCCCGATGCAGGAGGTGAGACTCGCCCCGCGCTGGGTTCGGTTCCGGATGCCCTCCGCGATAGCGTCCACGGTCGACGGCGTGAACGACGCTCCGTACAGCTGGTCGAGCAGGTCGATGTCGGCGTTCGGATAGACGCTGAGCGCGGCCTCGTACTCGTTCACGGTCGGATGCCGGAGGTAGTCGATGCGCTCGCGGTGGAGTGCGAACAGGAGCGCGGACGCGAGGCGGGCGTCGGGGTCGATGCCGAGCTCCTCCAGATACTCGACGAAGATGGTCGTCGTGGCTCCGACCGATTCGCGGACGTCGACGAACGCGGTGTCGACCTGCTCCTCCGAAGGGTGGTGGTCGACCACCACGTCGGGGACGACCTCCGGGCCGAGTTCGATGTGGCCGCCGGGGACGGCGTGGTCGACGAACGCCATCCCCTCGTAGTCGTGCAGGTCCACGTTCACGAGCCGTTCCATCAGAACGTCGAGAAGGTTGACGAACGCGCGGTTCTGCTGGTGGGAGATGTCGCCGCCGTACAGGACGTCGGAGGTCTCCACGCCGGCGAAGTCCGCGATCGCGACGAGGGCGAGGGCGCTGGCGATGCAGTCCGGGTCGGGGTTGTCGTGACAGACGATGGCGAGCGAATCGACGTCGGCGAGGTAGTCGACCAATTCCTGGGCGCGACCCATGCCGACGTGTTAGTGCCTCGTCTATATCAATTAGAACCAATATTTGAGTTCTCGGCAGGTTGTAAACTTCGTACCGCTATACGAAATCGGGGAACGACCCCGAACGAATCCCGAGAGACGCGCGTGTGGTCGGTGACTGACACGACTGACGTCGCGTCCCCCGACGCGGACGAGCCGGGAGGTCTCCAGCGGGTCACCCGGCGGCAGTATTTATGACCGGGGGGACCTAAGAGGCGGGACGATGAGATTCCGGCGGCTGGTGCGCGGCAACGTCGAGTGGTCCCTGCTCGAAGGGGTCGGCCGCGAGATAGCCAAGCGATACGGCCGCGAACGGGTCCGGGTCGAGTTCATCGACGCCGACAACTGGCTCTCGACGCCATGCGTCGTCGACGACGAGTGGTTCGTGAAGATAACGACCGACCAGAACTCGCTGGTGCACGCGCTGTTCACCAGCGCCCGCAACCTCGGTGCGTTCTCCAGCGGCACCGAGGGGTTCTTCGAGCACTTCGCCGACCCCGTCGAGATGGCCGAACACGAACTGGAGGCGACCCGCCGGATGCGCGAGATCGGGCTGAACGTCCCGAAACCGGTCGAAGCGTTCGAGTACGACGGCATGGGCGTGCTCGTGATGGAGTACCTGCCGGAGTTCGAGACGTTCGAGGAGATGGAACCGGACCGCGTTCGGGAGTACGCCCCGAAGCTGTACGGCTCGCTGGCGGTGATGCACGACAATCAGCTCGCGCACGGCGACCTCCGCGGGGAGAACGTCCTCGTCCACGACGGAGAAGTGTACTTCATCGACGCGACCGGCGTCGACGAGAACCGCATGGACGAGGTACGGTCGTACGACCTCGCGTGTGCGCTCGCCGCGCTCGCGCCGCTGGTCGGCGCCCGAGACGCCGTGGTCGCCGCCCGCGAGCATTACTCCGCCGAGGAACTGCTCGCCGCCCGGGAGTTCCTCGACTTCGTGAACATCCGCCCGGACCACGACTTCGACGCCGCCAGCGTCAAGGGCGAGATAGAGAAACTGGCGGACACGGAACGACAGGAAGCCCCCCGGTAGTCGCCGGTCGTCACGTCGCTCCGCCCCGTCCGGCGTTCGATTCTGTGGCGCGAACCGAGACGTTCACGCGAACGACGAACCGTGGGCGGGCGCGGCGGTCCTCGCCGAACCGTGGCCGTTCGTTGTCGGTCGCTGAGGAAAGTGAGAGCCTTTTTTACCGCTCCGCTCCCAGTTTCGTCCGTATGAGCCAGCAAGCCAGCGAGCAGGTGTACGGCCACTACATCGGCGGCGAGTGGCGCGACGGCGACGGCGACGAGACGTTCGAGAGCGTCGACCCATCGAACCAGGAGACGCTGGGCGAGTTCCACCGCGGAACGGAGTCGGACGTCGACGCCGCGCTCGCCGCCGCCGAGGCGGCCGAAGAGGAGTGGCGAAACCTCTCGTACATCGACCGCGCGGAGTACCTCTGGGACGTCTACCACGAACTCCGCGACCGCACCGACGAACTCGGCGAGATCATCACCAAGGAGTGCGGCAAGGAGATTAGCGAAGGCAAAGCCGACGTGGTCGAGGCCGCCCACATGGTCGAGTGGGCCGCGGGCAACGCCCGCCACCCCCACGGCGACGTGGTGCCGTCGGAGATTCCGAGCAAAGACGCCTACATGCGCCGGAAACCCCGCGGCATCATCGGCTGTATCACGCCGTGGAACTTCCCGGTCGCCATTCCGTTCTGGCACATGGCGCTCGCGCTCGTCGAGGGCAACACCGTCGTCTGGAAGCCCGCCGAACAGACGCCGTGGTGCGGCCAGATCGTCGCCGAGATGCTCGAGGACGCGGGTATCCCCGACGGCGTGTTCAACATGGTCCAGGGCTTCGGCGACGCCGGCAACGCCATCGTCGAAGACAGCCGCGTCGACACCGTCCTCTTCACGGGCTCCTCGGAGGTCGGGCACAAGATCGCGGGGAAGGTCGGCGGCGAACCCGGCAAGCTCGCGGCCTGCGAGATGGGCGGCAAGAACGGCATCGTCATCACCGAGGAGGCCGACCTCGACACCGCCGTCCACTCGGCCATCATGTCCTCGTTCAAGACGACGGGCCAACGCTGCGTCTCCAGCGAGCGCCTCATCGTCCACGAGGACGTCTACGACGAGTTCAAGGAACGCTTCGTCGACCTCGCGGAGGACGTCTCCGTCGGCGACCCGCTCGACGAGGACACGTTCATGGGGCCGCTCGTCAACGAGGAGCAGGTCGAGAAGTTCGGCAAGTACAATGACCTCGCCCGCCAGGAGGGCGCGAACGTACTGGTCGACCGCGAGGAACTCGACGACAGCGAGATTCCGGAGGGGCACGAGGACGGCTACTGGGTGGGCCCGTTCGTCTACGAGGTCGACTACGACCCCGACCTCCGCTGCATCAAAGAAGAGGTCTTCGGCCCGCACGTGGCGCTGATGAGCTACTCGGGCGACATCGAGGACGCGGTCGAGATCCACAACGACACGCCGTACGGCCTCGCCGGCGCTATCATCAGCGAGGACTACCGCCAGATAAACCACTTCCGCGACCACGCCGAACTCGGTCTCGCCTATGCGAACCTGCCGTGCATCGGCGCGGAGGTCCAGCTCCCGTTCGGCGGCGTCAAAAAGTCCGGCAACGGCTATCCGAGCGCCCGCGAAGCCATCGAGGCGGTCACCGAGCGCACCGCTTGGACGATAAACAACTCGAAGGACATCGAGATGGCGCAGGGCCTGTCGGCGGACATCAAGACCTCCGACGACGATTGAACGGCGGAGGCCGTCTCCGGCGGCCGGAGCCCCCAATCTCGTCCGAGTGGTTCGACGACGACTGACCGCGATGCGTGGCCGGAAGGCTCGCATCGCCGCACTCTCGTCGGAACGGGACGACGATTGAGCAGCGAAACGGGCCTCACGGGCACGTTTCGTCCCAATCGCGTCGGAACGAGACGCGGCAGACCGGTACGGCCACGTCGACGTAGCCGGACGTCGGTCTCGCGGCGTCGCTCTCAAAGTTCCTTCTCGATGACGTAGCCCCACTTCTCGTAGCGCTGTTCCTGGTAGTAGTCGTGAACGTCGTCTTTCCCGAGCGGCGAGGCCAGCGCGACGTACTCACAGTTTCGCTCGTCGGCCCATCGCTCGACGAACGCCACGAGCGCGCGGCCGTGTCCCTCCCCTCTTCGGGGTTCGTCCACGACCAGGTCGTAGAGCCACGCGTGGCGAGCGTGGTGGAGGACGCCCGCGACGAGGACGCCGGCCACGCCGACCAGTTCGCCGTCGACGAACCCGCCGAACAGGTGGTACTCGTCGTCCCCGGTCCACTCCAGCACCTCCTCGGGGGCAGCGTCGTCCCACAACTGGCGGAGAATCGGAACGGTCTCGCGTCGTTCGGACTCGTCCGTCAACTCTCTGACGTCCATACGTTCGCGTGGACGACCCGGAGGAAAAATCGAACGGTCGTCGGGTATCGGCCGTGCGAGCGCTCGCACCAGGCCGGTCGCTCGCGTCGCTCGTGTCGGTAGCGTCTCTCGCCCGCGGTCGACTCGTCCGAGTCCCCGACTGTGGCCGATTCGTCTCGACGGAGAGTCACGACTGCGGCGTTCTCGAAAGGGGGTGTCGCGATTGGAGACGACGAGGAGGGAAAGTGCTCCCGGGAGCAGATTGGACCTCCCGACCAAGGGTCCACTGCGACGAGGGGCACAGTCCATGCCGACACACGACGAGAAAAGCGTCGTCCGTCGGCGTGGGAGGATTGCCCCTTCTGCCATATAAAACTGTGCAACCCGGGACGCGGGTCACCAACGGCGACAGGTCACCTCCGATACACGTGGGCGGGAGACGGTGGCGCGAGACGCCACTCGCGCTACACGACCCGATTGTCGAGGTCGTCGTACTCGCCCGTCGCCACGACGCGCTCTACGTTCCCGGCGACGACGTCGGCAAGGCGCGCGTAGTACTCCGGCGTGTGGCCGGCGTTGTGCGGCGTTATGGTGACGTTCTCGAAGTTCCAGAGAGGGTGGTCCTCCGGGAGCGGTTCGGGGTCGGTCACGTCCAGTGCCGCACCGTCTATCTGGTTGCCGCGGAGCGCCGACACCAGCGCGTCCGTCTCGACGACCTTGCCGCGGGCGACGTTGACGAGCAGGGCGTCCGGCGGGAGCGTGTCGAACTCCTCGGCTCCGACGAGTCCGCAGGTTTCGTCGGTCAGGGGGCAGGCCAGCACGAGGAAGTCGGTGCGGGCCAGGGCGTCGTGGAACTCGTCGAAGCCGAACACCTCGTCCGTCGGGCCGCCCTTCTTCGGGGAGTACCGCACCCCGAGCGTCTCGACGCCGAACCCGTCCAGTCGCTCGACGACGGCGTGACCGATTGCTCCCAGGCCGACCACGGTGACGGTGCTGCCCTGCAGTTCGCGGGCGCGGAAGTGTCGCCACTCGCGTCGCTGCTGGCGCCGCCACGCCTCGTGGAACCCGCGGACGAAGGAGAGGACGGCTCCGACGACGTGTTCGCCGATGTTCGGTCCGTGGACGCCGGAGGCGTTCGTCACGGCGACGCCCTGCGATTCGAGCGCGTCCAGCGGGAGGTGTCCCGTCCCGGCGTACGCACAGGCGAACAGCCGGAGGTCGTCGGCGCGCTCCAGTAGCTCCTCGTCGATGCTCATCCCGGTCACGATTTCGGCGTCGGCGACGAGTTCGCGCTCCTCGGCCGGCGTCTCGGCGCGCCGTACCTCGACTCCGGGCAAGCGCTCGCGCAGTTCCTCGGCGTACTCGGCGACGGGCATGCCGTGGGTTCCCCGTCGGAGGACGAGCACGGTCGGCGACGTGGATGGTTCGCTCACGTTCCCACTTCACGTACGTCGGATACTAATCGTTCCGGCGCGACGCCCGACGGCGTGGTTCCGCCTGCCCGTACGTTCTCGTCGGCGTCGAACTGGCAGGGTCGTCCCCGGGGCGGGAAGCCCTAAACCGGTCGAGCACCTACCACCTGGCATGGCCACCGAAGAGACCGCGGCGGACGAGACCGGGAGCCAGGAGACGCCGGTCGACGGCGACGCGGCGAGTCGGGTCGTCGTCTCCTACCCCGAGGACCTGAGCGACTGGGGCCGGTTCCAGGTGGAGAAACCGTCGTTCCGGGCGTTCCTCCGCAAGACGAAGGGTCGGGTGACGGCGGGCGACGAGTGGGAGGAGTTCGTCGGCGTCGGCTGCTGTGGCAACACGCTGGACGTGCCACTGCGCGTCGAGGACGTCGAGGGCGGCGACCGGATGGGACCGGAGACGGCGATAGCGTTCGAGGTGCGGGAGGCCTGCGGCATCGAAGGCGGCTGGCAGGTCCAGAGCGCGGGCGGGTCGAACGAGATCTAGAACTGCTCGTCGAGAAACGCCGCGACCCGGTCCCGCGTCGGCGTGGTGCGAGCGCCCTCCTCCATCGACGCCAGCGCGCCGCAGGCGTTCGCGAACTCCAGGGCGCGCTCGTAGTCCGGGCCGGACTCCAGGAGGACGGCCAGGAATCCGGCGGCGAAGGCGTCGCCCGCGCCCGTGGTGTCGACGGTGTCGACGCCGAATCCCGGATGGGTGTACGCTCCGTGGGTCGTGTCGACGTGCGCCCCGTCGCTCCCGCGTTTGACGACGACGACGCGCCCGTCGAGTTCCAGGGAGGGGTGTTCGAGGTCCCGGTCCAGCAGCGTCTCCGCCTCTAGGTCGTTGAGGAAGACGACGTCGGAGTACGCGAGCGCCTCGTCGAAGTCGCGGTCGCAGAGGCGGCGTCCGGGGTCGAAACTGACGGGGACGCCGGCGTCCGTCGCGACGGCGGCGAGCCTCGCGGCGGTGTCGGGGCGCTGGCTCGTCAGGTGGAGGTGGTCGGCCGCCGCCACGTAGTCGGCGTCGACGTCGTCCGGCGTTATCGCCTCGTTCGCGCCCTCGTTGCCCAGCACCATCACCTCGCCGGTGTCGTCGACGACGAGGTACTTCGTCGTCGTCTCCATCCCCTCGACCGACGGCAGGTGCGAGACGTCGACCCCCGCACGCTCCAGTTCCCGACGCGCGAGCCGTCCCTGTTCGTCGGTACCGACGCTCCCGACGACGCCCGCCGAGACGTCCATGCCCGCGAGCGCGACGGCGACGTTCCCGGCGCTGCCCCCGCCGGAGCGATGCTGGGATTCGATACGGGCTTCCCCGTCCGATTCCGGCAGGGCGTCAACCCGGAGGGTCACGTCCCAGTTGACGTGACCCGCGGTGACTACCTCGACCATACTGAGCTGTTCGCGGGGAACATACCGTTTCCGTAGGCTCGCGTCCGTAAAAAGTCCTGCTGGCTCAGACGGGCGACGCGATGGCGAACAGCAGCAGGTTGTACGCGCCCGGACCGAGGCCGACGGCCGCGACCAGACCGAGCAGCAGGTAGCCCTCCGTCGGTTCCTCGACCACGTAGTCGGCGAAGAGGACGACGATGAACTCCGCCAGCGCGACCTTCACGAGCACGAACAGCCAGCCGACGCCGATGACGTCCGCGGTCGGCAACCCGTGGGCGAACTCGAGGATGAGCCGGGAGACGGGCGTCCGCTCGCCGAAGTTCAGCACGTCGATGCCGACCGCCGTCGAGACGGCGTCGAGGGAGTGCCCGAACAGCACGAGTGCGCCGACCGCACCCGTGACGACAGCGACGTCGGGGTAGAGATACCGCGTCCCGCCCCACAGCAGGCCGGTGAGCACGACGGCGGTGACGAGCCCGACGAACGGCCAGAACAGCCGCAGGCTTCCGTTCGACACGCCGTACTGGACACCCAGACCCACGACGGGCAGCACCGCGGCGATGCCGGTTACGGCGAGCGTGCGCGCCACCGGCAGCGAGGACAGGGAGAAGACGGCCAGCCACACAGTCCCGGCGACGGCGAACGTCGTGAGATACACGGCGGGCGTTCCGAGCAGCGGTTCGACGACCGCCGGCGGGAGACGGACCTGGTAGAGGGCGTGGAGTCCTGAGCCGACGACAATCCACGGAGCGAACGCGACGACGGTGCGCTCGCCGACGGGAGGCGACACGCGCCAGAGCGTCCCCCCGACGACTCCGACCGCCAGTAACAGCACGAACAGGTACGGTAGCGGCGGGAGCGCGAATCCCGAGGGAAGCACCATGTCCCGACAAGGGAAGGGGTTCCGGGAAAGGTTTGTGGTCGGACGTCGGGAACGCCAGCGGGGAACCGTGCCCGCTCGATGCCGCCGTGTCGAAGTGCGGACACTACCGAGCGCGGTGCGGACGTGACTCCGTGTAGCGCGGACGTGACCCCGTGTAGCGTGGACGTGACCCCGAATATTTATTTGTAATAGTACCTGACATAATATATGGTTTCAGTGCTCCGGTCTTGCGGGGACGGCGACCGCCCCGACTTCCACGCCTGGCTACGGGAGCTCAGGGAGCGTGGGAGTAACCTCCTCGTGACCGGAGACGTTCCGGACACCGTCTCGGCGACGGCCTCTCGAACGCTCTTCGGCCGCGGGACGGACCGATATCGAACGCTCGCACTCGTCGACCGGACGGTCGCCGCCCCCGGGTCGCGGCTGCCGGACGACGCGTCGGTCGACGACTCGACGACGTGGGTCGTCGACCAGCGCAACTGCGAACGGTCGATTCCGGCCGACGCGACGTCGGTCACGTCCAACCTCGAGCCACCGGAGCGCAAAGACGTCGGACAGCTCTGCGAGGAACTGCAGACCGCGATAGGATTCTTCGAGGAGCGCGCCGGCGGACTCGACCCCGCACAACTGCGGGTCGGCGTCGACTCGCTCTCCCCGCTGGTACAGCGCGACCTCGCGGCGACGAAACGCCACCTTCGCACGCTCGCCGCCACCGTCCGTGGCGTCCACGGAATGGCTCACTACCACCTTCGCGTGCCGGACGACGAGGACGTCGTCGCGGCGCTGACGCCGCTTTTCGACGTGCGTATCGAACTCCGGAAGCGTCCGGGCCGGAACCCCGAACAGCGCTGGCACGTGCCGGAACTCGATGCGACGACGATGTGGGTCGAACTGTAGAGGAGAGGAATACGCATGGAGTTCGACACGCTCGACAGGCGGCCGGGAATCGCTGTCTTCGACCCCATCGAGAACGCCCGGTTCGAACTCTACACCGACGACCCCGTCGCCCCGGAGCCGACCGCGACGGACGAGTTCTACTTCCCGGTCGACGCCGCCGTGGCGTTCGAGACGACGGCGGTCGAGATTCCGAACTACCTCTCGGTGGTCGTCCGCACGCAGGATGGCGAGGTACGCGTCGACGCGACGACGTTCGACGACCGGTCGCTTCCCGCCGACGACTACCTGCTCGAACTCCAGAGCACGCCGATGAAGCTCTACGTCGCCGTCCGGGGCGAACTGGAGCTGAACCACGACGAGACATCCGTCACGATTCGATTCGACGGCTCCCGTCGCCCTCGCGTCGGCACGCGGTCGTTTCACGAACGGCCGACCGGGACGATAACCGTCACCGACGACGTCGAGGACGCGATGAAGGCGGTGTCGTTGCTCGGGTCGGCGCTGAAGACGACCTCGTGCGAGCGGTCGTTCCCGACGCTCCGGGGTCACCCGCCGCTCGTCGAACGCGGGGAGTCGTTCGACGTTCCGGACGGCGTGGAGCGTCCGGAGACGGGCGTCGAACTCGTGATGCCGCCCAAACGGGAGTACGTCTATCCCGCGGCCTCGCTCGCCTACTACCTCGGAGCGGCGGTCGTTCCCGGCGACGAACCGCGCCTGGTCGCGGACGGGGTCGAACGCTCTCTGAACGGTCCGGACGGGTACGAGACGACGGTCAATCGCGTGCTCCGACAGTCGTTCTTCCTCGACTGCCTCACCCGCACCGAGGGGTACTACGACGTCGACCTCTACGAGCGCGAGCAGGTCGAACCGCTCGTGGACCTCGACTTCGCCGACCTCTACGGGCGGCCGCTCGCCGCGCAACTGGACGCGTACCTCTCCGTGCCCTTCGAGACGCTCGAACCGTACGTCCTGGACTGGCACCTGACGACCGACGTCGTGCCGACGGCGGAGAACCTCCCCGCCCTCCCCTACTTCGCCGACGAACTCTCGCTCGTGCGGACGCCCCGGCGGACCGACGTCGCCAGCGTCGAACCGACGCCGGAGACGTTCGACGACTTCACCCGGGCACGCACCGCGGCGGCCGTCGCTGACGGCGAGTTCACCCGTAGCACGAGCGACGAGTGGAACTGGGACGACGACGAGATGTTCCAGGTCCAGGCGGCGGACACGGTCGAACACGCGTGGGTAGGGAGCGGATACCCCCTCGGGGCGAACAAGGTCACGCTCGAATCGCTCCGACGGAAGGTCGACCACACGCCACCGGACGACTCGGCGCTGACGGTACACGTCGTCTGTAACGATTCGGCGATGGCCGACGAGAACGTCGTCGGGGAGTTTTACGGCCTGCGCGACCTCATCACGTTCGACGTGTCGATACACGAGCGGACGACCGCAGACGAGCTGGCGACCCTGTTCGAGACGTCGGCCGATTTCCTCCACTACATCGGCCACGTCGACGACGACGGGTTCCTCTGCGCCGACGGCTACCTCGACGCCCGGTCGCTCGACGACGTGAACGTCGACGCCTTCCTCCTGAACGCCTGTCGCTCCTACCGGCAGGGCGAGATGCTGGTCGAGAAGGGCAGTCGCGGCGGCGTCGTGACGCTCGCGGAGGTCATCAACAGTTCGGCGACGAACGTCGGTCGAGCGCTCGCCCGGTTGCTGAGTTGCGGGTTCTCGCTTCGAACGGCGCTCAGCCTCGCGAAGGACGAGGTGCTCGTCTCGGTGGAGTACGTCACCATCGGCGACGGCGGACTGACGCTCTGTCAGAGCGAAAGCGGCGTTCCGACGATGTTCCAGATTCGTCGCGAGGAAGACTGCTATCTCCTCGAACACCACACGTTCGTCGCCTCCAACTACGGGATAGGGTCGATGGTGTCCTCGATTCTGGAGGAGTCCCCGACGCGGTATCTCGTACCCGGTTCGAGACCGCGCTTCGAGTTGTCCGCCGAGGAAGTCGACGACGCTCTCGACCTCAAATTACACCCCCTCAAAATGAATGGACGACTCTACTGGAGCGACGATTTCTCGTTGACCGACGGCTGACTATCTACGGCCCGTTCGTAGTGTTTGCATTCGCTGCGATTACGCTTCCGGCCTGCATCAGCGCCAGGCCGACGGTGAACAGGACGCCAATCATTCGCGGATGCTCGGACAGGAACGCTTGCACGTTGTTCTGTACCATACACTCCAACGTTAAACTCATTTATATAAATAATTAACTTAAATATTAGTACTGATAAATACAGAAGAAATAGTGTGGGGGGTCGACGACACCGGGAGTGGTTTCGAGAAACGCATCGCAGGCCGTGCCAGCGGAGCGAAAGCGGGGACGGCGCTCACCGGTCGACGCTGGTCCGCCCGGTTCCGGGCGAAACGAACGCGGGACCCGGGAGCGGGCGTCTCACTGGAGCGTTTCTTCCCACGGCTCCTCGCCGTGCTGGTCGCCGAACAGTTCCCGCATCAGCGTGACGATGCTCTCGGGCGGGAACTGGCCGCGTTCGGTGACGATGGCGTCGACGTGGCGCGGCGGCGTCACGTCGAACGCCGGGTTCTCGACGGCGAGGTCGGGGTCGTCCGCTCCCCGGCCGATGTCCGCGCGCTCGTCGTCGGCGAGCACCTCGCTCTCGTCTCGCATCTCTATCTCGACGGTGTGGCCGGTCATCGTCGCCGGATGGAGCTTCAACGTCTGGGCGGCGACCATGACGGGAACGCCGCGTTCGCGAGCGTTGACGGCCAGACCGGAGGTTCCTATCTTGTTGATGACGCTGCCGTCGGCGGCGATGGAGTCCGCGCCGACGAGCACGTGGTCGACGTCGTCGAGATACCGGCGCGCGGCGTTGTCGACGATCAGCGTGACTGGCACGCCTAGCTTCCGAAGCTGGCGGGCGGTGATGTGACCCTGCTTGCGCGGTCGCGTCTCCTTGACGACGGCGGTCAGTTCCTTGCCGTCGTCGAGCGCGTGGCGAACGCAGGAGAGGGCGTCCGTCGAGTGGCAGTGGGTCATGATGGTGTCGCCGTCCCGGAGCCGGTTCGCGCCGATCTGGCCGAGGTTGTCCTGCGCCTGGTCGAGCTGGTGGCGGAACTCGGTGGCGCTGCTCTCGACGCTCCGGCGCAGGCGTTCGACGGTGTCGCCTTCGGTGTCCCGGAGGACGTACCGCAGGGCGTTCGGGAGGCTGACGGCGGTCGGCCGCGTCTCGTGCAGGCGTCGAGCGGCCGCGCGCATCTCCGCGCGGAACGCCGCCGGTGAGTCGGCCTCGCTGGCCGCCGCTCGCTCGCCCAGCGCCTCGGCGGCGGCGTCCGCGATTGCCGCCGCACCGCGAATCTCCATCGACGCGATGCTCTCCGCGGCGTCGGCGACGGCGGGGTGAACGTCGCGGTCCATGCTAGCGGTTACGTAACCTGCGCGTAAAAATTGCGTCCCGGGTCCGGACCGTACGGGTCGGAGGGTCGACGGCGAACGACCGCCGCATTACTACAGAGCATACACAAACCTTTTTGTATACCTACCAGGTATTGGTGGGTACGATGAGCGCCACTTCGAGTCCCGACGTGGAACACGCGATCGAACGCTGCCGACCCGCAGACGTGACACCCGTGACCCTCGACGCCACCGCGCTACCCTCGACGCGAGACGACCTGCGCGACCTCCAGAGCGCCCTCGACGCGAACGATCTCGTCCCCGCTGGCGTCACGGTCGAAGCCTGCTTCGACGAGTCCTGCTCGTACGCCACGCAGGACGAGGCCGACCGCGTACGGGAGTGCATCCGTACGGCGGCGTTCCTCGGAGCGGGTACCGTCACCGTCGAGTTCGACAGCGTCGCCGACGAGTCGAAGGTCCGACCCGCCCTCGCCGCAGTTCGCGAGCGCGCCCGCCGGGAAGGGGTTACCCTGGAACTCGACGGGCCGCTCACCCTGTAACGCGGTCCGAACTCCCGCCACGGGACTGCCCGCTCCCGTCCCGTCTCGCCAGCCGTTCCTCCGTTCGCGGTCGACCGTCGAGGACCGTCGGTCGCCGGGTCGTTCGGCGACGGACTCGTCAGTCGCCGACGGGACTCTTTCCGAGGACGAGGTACCTTTCGCGCCCGACGTTCTGCATTGAAAACTCCAGTGGCCGACGTCGCGCACGAACGCTTTTTGCGTCGTGGTCCAACCCTTCCGTATGATCGAAGGTTGGAACGTCGACAAATCTCGCGCCGCGTGGTGGACCATCGGTGCGGCCCTGGGCGTCACGGCGCTGTACATCGTCTACTCGTTCATCGGCACGTTCGTCTTCGGCATCTTCATCTACTACTCGACCCGCCCGGTGTACGACCGGCTCAAGCGACGAATCGGACCGCCGAGTCTCGCGGCCGCCATCGCCCTCTTCGCGCTCGCCCTGCCCGCCCTCCTGCTGATGACGTACACCGGCGCCATCGCGATTCAGGAACTCCGCAAGTTCGCCGGGCGGACCGACATTCAGGAGTTGCCCGAACCGCTCCAGCCGTACGCGGACGTCTCGAACATCGTCCAGAGTCCCGGAACCCTCCTGTCTGGCGGGATAGACACGAAGCTCGCCCAGGACGTGTTCGGCTCCACGCTGGGGTATATCGGGTTCGTCGGCACTGCCGTACTGCATCTGTTCGTCATGATCGCCATCGCCTTCTACCTGCTCCGGGACGACCACAAGCTCTCGCGGTGGTTCCGGCGCACCTTCTCGGACAGCGAGGGCGTCCTCGACTCGTACGTGACACGCGTCGACACCGACTTCAACAGCATCTTCTTCGGCAACATCCTCAACGCCCTGCTGACCGGGACCATCGGCGCGATCTCCTACAACGCGCTGGACTTCGTCGCACCGGCGGGGCTGGCCATCCCGTATCCGACGCTGCTCGGCCTGCTCACCGGCGTCGCGAGTCTCATCCCGGTCGTCGGGATGAAGCTGGTGTACTTCCCGGTGAGCGCGTACGTCGGCGCGGAGACGCTGCTCCTGCGCGACCCGACCGTCATCTGGTTCCCGGTCGCGTTCTTCCTCGTCTCGCTCGTCATCGTCGACACCATCCCGGACCTCGTCCTCCGACCGTACGTCTCCGGACGCAACCTCCACGTCGGGATGGTGATGCTGGCGTACATCTTCGGGCCGCTGCTGTTCGGCTGGTACGGCATCTTCCTCGGTCCGATGATACTCGTACTCGTCGTCCACTTCGGCGAGATCGTCCTCCCGGAACTGCTCGCCGGCCGGCCGATAAAACCGTGGGCGGTCGACCCGACGTATCTCAACGAGGAACAGGGGGCAGCACGGCAGCCGCGAGATCGCGGCGACGTCCCCGAGACCGGGTCGGAACCTGTCGACGCGGACGAAGCGGGTAGCGACGCGGCGAACGAATCCGGACAGAGGGGAACCGACTCCGCATCGAAACGGGAGGACGCCGACGGGTCGGAGCCGGTGGGAACACCGTCGCCAGGCGAGGACCAGAAGTGACTGCCGTCGAGTCGCTCCGTCCCGGCCGAGAATCAGCGAGACGTCTCAGAGGTCGACGAAACGGTCTTCCCACTGCCGGCGGTTCGCGATGGCGGCCTCACCGCCGTCGGTGAGCGTGTAGTAGTTGGTCCGCTGGTCGCGTTCGCCCTTCTCGACGAGTTCCTTCTCGACCAGCGTGTCGAGATTCGGATAGAGCCGGCCGTGGTGGACGTTGACGTCGTAGTACTCCTCGAGGTCCTCCTTGATGGCGAGTCCGTGTGGTTCGCCGTGGCCCGAGATGACGTACAGTATGTCCCGCTGGAATCCCGTCAGATCGTTCATCGTCGATATCACCCATTCTATCATTGATGGAATAAATATAACGGTATAATAATGTTCGGGAAATGGAGCCAGCGGTGTCGTCCCACTCGGGACGCGGGAACGCTCGGACGGACCGACCGGACCCGAATCTCGGACGGCGACGACTGTACACTTATCAGCGTCGGGAACGTACGTTACGTCATGCCCGAAGAAGTACTGTTCGAGACGGAACAGACCCAGAGCCGCAGCGAGATAGCGACCTACCTCCGGACGGTCGCCGACAAGCTGGAGGACGGCAAATCTGTGACGCTCACCGCAGGCGACCAGACGGTGACGCTCACGCCGCCCGAACGCCCGACGTTCGAAGTGAAGTCCGAACGGGAGACTGGGAGTGGTCGCGACGAACTGAGCCTCGAACTGGAGATCGAGTGGACGGAAGGCGACGACGGTGCCGGCGGGTCGCTCGACATCGAGTAACGACCGCGACCGACCCGCGACCGGTTTTTTCTCGCGCCACGGCCGAGGCTACGCGAACGTGAATCGTCGACGGGAGAGAACGCAGTCGCTCGAATCGTAGTATCGAAAGGAAAGCGGAACACGCGGGGGCGAAAAGACCCCGCGAACCGCTTGCCGCCCTGAATTGGTCCCCGCTGACGCTTCGGCCCTCCAAAGCGAAGCGTCACTTAGAGTAAGACGACCCACCATCATAAACCTAACGCCCTCGGTTACACGGGTGGGGTACCCGAAAGCTACTCAGATGTGCTCCTCTTCGAGCACCCAGCCGAGCGCGCGTTTGTAGTAGGTGAACATCTCCCTGACGCCCTCGTGGCGCATGTCCTCGCTGTCGAGATGCTCCTCGAGGAACTCGTACTGCTCACGGATCTCCTCTTCGTCTCTCATACCCCTGGCTTGGACTTCGTCGCACATCAGTCCGGGGGTGACGGAACCGGAGCGACGACGACCGACGAACGCGGGCCGCTCGAACCTCGTCCCCGTTCCAATCGTGACGCGACGTCCCGCCGCCGGGACAGAAGGATTTTGTCGAACGGAATCCAACGTGGAATCGTGAATCTCTACCGTAGCGTCCGGGCGGTCACCGGGGCGTCCGGGACCGGCCCCATCGACTGGGACGCCGTCGCCGAGGCAGCGAAGGCGTCGACGGATCCCGGTTCTATCGCGCTCTCGCCCGCCGAACGGTCGGGGTACGCGGCCGACGTCCGCGACGCTCGCACTCGCGTTCGCGAGGTTTCCGGCGTCGACTTCGACGTGCCGGCGACCGTCGAGATACAGAACCGACACCACTGGATCGACGCCAACGTCACCACCTTCCGACAGGTGATGAAACCGATCGAGGAGCACGGACCGCCCGCCCTCCCCGGCGTCGCCCGCGTCGTCAACACGGGTACGATGTCCGTGATGCTCTCCGTGCTGGGCACCAACGTCCTCGGACAGTACGACCCGCTGCTGCTCGCGGAGGGCGACGACCACGCGCTGTACTTCGTCCATCCGAACATCGAACGCATCGCGGACGAACTCGACGCGGACTTCGACCGCTTCCGGCGCTGGATCGCGTTCCACGAGGTGACCCACGCCGCCGAGTTCGGTGCCGCGCCGTGGCTCTCCGACCACCTCGAATCCCGGATGGAATCCGGCATCGAGGCGCTCGCCAGTGGCGGCGTCGACCGCGAGGCGTTCCGCGAACTCGACGCCGCGATGACCGCCGTCGAGGGGTACGCCGAACTGCTGATGGACGAGGCGTTCGACGAGGAGTACGCCGACCTCCGTGCCAAAATCGAGGCCCGCCGCCGCGGGATGAATCCGCTCTCGAAACTCGTTCGCCGCCTGCTCGGACTCGGCCTCAAGCGCCGCCAGTACGAGCGGGGCAAGGCGTTCTTCGAGCACGTCGTCGCCGCTCGCGGCATCGACGGCGCGACCCGGGTGTGGGACGCGCCGGACAACCTGCCGACCGCCGACGAACTCGACCATCCGCAGAAGTGGATGGCTCGCGTCCAGGGGTAGCCGGCGTCGAACCGGCGAGAAAAACGGTGGCGGGTCGCTCTCCGACGCTTACTGCCCGTCGGACGCCTCGTTGTACATCTCCTCGATGGTCTCCTGGAGGTCGGGAGTACCGCCACCCGGCTGGGTGCCGAACGAGAACTCGCCCTTGCCGTCGAACGACGGTCCGTCCGTCCAGGCCTCCCCGGGGTCCTCGTGTTCCTCGCGGAACGTCGACATGAACTCGTAGTCGTGCTCCTGGTTCTCCTTCTCCTGCGGGAAGCTCGCCGGGACCGGGACCGTCTCGCCCAGTTCCTCCAGGGCGGCGTGCCACTGGTTCTGGTGCATGGTGTCGCGGGCGATGAGGTACGCGAGCATGTCCTTCATCCCCGGGTCGTCGGTGAACTCGTAGAGACGGGTCGCCAGCAGTCGCCCGGTCGACTCGGCCATCACGTTCGCGTACATGTCGGCCGCGAGGTTGCCGCTGGCGACGACGTAGTTCCCGCTGAACGGCACGCCGTTCGAGTCGACCGGCATCGCGTGGAGGCCGGCCGAGAGGGCTTGCCGCGGCTGGCCGCCGCTCATCATGGCGTCGATGACCGCGTCGTCGCGGGCCGCCTCCCGCATCTCCTCGGGCGCGCCCTGGAGGTTCTTCGCCACTGCGGTGGCGAGCATCTCGATGTGGCCGAGTTCCTCCGCCGCCGTCTCCATCAGCAGCGTGCGGTACTTTTGCTTGCTCGCGGGCACCGCGAACGCCTGGAACATGTACTGGAGCGCGACGCGCATCTCCCCCTCGGCTCCGCCGATGGCCTGCTGGAGCATCTTCGCGAAGTACGGGTTCGGCTCCTCGACCTCGACGTCGTACTGGAGTTCGTTGTCGTGGTAGAACATTTTCTCCCCGTCGGGACGGCACCGCCCACGGTCAAAAACGTGCAGCATAATTGAGATATAGTAACGAGCTAGTTGAAGATAGACGAACAGTTTCGGTCGTCGAACGCCGGGTCGTCTAGGTGGCAGAACAGGGAGACGCGAGCGTCGCGGACGCCGTCCAGTCGGTCGCTGAGCGTCCGTCACGTTCGTGCGGTCGAAGACGGGGTACGAAGAGGCCGCGGCCGCCGCTACAGTATCCAGCCGATGTACCACGTCAGCGCCGCCCCGACGACCAGTCCGAAGACGAGCGCGGCGACGATGCCGAGCGGTCCGGCACCGCCGTGGAAGGCGACGAGTGCGCTCGACACGGCGACCAGACTGACGATACCCACCTTCAGGCGCATCATCGCCGCCGTGCGCTCCTCTTCGCTGATGGGTCCGACCATCTATAGCTCGTGCGGAGCGCTGACGTGCATGCTGGTGAACAGCCACTCCCCGTCGTGTCGTTCGAGCGTCCCGCTCCAGCGCGTGTCGAACGAACGGCGTTCGTCCGCCTCCACGTCGGTCCACGACAGCGCCACGTCGTCCGTGAACCGCGCCACGTCGTCGCGTTCGACCACCCTGAGAGCCGAACTCTCGACGGTCCAGTCGTCCGTCGTCCGGCTCTGCTCGCGCAGTCCCTCGGCGATGGCGTCGTACCCGACCAGTCGTTCGCCGACGCCGAACTTCGTCGCGTCGTCGCGTTCGGCGAAGTAGGGGTACAGCGGTTCGCCGCGCCGGAGCGCCTCGTAGTACTCTCGAATAGTTTCCTCGGCCCCCATGCGAGGGCAGTGGTCGAGCACGTGCTTAAAGCCAGCCGACTCGCTCGCGGGAATGTCAAATGGGCGTTTGAGTCTACTGAAAGGCTTTACCGTACGCGACTGTGGTCCGAACCGGGTGCACTGCTCGCGGTCGAGTGCGCCCCACCATGCCCCTGCCCGGAACCGCGGCGGCGACACCCCCGCCGTCGGCGCGACGGCCACCACACCCGTAGACGCTGTGCCCTCCATCGACTACCGACGCGGTGGTCCCCTCGACCGACCACCAGATGAACCTCGCGTGCGCGAAGTCCCGGAGAAGAGACGACCGCTACTGGAAGCCCTTGCCGACTTCGTCCTCGTCGATGAGGTCGTCCAGTTCGGCGTCCAGCAGTTCCTCGGCTTCCTCGAACGTCGCGGCGAGGTCCTCGACCGCGTCCGGACGGTCGTAGTTGTCGTAGTCCATCGGTCCGAAGGCGGGGCTCTCCATCGCCTCCATCACGTCGTCGAACAGGTCGGCCCGGTTCGTCGGCGCGTCCGCGTGAGCCTTGATGGTCTCTTCGAGCCGTTTGGCGCGCTCCTCGGCCTCCTCTTCGTCGCCTGGGGCGGCGTCGGGGTGCTGGACCGCGAACCGGCCCTCCCGGTAGTCCTCCCGCGGGAGGTAGGAGCCGATCTCGTCGTCCAGACTTCGGGCGACGCGCGCGCCGACGCCGCGCACCTCGAAGGGGTTCTTGGCGTACGTCTTCAGGTGGTAGACGCCGGCGTTCGGGTGGCCGACGTAGAGGTCCTCGCCGACGCCCTCGGCCCGGGTACCCCCGGTCGCGCGCCAGCCCTCTGGGTCGACGTCCCGCTCGACGACGTCCTGGAGGATGTCCTGCCAGTCTCGGATCCGCATAGGTAGTACGTGTCACGGTGAGCAAATCAACGTGTCGGTCTCATCGGCGACCCGGACGGCGGTCGTCGGCGCGGTCGGTCGAGGCGTCTCGCGCCGAGTCGAAGCCCATTTATCTCGACGCCGATACGCTCCGTCGATGCGTCTCCTCCAGTACTCCGACGTCGAGAACGCCTACGACGACCCGGGCCGCATCGGCCGTCTCGCGGGCCGTCTGGGTCAGCTGGACGGCGAGGACGCCCTGCTGGTCGGCACCGGCGACAACACCTCGCCGGGCGTGCTGGCGCTGGTCACCGAGGGGCGACAGGCGCTCGACCTCTTCTCGGCCGTCGAACCGGACGTGGCGACGTTCGGCAACCACGACTTCGACTACGGCCCCGCGGCCGTCCGCGACGTCGTCGCCGAGTCGCCCCAGACCTGGGTGACGGCGAACGTCTTTCGGGACGGCGAGCGCTTCGCCGCCGACCTGACCCGGCGCACGGCCGTCCTCGAAGCGGACGGAACGCGCGTCGGATTCACGGGCGTCACGACGCCCCGGACCGCCTCGCTGAACCCCCAGGCGACCGACCTGACGTTCGCCGACCCCGTCGCGGCGGCCGAGGAAGCGGTCGCGGACCTCCGGACGCGCGGCGTCGACCGCCGCGGCGAGGTCGTCGTCGCCCCGGCCGAGATGCGACAGGACGACGACGCGGTCGACGCCGACGCCGTCCTCGGCGGTCACGTTCCGACGGAGCGGATCGACCGCGTCGACGGGACGCTCGTCACGCGACCCGGCGACGGCGGTCGCGCGGTGCTGGAGGTCGACCTGGAGGCGGGGACGGCGACGCGCCACGAGACGGGCGACGCTCGGCGCGCGAACGAGGTCGCCCGCGCGCTCCGCGAACGCATGGCGGCCGCGGGACTGGACGAGGTGGTCGCCTCGGTCGAGGAGCCGCTGGTGCGCACGGAGGCCACCCTGTTCGGCGGCGAGAGCCGCGTCGGCAACTTCGTCGCCGACGCCTACCGCTGGGCGATCGGCGCGGACGTCGCCCTCCAGAACAGCGGCGGTATCCGGAGCGGCGACCCCATCCAGGGAGAGGTCACCGTCGCGGACCTCGTGAGCCTGATCCCCTTCGAGGAACCGGTCGCCGTCGCGGAACTCTCCGGCGAGCGACTCCGCGCGGCGCTCCGGCAGGCAGTCGACGGCTCGCTCGAGTTCGCCGAGGACGGCTGGTTCCACGCCCACGTCAGCGGGGCCGAACTCGCCTGGGACCGCGACGCCGGGACCGTCGAGGTCGTCCGCGTCGACGGCGAACCGCTCGACCCGTCGGCGACCTACACCGTGGCGACCAGCGACTACGTGCTCCACACCGACGACGAGTTCCCGGCCATCGAGGAGTCCCAGCGGGTCGCGACGGGCGACGTCCAGTACGAGGTGCTCGTCGAGTACGCCCGCACGACGGGTATCGGCCCGTCCGTCGAGGGGCGGGTCGTCGAACGGTAGAATCGACAGCGGGCGTCGAGGGCGGACGGGGATAGTAAGGTACTCACCGCCGCGCGGCGTCCACTATGACATGTCCCGCGTCCTCGTACCGGTCCGGTATCCGCTGTCGGCACACTCCAAGCGGACGCTAGCGTCGGCGATAGACCTGGCCGACGAGCGCGACGCCGACCTGACCGTCCTCCACGTCAACCTCTACCATCGTGGCGACGACGTGACGCGACGCGACCTGAAGCGGGGGGTCGAACGGGTGTCCGACCGGTTCGCCCGCGTCCGGTTCGTCGTGCGCGAGGGGTTCCTGGTCGAGGAGACCATCCTGGAAGAGATCGTGGCGACCGACGCGGACGTGGTCGTCATCGGTCGCAAGCAGGTGGGGCGCTGGCGGCGAGCGATTCGTCGCATCATCGGCGACCCGGACATCGAAGCGTTCCTCGACGAGAAGGTCGACTGCGAACTCGTCACCGTCGGCTAGCGCCGCTCGGACTCGCCCGGCGGGTCGTGGCGCGCCTGCTCGGCCGACTCGCGTCGAGGGGGAACGCCACCGCGCTCCGGGTCGACCGAGACGCGCGCGGTGCCGCTCGTGTCGTCGAACACGAGGTGGGAGTGGGGGTAGGCTATCTCCACGTCCGCGTCGTCGAGGTCCGCCCATATCTGTTCCTGTATCTTCGAACGCACCCGGCCGACGTAGTAGGGGTCTTTCACCCAGTACTGCAGTTCGAGCAGGACTCCGTGGTCGGCGAAATCCTTGATGTACGACACCGGCGCGCTCGGGTAGCGAGCGCTCCCGATGCGGATGTCCGGGCCGGTCTCGACCACCTCGCGGGTCTCGCGGGCCGCCCGCTCCATGATGGCTCGCGCCTCGTCTAAGTCCCCCTCGTAGGTCACCAGCAGTTCCAGCGAGAGCCGCGAGCGAGTGTCCTCGGCGGAGTAGTTTATCACGTCGCGCTCGCGCATCGTCGCGTTCGGGATGACGAGGAACGTGTTCTGGAGCGTGAAAACCTTCGTGTACCGCAGGGTGATGTCCTCGACGTAGCCCCGAGTGCCGCCGGTGGGCGAGCCGTTGTCCACGAGTTCGATCATGTCGCCGATCTCGTAGGGCTGGTCCGCGAGCACGAACAGGCCGTTGACGACGCTACCGACGAGGGGCGCGAGCACGAGGCCGAGCACCGCGGAGAACACCGTCACCGACAGCACGACGTTCGACACGTGGAACCCCAGCCGACCGGCGGCGAGCGTCACTGCGACGAACAGCACCACGCCCCGGACGCTCCGGAGGATGGTCTTGCGGACGCTCGGGCGCTGGAATCGCCGCGCGACTCGCCGGCCCACGAACCGGACGACCAGCTGGGAGACGTACCAGCCGGCGACCAGCAGGAGTCCCGCGACGAACAGGTCGGCAACGACGACGCCGGGTGCGATGCGCTCGTCGCCCACCGCCGTGAGGACCCGCCACGCATCGACCAGCGGGTCCGGGAGCCATGCCATGCGTTCCGCCTCTCAATCGCCGTCCAAAAATCCTCCCTTCTGGCGCGACCGCCCCCCATTCCGCCCCGAGACGGCCGCCTCGCGGCGCGTCCGGGTTACAGTAACGGCCGGGAAGAGCGAGTATTACGACCGCGAGGGCGAACGAATCCGCGTCGACGGGGCGCGAATCGTCGCGGCCGGCGGGGCGCGGAGCGACGGAACGCGTCGACGCGGACCGGCTATCGCTCCGCTCCCGCCCAGTCGACCATCCGGTCGTAGAGGTCCCGCGACCGGAGTGCGGCCTCGTCGCCGACGAGCACGAGCGACTTCTTCGCCCGCGTCAGCGCGACGTTCACCCGACGATAGTCCTCGAAGATGGGGCTGTCCAGGTCGCCCGTGGCGACGAACGAGACGACGATGACCTCCTCGCTCGACCCCTGGAAGCGGTCGACGGTGTCGACCGTCACGTCGTCCGGGACGCGCCGCGATATCTCCGCGACCTGCGCCCGGAACGGCGCGATGACGCCCACGTCTTCGACGGCGACGCCCGCCTCGACGAACCGCTCGACGACCTCGCGCACGCGCTCGGCCTCCACCGGGTTCGTGTTCCCGACCGTCGTCCCGTCGGGGTCGACGAACGACACGGCGTTCCGGAGGCGGTCAGGCAGCGCGTCGCCGTCGACGCCCGGCAGGTCGTCGACCCGCTGGGCGGCGGTCTCGCCGTCCGCCGGACGGAGCGCGCCGTCGTAGAACTCCCGGGAGGAGAACGCCTGGATGCGCTGGGCCATCCGGTACTGGCGTTCGAGCATCACCGAGGCGTCCGGATAGCGCTCGACGAGGCGCTCGAACAGCGACTCGCCAAGGTCGCTCGCTCGCGGTTCGTCTCGCTCTCCGCTCGCGCGCTCCGCGGAGTCGCGCTCCGCTCCCTCGGCCCGAACGACCGGCGGCAACTGGTGGTGGTCGCCGACGAGGACGAACCGGTCGGCGAGGTTGATGGCCGCGAGCGTCGCCGGTTCGGTCAACTGCGAGGCCTCGTCGACGAGCGCGACGTCGAACTCCTGTTCGCGCATCACCCGCGACCCGCAGGTGGCCGTCGTCGCGGCCACGACGCTCGCACCACGGAGTTCGGCGACGCGCTCGCCGGGGTCGCCGCCGTGTTCCAGTCGCAGGTCCTGCATGTCCTCGCGGACGCCGTTCTCCGTCCCGACGCGGACGATATCTTCGAACCCCTGGTCGCGCAGCGCTTCGAGGGCGTTGTCCACGGCGCGGTTCGTGAACGCCGACAGGAGGACCCGGTTTCCGCGCTCGACGAGCGCCCGGACGGTGCGGGCGATGGTGTACGTCTTGCCCGTGCCGGGCGGGCCGTGGATGAGCGCGCAGTCCTCGGTGTTCACCGCGAGGTTCACGGCGGCGTTCTGGCTCTCGTTGTTCGCGATGTACGTCTCTTCACCGGCTCGCGGTTCGCTCCGCTCACCGCTCGCTTCCACCGAGGCCCGTCGCGCCTCGCCACCCCCGAATTCGGGCTCTCGACGGCCGAAGAGCACGTCCTTCCGGTCGGCGTCGCCCTTCAGCAGGCAGTCGTGCAGCGCCGTGAGCATCCGGTCGGCGCTCAGTTCGGAGGGGTAGACGTCCAGTCGGCGCAACTCCACGGGTTCGTCGGTCGTGACGACGACCTCCTCGCCCAGTTGCTTCACCCGCGCCAGTTCGGCGTGGCCGTGGACGGGGTGGCCGTCGCTGGCGAGCACCACGTCGCCCTCCCGTATCTTCGAGACGGCGTCGTCGGTGCGGCGTGCGCGCAGTCGCCAGCGCTCGTCTTCTATCTCCTCCTGGCCCGCGGGTTCGAGGTCTATCAGGGCCTTGTCGGCGTCGGCGCGCTCCTCGGCGGTCTGCTCCCAGAGTTTGACGTACTCGCGGTGGACCTCGCGGCGCTCCGCCTCGATGGCCCGGTACTGCGCCTCGAAGTACTCCCGCTCCTCGTCGGGAATCGCGGTGCCGACCTGCCCGGCCTTCGACGTCTGGTCGAGGCGACCGGAGACGACCATGCAGGTGTCCTGTTCGAAGCAGTGCGCGCAGGTCGCGTCCGCCTCGTAGCCCGTCGGGACGCCGTAGTCGAACTCCATCGCGGCGATCTCGTTGCGCGTCCGGACGACGAACTCCAGCAACCCCCGGCCGACGGAGAACTCCTTGGCGGGCGAGAGGTCGCCCGTCGCCTCGTTGCGGTCGAGCGTCGAGTTCTTGGTGTACAGCAGGGTCCCCGTGTCGGCGGGCACGTCGCGCTCCTGAAGCAGCAGGGCGTAACAGGCCGCCTGAATCTTGTCCTGGAACCGGGGGTCCCGCTTGGTGTTCTTCCCCGTCTTCAGTTCGACGGGCATCCCTCGCCGGAGCGCGTCAGCCCGCCCCTTGATGCCGAACCGCTCGCTGATGAGCGTGTACTCGCTGCGCCACTGGTCCTCTTCGGTGAGCGCGCCCTGTTCGAGCCACCCCTCGATGGCCTTCGCGTTCTGGCGCACCTCGCCGGCTACCTCGTCGGCCTCGCGGCCGAGCAGCCCGAGTTCGAGGCCGGCCTCCTCGACGCGCTCGTCGATGGCGTCGTCGAGGTCCCGCCCCCGGAGTAGGTCCCCGAACACCTCGTGGACGATAGTCCCCTTGACCACGGGGTAGTTCAGCGGGACGCCCGACAGCTTGTTCAGGTAGTACATCCGCGGACACTGCACCCACGACCGGACGTCGGTCACGTTCACGAGGAACGAGGGCTCGACGACGACGTACGACTCCTCGCCAGTCGCGTACCGCGTCTCGCCGCGGTACTCGTCCTCGTCCACGTCGGTCACGAGCAGTTCCATGTCCTCCTCGAGGAGGTCGGCCGTCTCGGTCCACTTCCCCCACAGCGTCACCGTCGTCGACTCGCCGTCGTCGCGCCGAACGACCACCTCGGCGAGGTCGCGGTCGCCGTACTGCGTGCTGACCGTCCGCACTTCGCCCGGTTCGACGACCGTTCCCCGTACGTTCACGCAACGTTCGTAGCGCTGCACCTCGAAAAGTTCTGTCGGTTGGACCACTGGTCGACCGGCGCGACCCGCCGGTCCCGTAAATTTATCAGTCGAGAGGAACTACTGGGGAGTGCGATGACGAGCGAATCCCTCGTGAGTCCGGAGGATAGAGGAAGCCGTCGGTCGGCGGCTGATCGAGAAATTCTCCCGCGAACGTAGCGACGCTTCTGCCACTGACGACGCGTCACACGCCGACCAGCCGCGGGTGTCGGTGTCGAGCGCGGGCGGCGCGGTCGAGGTGACCGTGGCCGGCGAGACCGAGGTGCTGTCGAGACGCCAGGCCGACCGGTTGCGGGAAGCGCTCGGGGCGGCGCTGACGGAGCGCCGCGAGTTCGTCCACACGGTCGGCGAGTACCGGGAGGACGGCTGCTACGTCGTCTTGCGCCGGGGAGCCGACTCGTCGGGTCACCGGAAGGTGTTCGAGAGCTTCGAGGCGCTCTCCCGGCGGTACGAGCGTCTCCCGACCGAGTTCACCGCCGCCGACGTCGGCGAGACGGGGCTGACCGGCGGTCGCCGACACATGCTGGTCCACCACTTCGTCGAGCATGCCGCGTTCGACTGCGAACTGGTCGCGCGCCAGCCCCTCACCGCGCACAAGGGGGGAAAGCGCTAGTCGGCGCGACCGCAGACCGGGCGGAGGGTCGCGGCGTCGACGACTCGGCCGCCGCAGCCGTCGTGGGCGAACTCGTCGGAGCCGTCGAAGTCGGCGATTCGGTCGCCGCTGGCGTCTTCGAGGACGACCGCGGAGAGGCGACGGGGTCGGTCGAGCGGCGCGTCCAGCCCGACGGTCAGGTTCGCGTGGGTTCCCGGCGGGAGGTACGACGAGACGCCGACGACGCGCATCTCGCCCGCCGACGCGTCGGGGTCGGGCGTGAGGACGACGAAACCGCCGGTTTCGAGCGTCGCGTCGGTCACCGTCGCGGCTCCGGCCCCGTTGGTCACCGACTGGTTCTGGACCGTCACGCGGGCGTCCTTGTCGCAGGCCGACGGCGAGAACGCGTCCGGCGCGTGGCCGGCGACGCCGACGGGAAACAGTGCGACGAGCACGAGCAGTACTGCGGTGCGCACGCCGGACGTACGCGCTCCGACCGGAAAACGTCGCCAGACGTGACGATGCGACGGACCGTCGAGGCTCAACGTTTTTCGGGGTGGCGTCCGAGGAGACCGATATGCCACGACCCTCGACGTTCTCCATCGTCGCTCGCGACCCCGAACGGGACGCGGTCGGCGTCGCCGTCCAGTCGAAGTTCGTCGGCGTCGGCGCGGTCGTTCCCTTCGCCAGCGCCGACGCGGGCGCGATAGCCACCCAGAGCTTCGCAAACGTCGCGTACGGTCCGGACGGACTGGACCTGCTCCGGCAGGGCGCGTCGGCGGACGACGTCGTCGAGGCGCTGACCGACGACGACCCGGAGGCCGCCCAGCGACAGGTCGGCGTCGTCGGCCGGGACGGCTCCGTCGCGGCGTTCACGGGCGAGGAGTGTTTCGACCACGCCAGCGACGTCCAGGGCGACCAGTACACGGTCCAGGGGAACATCCTGGAGAACCGCGAGACGCTCGAAGCGATGGCGGAGGCGTTCGAGGAGAGCGGTAAAACCGCGAACCGCGGCCTCCCCGAGCGGCTCATCGCGGCGCTCCACGCGGGCAACGAGGCCGGCGGCGACAAGCGCGGCGAACAGAGCGCCGCCCTCTACGTCGTCAAGCCCGGCGGCGGCTACGACGGGAAGAACGACCGCTGGGTCGACGTGCGCGTCGACGACCACGAGACCCCCATCGAGGAACTGGAGCGGGTGTTCAAGATATACGACGTGACGCTGCTCGAGCGCGAGGAACCGGAGGAGACGCGGGAGCTATCGGGGGAGACGGCCGAATCCGTCGCCGCGACGCTCGCCGACCTCGGGTTCTACGACGGGACGCCGTCGGGCGCGTTCGGCGAGAGCGAGCGCGCCGCCCTCGAATCGTTCCGCGGGATGAACAACTTCGAGAACCACGACCTCGCGGTGCTGGAGGACGCGCTCGCCCGCGGCTGGGACGACGCCGACGGAACCGGCGAGGAGCGGCTGGTCGACGCCATCTGGCACGGCCTCTCGCGTCTGGACAGGAAGTAGGTTCGGCGTCTCTCGACGGCTCCGACCGCTCGCGTCCTCACTCCGCCCTGCGTCGGCGTCGCTGTCGCAGCACGGTCACTCCGACGGCGACGAGGACCACGAGCAGCGGCATCAGCTTCCCGGTTATCGGCGGCCGTCCGTCGCTGTCTCCCCCGGTCTCCGTCGTTTCGCCGCCGAGCGAGAGGACGCCGCCTCCGTCGCCTCTGCCGACGTCGAGCGTGAACTGCGAATCGTGGAAGTGGAGTTCGAGAATCCCCATGCCTTCCCGTTCGACGAGACGGCCCTTATCGGTTCTGGGGGTCGTCGTCGCTCGGCGGTCCGACGGCGCCGAGCCTCCGGGTTCGAGACGGCGGACGATGCGAGGGATTGAATACGTCACGTTCCCGCGTGCCGATATGGACGAACGACAGCGCGCCTTTCTCGACGACTTGCTGACGACGCCGAGTCCCTCCGGATTCGAGACGGCGGGACAGCGCGTCTGGGTCGACTACGTCTCCGAGTTCGCCGACGAGGTACAGACCGACGAGTACGGCAACGCCGTCGCGGTCCTGCACGGCGACGGCCCGGAACTGGCGTTCGCGGGCCACGCCGACGAGATAGGGCTGATGGTCGCCGGCGTCAACGAGGACGGGTTCCTCCGCGTCGGCCGCATCGGCGGGTCGGACCACACCGTGACCAAGGGCCAGCACGTCGAGGTCCACACCGACGACGGCGTCGTCCCCGGCGTCGTCGGTCAGGCCGCCATCCACCTCCGGGAGGGCGACGAGGACGTCGAGGACGTCGACGAACAGCACGTCGACGTCGGCGCGGAGAGCGAGGCGGAAGCCGACGAACTCGTCGACGTGGGCGACCCGGTCACAGTCCGACAGACGCTGTCGGACCTGCACGGCAGTCGCGTCGCCGCCCGCGGGATGGACAACCGCGTCGGGACGTGGACCGCAGCGGAGGCCATGCGCCGCGCGGCCGAGCGCGGCGTCGACGCGACGGTGTACGCCGTCAGCACCGTCCAGGAGGAGGTCGGTCTGAAAGGGGCCACGATGGTCGGGTTCGACCTCGACCCGGACGCCGTCGTCGCCGTCGACGTCACGCACGCCATGGACAGTCCCGACGTGACGGGCGAGGAGCGGTTCAAGGACCTGAACGTCGACCTGGGCGGCGGCCCGGTCGTCGCTCGCGGGAGCGCCAACCACCCCGAGGTCGTCGCCGCGGTGCGCGACGCTGCCGACGACGCCGGCATCGACGTGCAACTGCAGGCCGCGGGCATCAGCACGGGCACGGACGCCGACGCGTTCTACACCGCCCGCGGCGGCATCCCCTCGCTCAACCTCGGCCTGCCGAACCGGTACATGCACACGCCGGCGGAGATCGTCGACACCGAGGACCTCGACGCGGCCGCCGACCTGCTGGCCGCGTTCGCCGAGCGGGTCGAGGACCGCGACGAGTTCGCCGTCGACGTCTGAGCGTCGTCGAGGGTCGCGATGGCGTCGCTTCGCCCGAGTTACATCCGGTACGTTTAAGAACGCAACCGCTGGGAATTGTCATATGAGTGGACGACCGCTTGACGTGCTCGAAGCGTCGCTGAATAGCGAAGTGACGGTGCGTCTGAAGGGCGGCGAGGAGTACACCGGAACGCTGACCGGCTACGACCAGCACATGAACCTCGTCATCGAGGACGCGGCGGACGAAGACACAACCATTATACGCGGCGATAACGTCGTTTCTATCAATCCATGACCGGTGCAGGAACGCCTAGCCAGGGGAAGAAGAACAAGACGACGCACGTGAAATGTCGCCGCTGCGGCGAGAAGTCCTACCACGTGAAGAAAAAGAAGTGCTCGTCGTGTGGCTTCGGCAAGTCGAGCAAGCGACGCGACTACGAGTGGCAAGGCAAGACGGGCGACAACTGAGTCGCCTCCTCCCTTTCTCTCGCTCTCTACTCGGTAGCCGCGGCTGTCGTCCGCTCCGTCGTCGACGTCGGAAGAGAGACGGGTACGCCGACCGGACCATATGAGCACGCTCGTGCATAAATTCAGCTTGGGAACGGAAGAATACGACACGATAACGAGGCTTTTTACTACTGGCCCGCACTATGAGTAGCTATGCCAGATGGCCGGGACGGGTCCTTCGACGGCCCGACAGAGAAGTGCGGCGTCGTCGGCGCGTCGCTCGCCGACCGAGACGCTGCGCGACCCCTCTACTACTCGCTGTACGCCCTCCAGCACCGCGGCCAGGAGTCTGCGGGAATCGTCACCCACGACGGGTTCCAGCAACACAACCACGTCGAGATGGGTCTCGTCGGCGACGCGTTCGACACCGACGACGTCGACGGACTCGCGGGGAGCGCGGGCATCGGTCACGTCCGGTATCCCACCGCGGGCAGCGTCGACGAGAGCTGCGCACAGCCGTTCACCGTCTCGTTCAAGAGCGGCTCGCTCGCGCTATCGCACAACGGCAACCTCGTCAACTCCGAAGAGATTCGCGAGGAGCTGGCCGGACTTGGCCACGCGTTCACCTCCGACGGCGACACCGAGGTCATCGCCCACGACCTCGCTCGCAACCTGCTGGAATCGGACCTCGTCCGGGCGGTCAAACGAACGATGAGCCGCATCCACGGCTCCTACTCGCTGGCCATCATGCACGACGACACCGTGCTCGGGGTCCGGGACCCCGCCGGTAACCGTCCGCTCTGTATCGGGACGGTCGAAGACGGGTACGTCGTCGCCAGCGAGTCGGCGGCCATCGACACCATCGACGGCGAACTCGTCCGGGACGTCCGTCCCGGCGAACTCGTCGTCCTCCACCCCGACGGCGAGGGGTTCGACAGCTACCAGCTGGTCGAGCGCGACCGGCCGGCTCACTGCTTCTTCGAGCACGTCTACTTCGCGCGGCCGGACAGCGTCATCGACGGCAACCTCGTCTACGAGGTGCGGCGGGAGCTCGGACGCAACCTCTGGGAGGAGAGCGGCATCGACACCGACGTCGTGATGCCGGTGCCGGACTCCGGTCGGGCGTTCGCCTCGGGGTACGCCGAGGCGGCCCAGGATAACGGGGCCGGCGTCGAGTTCGCCGAGGGGCTGATGAAGAACCGGTACGTCGGTCGCACGTTCATCATGCCGACCCAGGACGAGCGCGAGCGCGCCGTCCGCCTGAAGCTCAACCCCATCAAGTCGACGGTCGAGGGGAAGACGGTGACGCTCATCGACGACAGCATCGTCCGGGGCACCACCTCGACGCAGCTCGTCCAGTTGCTCAAAGACTGCGGGGCGGAGGCGGTCCACATGCGCATCGGCGCGCCGCCTATCGTCGCCCCCTGTTACCTCGGCATCGACATGGCGACCCGCGAGGAGCTCATCGCCTCTGACAAGTCCGTCGAGGAGATCGGCGACGCCATCGACGCCGATAGCCTCGCGTACCTCTCCAGGGAGGCGGTCGCGGACGCGCTGGGGGCCGACCGCGGCGACCTCTGCATGGGCTGTGTCACCGGCGAGTACCCCTACGAGATAGACGGCGAGGAGACCGACCGCGAGGTGAGTCGCCCCGTCATCGACGGCGGGTCGTCGGCCGGCGCGGACGACTGACGGCCTCGGTTCTCCATCGGCCGCCCGAATCCTCGTCCCGATCAGTACGCCACGTACAGCAGCAGGTAGACGACCACGCCGAGGAAGAACGATATCAGCCAGAGCGAGGCGGCGACGCGGCCGATTCGGGGGTGGTTCGTCTCCGAGAGCGTGCCGACCGGGCGCGTGAGCGCCAGCAGCAGGACGTAGTACAGCAGGGGGATGCAGACCACCGCCAGCAGGACGTGGACGGCCAGTATCGGGAAGTAGACGAACCGCTCGACTGCGGCGGGGCCGGGGAACTGCGTCGGACCCTCCAGCGCGACCTTGTAGAGGTACAGCGCGAGGAACGCGACGAAAAGGACGAGTCCTGCCAGCATGCCGCTGCGGTGCCGGTCGACGTTCCCGCGGCGAATCGCTCGCCACGCGCCCGCGATGACGACGATGGCGACGGCGCTGATTGCGGCGTTGACGTGCGGGATGGCGGCGAGCACCGCGGCGGGGGCGTGTGGGAGCGCCCCCTGCGGAACGACCCCGAGCGCCGCGGCGAACACGAGCGCGAGAGAGACGACGGAGAGGACGGCGGTCAGTGCCGGGACGTGGTTCCGCGTTGTCCAGTTCATGTGACGGCGTTGGGGCCGACCCGACATACGCGTTATCCTACCCGCTCGTCGCGTCGGCGTCGCTCGCCCCGGTCAGTTCACGACGCGATGGAGGTCGCCCTCCTCGCAAATCGGGCAGGCGTCGTACGGCAGGTCGAACGCCCGCGCACAGTCCGAGCAGACGTAGTCGATGCGGGTGTTTCGGAAGCGATCGAGCAGGGACTTGAGCATCGCCCGGGGTATCTTCGCGCGGACGAATGAACTTATTGTGTGAAAGTCTATACGTCGGCGTCGAGTCGGCGGTCCAGTTGCCATCGTCGGCCGCCGGTCGCGCCGGGAGTGACGGACATCGAAGTACGCCCGGTGCAGTACGGCGCGTGAACGCCCACCGGACTGCGAGCAAATGAAAGGCCTTTTATCGGGGCACCATCTACCACCGAGTGCGGAAAGTGACTGCGAGCGTGGGTAGCCAAGCTAGGCCAACGGCGCAGCGTTGAGGGCGCTGTCCCGTAGGGGTCCGCCGGTTCAAATCCGGTCCCACGCATCGCACGGCGACACTCGCCACGAACGATGCAAGGTGCCCTCCCACATCGGGACTGCACCCACGCACAATCCTATCGAACCGACACTGACCAGCCGTGGCTGGTCCGTTCTCCTGGACGCGATTGCACGAGAAGTAGCGCCGGGGTCCGCGAACTCAGAGGCCCTCGTAGGTACTGATACGGTCGCGCCAGAGCTCGGGGAGCGCCCGCGACTCGCGCGTCTCGGGGTCGACGGCGACCTGGACGACCTCCGCGGTCGCTGCCACCTCGCCGTCCGCGCGGATCTCATACTCCATCGGGATGCTGGACTCGCCGAGTTCGGGGACGCGAACGGCGACGATCACGTCGTCGTCGAGCGTGACGGCCTGGCGGTAGTCGATTTCGAGGTGGGCGATGACACCGCCGACGTCCTCGAGTTCCGCGCCGACGACGTCGCGGAAGTAGTCCATGCGCGCCTGTTCGAGGAACGTGGCGTAGACGGCGTTGTTGACGTGGCCCATCGTGTCGAGGTCGCGATACCGAACCTCGATTTCCGTCGCGTACTCGAAATCGTCCATGCCGGCGTTAGTCACGAGCGGCTACATCCCGCTGTCGGTTCGGTGCTGTCCGACGCCGGCCTCGACGGGTGGCGTCAGACGGGGTCCGTCTCGTGGAGGAACGTCTGCACTTCGACGGTGCGACCTTCGGGGTCGTCGGCGAAGAACTGGTAGATGTCGTAGCGCTCGTTCTCGACGGGGTCGCCGCGAGCGCGGTCGGCGAGTTCTTCGTGGAGCGCGTCGACGCCCGCCCGGTCGTCGGTGACGAAGGTGACGGTGCCGTCCGTGTCCGCGGACTCGCGCTCGCAGAACCCGAAGAGCATGTTGTCATACTTGAGGACGGTGCAGTCGGGCTGTTCGAGCCACACGTCCGCGCCGAGGCGGTCGGTGTAGAACGAGACGGTTCGTTCGCGGTCCTCGCTGGCGAAGAAGACGACGCCGCTCATGGTCGTCCCGACGGAGGCCGGGACGAAAAATCTCGGGTGTGCACCACTGCGTCGAGCAGCGTCCCGGGCGGGACGTCGCGCTCGTCGACGACCGTGGCGTCCGTCGAACCGGTGCATCGACGCGATTCCGGGCGGCTGGTCGACGAGCACGAGGTCCGGCGACCGGTTCGTCGCCGGCGCGGCCTCGAACTGCCCGTCGGGGGAGAGCCGAGCGTTACGGTCGGTTCTGCGGCAACAGGGGGTGCATAACAAAGGGTGCGACCGGCGTCGCCGGGGACGAGCGAATGGTTCGGACGCACTCACACCGACTGGAGAAGAGTGCGCTCGTCGCCGGGTTCGCGGCACTGGCCGTCGGCGTGGTCGCGGCCCACGCCGACCCGGCGCGGGCGTACGAACTGTCCATCTACTCGGCGACGCCGCTCGCGTTCTGGGCCGGCATCGGCCTCGCACTGGTAATCTCGGTCGGGGTCGCCTGCGCCTCGCCGGACTGGTACCGGTCGCTCGCGCTGGTGCTCGGCGGCGCCGCGACGCTCGCGGTTACCGCCCTGCCGGTCCTCCGGGGGTATCACTTCTACGGCGCGGGCGACTCGCTGACCCACCTCGGCTGGGCGAAAGACATCGCCGGCGGGAAGATGGCCGCCTACGACCTCCTGTACCCCGGCACCCACTCCATCGCCATCGTCATCAGCGAGACGACCGGTCTCCCGCTGCGCGACGGTCTCATGCTGATGGTCGTCGCGTTCGCGCTGCTGTTCCTCGTCTTCGTCCCGCTCGGGGTGCGGACGGTTACGGGCGACCACCGGGCGACGACGTTCGCCGCCCTGGGCGGGTTCCTGCTGTTGCCCATCAACAGCATCAGCGTGTTCCTCCTCGCACACCCCACCTCCCAGGCCATCCTGTTTTTCCCCCTGATGCTCTTCGTCGCGGCGAAGTACATCACGAACGTCGACGGACCGAGCGTGCTGCCGTTCGGGACCTCCTTCGGGACGCTGCTCGCGCTCACGTCGGCCGCCATCGTGTTCGTCCATCCGCAGCAGGCGGTCAACGCCGCCTTGCTGTTCGGGGGCATCGTCTTCGTCCAGTTCGTCTATCGGCTGTTCCGCAAGGGCCACGCCATCGCCCGCCACCGCGCCATGTACGGCCAGACGGCGTTCCTGCTGGCGGTCTTCCTGCTGTGGGCGCCCCGCCACGAGCGGTCGTCGGGCGCGACGCGGGCGCTCATCGTCCGCATCGCGACGGACCCGTCCACGGGGGGTGACATCGGTCAGCGGGCCGCCAGTCTCTCCCAGATCGGCGGGAGCTTCGAGGCGCTGTTCCTGAAGCTGTTTCTCGTCACCGGGGTGTTCTGCGGACTCGCCGGGATACTGCTGCTCGTGGGATTCTTCGGTCGGTTCCGGGACGCCGACGTGAACGCGTTCAGCAAGTATCTCGCCGTCGGCCTCGTGCCGCTGTTCGGCCTGTTCGGCGTCTTCCTCGCGACGAGTTACTCGCAGTTCCACTTCCGCGTCCTCGGGTTCATCATGGTGCCCGTGACGATGCTCGGGGCCATCGCGGTCGCCCGGACCGTCGACGTCGTCGAGGCTCGCGCGCCGAACGGGGACCCCGTCCCGCTCGTGGCCGGCGTCGTCGTCGTCGTCCTGCTCACGCTGTCGCTGCTCACCGTGTTTCACTCCCCCTACATCTACCAACCGTCCGGCCACGTCACCCAGGGGTCGATGACGGGCTACGGAACGGCGTTCGACCACCGGGCCGACGCACGATTCGTCGGCCTCCGGTCGCCCGCCGAGCGATACGGCGACGGGGTGCTGGGCTACCGGAAGAACAAGCGCCTCGACTTCACCGGCACCGCCATCTACGGCGGGTTCAACGCCACCGGGCAGAACTTCACCGCGGGTCGCATCGCCCGGTACTACGACGGCCCGCGGTACCTGCCGGTAACGGACGCCGCCCGTCAGCGTGAGCTACGGGTGTACGACGGGTTGCGCTTCCCCGCTCGCGGCTTCAGGAGCCTCGAAGCCCACCCCGGCGTCTCCCGCGTCCAGTCCGGCGGCGGCTTCCAGCTGTACTACGTGAACGGGAGCGAATGATGGACGCGAAACGGCTCGCCCGCGGATTCAAAGCGACGCTCGGGGCGCGCGCCGCCCACGTCGTGGCCAACGGTCTGCTCGTGGTCCTGCTGACGCGCTTCCTGCTGACGAACGCGGAGTACGGCCTCCTCGGTACGGTGCTCGCCGTCTGCGGCGTCGCCGGACTGTTCGCCGACCTCGGTCTCGCGAAGTCGGCCGCTCGATACGTCACCGAGTACCGCGAGACCGACCCCGGACAGATTCCCCACGTCCTCCGGACCGCGCTCGGCTACCGGCTCGTCGCTACCTTCGCCGTCGTCGCCGGATTCGTACTGTTCGGCGGCCGGGTCGCCCACCTCGTCGGACATCCGGACCTCGCACCGCTGCTCGGCCTCGGCGGCGTGTACGTCGCCGTCTACTCGCTGTCGACGTTCGCCGTCATCGCGTTCCAGGGGTTCAACCGCGTCACGTACAGCGCGGTCACCCGGGCGACCGGGAGCGTCTGCCTGCTCGCGTTCGTCTCCCTCGGCGTGGTCGCGCTCGGCGGTGCGGCCGGCGCACTCGCGGGCTACGTGGTGAGCTACGCGCTGGCCGCCGCCGTCGGCGTCGGCCTGCTCTACTGGAAGTTCTACAGGGACCACGAACGCGCCGCCCCCGACGCGGTCGAGTCCGGCCTCGCCCGCCGGGTCCTGCGATACAGCGTGCCGCTGACCGCGACCCGGGGCGCGAACGTACTCGACAAGCGCGTCGACACCATCCTCGTCGGGGTGCTCGTCGGCCCCATCGCGGTCAGCTACTACTACCTCGCGAAGCAGATCTCGACGTTCGTCCAGACGCCGGCGGCGTCGCTCGGGTTCACCGTCTCGCCGACCTACGGCGAGCAGAAGGCCGACGGCGAGATGAAGAGCGCGGCGCGGCTCTACGAGACGACGCTCGAACACACCCTGCTGCTGTACGTCCCCGCCGCGGCGGGGATGGTGCTCGTCGCCGACCCCGCGGTCGTGACCGTGTTCGGCACGACGTACGGCGCGGCCGTCCCGGTCGTCCAGGCGTTCGCCGGCTACGTCGTCCTCCAGGCGATAACGTTCATCACGAGCGACGCACTGGACTTCCTCGGCCGGGCACGGGAGCGCGCGCTGGCGAAGGGCGGCACCTCGGTCGCGAACTTCCTGCTGAACCTGCTCCTGATACCCGCGTTCGGGGCGTTCGGAGCGGCGATAGCGACGGTCGCCACGCACTCCGTCTACGTCGCCGTCAACCTCGCAGTCGTCCACGCCGAACTATCGCTGTCGATCCCGCGGCTCCTGCGCCACGTCGCCTTCGTCTGTGCCATCACCGCCGGGATGTCCGGCGCGGTCCTGGTCGCGCTCCCGTACGTCTCCGGCCCCCTCTCGCTCGCCGGCGTCGTACTGCTCGGCGTGGTCGTCTGGGCCGCCCTCGCCGTGTTCAGCGGCCTGCTCGACGTCCGTCGCGTCGTCGGCATCCTGGCCTGAGCGCGCCCGCCGGACCTTCGGACGCCCCGTTTCCTCGACGTCTCGAACTCCGGCAGGCGGGCGCGTTCGAGACGCCGTCCCCGCCCACGCGACGCTACCGTGTCTACGCGGGGACGCCGTCGGTCGGTGACTGCGCCGTCGTTCGACGCGTGACCCCGCGGCGGCCGCGACCGGTGAGGCGACTCGTCCGGCGTCGGCGAACGTTCAGGACCGGCTTTCCCCGCCGAAGGGCGACGCTGGGGCCGGCGAGGCCTTCGAATCGAAGGCCAACGGCGTTCCGGTCCGCGGCCTCGGAAAGCACGGCCCAACGGGGACCAATCGGCGCATAACAAAACCGACGCAGGTAGTCCGACGGAGCAAGCGATTATGTCGATGGACACGACCAGTCCCGACCGGGCGTTCGTCCTCGGACTCGACGGCGTCCCCTGGGACCTGCTCAGCACGTGGATACAGGCGGGAGAACTTCCGAACCTGGAGCGACTCGCCGCGGAGGGAGCGGCCGGGGCGCTGTCGAGCACGACGCCGGCGGCGACGCCGCTGGCCTGGCCGACCATCGCCACCGGCGTCTGGCCGGACAAACACGGCGTCTACGGGTTCCAGCACCTCGAATCGAACTACACGCACCGGATGAACACCAGCGCCGACGTGCGCCAGCCCGAACTCTGGGACGTGCTCTCGCCCGCCGTCGTCGGCAACGTCCCGATGACCTATCCGGCCGACGAGGTCGACGGCACGCTCGTCTCCGGGATGATGACCCCCCAGATGGACGAGCAGTCCACGCATCCCGACGGCCTCGCCGACGAGATAGCCGAGAAAATCCCCGAGTATCGCGTCGGCCTATCGTGGGACGAGTACCGCGACCGGCCGGAGGAGTTCCGCGAGGAACTCTCCTCGCTCCTGGCCACCCGTCGACGGTTGATGCGCCTGCTGATGGACCGCGAGGAGTGGCGACTCTTCTTCTTCGTCTACACTGCGCCGGACCGCCTCCAGCATCTCGTCTGGGACGAGGCGGCGTTGCTCGAACACTACCGCGAACTCGACGACGTGGTCGGCGAGGTGATGGAGTACGTCGCCGACCGCGACGCCATCCTCTTCGTCGCGTCCGACCACGGCTTCGGCCCCATCTCGACCATCGTCTCGGTGAACACGCTGCTGGAGCAGGAGGGGTTCCTGGCGCGCAAGGGCGGCGACGGCACCCGGGGCGTGCTGGCCCGGTTCGGCGTGACGAAGACGACCATCGAGAGCACCCTCGCCCGGCTCGGCGTGAGCGAGGAGGCCCTGGTCGAACACCTCCCGCGCTCGCTGGTCGACACCGTCGCCTCGCAGGTCCCGGGCGACCACAACCTCTACGACGTGGACTTCGACGAGACGAGGGCGTTCGTCCACGGCTCCGGCAACTGCTACGTCAACGACACGACGCGGTTCGACCCCGGCGTCGTCGACCCGGGCGACGTCGAGGACGTGAAGACGGAGCTCCGGTCGTTGTTCGAGGCCACGACCGACCCCGAGACGGACGAGCGCGCGCTCCGGGTGCTCGACGGCGAGGACCTGTTCCCGAACGACCCGTACTCGCCCGACCTCATCGTACGGGGCATCGAGGAGTACGAACCGGGGTCGAAACTCACCCGCACCGTGTTCTCCGACAGCGGGAGCAAGGTCGCCAGCCACCGCCCGGAGGGCGTCTTTCTCGCGTGGGGGCCAAGCATCGAGAGCGGCGCGACCCCCACCGACGCCAGCGTCGCCGACGTGGCTCCGACGGTCCTCCACTCGCTGGACGAGCCCATCCCGGCGAACGCCGACGGTCGAGTGCTC
The DNA here is from genome assembly GCF_050954125.1 of Halomicrococcus pelagicus. Lineage (NCBI taxonomy): Archaea > Methanobacteriati > Methanobacteriota > Halobacteria > Halobacteriales > Haladaptataceae > Halomicrococcus > Halomicrococcus pelagicus. The sequence continues at coordinate 432,307 of NZ_JBPBWC010000001.1, read as the reverse complement.
AAGGAGATATTCGACCCGCATTCGATGGCCGGCCGCGGCGCGGTGTCCCAGCGCGAGTACGGCCAGTCCGCCTCGGAGACAGTCGACGCAGACTTCGACGACGTCGAGGACCGCCTGCGCGGACTCGGCTACATGGAGTGAGATTCCACGGATGACCGTCGATAGCGGCGAAGTTCAAGACGAACGACAGAGAGGAAGAGCGGCGATTCAGTAGCTACGGACCTTCGGCTCGTACTCCTTCTCCTCGCCCTCGAGGATGACCGGCTTGTACCAGAGTTCGGGGTCGCCGCGGTTCCACGACAGCAGCGTGTGCTTGAGCCACTCGTCATCCTTGCGCTCCTGGTGTTCCTGGCGCCAGTGGGCGCCCCGGAACTCGTCGCGGGCGAGCGCGCCGAGCGTGATGGCCTCCGCGAGGTCGATGAGGTTGCGCATCTCGATGGTCTGGACGAGGTCGGTGTTGAACGTCCGCGACGGGTCGTTGACGTAGACGTCCTGGTACCGCTCACGGACCTCGCGAATCTCCGCCAGCGCCTGCTTGAGGCCGTCCTCGTTGCGGAAGACGTTGACGTAGTCGGTCATCGTCTCCTGGAGGTCCTCGCGGACCTCGGCCTGCTGGATGCCCTCGTCCTTCTCGAGGAGCCGCTCGACGCGAGTCCGTTCGTTCTGGACCGCGCTCTCGACGGTCTGGCCGGGGTCGGCGAGCGTCGCGCCGCCGTCGGCCTCGGTCTCGCCCGCCCCGTCGGCCGCGACGTCCTCGTCGGTCTCAACCGCGCCGGGCGCGACGGGCGTCTCCACCTCGCCGGGTTCGGTGTCCTCGGTGCGACCCGTCGTGATTTCGGCCTCGCCGAGGTCGGTGCCTGCGGCGTGCCGGCCGGCGCGCGCGCCGAAGACGATGAGTTCAGGCAGCGCGTTACCGCCCAGGCGGTTCGACCCGTGGACGGAGACGCAGGCGCACTCGCCGGCGGCGTAGAGACCGGAGATGCAGGTCTCGCCGTTCTCGTCGGTCTCGATGCCGCCCATCGCGTAGTGCTGGCCGGGTTTGACCGGCATCGGCTCCTCGAGCGGGTCGACGCCCTCGAAGTCCTCCGCGAGGTGGACGATGTTCTCCAGGCGGTCCATGATGCGCTCCTCGCCGAGGTGGCGCATGTCCAGGTGGACGTGGTCGTCGTCGATACCGCGACCCTCGTTGACCTCCGTCAGTTCGGCGCGAGCGACCACGTCGCGGGACGCGAGTTCGCCGACGTTGTTGGCGTACCCGCGCTCGAACATGAACCGCTCGCCCTCGCTGTTGTAGAGGATACCGCCCTCGCCGCGGACCCCCTCGGTGATGAGGACGCCGGTCGAGGGGAGCGTCGTCGGGTGGAACTGGATGAACTCCATGTCCTCCAGCGGGACGCCGGCCCGGTAGGCCATCGCGGCCCCGTCGCCGGTGTTGGCGACGGCGTTCGTCGTGTGGTCGTACACCTGGCCGAGACCGCCCGTCGCGAGGATGACCCCGTTGCGGGCGACGAACCCCTCGACGTTGCCGGACTTGATGTCGTAGGCGACGACGCCGTGACAGTCGCGCTGCTCGGGGTCGTCGTGGTCCGTGACGGCGAGCCGGGAGACGTACCACTCGTCGTACACCGTGATGCCCCGCTTGACGAGCTGTTCGTACATCGTGTGCAGCAGGTGGTGGCCCGTCTCGGCCCCGGCGTAGGTCGTCCGCGGGAAGGACAGACCGCCGAACGGTCGCTGGGACACCCGGCCGTCGTCCTCGCGGGAGAACGCCATCCCCCAGTGTTCGAGCTGGATGGTCTCCTCGGGACTGTCCTTGGTCAGGGTCTCGATGGCGGGCGCGTCACCGAGGTAGTCCGACCCCTTCATCGTGTCGTAGGCGTGTTTCTCCCAGGAGTCGCCCTCCCGGAGCGCCGCGTTGATACCGCCTTCTGCCGCGCCGGTGTGGCTTCGCACGGGATGGAGCTTCGTCACGATGGCCACGTCGGCCCCCTCCTCGTGGGCCGCGATGGCCGCGCGAAGTCCCGCACCGCCCGCACCGACGACGACGACGTCGTGTTCGTGCATGTGTGTGAGTTCGGGTTACCAGAACTTGAGGTTGTTCTTCACCGCCGAGCGCTTGAGTTCCTGGATGTGCTCGGTCAGCGGGATGTCCTTCGGACAGACGTTCGTACAGGAGAACTGGGTCTGGCAGCGCCAGACGCCGTGCTCCTGGTCGAGATGTTCGAGCCGCTTTTCGTGCTGCCGTTCGCCCTCGCGTTCGTCCATGGCGAACCGGTAGGCCTTGTTGAGCGCGGCCGGGCCGAGATACTCGTTGTCGCCGGCGGCGATGTTACACGAGGACATGCACGCGCCACACCAGATGCAGCGCGTCGACATCTTGACCTTCTCGCGGTTCTCGCGGCTCTGGCGCTGTTCTTCCAGTTCGTCGGTAGGTTTCTCGTCCGTCTGGAAGTACGGCTCGACGGCGTGCATCTGGTCGTAGAAGTGCTCCATGTCGACGACCAGGTCCTTGACGACCTCGGCGTGGGGGAGCGGCTCAATCCGAACCGGGCCGTCCAGGTCCGCGATCTGGGTCTTGCAGCCGAGTCGCTGGCGGCCGTTGATGAACAGCGCGTCGCTGCCGCAGATGGCCTGCCGGCAGGAGTGCCGGAAGGTCAGCGTCGTGTCGAACCGGTCCCGGGCGTAGATGAGCGCGTCCAGGACCGTCATCCCCTTCTCGAAGGGGACGTGGAAGTCGTCGAACCGCGGCTCGTGTTTCCCCTCTATCTCGGGGTCGTAGCGGAACACCTTCAGGTGAACCGTCTGCTCGGCGGACGCGACCGCTTCCTGCGCCCCGGACTGCTGGCGGACCTTCTCGTCGTGCGGCCGGTCGTCCGCGGACTGGTGGTAGTGCGTCTCTGCCTCGTCTTCTTCGGTCGTTTGCATACTCATGATATGATTCCGTTCATTATGAGCGCCACGTAGATTCCCTGCGCCGACAGCAGGACGCCGGCGACTATCAGCACCCACTTGACGGCGGTCTTCTGCGTCCCGGTGAGTCCCTGGTTGAGCAGTGCGGCGTAGACGCCGTTGACGCCGTGGAACGCCGCGGTGACGAGGAACAGCACCATCGTGGTGAAGTATCCCCACTGGCTCATGCGCGCGGACGTTCCGGCGAACGTGATCTCGGAGGGGTGGTGGACGAAGTGGAGCAGGAAGAAGTGGAATGCCAGCACGGCGACGAGGAACGCCGCCGTCACGCGCTGGAGCAACCACGTCAGACTCCCGCTCTCGAAGGAGGAGTAGCGTTCGGCCATCAGAACACCCCCTCCATGAACGTCGGCACGCTCGCCAGGACGATGACCGCCGTCACGACCAGCGAAGCGTAGAAACTCTTGTCCTGTGCTTCCAGACCCACGCCGAGGTCGACGAACAACAGTCGGACGCCGTTCAGGATGTGAAAGACGGCGACGGCCAGCAGCCCGACCTCGCCGATGCGAACGATGAGGAGACTCTCGAGGCCCTGGAGGGTAGCCTTGTAGGCTCCCGCTCCCGTGGTGGACGTGCTCAGGACGGCGATGTGCGTGAACAGGTAGCCGATGAGCACCCACCCCGTGAACTTGTGGAAAACCCAGGCCCACATGCCGGCGGTGAACTCCCGCCAGCGCCCGAAGTCCTCGACGAGGCCCCGGTCGTACGTTTGACTCATGCCACTCGGAAACTCGGGACCGGGGGCAAATAGAAGTTACGTAAGGAGATTTTCCGGCGTTCTCCCCGCAGTAATATGATTCGCTGGCGTCGGAGTCGCGGCGCTCGCGCACACGCACCGCTCGGACGCGTGGAACCGTGACCGACTACGACAACGTCGGTCGGCGCGCCCCGTCGCGCTACCGACCGCCGTTCTCGCTCTCTCGACCCGCGAGATAGCCGGGGGGCTGGGCGTCGCCCCCCGACTCGCGGCGCGAGCGCTCGCGCTTGAGCGCCCGCCGCGTGTCGGCGTTCAGTTCGACGATGTGACACAGCGGATTACCCGGATAGACGACCGGGTTCTCGAGGATGCCGACGAGTAACCCGGTGAAGGGCGCTTCCACGGGTTCGTTCTCGGTCTTGAACGGGTTCGTGATGGTGCAGATGGGCGTCCCCTCGTAGACGAGCGACCCGCGGTCGTAGTGCATCTCGACGAGGCCGCCGGCGTCCGCGCGCAGCCACGTCTTCTCCTTCTCGTCGTCGATGACGGTCCGCCAGCCGGGCCACTTCACGGGGTCGTCGGGGTGGAGGTCGTACTCCGCGAAGACGCTCATCACGCCCTCTAGCGCCCGGTCGATGAACTCGCGCTGGAAGCGGTGTGCTTCGCCCATCTCGATGGTGATGGCGGGCGTGCCGTCCTTCGACGCCTCGCGCCGGAGCATCCCGGAGGAACCGGACGAGGAGATGATGACGTTCGTCCCGAACGCGCGGGCGAGTCTGGCCACGTCGGGGTCGTCCATGTCCGCGCGGGCGTGGAGCATGTTGGTCCGACCGCGGGTCGACGTGTGGAAGTCGATGCCGAAGTCGCACGGTTCGATGAAGTTGCGGTATATCTGGTCGGCCATCCGTTTCGCGCTCGTCGACCCCTCGCGGCCGGGGAACGAGCGGTTCAGGTCGCGGTCGTATATCGGCAGGTACCGCTGCTGGGCGAGGAAGCCGGGGACGTTCAGCACGGGCAGACAGACGATGGTGCCCCGCAGTTCGTCGTGGTTCCACTCGTGGGCCACTTCGCGGACGACCTCGATACCGTTGAGTTCGTCGCCGTGGGCGGCCGCCGACAGGAAGACCGTCGGTCCCGGCCGTTCGCTGTTGACGATAGTAACGGGGATGCGCACCGGGTCGCCGAGATAGGTCTCGCTGATGCCGTACCGGATGTTCTGGGTCTCACCCGGTTCGACGATGCCGCCGTTGTAGGTGAACGCTTCCGCCGCCGCTTCGGTCCCGGCCATGTCCGTCCTTGAGAAGTCAGCGTACAAAAAGGTGGCACTACCCGAGCAGGCCCGGCAAAAAATTTCTGGCCGCCGACGTTTTCGGTTCAAAGAATCTGGGAACGTTTTAAGTCGTATCGGACGAAACGTAGATTCACATGGTTGTTGATGGCTCGAACGTACGCGTCGGGGTGCTCAGTCTGCACAACAGCAAAGAGACGAAAGCAATCCTGAACGCCGTCGAGGACCTCGGACACGAGCCCGAGTGGCTCCGCCAGGAGAACACGGCGGTTCACATCGTAGACGACGAGATAGTCCGCGAACCGGAGGTCGACATCGTCGCGAACCGGCTGTTGCTCTCGAACACCGAACAGCCCTCCGAGGCGCTCGGACTGGCGAACATCTACGACTCCATCTGCCCGGTTCTCAACAGGCCCTGCTCGGTGATGACGGCTATCCACAAGTTCTCGACCGCGACGGCGCTCTCGGACGCCGGCATCAGGGTTCCGGACGCCCTGCTGGCGCTGGACGACGGTCGGCTCAACGACGGCCGTAGCGCGTTCGGCGAGGAGGCGGTGTACAAGACCGCCATCGGCACTCACGGCGGCGGTACCTGGAAGGTCGGTCCGGACGAGATGGTCAACCCCCAGGTGGGCCAGCGCCAGGCGTTCCTCCAGGAACTCATCGAGCGCGACAGCGAACGTCACCGCGACCTGCGGGTGTACGTGGTCGGCGACCGGATCGTCGGCGCGATGAACCGGTACGCGCCCGAAAACGACTGGCGGACCAACGTCGCGCTCGGCGGCGACGTCGAGGACATGTCCGAAAACCTGCCGGAGAACGTCCCGGAGATCGCCCGTCGCTCCGCGGAGGTTATCGGACTCGACTACGCCGGGGTCGACCTCATCGAGGGTCACGACGGTTGGTACGTCCTCGAAGTCAATCCGACGGCGGGGTTCAAGGGCCTGTACGAGGCGACCGGCCGGAGCGCCGCCCCCTACATCGCCCAGCTCGCCATCGAAGAGGCCGGCGGCACCGTGGACCGCGAGCGCGTCGAGGAACTCGCGGCGACGCTCGACGACTCGGTGCCGGCCTGCAAACCCGTCAGCAGGAGTCCCGAGTCCGGCGAACCGCTGGTCATCGGCTACACCGAGCAGGTGCTCGTCTCCGGTACCAGTGGCTCCGAGACCGTCACCGCCAAGGCGGACACCGGCGCGACCCGGTCGAGCATCGACACGAAACTCGCCGCGGAGATTGGCGCGGGACCGATAAAGAGCATGACCAGGGTGAAGTCGGGTAGCCGGAAGTCGAGCAAGTCCCGGCCGGTCGTCGACGTGGTCATCGGGGTCGGCGGCAATCGCCACACGGTCACGGCGAGCATCGAGGACCGGGGCCACATGGACTACCCCGTCCTCCTGGGCCGGGACATTCTGGAGAACTACCAGGTCGACGTGCGGCGGCGCGTGGACCGCGACGAGGAGAACGAACTCGAAGAGTAGGGACGACGCCTTTTTTCCGCGCGAACGCTTACCTCGCATCCCACCAGCTACGCATGGACGAGGACATCGAAGCGACGCTGCGGGACGACCCCGTGATGGCCGAACTGCTCGACGAACACGACCCCTACACGGAACCGGAGTGGACCGAGTACGAACGACTCGTGGTCTCGATAATCAACCAGCAGCTATCGACGGCCAGCGCCGCCGCGGTCAAAGAGCGGGTGTTCGCGGTGCTCGACCAGGAAGTGAACCCGGCGACCGTTCTAGAGGCCGAGGCCGACGCGCTCCGGGACGCCGGGCTCTCGCGCACGAAAGTCGAGTACGTCCGGAACGCCGCGCGAGCGTTCCGCGAGAACGACCTCACCCGGGAGGGGCTGGCCGAACACTCGGACGAGGAGGTGATAGACCAGCTCACCGACATCAAGGGAATCGGCAAGTGGACCGCCCGGATGTACCTCATCTTCGTGCTGGAGCGACCGGACGTGCTCCCGCTCGGCGACCTGGCGGTCCGGCGCGGCATCGAACGACTCTACGCCGACAGTGGAGACCTCTCGCGGTCGGAGATGCGCGACATCGCCGAGGCGTGGCGGCCGTACCGGAGCTGGGCGACGCGATACATCTGGGCGGAGTACGAGTCCGACTGAGGTGGCGAGAACGGACGGCGTTACAGCGGTCGTTCCTGCTTGGCGGCGAGGTCGAGGTACTCCTCCAGTGGCGGCGTGAGGTCGACGAACTGAACCTCGTCGCCGACCTCGACGATGCCTTGTTCCCCCATCTTCGGGAGATGTTTGTGGTACAGCTCCGTGGTGATTCGCTGTCGGTGCTTCTCGGAACGTTCGCCTTCCCATCGAGCGAGTTGCTCCGCGAGTTCGGCGACGTCTGCCGACCCCTCCTCCTGCAGGTAGTACAGCACGTATCGTCGACGGCGGTCTGCGAGCAGTTCCATGACTGTGTCGAGGTCATGTCTGCTCGCTTGGTCGCCGTCTTCCGGACCGAAATCCGGCTTCCCTGGCGAATCAGAACTCATAGTGCTACGCTAGACAGTAAGCATAAAAAGGGCCGCGCCTAAGTAATTAGGTATCCGGTTTCGGAGCAGAGCCGACGGGAGACGAGCGAGTACGATACGTGCCGGAGCCTTTTAGTGGCGAAGTGAGCCGGAACGCCGACGCGGGAAGACGTCGCAAAGCGGCCTCCAGTAGCCCTAAACCGATGGAGCGACAAGTCGGCGGCGATGGAGGAAACGACGACGCCGGACGGCGAGACGCTGTACGTCAGCCGGCAGGACGGCGAGCGCGGTTCGAAAGGTCCCTTCTTCGTCGTCTATCGCTCTCCGGAACGCGAGCGCCGGTACGGCTACTACTGTGGCCACTGCGAGACGCTCGACACGGCGATGGATACGATGGGGCGAATCAAATGCAACCAGTGTGAGAACCTCCGGAAGGCGACGGAGTGGGACGCCGCCCACGAGTGACCGAGGGGAAGTCGATGACGTCGAGGCCGGTCCGGACGTTCCGCCGGTCCGTGCCGCCCTGCGAGTATCGCCACGCCGGTCGACGCTGACCCATTCTTCGGAATAGCTCGTTCCACGCTCGAGCGCGCAAGAACATTTATTATGCGGCGTGTGCTATCGTCGAACGAATGGCCCCTGTTAACACGCCACCGGTCGAGGAGGCCAAGTCGATATTCAACGATCTCGGGTACGAAGTGCTCGAAGACGGCGACGAGTTCCGGGCCAAACGGAAATGGCGAGAAGTGCACGTGACGGCGCTCACCGACGGTTCCGACGCGCCGGAGCGAGGCGACCTCCGGTGTTTCGTGACGTGGGAAGAACACGCCGCGCGACTCCGCGAACGGGTACGGGAACTGAATCCGGAGTACGAGTGGGCGGTCATCGGTGTCCGCGAAAGTGGCGACTACGAGGTAACGCGCGCGCCACCGTCCTCCATCGCGGTCTGACTCCCGACGACCCCGACGGTCGCCCTCTTTCGCTCCCCCGTCGCGGCGAGGCGGGGAAAACGACAGGGGTACGCAGTCCTTACGGAGAGGTATGGACGACCACACGCGCGACCCGAGCGTCGGGCCGCCGATTTCGGGCAATCCGACCGGCTGGCTCCCCGGTGAGGGTCGCTGGGAGCACGACACTCTCCGGCAGGCGACGGTGCACGGCGTGCGCCTCTACAACGCCGGCGAGTTCCACGAAAGCCACGACTGCTTCGAGAACGAGTGGTACAACTACGGCAGTGGCCGCCCCGAATCGAAGTTCCTCCACGGGATGGTCCAGGTCGCGGCCGGCGCGTACAAGCACTTCGACTTCGAGGACGACGGCGGGATGCGGTCGCTGTTCCGGACTGCGTTGCAGTATCTCCACGGCGTCCCGAACGACTACTATGGAGTCGACGTTCTTGGCGTGAGAACTACGCTCACGAACGCACTTGACGATCCAACCGCGTTAGAAGGGTGGAAGATCGAACTAGACGGAGAGCGACCTGAAGCGGGAGAGGAAGATTATGACTATGCAGAAGCGATTGAATGATATTATTATAAAATAAAACGGCAAAATAAGGCATCTTTGGTGTCCTCGCTCAAAGAGATACCGTGCTGGATACGATTACCGCAGACAATTCGTTGGGAGTAGCCGTCAATTCTTGTCCGGCATTGTCGAGTGGCGAGTCGAACGACCCATGTCAGACCGGGACGACGGTACTGTGGAGACGTTGGTAGTGACCCGTCCGCGACCGCTACCTCCACGCTCGTCCCCTTCGGTTTCTTCAGCCGTCTCCTCGTCAGTATCATCATCTTCCGCCGTCTCCCCGTCAGTATCATCATCTTCATCCGATCTGGCGGCATCGAATAGCGAACGAAGCTCCGCGATGGTTTCCTCAGTCGACGAGGATTCGTCTTCTTCACCGTTCTCGCTTTCTGCCTCGGGTTTGTCGCCGTCCACCTCGTCGTCGCTTCTCTCTTCGGTCGTCGTTTCCTCGTCGGAACCGAATTTCGGCAACACTGCCGACAGCAAGTCGCTCACGCTTCTATCGCCAGTGTTGGACGTTTCATCGCCGCCGATGCGTTCGAGCCGTTCGACGCGCTCTTCCGCGTCGAGGCTCGACCATTCGTTCGAGAGGTCTGCCAGTTCGAGTACGTGACGGAGGTCGAGCACGGCATCAGGGTCAGCGTCCTGCATCACCATCGGTAGGTCGGTCGGATCGATGTCGTCCGATATATTTGTGAATCCGGTGGATGTAAGTAATTCGTCGAACGACGCATCTGCTACTTCGTCGTCGACGGCGTTGATGGTGTCGTGTACTGATTCGGCTTTTTCGTCCGGCAGTTCGTCGTCCTCGACGGCGTCAAGTGTCGTCCGAATTTGCTCCTTCGCATCGGTGAGGTGCTGTTCGAGATCGGATTCGGCGTTAGTCATGGTCTGAACAGGATGTTCGAGAATCAGTCGCTGACGTCGCGTACTCTACTCCGTATTGGTTTGTTCTTCGTCTGGCTTAGCACTGTCGTTGAATTCCTCAACGATGGCGTCGACCATTTCTTCGTGCTTCAAGTTGGCCTTCACGCCGACCTCCTTCGCGACGGACCGAAGTTCCGAGTACTCCATCGTCTCGAGGAGGTCACGGTACGTCTCTTCTCGAATGGCCTGTATATCGTCAGCGTCGAGATTACTGGCGTCGATGCTAGCGTCTTCACCACTCTCTCCCTCTACGTCTTCTTTCGTATCTGTCGCTGCCTCTTCGGCACTCTCTTTCGCCTCGGCAAGTGCCTCCTCCCGCTGTTCGACGTGTTCACGAAGTGCGCTTTCGATAGAATCACGAAACTGCGGTCGGCTCAATGTCCGCCCGAGTGCTACAACGAACGCACCCCCGATACGGCGAAGCAGCGAGCGCTCCCCTTCATCGTCGTTCTGAAACGTTAGCTTCGAGACGAGCCAGTCGAACGCAGTGCGACCGACATAGCGCCCAGCGAATGCGCCGACCGTTTCGCCGATCGTTCGCCCGAGCGATGCACCATCTACCTGGTCGGATACGCCGTCACCAGCCAGTAGTGAACTGACGTCAATTTGCTCGGTCAGCTCGTCGGTAATCGTTTCCTTCAGATCGGGGTTATCGGTCACGCGTTCTCGCCTCCCCCATCGCTTTCGGTATCGTCGCCATTATCCTCTTCACTTGCCTCGTTCTCAGCATCAGTGTCGGCTTCCTCATCACCGTTTGCGTCCGATGCGGAATCGGAGAGAGAATCCAACAGCAGGCCACCAAGGAGACCACCGAGCCACCCACCGAGATGGCGACCGAGGAACTCCCCGACCGTCGCACCGAGTGACTCCGCCGACGCCTCGTCGTCAAACTCGCCCTCGAGCGGCGTGTCCGCGAACACTTCGTCGAAATCGATGTTCCGAATCGCCGAACCGACATCTAGCGGCGGAGTATCGTCGCTCATGCTTCCGACTCTGTCCCGGATTCCTCCGCGGAATCATCTCCGAACATCTGGTCGATGAACTCTTTCAGGAGTGTCGTTAGCAGTTCATCGAGTGGTACGTCTGCCAGCGCATCGCTTACCGAATCACGGGCAGAGTCGACCGACGACGAGAGCGGGCCAGAGTCATCGGACTCCTCGTCGGAATCAGAACCACCGAGCAATCCCTCGAAGAGGCTTCCGGAGAATAGCCCCCCCAGCAGCCCTTTCGAGCCGCTACCGAGTAGATTTCCGACACTGGAGAGTAGATTCCCTAGCAATCGACCGGGGCCGCTTACCGCCGTCACGTCCAACTCGATCTCTTCGAGATCGACTTCGAGGCCGAGCAGGTCGAGGAACAACCCTTCGAGGTCGAGATACAACACCGTCGTCTCCCCTTCCTCTCGATAGTCGGATTCGTCCGACTCTTCTTCGCTCTCTTCCGCCGTCTCTTGTGATTCGTCTGCCTGACCCTCGGATTCTTCCGCTTCCTCCTCGCTAGTCTCCTCTGATTCATTGGTCTCGTCTTCCTCTACTGCACCACCGTCGGGCAACAACTTTCCTCCCGGAGAGTCAGCAGCGATATCTCCATCACTGTCCAGGGCGACGCTATTCTCTTCGTTATGCGACTCGTCTCTGTAGTCAATGAGGTCTGTCATGATAACTCGCTTGATTCAAATAGGGGCAGTCATCACTAAGCTATTCTGGCTATGTATTCAAGTCTGACTAGTAGAATATGTCCTCGAAACGGATATCGAGGGTCGAATCTACAGATTGTTCGGATAACGTACTACGATTCCAGAAGACGGCCGCTGGGGCCGTCCCTACGATACTCGGGACCCGCTGCCGGGTCCGCGATAATCCCGGACCGGCGCCCCGGGGGGTCGCATCGGCAGTGAGAGGGTCCTCGGCGGACGGACCGGCGACGCGGTCCGGTGTCGGTACCTCGACCCATTCCAAGCATCTCTCCTCGTAGTCACAACATTAACAACACCCAGTTACTCGACATGCACTGTGAAAGACTACTCAGACGAGTTCGGTAACGACGGCCTCAACCAGCGACTCGACGTGGACTCGCTCGTCGAGGAGTGCGGCCTAGACGCCCGGGAGGTCCAGCGGCGGAAGGAGTTTGTCGGGTTCGACGAGACAGACGAGAAGCGCCTCTCCGACATGGAGTCGCTGTTCCGCGAGCACGCGGACGAAATCGCCGAGGACTTCTACGAGAACCTGACGCAGTACGAGGACGCACTCGACGTCATCGGTCGCTCGCCGAAGAGCATCGACCAGTTGAAGCGGACGCAGTCGGCGTACTTCGTGACGCTCGCCACCGGCGACTACGGAATGGAGTACGTCCGGGACCGCGCTCGTATCGGCAAGATTCACGACCTGCTCGACATGCCGATGAAGCACTACCTCGGTCAATATGGCGTCTACTACGACCTCATCTTTACCCTCCTGTTCGACCGGCTCGAGGAGCGGCTCCTGGACCGCCTCTCGAACCGGAGCGATGTGGCGACCGACGGGGGCGGAACCGCGACGGCTACTACCGCCGAGCGAGAGGCGACGACGGAAGCCGTCGGCGACGAGCTCGACCGGGCCCTCGAGGAGATACTCGCCATCCTCCGGGTCATCAATCTCGACATGCAGGTGGTCGCGGACACCTACATCCACTCCTACAACGAACGACTCGAGGAGGCCGTCGACCGACAGGAAGCGCTCATGCGGGAGGTCAGGACCGACGTCCACGCTCCGCTTACGGAACTCCAGGAGATGTCGGACGAAGTGACCGAGAGCACGTCCCAGATGAAGGAACTGTCCGACGACCAGGTCGACTCGATGGAGAGCGTCTCTAGCGAGGTATCGACGATGGCGGCGACCGTCGAGGAGATCGCCGCTACCGCCGACGAGGTGGCCGCGTCGAGCGAGCGGAGACGCTCGCCGAGGAGGGCCAGACGGCGGCCGACGAAGCAATCGACGTGATGGAGCAGGTGAACGCGTCCTCGAAGACCACCGCTACCGACGTCAGGCAGCTCCGGGAGCGGATCGACGAGATAGACGAAATGGTCACCGTAATCGACGACATCGCGGAGAAGACGAACTTGCTGGCGCTCAACGCCTCGATAGAGGCGGCGCGCGCGGGCGAGGACGGCGACGGGTTCGCGGTCGTCGCCGAGGAGGTGAAGGCGCTCGCCGAGGAGTCCCAGGAGCACGCGAGCGAGATATAGGAGCGGGTCGCCGAGATCCAGGCGGACGCCTCTGAGACGGTGGCGAGTCTCGAAACGACGACGCAGCAGGTCGACGAGGGGCTGGAACGGGTCGAGGGCACGGTGCAGAAGCTCGCAGAAATAGTCGACTCGGTGACGGAGACGTCGACGGGTATTCAGGAGGTCGCTGACGCTACCGACGACCAGGCCGCCAGCACCGAAGAGGTGGCGAGCATGATCGACGAGATGGTCGAACAGACCGAGCGCGTCGCCGACGAGATAGAGGACGTCGCCGCCGCTAACGAGCGGCAGTCCGCGAAGGTCCGACAGATTCACCAGACCGTCCAGCAGCTCGCCGACGAGTGACGCTCCCGTGCCGTAGACCGGCCGTCCGACCACAGAACTACGGTACGGGAGCGCGTAGGGGTGACCATGAGCACCGTCACCGACCGTCCGGACTTCTCGCGCGACGACCTGCCCGGCCTGCTCGCGGCCGTCGTCGTCTGCGAGCTCGCAGGTGTCGTGCCCGCCTTCCTCACCGCTGACGACGTTTCGGGGTGGTACACGACGGTCCAGCAACCGGCGTTCACGCCGCCCAACTGGGTGTTCGGGCCGGTGTGGACGACGCTGTACCTCCTGATGGGCGTCGCACTGTATCTCGTCTGGCGAGGCGAGCGGGACCGACTGGCGCTCGGAGCGTTCGCGGTGCAACTCGCACTGAACGCCTCCTGGACGCTCGTGTTCTTCGGCATGCAGTGGCCGGCGGGCGGACTGGCGGTCATCGTCGCGCTGCTCGCCGCCATCGTCGCGACGATAGCGCTGTTCTCGCGCGTCGACCGCCGGGCGGCGCTGCTGCTGGTGCCGTACCTCGCGTGGGTGGCGTTCGCGACGGTGCTCAACTACGAAATCTGGCGGCTGAACTGACCATTTTCCTTCGGTTCGAACCGGGGCGAACCCCGGCGGAGAACTTTTCCCCGAAGACGATGAATGGCGGCGCAGGTGGGGGAGATGAACAGGCGACAGTTCTTGACGTACGCGACGATAGCGGGAGCCGCGGGGTCGCTCGCCGGCTGTCCCGGTCCCGTGAGGTCACCGGGCGAGGAGACGACCGAACGACCGTTCACGGAGGCGGAGACGACCGGCGAAGCAGGAGAGACGACGACCGAAGAAACGGGCGAAACGACGACCGGAGAGACGACAACCGGAACGGCCGCGGACGGGCAGGTCACCGAGGTAGCGGTCGGACCCGAGGGTCGACTCCGGTTCGTCCCGGAGACCGTCGAGATATCGGTCGGGGATACGGTGCGCTGGACGTTCGAGAGTGCTGGACACAACGTGACGACGAAGCCGGGGGCGTCCGAGAAGATATCGATTCCGGAGGACGCGGAGCCGTTCGGCTCCTACGAGGGCGACGCACATTACAGCATCAACGAGGTCGGGACGACGTTCGAGCACACGTTCACGGTTCCGGGCGAGTACGTCTACGTCTGCGAACCGCACGCCGACCAGGGGATGATCGGGACAGTCGTCGTCTCCGAGTAGAACGACGCTGGCGACGGGGCTCCGGACGGCGAACGGAAGTCGCTCCGGACCGGACGACCGCTACGTCTCGGACCGGTCGGCGAGGGGTCTCGTACGATTTTCGGCGCTTTGAGCTTCGATTAATTCCCGTCGGAACCTGACCGCAGACGTAGTTTTATCAGGAAATACGCCGATGATTGGCGGGTATGCCGGGGGAGGAAACCGACACTGACGCGAGGGAGAGAGAGCGCTACCTGAGTCGGCGAAAGTACATGATGGCGGCCGGGTCGCTGGCCGGCGTCGGCGTGCTGGCCGGGAACGCAGCGGGACAGACCACGACGCAGACGACCCAGGGGGACGGACAGCAGGGGGAGGTGAGCCTCGAAGAGCAGTATCCGGGACTGCGAATCCTGTCACCGGAGCCCGAGAACGCGGAGGCGGCGAGCAAGAGCACCTACCGGAGTTTCGTCACACCGCGAACCGAACATTACATCCGCAACCACTATCCAACGCCGGACATCGACGCGAGCGAGTGGACCGTCTCCCTGACGGGGATGGTCGACGAGGAAGTCGAACTGTCGATGGACGAGATACGGAACGACTACTCGACGGAGACGGTCACGCACACGATGCAGTGTTCTGGCAACGGACGGTCGTACTTCGAACCGCAGGTGGGCGGCAACCAGTGGACGTTCGGCGCGGTCGGCAACACGGTCTGGACGGGGACGCCGGTCGGCGAGATACTGGAAGCGTACGGGGCGAACACGGAATCGGGAACCTGGCTCTCCGTGATGGGCGGCGACGCGCCCGACGGCGAGGACATCTTCACGCGCTCGATACCGATGGAGAAGGTGATGGAGGACTGCCTGCTGGCCTACGAGATGAACGGCCGGCCCATGAACGGCGACCACGGCTTCCCGGTGCGCCTGCTCGTGCCGGGGTGGTTCGGCAACAACAACGTGAAGTGGGTCGACAGGATGCACGTCATGGAGATGATGGTGTTCGGCGACCAGTGGGAGGAGGGTGACCAGCAACTGTACACCCACTGGCAGCAGTACTCCTACCGCATCATCCCGGAGGACGAGGAGCTACAGCAGAACCGCTCCATCGACGTCTTCGACACCCAGGAGCAGATGGGCGTCGAAGAGATCGGCCAGCCGTACCTCTACGACCAGATGGTCAAGTCCATCATCGGCTATCCGAGTGGAGACGAGACCGTCGCTCCCGGCCCCGGCGGCCAGATAGAGGTCGTCGGCGTCGCGTGGGCGGGCGACGACGCCGTCCAGACCGTCGAAGTGTCGACCGACGGCGGCGAGTCGTGGAACGAGGCGGAGTTCTTCGGCCCGCAGCTCGGTCCGTACGCCTGGCGACAGTTCCGTTACGTCTGGTCGGACCCGGACCAGGGCGAGCACACCCTCTACGCGCGGGCGACCGACGAGCAGGACCGAACGCAGCCGGCGACCATCTCCAGTCCGGAGGAGGGTCTCCAGGCCATCACGGACGACAAGTACCCCTGGAACGTCGACGGCTACGGTGCGACCGCGTACGAACCGCTGGGCGTGACCGTGACGGTCCAGAGCGAGGGTGGCACGGAGACGACCACGACGGAGGAGGAGACGACCACGACGGAAGGAGAGACGACGACCACGACCACCGGCGGAAGCTGACCCGCCGGTCGCGCCGCGACTGCATCGCCGGCACCCGACTGGTGACTACTCCCCGCCGTGGGCCTCCAGCACGCGTATCTCCAGTTCGACCGCTTCGCCCGCGAGTTCGTGGTTGAAGTCCACCGTCACGCTCTCCTTGCCGACGTCGACGATCCAGCCGGTGTCACCGGTGTCGCTACGGACGAGGTCGCCCTCCTCGGCGGTGGCGTCGCTCCGCTCCTCCAGTTCGTCCCGGGGCATCTCGACGACTCGCTCCTCGCTGTACTCGCCGAACGCGTCCCCGGGGTCGAGTTCGACGGTGCGTTCCTCCCCGACGTCCATCGACCGGACGGCCTCGTCGAGCCCGGCGATGACCTTGTCTTCCCCGACCCGGAACTCCAGTGGTTTGTAGTCGCGGTGGTCGTGGTAGACGCCCGAGTCGAGCGCCACGTCCACGTCCGTCGTGTCGAACACGTCGCCGTTCGAGAGTCGCCCCGTGTAGTGGACCACCGCGACGCGGCCCGCTTCGACCATGCACGCTCCGACGACGGGCGGGATATTCAGTGCTCCGCCGAGGAACGGGCCGACGTCCGGTGAAACGATGCCGCCACCGCGCTCGGACCGGTTCGACCGGACTCCTCTACGAGTCCGAAACGGCTTACCGGCCGGGACGCCAAGCCCGAAGCGACATGTACGGCGTGGTGACGCGGAACCCGGAGGAACTCGAGTGGGCGGAGTTCGACCTGGGGTTCTACGAGGTCAAGGACGTGACCGGGCGGGCGACGGAACCGGTCGAGACGGGCGTGAACATGGTCTCCTGTTTCGGCGACAGCGCGGCGGCCGAGCGGGACCCTTCGCTCGTCCCGGTGAGCGAAGACGGCGAGCGCGCGACGCGCGACCAGCCGTACTTCGACTGGGGGTACGTCTGTCCGACGCGAGACGCCTACCGGGAGGGGCTACTGGAGATGGTCGAGGACTGCGCCGCGGCGAATCCCGATGTGCGCCTGGACGACGTGGGGTTCCCGCGGGCGGAGTACTGTCACTGCGAGACGTGCAACGAGCGGTTCGCCGACAGCGAGTGCGACGACCGGATGGAGTGGCGCGCGAACGTCGTCACCGAGTTCGTCGCCGAGGCGACCGACCGCATCCCCGGAACGACCTACTTCACACTCTACCCCGACCCCTACCCCGGCCACCTCTACGAGCGCGCCGGGCTGGACCTGGACGCGCTCGCCGAACACGTCGACGAGTTCGTCGTTCCGCTGTACGACATGGCCTACTCGACGACCTACTGGCTCGAGGTCATCGCCAGCGGGTTCGAGGACGCCCTCGATACGCCCTTCAGCGTCGAACTGTACGCCGTTGACATCGACGTCGACGACCTCATCCACGCGGCGGAGGTGGCCGACGCCTACGCCGAGAACGTGCTCTTCGGCTACGAGTCGGGCAACGCCCGGGCGGCGCTCCGCCGGATGAACGCCGACGCGCGCGAGGGCGTCACGCACGGCGAGGAGTGAGTCAGCGCAGCGTCCGTTCCCGCCACGTCCGCAACTGGTCACGGTCGCGGGTGTTCTCCGGCAGTTCCCGGAACCACTTCGCGTCCGTTATCTCGCCCTCGGGGTCGTCGACGGTCGGCGTCGTGGTCTCGGCGCGGGCCTGGAACGTCGGCAGGACGCCCCACGTCGAGTACTCGCCGCACTCGATGGAGATCCGCGTCGCGATGGCCAGTCCCTCGTACTCGGCTTCGAGACCGGCTTCCTCGTGGAGTTCCCGCTCGGCCGCTTCGCGGTAGGACTCGTCGTCGTGGACGCCGCCGCCGGGGAGGACCCACATGTCGACGCCCTCGTGCCAGACGAGCAGGAGTTCACCGGAGGGCTGGTAGACGACCGTGTGCGCCCCGTACGGTGCGCCGGTATCGTCGACCCGGCGCGCGAGCGTCCGAAACCGTCGGCGCGACACGTCGTAGGTGCGCGAAAACTCCAGAAACTGCGAGTACGTGTCCGCCAAGCGGTGGTACGCCTGTTCGGCGCGCTGCTCCGCCCTGGTTGCGAGAAACCAGAGGTCGTCAAGCGTCATCGTCCGGCCGACGGGATGTCGACTGTCGCAGCGAGCGTGGCCCGGAGCGCAGAGAGACAGAAGTCATACCTCCAGATAATCCAGCGCGCGAAATAAGCCTTCGGTCGTCGAAGCTCGGGTGATAGCTCGCGTCTCCGTCGCTTCTAGACGCTCACGGGCCGTCGGTCGGCGAAGCCGATTCACCGACTCCGGGTATCACGGTCGTTACGTATCGTCGGTCCGAAGGAAGCTTTATGTCGCAGATGTGCCAAACGTCACCGTGACATGGACCGCCGTCGATTCGTCGGACTCCTCGGTGTCGCCAGCGTCGCCGGTCTCGGCGGCTGTCTCGCAGAGCTCCGTCCCGTCGACGGCGGGGAGAAACGCTCCCGACCGGTCGGACTCGTGGTCCGGAGTTACTTCGAGGAGCAACGGACGGTGGACGTGAACGTCGACGACGTCGACTCCGAGTCCCAGTACAACGAGGAGTTCACGCTCCTGCCCGGCGACGTCGCGCGACGGAAGGGACTCTTCGAAGCGGGCACCTACCAGGTGAGTGCCGGAGTGAACGACGACATGTGGCAAACGGCGAAGTGGCAGATGGGCGACTGCCGGCGCGACGACATCCACATCGAGGCCGGCGACGAGGGAATCCGCATCACCTCGACCTGCCACGACTAGCCGAGTCGGCGAGCCGTTCTCCCGACCGTCGCGGTCCCCGGCGAACTCACCGGGGGCCACTCCCTGCGCCGTGTTCGCGCCCCGGTTGCGTCGGCCTACCAGAGCACCTGCGGCCAGACGAACCGGAACAGCAGCCAGATGAGTCCGGTGAGGATGGCGGTCATGAGCAGGTTCAGGAGGACGCCGGCGCGCATCATCTGGCTCTGTTTGAGGTAGCCGCTACCGAAGACGATGGCGTTGGGGGGCGTCGCGACGGGAAGCGCGAACGCGAAACTCGCTGCGATGGTCCCGGAGACGGCGAGGAAGACGGCCGCGGCGACGTCGGTGAGACCGAGCGTGGCGGCGAAGACGCTCCCGATGCTGATGAGGAGCGGCGCGATGATGGTCGCCGTCGCCGTGTTCGAGGTCATCTCGGTCAGGAAGATGACGAGCAGGACGACGACGGCCACCACGAGGACGATGGGTGCGCCGGTCAGCGACCCGAAGACGGAATCGGCTATCCACTTCGTCGCGCCCGTCGCTTCCAGCGCGTCGGCCAGCGCGATACCGCCACCGAACAGGAGGATCGTCCCCCAGTCGATGTCGGCGAGTTCGTCCCACTCCATCGTGTCCGCGAGCACGAGCGCCGGAATCGACGCGAGACCGACCATCACGTAGTAGAGGACTCCCTGATGGCCCTCGACGCCCATGACGCTCGTGCCCTCGCCACCGAACAGCGTGACCGCCCACGCGTCGGGGAGCGCCGGGGCGACGAAATCGTCCAGTCCGCCGACCACCCACAGCAGCGCGGTCGCGGTGAAGATGATGGCGACGCGACGGCCGCGTGGGCCGAGGTTCCCCTCCTCCGCGAGATACTGCTTGGCTTCATCGCGTGCGTCGCTCACGTCGTCGATCTCCGGCGGGTAGAGCCAGTACGTGAGCACGTACCAGATGATGGGGAGGGTGATGACGACGATGGGGAGGCCGATGAGCATCCACTGTGCGAAGCCGACCTCGTAGCCGAGCATCTCGTTCAACTGCGACGCCAGCACCGCGTTCGGCGGCGTCCCGATGAGCGTCCCGACGCCGCCAACGCTCGCGGCGTAGGCCGTCCCCAGCAGCATCGCGACCTGGATGTTCCGGAAGCCGTCGTCCACGGCAATGCCGCCGTCCGTGGTGACCTCCGAGTCGACGTCGTCGACGTTCGTGGCGGCCTCGACGACGCCCTCCTGACCGACGACCTGCGCGAGCACGCCCACGGCGATGGGCGTCATCATGGCCGTCGTCGCGGTGTTGGACACCCACATCGAGAGGAAGGCGGTGGCCACCATGACCGAGAGGACGAGGCGGCGAGGCGAGGTGCCCATCACGGACAGTATCCACAGCGCGATGCGGCGGTCGATGTCGTACTTCTGGAGCGCGTTCGCCAGCATGAACCCGGCGACGAAGAGGAAGATGAGGTGGTCGGCGAACCCCACGAGGGCCGCGTCCAGGTCCGGGTACACCCCGAAGGTGGTGAGCAGGACGGGTATCGAGAGCGCCGTCACGGCGAGCGGGAAGGCCCCGGTCACCCAGAGCGACCCGGCGAAGAACATCGTCGCGAGCGCGTACTGTCCCCGGAGCGAGAGGCCCTCGGGGTTCGGCCCGAACGCGAGGACGGCCGTTCCGAGTAGCGCGAGCACGAACGTTACGACTCGACCGCGTGGACTCGACGGTCTGAATTGTATCATTGATACACCGGCGATTACCGGGATGTGACGATTAATATTTTCGGTTGTCGTGTGAGACCATCCCACCGGTCGGAGACTCGGTCGGTCGGCGTCCGAGTCGCTCTGGCGGCGGTACAGCGCTTCAGAAGTTGTCCGCGATGGACCGAATCTGGTCGGCGTCGAGTTCCGCGGCGTAGAGGTCGAAGAGTTCCCGACGGCGGGACGCCGAGAGCGCCCGGGTCCCGTTCTCCAGCATCGACACGTGCGCCTGCATCAGATCGTCCAGTTCTCGCTCTATGGCGCGCTGTTCGTACCCCGCGGCGACCCTGAGCAGTCGCCAGGCGAGCGGAGAGAGGTCCGCGACGTCGGCGACCGTCGATTCCTCCGTGTCTTCGGAGCGCGCCATCCGGAAACGACTAGGTATCGGCCGGGCATAAATGTCGGGAAACGGAGGCTGCCGGACCGAGGAGCCACTCGGAGAGTCGGCCGGCACGACACGGCGCGTCACGAACGCCACGGGGTGACGCAAAGACCCTCCGAGGTCAACTGTCTGCCATGAGAGTCTTACTCGTCGGCGGTAGCGGGTTCGTCGGCACGGCGCTCGCGCGGGAACTCCACGATCGAGGCCACGAGGTGGCCGCGCTCTCGCGCTCGCCCGACGAGGCCGACCTGCCCGCCGGTGTCGAGACGGTATCGGGCGACGTGACCGAGTACGAATCCATCGCGGGAGCGTTCGCGGACCGCGACGCCGTCGTCAACTTCGTCGCGCTGTCGCCGCTGTTCGAGCCGCCGCGCGGCACGAGCCACGAGGCCGTCCACCTCGGCGGGACGGAGAACGTCGTCGCGGCCGCCGAGGACCACGGCGTCTCCCGACTCGTCCAGATGAGCGCGCTCGGCGCGGACCCGGACGGCGCGACGGCGTACATCCGGGCCAAGGGCGCGGCCGAGGAAGTCGTCCGCGCGTCGTCGCTCGACTGGACCGTCTTCCGGCCATCGGTCGTGTTCGGCGACGGCGGCGAGTTCGTCGCGTTCACGAAGAAGCTGACGACGCCGTACGTGACGGGACTGCCCGGCGGTGGGAGAACTCGATTTCAGCCGGTCTGGGTCGGGGACCTCGCGCCGATGCTGGCCAGCGCGACCGTCGAGGACGGTCACAGCGGCGAGACGTACGAGATAGGCGGTCCCGAGGTGCTCACCCTCGCGGAGGTGGCGAAGCGAATCTACCGCGCCGAGGGGAAGTCGCTCGTCGTCCTGCCAGTTCCGATGGTCCTCGCGCGGCTCGGGCTAACGGTGATGGGCGCGGTACCCGGGTTCCCGATGGGTCCCGACCAGTATCGCTCGCTGCAGTTCGACAACACCACTGCGGACGGGGACGCGTCGGTCTTCGGACGCGACCCGGCGGGACTTCGGACGCTCGGTGACTACCTCGGCGTCGACTGAGGTCCGTCGGCACGAGGACCTGAACTACCGTCATCGACTTCTGTACGTTTTTACCTGCCCGCGCCTAACTCGGTGACATGACAACGCTCTCGTTCGACGACGACGGAGTCGACGTAGTCTACCAGGGGACGGAGTTCCGGCTCTCGAAGGACCTCGTCGAGGAAGCGACCCAGAAGTCCTACTTCGACGTGACCGACCACGAAGTGCTACAGATGGTCGAGGAGGAGCCGAACCTCGGCGGCGAACCGCGGCGCATCGGCGACATCGTGCGCTGACGGGGACGTCGGGACGCCGTCGCCCGCGTCCGGTAGCGTTTAGGTGTCGGGTACTCGAACTCTCCGTATGAACCTCCCTGCAGACTTCGACCACCCCACGTGGCTAACCGCGGCCGGCACCGTCGGGTCGTACCTGCTGATACTGGCCGTCATGACCGCGCTGCTGTTCGGCGTGCCGTACCTGCTGTTCCTGCTGTTGTAGGGCGGCCGAACGGCCCGTACTGTAGGCGACGGTACGCTCCTGTGCGACCCGGACAGGGCGTCGCGTCGACCACCGACGAGCGCGAGCGTCGCGGCTACCGGACGACCACCGGCGAGCAACGAGCGCGTGCCGACCGTGCGGTCGAGATGCGGAACGTCGGCGTTTCCGGTCAGACGGCGTGCATCGGTTCGCGCTCCGGAAACGGGAGTTCGTCGAGCGACGCGACGACGGCGTCGACGTCGTCGTCGAAGTCGCCGAGGAACGCCGCCGCCGCGTCCGTCGTCACCGCGCCCCGCTCCGTCGCCTCGACGAGTCCCTCCTCTTCGAGGAGACGGAAAGCGATGCGAATCTCGTGGTGTTCGTAGTCGGTCGCGCCAGCGGTGCGCCTGATGCCGACCGGTTCGTTCTCTCTAATGTACGAGAGGGTCCGGAGGGCGCGTGCGAGCAGGTCGACTTCGCGCTGGAGACTGTCGAGCACGACTGGAGGCTGGGAACGGTCCCCCTAAAACGTTCCTTGGGAGCGATACGTTCCGATATAGAGGGCTACAGAGCGCTACTCGCCGGACGGTACTCGGTCGCCCGTCCCGACGAACAGGAGGACGATAGCGAACAGGAGCGGCGAGACGAACGCCAGCAGGACCGCGCCGGCGAAGAAGTACGCGTCCGTCGGTATCCCGCTTCCGCCGTCGTCGCCGTCCCCGTCCCCGCCGCCGCCCGGCATCTGTATGTCCCCGATCATCGTCGTCGGGTGGACGGTACAGATGTAGTCGCTCATCTCCGGCGTGGCAGTGAACGTCAGCGACAGCGTCGCTCCCTCCTCGCTCGTCGTCTCGGTGCTCTCCAGTTCGTTGCCCTGGTCGTCCCTGATGGTGAAGTTGTGCGGCTGGCCGTCGAGATTCTCCCAGACGACCCGGTACTGCTGTCCGGGCTCTAACTGGAGCGTCGGATTGTCGGTGTTCGCTATCGACGACGGCTCGCGACCGTGCCACGCGACCACCTCGCCGCCGAACCGGTACGTCTCGGCCTGCGCGTTCGCCGACGTGCTCGCGCCCGCGGCCGCGAGCGCCCCGAGCGCGCTGGTCTCGAGAAACGACCGCCGAGTGAGACCGGTCCCGTCGTTCCCGGGTTCCGTTGCTTGCATCGTACCCCACGTTCCCCACGGCGGAGAGGGTCAAGTATCCACAGGGTCGTTCACGGACCGACGAGCGCAGCGTCGAAAAGGAAAGCGAGTCAGTTCAGGGGACCGGCACCCAGACGGCCTGGGGGAACACGCCGACCGCCGCCAGCACCGCGACGAGGAAGGTGCCGACGACGATGGCGGCCGCGGGCGGGTCGAGGTGGGTGTCGGCGTGCGCGTAGAACACCCGCTGGACGACTTCTCCCGCCAGTGCGCTGACGACGCCGAAGACGCCGCCGACGACGAGCGCGGGCAGCAGCGGAACCGCGGCCGCGACCTCTCCGGGCGGCACCTGCGAGACGGCCACCCCGGCGGGCGCGAGCGCCAGCGCCGCGGTGCTGGCGGGGAGGCTGATGTGGTGCGTGACCGGGATGTTCTCGACGCCGCAGTTGAGGAAGAGGAGGCTCGCGGCGCTGATGCCGAACGCGAGGAACGGGCTCCCGGTCTTGTAGGCGATGAACGCGGCGAGAATGCCGACCACCAGGCCGATGGTCGCCACGTTGGCCCACTCGTACTGGTGGGGCAGCCACGGTTCGACGACGAACCGACCCTCCGCGGTACCGCCGTCCGTCGCGGGGTCGTTCCCGCCGTCCTCGACCGTCGCGGTCTCGCCGATGACGCGACGGTTGCCCTCCTCGAACGGCTTCATGTTGAGGAGGCCGGTGCTAGTGTCGCCGATCAGGTCGTAGCCGAACGCTAGGCGGTGTGCGAACGCGGAGAGCACGACGCCCATGGCGATGGGGTCGTACGGCATGCCGAGGGTCGAGGACGCGACGGTCAGCCAGTAGCCGAGGATACCGAACGCGCCGCCGACCGCGAGCACGTCCGGCTTCGTGCCGAGCGCGAACGCGATGTCCTTCGCGTTGTGGTAGTCGAAGCCCGACTCCATATAGCCCTTCTTCGAGGCGTAGGCGGCCGCGGCCACGCCGCCGCCGAAGCTGATAGCCGGGGAGAACGGCGGTCCGAACGCGATGGACCCCGTGATGCCGACCGCGGCGAGTTCGCTCGCCGTGCCCGCGCTGGTCCCGGCGACCGCCTTGCCGACGACGTTGGCGGCCTCACCCGCGACGACCAGGAATCCGGTGAAGATGAATGCTGGAAGCGCACCGAGCGCGGCACCGAACGCACCGCCGGCGAACGCCGCGAGGAGCATCTCCAGCGCCCAGAGGTCACTCCAGGCCATCAGTTATCACTGTCGCGTGCCCAGTCGCGGGAGCGTTCGACCGCCTCACTCCACCGGTCGTACATCCGGTCGGCCTCGGCGTCGTCCATCTCGGGTTCGAACTCGCGGTCGACGCGCCAGTTGCTCCGGAGTTCGTCGGGGTCGTCCCAGTAGCCGACCGCGAGACCGGCGGCGTACGCCGACCCCAGCGCGGTCGTTTCGTCGACCTCCGGCCGGACGATGTCCGTGCCGATGATGTCCGCCTGTAGCTGACACAGGAAGTTGTTCTTCACCGCGCCGCCGTCGACCTTCAGGCTCTCCACCTCGATGCCGCTGTCGGCCTCCATCGCCTCGGCCACGTCGCGGGTCTGGTAGGCGATCGATTCGAGGGTGGCGCGGACGATGTGCTCGCGCCTGGTGCCGCGGGTCATCCCGACGATGGTGCCGCGGGCGCGCTGGTCCCAGTGGGGTGCGCCCAGTCCCGTGAACGCCGGGACGACGTAGACGCCGTCCGTCGAGTCGGCCTCGCGGGCCAGCTGTTCGGTCTCGGCGGCGTCCTCGATGAGCGTCATGTCTTCGAGCCACTCGATGGCCGCGCCGGTGACGAAGATGGAGCCCTCGAGCGCGTACTGGACCGGTTCGCCGGACCGCTGGAAGCCGACCGTCGTCAGCAGGCCGTGGTCGCTGTCGACGGCCTCGTTACCCGTGTTCTGCAGGAAGAAGCTTCCCGTGCCGTAGGTGTTCTTGGCGTCGCCCGCGTCGAAGCAGGTCTGGCCGAACAGCGCCGCCTGCTGGTCGCCGAGCGCGCCGGCGACCGGTACGTCGGCTCCGAGGAACCCTTCGGGGTCGGTCGTTCCGTAGTAGTCGTCGTCGCTGGACGGTCGGACCTCGGGGAGGCAAGCCTCGGGGACGCCGAACTCGTCGAGCAGGTCGGCGTCCCAGTCCATCTCGTGGATGTCGAACAGCATCGTCCGACTCGCGTTCGTCACGTCGGTGACGTGCTCGCCGGTGAGGTTGTAGATGAGCCACGAGTCGATGGTGCCGAACATGATTTCACCGTCCCCGGCGCGCTCCCGGAGGTCCGCCGGCCGGGCGCGCTGGGTCTTGATGGGGTCGGCGTTCTCGAGGAGCCACTCGGCCTTGGTGGCCGAGAAGTAGGCGTCCGGCTGGAGCCCGGTCTTCGCTCGGATGGTCTCGGCCTTGTCCTCCGCTTCCAGTCGTTCGACGCGGTCGGTCGTCCGGCGGTCCTGCCAGACGATGGCGTTGTGGACCGGCTTGCCGGTGTCGCGGTCCCACAGCAGCGTCGTCTCGCGCTGGTTCGTCACGCCGATGGCGGCGAGCTGGTCGGCCTCGATGTCCGCGTCGGCGAGCGCTGACTGGATGACCGTCTTGGTGTTCGCCCAGATTTCGAGGGGGTCGTGTTCGACCCAGCCGGGTTCGGGGTAGTACTGTTCGTGCGTCTCGTAAGCGTCCGTGACGACGGTCCCCTCGTGGTCGAAGACCATGAACCGCGTTCCGGTCGTTCCCTGGTCGATGGCGCCGACGTATGTGTTCTGAGTTGACATCGTTTGTGAGTTGATTTTGAAAGTTAGCCTCGGTTTAGTTGCCGTCGTACACGAATGCAGTTGGAACCAGAGTATAAAATAGTTAACTTCATAAAAGGTGCAGGAACATGCTGATTTATTACCTGTTTCATTCAATATCCGAACCGAGAGACAGCATCTGGCGATAACCTCAAGTGAACCCCGTCCAATCGTCCATCGAATGACCGACACCGAGGTCCTCGTCGTCGGGGGGGGTTCGACGGGTTGCGGTATCGCCCGTGACCTCGCGCTGCGGGGAGTCGACGTGACGCTCGTCGAGCAGGGGAATCTCACCCACGGCACGACCGGCCGGATGCACGGCCTGCTGCACAGCGGTGGTCGCTACGCCGTCGCCGACCCGGCGAGCGCACGGGAGTGCATCGAGGAGAATCAGGTGCTCCGGGACATCGCGGCCCACTGCGTCGAGATGACGGGCGGGCTGTTCGTCCAGATGCCCGAGGATTCGGACGAGTACTTCGAGCGCAAGCTCTCGGCCTGCCGGGACTGCGGCATTCCCGCCGAGGTCATCTCCGGCCGGGAGGCCCGCGAGCGCGAACCCTACCTGACCGAGGAGGTCGAACGCGCCATCGCGGTGCCGGACGGTGCCGTCGACCCCTTCCGGCTCTGCGTCGCCAACGCCGCCGACGCCGAGCGCCACGGCGGGCGCGTCGAGACGCACGCCGAGGTGACCGACGTGCTCGTCGACGACGAGGCGGTGGTCGGCGTCGAGGTGCGCCACGCGAGCGGTCCGGGCAAGCGCGACCACGCCACCCCCGGCACCACCGAGCGCATCACCGCCGAGTACGTCGTCAACGCGACCGGCGCGTGGGCCGGTCAGCTCGCCGACATGGCCGGCGTCGACGTCGCGGTCCGACCCTCGAAGGGCGCGATGGTCGTGATGAACTGCCGGCAGGTCGACACCGTGGTCAACCGCTGCAAACCGAAAGGCGACGCCGACATCGTCGTCCCCCACGAGACCACTGCCATCCTCGGCACGACCGACGAGGAGGTCGAGGACCCCGCAGAGTACCCGGAAGAGGAGTGGGAGGTCGACCTGCTGATAGACGAACTCGCGAAACTGGTGCCCGTCCTCCGCGATTCGCGGACCGTGCGCTCGTTCTGGGGCGTCCGCCCGCTGTACGAACCGCCGGGCCGGGGAACGACCGACTCGACCGACATCACCCGCGACTTCTTCCTGCTCGACCACGCCGACCGCGACGGCCTCGACAACTTCGCGAGCATCGTCGGCGGGAAGTTCACGACCTACCGGATGATGGCGGAGACGGTCACCGACCACGTCTGCGACGAACTGGGCGTCCAGGCGCGCTGCCGGACCGCCGACGAGCCGCTGCCGGGCAGCGAGGACTTCGACGTCCTCCGGAACTACATGGACGAGTTCGGCCTGCGCTCGCCGGTCGGCCGCCGGAGCGTCCAGCGCCTCGGCAGCCAGGCCGACGACGTGCTCGACACCGACGGCCCAAACCCCGTGCTCTGTGACTGCGAGGCGGTCACGCGCGCCGAACTCCGGGACGCCATCGACGACGCGGGCACCGACCTCAACGCGACGCGCATCCGCACCCGGGCGTCGATGGGCAACTGCCAGGGCGGGTTCTGCTCGCACCGGATGGCCGCCGAACTCCATCCGGAACACGACGAACCCGCCGCCCGCGACGCGCTCGACGATCTCTTCGAGGAGCGCTGGAAGGGCGAGCGCCACGCGCTCTGGGGCGAACAGCTCTCGCAGGCGGCCCTGAACTACGCGCTGCACGCGACGACGATGAACCGGGACCGCGACCCCGCGAACGGGGGCGGCGTCGACTTCGCCGCCTTCGACGCCGGAGGGAAGGATGGCGATTGAGGACGACGTGGTCGTCGTCGGCGGCGGTCTCGCGGGGCTTACCGCCGCGCTCGCCGCCGCCCGGGACGGAGCGCAGGTCCGGGTCATCAGTCACAAGGAGAGCACGCTCCGGCAGGCCTCCGGGCTGGTCGACGTGCTCGGTTACCCACCAGGCGGCGAGGGTCCCGTCGTCGACCCGTTCGACGCGATTCCCGACCTCCCGGACGAACACCCTTACCGCCGGGTCGGCGTCGAGGGAGTGCGCGAGGGACTCGCCCTGTTCGACGACGTCGCCGGCTACGCGGGCGACCACACCGACAGGAACGCCCTCGTGCCGACGTTCGGGGGGACGGTCAAGCCGACCGCCCGCTACCCCGACAGCGTCGTCGCGGGACTCGCGAGCGACCGCCGCGACGCGGTGCTCGTGGGCTTCGAGACGGTCGTCGACTTCGACGCCGCGCTCGCCGCCGACCACCTCGAAGCCGCCGGCGTTCCATTCGCGGTCCGGGGCGCGACCACGCGGTTCCCCGGCGGGTTCCGCGCCGACGCCGCCGTCACCAGACTCGCCCGCGCGCTCGACGAGAACGAGCGCGTCGAACGGGCGGACGGCCCCGCCGGCGTCTCGACGACCGTTCCCGCCCGGGAGGCGCTCGCCGAGCGAGTGAAACCCCATCTCGGCGACGCCGGGCGCGTCGGCTTCCCGGCGATGCTCGGCCTAGACCACCCCGACGAGGTGCGGGCCGACCTGCGGTCCCTGCTCGGCGCGGACGTCTTCGAGGTGCCCATGGCCCCGCCGAGCCTGCCGGGGATGCGCCTCCAGTCCCGTTTCGAGGCTGCGCTGCGGGAGGCCGACGTGGCGCTGACCTCCGGGAACCCCGTCGTGGACCACGAGCGCTCCGGAGAGTCTGGCGACCGCGTCGACGCGGTCGTCGTCGAGCGCAACGGGGCACGCGTTCCCCACTACGCCGACCAGTTCGTGCTCGCGACGGGCGGCCTGGTGGGGAAAGGCATCGACTCCGACCGGAGCGGCGTGCGCGAGCCGATTTTCGACTGCCGCGTCGCCGCGCCCGACGACCGCTACGACTGGTTCGACGAGGATGCCTTCGGCGACCACCCGTTCGCGCGGTTCGGCGTCGAGACGGACGACGACCTGCGGCCCGCGGACGCGGACGGCGACCCGACGTTCGACAACCTCCGGGCCGCAGGCGCGGTCCTCGGTGGGTACGACTTCGCCGCCGAGAAGTCCGGCAGTGGCGTCTCGCTGTCGACCGGCGTCGTCGCGGGGCGGCGAGCGAGCGAGGCGACGAGATGAGCGTGGAGCGACGGGCGACCGACGAACGCGCCGCCGACGAACCGACCGACGAAACGAAGACGAGCGAGAAACGATGACAGAGGACGAACTCACCGACGTGTTCACCGGCGAATCGATGGACCTCAGACCGGGGTCCGACGACTGTTACAAGTGTTCGACCTGCGACACGGAGTGTCCCGTCGCGGAGGTCGACGACGACTTCCCGGGGCCGAAGTTCCAGGGGCCCGAACAGTGGCGGCTCAAGCGGAAGGAGGACCACGACATCGACTCTTCGGTGATGTCGTGTTCGAACTGCATGCGCTGTGACGACGCCTGCCCCTCGGACGTTCCGCTCTCCCAGATGCACAACTCGGCCCGCGAGGAGTACGTCGACGAGCAGATGGACAAGTTCTCGCGGGAGTACGTCCGCAACCGCATCCTGGCGAACTACGGGCGACTCGCGCCGCTCGGCTCGAAGTTCCCGCGCCTGACGAACGCGATCATGAGCAATCCCGTGACGAAGTGGGTGAACGAGAAGCTACTCGGTATCACCAGCGAGCGGGAGTTCCCCGCGTTCGCCGAGCAGACGTTCCGCGACTGGTTCGAGGAGCGAGGCGGCAACGAGGCCTCGAAACGCCGAGCGCGAGCGGCCCGGGAGCAGCGTGGCGAAGCGGTCGAGAACGAGGAGAAGCGCGTCGCCTACTTCCACGGCGACTACTCGAACTACAACACGCCGGAGGTAGCGAAGGCGCTCGTCCGCGTGTTCGAGTCGTTCGGCTACGAGGTCGCCGTGCCGGAACAGCGCTGCTCGGGCACGCCGATGTTCGCCAACGGGATGGGAGACGACGCCCGCCGCGCCGCGAAGTTCAACGTTGAGACGCTGGCCGCGCTGGTCGAGCGCGGCTACGACGTCGTCTGTTCCTGCACCTCCTGTTCGATGGCGCTCCGCCAGGAATACCCCGAACTGTACTCGTTCGACGGCACGGCGAAGGTCGCGGCGAACACCTACGAGGCTCTCGAGTATCTCCGGGTGAACGAGGACCTCTCCGGCGAACTCGCCGAGGCGAACGTCCCGGACGAGGAGTTCGGCGACCTGGCGTACCACGCCCCCTGCCACGCCCGCAACCAGGGCATCGCCGGACAGGCGGTCGAACTCCTCGCGGACGTCGACGGTGCGAACCCCGAGGACGTCGGCGACTCCTGTTCGGGAATCAGCGGCACCTACGGCTGGAAGGCCGAGAAGTACGACGTCTCGATGGCCATCGGCGAGGAGATGTTCGACCACATGGAGAGCGTCGACGGCGAGACCGGCATGACCGAGTGCCCGACCTGCGCGATGCAGATGGAACACGGGACGGGCTACGAGATTCGCCACCCCATGGAAGTGCTGGACACCGCGCTCGTCGCGGAGTGAGGACGGCGGAACCGCGGGTCGTCACTTCTCGCTGATGGACTCGCTGGCGATGTTCCGGCCGCGGGTCTTCAGGCTGACCTCGCGCCGCTTCCGGACCTCTTTGAGGACGTCGAGTTCGATGAGACGTTCGAATATCTCCTCGACGCGATCGACGTCCATTCCCAGGAAGTCCGGAATCTCGAACGAGGAGACGCCGGTGTACAGCGCCATCAGCACTTCCTTCTCCATCTCGTCGAGTTCGACGCCGGCCCTGCTCTGCTGTTCGCCCTTCCGGAACAGCGAGCCGAGGAGCGAACACCGCTGGGCCTTCCCCGAGATGTACGTCTGGATGCTCGTGTCCCCTCCGTGTGCTCGACTTCGAGGACGGTCCGGCTCTCGCCTTCGACCGTCCGCTTCGCGGTGTCGACCTGACCGACGTCGTCGAGTTCGATCTGGATGAAGGTGCCGCTGGCGACGGCGATACCGACCTCACCGACCTCTATCTTCACCCTGGCGCGCTCCCAGTCGGTGTCCTGCACGACGCCCCCTCGACCGCGGGGTGTTTCGTGAGGATCATCGTCTGGTTCAGCATCGCGCCGTACAGCTTCGCCTCGAACTCGTCGATGTCCATGTTCGAGGAGACCAGCAGGACGTCGTCGCCGACCTCGATGCTCAGGTAGTCCGACACGCTGGCGACCGTCTGGTTCACGTCGTACCGGCCGCTCATGCTCCCGATGTCCGAGAGCTGGATGGTTCGCTTGCCCTCGTTGCCCGCGAGGACGAGGCGCTTGTTCGACAGGAGGATGCGGCCACTGGTCCAGTCGGCGTCGGTCATCTTGTGACCGTCCTTCATCGCCTGAAGGAACTTCCCCCGCGTGTCCGCTATCTTGTGTTCACCTTCGCTCATACGTGAGAACCAACGAGGTCAGTCGTCCAGGACCTGCTGCTCACCGGCCGATCCGGCGGGCAGGTCGTCGACTCTTTCGGCGAGCTCGTTGATCGCCGTCGTCTGTTCCCTGCTCGCGTCGACGATGTCCTCCGTCGCCTCCTGGACCTCGCCGGTCGTGTCGCGAACGTCTTCGACGGTCGCCATCACCTGTTCGACGTTCTGGGTCTGCTCGTCGTTCGCCTCCGCGACCTCCGTCACGCCGGTCGCCGCCTCGTCGACCGCGTCTGCGATCTCCTCCAGTGCGATGAGCGCGTCTTCGATCTCGCTGCCCGCGTACTGGACCTGTTCGTTCGACTCCTCGACCGCGACGACGGTCTCGTTGGCCTGCGACTGTATCTCCTCGATGCGCTCGGCGATCTCCTCGGTGTGCTCGCGCGTCTCGTTGGCGAGTTCTTTCACCTCGTCGGCGACGACCTCGAACCCGCTGCCGGCCTCGCCCGCGCGGGCGGCCTCGATGTTCGCGTTCAGCGCGAGCAGGTTCGTCTGGTCGGCCACCTCGGCGATCACTTCGACGACCCCCTCTATCTCGGTCATCTGGGACTCGAGTTCCGTCACCGTCTCCACCAGGTCGTCGCTCATCTCGATGACCTCCTCGGTCGCCTCCCGCGCCCCCTCGCTGGAGTCGAGACCGCTGTCGGCGGCCGCTTTCGCCTGCTCCGCCGCGGACGCGACCTGGTCCGAACTCGCGGCGACCTCCTGCATACTCGCGCTAAAGTTCTCCATCTCGGTCGCGACCATCGACAGCAGTTCCGTCTGCTCGTCCACCCGGTCCTCTATCTGGTGGGCGGACGTCGACGCCTCCTCGACCGAATCAGCCAGCTCCGAGGCCTGGTCGTCGACGCGCATCGCCAGCGTCTCGAAGCGATCGGCCATGTCGTCGACCTGGTCGGCGACGCCGACGAGCTGCTCGTCGAGCACGCCGTGTTCGTCGGTGAAGTCCGCGCGCGCAGAGAGGTCGCCCTGCCGCATGGCCGTCAGGGTGCTCCCGACCTCCTCGACCAGCGCGGTCACGCTCTCGTGACGACGGACGTCCTCCGTCCGGTCGCGTACCGTCTCGACGACCGCTTTCAGCTCGCCGTCCTCGTAGATCGGTTTCGCGGCGAACGTTATCTTCCGTTCCTCACCACCGGGGCCGACCATCGTCCCCTCGTCCTGATAGAGGGTGCGCTCGGCGTCCGCCCGTTGACGTCGAAGACCTCGTCGGCGTTCTCCGGTGCTTCGACGACTTTCTCCGCGAGCGTCTTCATCCGACGGCCGTCCGAGTAGAACGCCTCGGAGACGCCGTCGAACTCGCTCGCCTCCTCGGCGGTCACGCCGGTGAGGTTCTCGATGGCGCTGTTCCACGCTCGAATCTCGGCGTTCGAACAGATCATGAAGACGGGGACCCCGAGCCCGTCGAGGAGGTCGTCGTCGTCGACGTCGAACTCCTCGTCGTCTCCGGCCGTCCGGCTGCTTTCGTGGGCTTCCAGACCGGTCTGCATCCCGGAGACGCCCGCCCAGATACCGTCGACGAGCTCCGACTGAGCGCGCTGCAGTTCGCTCGACACCGCCTCGTTGTCGTCGCCGAAACGGTGGGCGAGGCGGTCGAATATCTTCTCGGTCATCTCCTCGAACGCCGCGCCGTACGTGGCGGCGTACACCGCACCCGACAGCTCGGCGTCCGCGTGTCTGCGTCCCAGCGTCGCGGCGTTCCCGATGGCCGCGTCCGGATTCGTGAACAGTTCGTCCAGGTGGTCGGCCTGCGCCCGCCGCAGTTCCTCGTCGGCATCGGTGCCACCGTAGATGTCGTCGAGCGAATCCGGTGACACACCTGTCACTCTCGATACCGAAACGCCGTCGGTGTCGGTGCCGCCGTCGAACGTGATTCGTTTCTGAGACTCTCCTGAGGTCTCGTTGCCGTCACCGATAGACTGCAAAAGTCGAACGAGCGTGTCCGTGACCATCTCTGGCGAAGCAAGACACCATCCGGACATAAAACTTTAGTAAAATCTCAGACGAGATAACGCTCCCCGATTTTAACGGTGTGATATCTTACCCCCGGCCGCCGAGTTTCGACAGAGCGGCGAACGCTCGCTTGCGGACCTCCTCGTCGTCGGTCTGGTCGACCAGTTCGTCCAGTCGCTTGCGGGTGCGTTCGCCGCCGACCTTGCCGAGGCCGAACGCCGCCATCGCCTTCGCGTCGGTGCTTGCCTCCCTGTTCGAGAGCAGTTCGAGCAGCGCCGTCTCGACCGACTCGCCGCCGATAGTCGCCAGACTTGTCACCGCGAACTGGGCCGCCATCTCGTCGTCGTCGTCCAGCACGTCGACCAGCGCCTCGATGGCCGCCCAGCGGTTCTGGCTGCCGGTAACTCGCCCCAGCAGCCAGGTGGCGTTCCGCCGCTGGTGGGCCTGCGACCCCTCCTCCAGGATTTCGACCAGCGACGAGACCACGACGCGGTGGTCGGTCGCGCTCAACCGCTCGACCATCGTCTGGCGCAGTTCGTGACTCCGTTCCGCGGGCACGTTCGACAGCAGTTCGACGAGCGAGAACACCGCCGCCCGCCGGACCGTGTCGGAGTCGTCTCCGAGGAGGCTCACGAGCGCGTCCAGCGACCTCGGACTCCCGAACTCGCCAAGTGAGCCGGCGGCGATGCGTCGAACCGCCTCGCTGTAGTCGTCGAGCATCGCCAGCAGCGCCGCCAGCGCCTCGTCGCCTTTCGTCCGGCCGAGCGCCTCCGCGGTCTCCCGTCGCACCTCGGCCTGCTCGTCGTTCCGCAGTTCTGCGAGCGCCGAGACGGCGCGCCTGTCTTCCAGTCGCCTGAGGGCTCTCGCCACTCGGGCCCGGACGCGATGGTCGGGGTCGGAGAGTCGGTTCACGAGGTCGTCGGTCGGCGAGCGACTGCCGATGCGGCCGAGCACGTTCGCCGCGGCCATCCGCAGTTCCGGCTGCTTCGACGTGAGCGCGTTCGTCAGCTCCTCGGCTCGCGCCCACTCCGCCTGGCCGCCGTCGACCTCCTCGCCGACGATGGCGGTGATGAGCTGTTCGACCGCCTCGCGCTGGTCCAGCGCGTCGATGGCCGCTGCCCGCACCCTGGCGTCGTCGTCCTCACGGGCGGCGACGGTCAGCGAGTCGACGACCTCCTCGTCCGGCGCGTCGACGTCGCCGAGTATCTCGGCAGCGCGACGCCGGACGCCCTCGTTGTCGCTCGCTTCGAGCACCGAGGTAAGTTCGTCGACGTCGTTTTCCTTCTCCAGGGTGAACAGCGAGGTCACGGCCTGCGATTGGTGTCGTGCGGCAAAAATATAACTTTCGTGTGACGATGCGCTCCGCGCTCGAAGGGAGAAGTCCCGGAGGTCGTTAGACCGTGACGGCGCTCTCCTGAGAGAGCGACTGCGGGACGTTCGCGCGGTAGATGGTCACCGCGCCGTACCGAGCCGTCGGGCGTAGTTCGACGTTCTGACCCCCGTCAAGGTCCTGCCGATCTTAGAGGCACGCATCGTGATGGCGAATCGATTATCTTGGCCGTCTACCACTGGTTCGGATTCGTCCGCATCACTGGTCTAAGAAGTGACGGAACATCAGTCCGACAGTATTCCAAATATAACTGATAAGAACCTGGCGGTCGTGAGCAGGTAGTTGACCGAGAGGAGAACGGGGGTCCGTTCGAAACCCGTGAGGAAAGCGCTCACCGTGGTCGCGGTGGCGGCTGCGACGATGAGCGTGAATCCGACGGAGAGATGCAAGAGCGCGCGACGCGACGTCCGCTGGTAGGCGCGGACGGCGAAGCCGACCATCGAGAGCCCCGCGACGGTGAGGGTGAGGCTGAAACCGACGTAGAGTAGTTCTATGGTTTGCATCGTCACTCGTTTTTGAGGTCGCGCCAGACGTCGACCAGCGAGTTCTCCGCCTCGGGGCGGTCCTCGATGGTGACGTCTATGTCGTCGGTCTCGAACGTCACCTGGAGGCTGTCGATGTCGCGCCGGTACACCTTCGTTCGTCGCCCTTCGTCGGAGAACTCCCGACCCGAGAGTTCGAGCAGGTCGGCCTCCGTGAGCTCCTCGATGCGGCGGTAGCTGGTCGCGATCGGGATGTCGAGTTCGTCGCTGAGCTCCTGGGCGGACTTCGGCTCGTTGGTGGCGCTGAGGATTTCGGCGTTGTACTTGTTGCCGAGCACCCGGAGCAGTTCCACGGACCCCATCGGTTATCGGGTTTGATAACCGCCCCATAAAAAATACCATCACTAACTTAGCGGAACCAATATCGAAAGAGTTCAAAAAGAGGATGTGAGTGTAGACTGATGAGCGAGTGATTGCCGACGAACTGCCGGACGGCGGAACAGTAAAGTAGGCACCGTGGGGAAGAGGTGGTATGTCAAAAAGCGTTGCAGACGTCCAGGTACTCGTCTTCCGTCTGGAGGACAAACGGTACTGCGTCGACATCCCGCACGTCGACGAGATCGTCGATCGTGAGAAACTGACCCAGTTACCGAACTCGAAACCACACGTCGAGGGCGTGATGGACCTCCGGGGAACGACCACGACCATCGTCAATCCGAAGACGGTGCTTGAACTCGACGACTCCGAGACGGGCGACCGCGTCGTCGTCTTCGACACGGAGGGGGAAGGTAGCACTGGGTGGCTCATCGACGAGGTGAGCCAGGTCGTGAGCGTCGACGAGGAGGAACTGGACGAGTCCGTCGAGAGCGAGTCGGTCCACGGCGTCGTCCGTCGGGGCGACGACTTCGTCGTCTGGCTCAAACCGTCCGCTATCCACGCCTGAGGCCGTCTTCTTTCCGTTCGACAACGATGGACTGGCCGGGCGTTCGGCCGACGCCGTCACCGGGGTACGGCTGAGATATAGCTCATAGGCCGTCCCTGCGGACAGTTCAGCAAGCGTATAACAAAGGTGGTTACCGGGGTTTCATAGATACCGTTCGGCCCTCGACAGTGGCCTGTTGAGGTGCTCTGGACACAGCGGAGGCGAGTTACCTATGAGATTCCCGAACGCTAGGCGAACGTTATTCAGTCGGGTCGTACTGGACCAGTACGAATCAGGACCGGTCGAGCATCCATGAGCGGTCCAGCACGACTACACCGCCGTCACGCACGGCGGTCCGAGAGCGCCGTCGTCGAGCGTGTTATCGAAGGGAGTCTCAGGGGGGTGAGTGTGTATGTTTGAACGTATCTTTCCACATTCGAACGCAGTGATAGTCATCAGAACGACAGCAACGGCCCGAAGCACCGTCGACCGAACGTCCGGACGCTCGAACCGCGAGCCGTCCGAGCACTCGAACGACTCGGGGTCGCAGGGGGTGGTCGCCTGATGTGTGGCATCATCGCCTGCGTCGGCGACTCCGACGACGCGGTCGACGAACTGCTGGTCGGTCTCGAGAACCTGGAGTACAGGGGGTACGATTCGGCCGGACTGGCGGTGAAGAACGGCGGTGACCCCGCGGTCTTCAAGCGCAAAGGGGAGATCTCCCGGCTGAAGGACGTGCTTGCCGACGAGACGCCCTCCGGTGGCCTCGGCATCGGTCACACGCGCTGGAGCACCCACGGCCCGCCGACCGACGCGAACGCCCACCCGCACACCGGTTGCGGCGACCGCGTCGCCGTCGTCCACAACGGCATCATCGAGAACCACGGGGCGCTCCGCGAGGAGCTCCGGGCGCGGGGCCACGTCTTCGACAGCGACACCGACACGGAGGTCATCCCGCACCTGGTCGAGGAACACCTGGCCGAGGGCGTCTCGCCCGAGACGGCGTTCCGGCGGACGGTCCGCCGGCTGTCGGGGAGCTACGCGGTGGCCATGCTGGTCGAGGAGAGCGACGCGGTGTACGCCACCCGGAGCGGGTCGCCGCTCGTCGTCGGCGTCGACGACGGCGAGTACTTCCTCGCGTCCGACGTGCCGGCGTTTCTCGATTTCACCGACGACGTCATCTACCTCGACGACGGCGACGTGGTCGTCGCGCGACCGGACGGCCACGTCATCACCGACCTGGACGGTAACGCGGTCGAGCGCACGGTCCAGACGGTCGACTGGGACCCCGAGGACGCCGGCAAAGGGGGGTACGACCACTACATGCTCAAGGAGATACACGAACAGCCGACGGCCCTCCGGCAGACGCTCCGCGGGCGCGTCGACGCACAGACCGGGGAGGTAGCGCTGGAGGATTTCCCACCGGGTACGTTCGAGGACGTCTCCCGGGTCCAGTTCGTCGCCTGCGGAACCTCCTACCACGCCGGCATCGTCGGCGCTCGACTCCTCGGGGCTCGCGACGTCCCTGCACGGGCCTTCCTCGCCAGCGAGTACGCCACGTCGCCGCCGCCGGTCGACGGGGAGACGCTGGTCGTCGGCGTCACCCAGAGCGGCGAGACGGCCGACACGCTGGCGGCTCTCCGCCGAGCCAGGGCCGCCGGGGCGCGCACCGTCGCCGTGACGAACGTCGTCGGGTCGACCGCGGCGCGCGAGTGCGACGACGCGCTCTTTATCCGCGCCGGACCGGAAATCGGCGTGGCCGCGACGAAGACGTTCTCCTCCCAAGTCGTGTCGCTTACTCTCCTCGGCGAGCGCCTGGTGCGGGACGTGACGGGGAGTCGAAGCGACGACGTCGAGGAACTGTTCGCCGCGCTCTCGGACCTGCCGGGCCAGGTCCAACAGGTGCTCGACTACACGAAGGCGCGCCGCGTCGCGAAGCGGTACCGCGACAGCGACGCCTACTTCTTCATCGGTCGAGACACCGGGTTCCCCGTCGCGCTGGAGGGCGCGCTCAAGTTCAAGGAGATAACCTACGAGCACGCCGAGGGGTTCGCGGCCGGCGAACTGAAACACGGCCCGCTGGCGCTGGTGACGCCGGAGACACCCGTGTTCGCCGTCTTCAACGGACGAGACCACGAGAAGACGCTGGGCAACGTGAAGGAAGTCGAGGCACGGGGCGCGCCCGTCGTCGCGGTGGCGACGGACGACGACGAAGCGGCGTTCGAACACGCCGAGACCGTGCTGACCGTCCCGGAGACTCATCCCGACGTGGCCGGCGTGCTCGCCAACGTCCAGCTCCAGCTCCTGTCGTACCACGCGGCGGACCTGCTCGGAAGATCCATCGACAAACCCCGCAACCTCGCCAAGAGCGTCACCGTGGAGTGAACGGTGACCCGTAACCGGGGAGTGACCGGGGACAACTTTGGCTTACGTGGCCGAACCGGCGTGAACGGTCTGTGCGGTTTAATCGCAGACCGGTCGCACTCACTCGAGTAATGACTGCTGTCGTTCTCTCCGTAGATGCGGAACTCGCGTGGGGATTCCACGACTCGTCGGAGGTCCCCGAACGCCGGGCGGTCGCTTCCGAGACGTGGGAACGACTGCTGGACCTGCTGGA
Source organism: Halomicrococcus pelagicus (assembly GCF_050954125.1). NCBI lineage: Archaea > Methanobacteriati > Methanobacteriota > Halobacteria > Halobacteriales > Haladaptataceae > Halomicrococcus > Halomicrococcus pelagicus. The sequence goes on along the minus strand of NZ_JBPBWC010000001.1, from coordinate 392,960 downwards.
CGAGTTCGACGTACCCGCGACGTGGGCCATCGTCGGTCACCTGTTCATCCGGGAATGCGACGGCGAGCACGAAGACCACGCGACGCCGACCGACGACTGGTTCGACGACGACCCCGGCGGGTCGGCGGCCTCCGCGCCGCCCTGGTTTGGCGACGGTCTGGTCGAGGCCGTCGCCGACGCGGACGCCGGCCACGAGATCGGCGGCCACACGTTCTCCCACGTGGCGTTCGGCGACGAGCGGACGACCCGCGACGTCGCGATCGCCGAGACGCGGGCTAGCGTCGAAGCCGCCGACGACGCCGGTTTCTCGCTCCAGTCGTTCGTCTTTCCGGGGAACGACGTCGGGCACCGCGACGTGCTCGCGGCGTACGGGTTCACCTGCTATCGCGGCACCCGTCCAGCGCTCTGGTACGACGACGCGATACTCCGGTCCGTCGCCAAGACGGTCGACCTGACGGTGAGCGGGACGACGCCGCCACTCGTCGAGCCGACGGTCGACGACCACGGACTCGTCAACGTCCCGGCGTCGATGTACCTCTTCGGCTTCGAGGGGTGGCCGCGGACGGTCCTCGAACGTAGCTGGGCCGACCCGATGCTCAGGGCCGCCAAGCGCGGCATCGACCGCGCCGCCGACGAGGAGGGCGTCTTCCACCTCTGGTTGCATCCGAGCGACCTCGTCGCCGAGCGGGACTTCCGGCGACTGCGCGCCGTCCTCGAACACGTCGACGCCGTGCGCGAGGCGACCGACCTCGCCGTTCGGACGATGGGCGAGGTGGCGGCCGACCTGCGACCCGAGGACCCGGTCACAGAACGGACGCCGATCGGCCCGCGCTGAGACGGGTCGACCGTCTTTGCGCCAGTCGTCGCCGCACGAACCGGACGACTACACCGCCGGGTCGGTGGAGACGACTGCGCCGGTCGATAGAAACTTCATAGTTTTCGCTCCGAACGGGGAAGCACCTTTAACTATGTCCTTTGTTGACACTATGATGTCGTCTCGAGAAATAGAGCTCCGGAGTACGGTAGCAAGGTTCGCGGCGGAAGGGAAACTCCACACACTGAGCGTGTGGTTCATCCTCGCGCTGAGACTCATGATGGGACTGGCGTTCTTCCAGAGCGGTCTCGACAAGGTTCTCTCGGGCGAGTTCTCCGCGGGTGGCTATCTCCAGAACGCACCACCGGCGAACGGCAGCCCCGTCGCCGACCTCTTCGTTGCGATGGGGAACACCCCGTGGTTCGTGGACTTCGTCAACGTCGCTGTGCCGTGGGGAGAGGTTCTCATCGGCCTCGGTCTGCTCTTCGGCGCGGTCACGCGCCTCGCAGCGTTCTTCGGCGCGTTCATGATGCTGCTGTTCTATCTCGGGAACTGGGACATCGCCCACGGCTACATCAACGGTGACTTCGCGTACATGCTCATGTTCCTCTCAGTCGCTGCCTTCGGTGCTGGCCGGATTCTCGGCCTCGACCAGTACATCGAACAGTACGAAGTCGGTGGGAAGCCGCTCGTCGAGCGGTATCCGTGGACTCGGTATCTCCTGGGATGACGTTCCTCCCGTACTCCTCGAACCGTACCCGGTAATCTCGATCTAGCGATTCAGACCGGGATAGTCGCAGGGATAATCGTCGCAGCTCCGAGCCAGTCGTTCGCTTTCGGTCGCTGTCGCTTCGCGTTCGTCGCAGCCAGCGGAAGGGGCGGGATTCGAACCACGCGAAGCCTGTCAGGCTCCCACCGTCAAACGGTGGTGCTCTACCACTGAGCCACCCTTCCATGAACCGTCAGAAAGGACGCCGGGTTTCTGACGTCCACGCGCGACCGTTCGGTAGCGAGCGTAGAAACGGTTTCGGACGGCGACAGCGAGACCCCGACGGTGTCGCCAGTCCTGGTTCGCCGAACCGAGACGGGAAGCGAGCACGTTCGCGCGGGCTCGCCGGGGAGACCCCGACGACGCGGAGAGCGCTCGAACTAGCGGCACTGCGAGAGAGGCTGGGTCGCAGACAGGGACATCGTTATCCAGGCGTCGTCTCGGCTCACGTCGGCGATGACGGCGACCCGTCCGCCGCGCTCGTCGGTGTCCACCGCGAACATGACGTCGTCTTCAGAATCCTGTACGTCTCCGTCGTCGGTCGTGCGTGTCCAATTCAGGGGAGATCACCGTCGTTTCGCGTTACCCCACGCCGGGGTTGCAACGGGGATACACGGGTATCTCTCTTTGTTATGTGCTCCATTTCGCTCGGTAAGCACCACTTGCGTCGGCGGAACTGCGCGAACGGCGTTCCCGGAGTCCGACCAGTGTAGCGTCTCTCGACCGCCTCAGCGCACCGCTGCGCGGAGTACGTGCAGGATAACAAAGTGCCGTCCCGGGGTAGGCCGACGGGAGTTGAACGACATGGCTCCCGGATGTACGACGGACCAGCACGGCGCGAGGACGCTGCATCGAGCGAGGACGAGGCGTCGGTGGGGGGGACCATGAGTCACGACGCGGCCGACTCCAGGGTGAAACGGTTCGGCGCGCTCGCGGCGTTCCCCCTGGACCTGGCCGCGCTGGTCGCCTTCGTCGGCGTCGTCAACTTCGCGCTCTCCCAACCGCTCGTCCGTGGAACGCCGCTGGCCGTCGCGCTCGGGCTGCCGCTCGTCTTCTTCGCACCGGGGTACGCCGTTCTCGCCGCGCTGTTTCCCGGGTCCAGTCCAGGGAAGGTCGATGGCTGGGTGCGGACGGTCGCCGGGCGACGAGAAAAAGGAATCACCACAGGCGAGCGGCTCGCGCTCGCCTTCGGGACTAGCGTCGCGTTGCTCCCGCCGCTGTGGGTCGCGCTCTCGCTCGCCGGCGTCGGCTTTACCCCGCTGACGGTGCTGGCGGCGGTCAGCGGTCTCACGTTCGTCGGCGTCGCCGGCGGTGCGGTGCGGAGGGCACGCATCCCCCCGGGCGACCGCTACGACGTACCGCTGCACTCGCTGGCGGGGCGATTCCGCGAGAGCGTCACCGACAACGAGGACGACGTCGACGCGGCGCTGAACGTCGCGCTCGCGCTGGCGATCGTGGCCGCGACCGCGAGCATCGGCTTCGCCGTCGCAGTCCCGACCGACGGCGAGCGGTTCTCGCACCTCTCGCTGCTCACGCGCGGGGAAGACGGCGACCTCGTCGAGGCGGGCTACCCCGAGAACGTCACGGCGGGCGAGGACGAGCATCTCACGGTCGCCGTCGAGAACCACGAGGGACGCACCGTCGAGTACACGCTCGTCGTCGAACTCCAGCGCGTCGAGCAGGCCGCAGGCGGGGGTGGACGCGTGGTCGAACAGACGGAACTCCGGCGCACGCAGCACAGCGTCGCGGCCGGGGAGACGTGGCGGACCCGCGACCACATCGAGCCGACGATGACGGGCGAGGACCTGCGACTGACGTACCTCCTCTACGAGGGCGAACCGCCCGCGGACCCGTCGAAGAGCAACGCCGACCAGCACGCCCACATCTGGATCAACGTGACCGCGGCGTCCGGAGGAGAGCAGTGACCGCGACCTTCGAGACGGAGGTGAGGTGACGATGTGGCCCTGGGAACACCTGGCCGTCGGCTATCTCTGTTACTCGGCGTACAGCCACCTGGTGGCGCGCCACTCCCCCCGGAGCGACGCGGTCGTCGTCCTCGTGGTCGCCACGCAGTTACCCGACCTCGTCGACAAGCCCCTGGCGTGGTCGCTGTCGGTGCTGCCGAGCGGGCACTCGCTGGCGCACTCCCTGCTGACGGCCGCGCCGCTGTCGGCGTTCGCACTCGCGCTGGCGGCCCGCGCGAACCGCGCCGACGTCGGCGTGGCGTTCGCGGTCGGCTACTGCTCCCACCTCGCGGGCGACGTGGTCTACCCGACGCTGCTCGGCCGACCGCCGAACGTCGCCTTCCTCCTCTGGCCGGTCGTTCCCGCGCCGCCCGAGACGGAGAGTCCCGGACTGCTCGCGCAGTTCTCGCGGTACTTCGGCGACTACCTCGCGCGTCTCGGGGAGGCCGGGCTGTCTGGCTACGTCGCACTCGAACTGGCGCTGCTGGGCGCTGTCTTCCTCCTCTGGCTCTACGACGGAATGCCGGGACTCCCGGGACGGGCGCGCGTCACTCGGCGCTGACCCACCCTTACCGGCCGGGTCTGGTCCCGCAGTCGCGACGGGCGTCCCGGCTACCTTCGTCGACATCGCCGCAGTTCCGATACGCGACGACCGACGAGCTATCGTCGTCGAAAAGAATCGACGCTGCGCTCGAAAAAATCGGGATCGTCAGCGGAACCGCTTGTACACGTCCGAGAGGAGGTTCATCATCCGGGTGCCGCGCTCGACGCTGTAGTAGCGCACGAGTTCGGGCGCGAACTTCGCCTTGTAGCTGCAGAGGCGCTGTTCGTTCGCGCCGACGAGGTCGTACCGGGCGATGCCGTCGTCCATCGCGTCGGTCATGATGGCCCAGTCGACGAGGTCGTTGACGGGGACGTCGGCGTCGTGCTTCGCGCCGCCCTGCCAGCGGTAGACGCGTTCGTCGTCGGCCAGCGCGACCATCCCGCCCGCGAACTCGCCGTCGACCTCGCAGACGTAGGGCCGGACCGCGCCCTCGGGGAGGCGGTCGCGGAGCACGACGACGAACTCCGCATCGAGGGTGTACGGCTCGCCCTGTTCCTCGTGGCGGGCCTCGACCTGTCTGACGATGCGCCGGATGGCGTCGGCACCGCCGACGCGGATTTCGTAGCGGTCGTCGTCGGTGCGGACGTTGCTCCGGGCGTCGCTGCTGAAACTCGCAAGCAGGTCGTCCTCGCTCCGCGTCAGGTCCACCTCGTACGTGTGGCGGGGCTGGACCTGGAACTCGTTCCACTCGAAGGGGCGCACGTCCTCGTATCGCCCGCCCGTGCGGACGTGGACGTACTTCGGGTTGCACTCCCGGTCGAGCCAGTCGAGGCAGCCGTCGACGAACCGGCGGTGGCGGCGTTCGGCCTTCCGGCGCTTCAGCTTCTCCATGTTCAGCAGGGCGGGACCGAGGTGGGGAACCCAGAGGTTCGGCGGCGGCGAGAACGCGGTCGCCACGCCGCCCCTGGTGATGGTGAAGGCGGGGAAGAGTCCCACCGGCTCCTGTCCCTTGAACCCCACGAGGGGGTGGAGGTCGGCGCCTGTGGAGTCGGCCTGGACGCGGAGTGCGTCCAGGCGGTGGAACAGGTCGCCCTGGGGCGACCGCTCCACGAGGTCGTTCCAGCGGCCGAGGAGGTCCTCGTCCGCGCGCTCTACTCTGATTCCGTTCCGTTCGATGGTGACGCTCATCTATTCTATGTACCCGAGGTCGGCGAGCCGCGCTTCCACGTCGCCGTCGTCGGTCGCAACCGTCTCGCCCGCGTCGTACGCGGGGTAGCTCTGCTCGCCCGCCGGTTCGACGACCGGCAGCGTCTCGCCGTCCATCCGGTCGCTCGCGGGCGCGTCGAGCGTGGCCAGCACGGTCGGAGCCACGTCGAACAGGTGGGCGTCCGAGAGGTCGGCATCGGGGTCGACGCCCGCGCCGGCCGCCGCGACGATGCCGTCGCGCTTGTGGTTCCACGGCTCTCGGGGCTGGCCGAACTGGGTGCCCCGGAGTTGTGCGGAGAGGAACTGGTCGAAGTCTGCGGGGACGGTGACTACGTCCGGAGCGTTGTCGACGTGCGGTCCGTCGAAGAACGCCTCGCGGGTCGCCACCGTCTCGAAGACCCGGTTCCCGCTGGGCGTGCGAACGCCCTCCAGCGCGTCGACGAGGTCGGACCGCACCGACCGGTAGCGCTCGGGGGAGACGACGCCGTCCGGTTCGCGCCCCCGGAGGTTGATGCGGACGCCGCACTCGATGCGGTCGCGGACGTACGCCTTCGACGAGGGGAAGTCCACGCGCTCAGTGGCGGCCCGGACCAGGTTCTCGGGGACGCGTTCGGCGACGAACTCGTCGAGGCCGGCGCGTTCCAGCGCCGCCCCGATGCGCTGGCTGGTGATGCCGACCTTCGCGCTCACGGCCAGTCCACGCTCTAGCAGACCGTGGCCGCGGTCGTTCCCGGCGTCGCCCTGCTGGAGTTCGTCGCTGGCGATGGTCGACCACGAGGGCATCCCGTCGCCGCCCCGCGCCGTCTCGACGTACCCCTGCTCGCGCAGGAAGTCGTTGACCCGGAACTCGTAGCCCGAGTACGGCCCGATGCCGTGGTCGCTGGCGACGAGGACGGTGTCGGGGTCGCAGTCGTCCAGAATCTCCCCCACCTGCTCGTCGACCGCCTCGTACACCGCTCGAACCTTCGCGTCGTCGTCCGGATACTCGTGGAACACGGTGTCCGTCTGCTGGAACTGGACGAACCCGAACGACGGCTCGAACCGGGAAACGAGGTAGCGGAAGGCCTCGCCGCGCATCCCGACGAGCCGCCGGTACCACGCGACCGCCTCGTCTTCGTCCACGTTTCGTGGTGCGTACACCCGGTAGTCGCCGATGGCGTCGCGCACCTCGTCGAGGACGCCGTCGGGGTGGCAGGTGGGGTCCTCCGGCGCGGTGTAGCCCGGGACGAGCGCGCCGTCGAACGCCCGTGGCGGATGGGTCACTGGCGCGTTGACGACGACGCTCGAGTGGCCGCAGCGGTCCAGCAGTTCCCAGAGGGCGTGCTCGCGGACGCAGGTCGCGTTGACCACGTCCCAGTCGTACCCGTCGAAGTCCAGAAATCCGAAGACCCCGTGCTTGCCGGGATTGACGCCGGTGTACAGCGAGGGCCACGCGCTCGGCGTCCACGGCGGGACCTGCGACTCCAGCGGGGCGGCGGTGCCGTCGTCTAATATCGACTGCAGGTTCGGGAGAGCGCCGTCCTCGAAGAGCGGGTCGAGGACGGACCGACAGCCGGCGTCGATGCCGACTAACAGCGTCTGCAACGGTTGGCTGTCCATCCTGTCCGTTCAGACCCCAGCTTCAGCCTTTGTTATGCACTCGCTGGAATTTCGGTAGAGGAGACGTACTGTCGCGCCGTCGTCGTCGATATCCGGCGTCCGGTCGCGGACCGTCCGTCGCGGCATTTCGGCGTCGTTCGTCCCGGCGCGGACGTCGTCGCGTCTGGCCGCGCCGTTCGTCCGTGCGTCGGCGCGGAGCGCTCGGGTCGTTTCCGCGCGCCCGGTCCGGCCCGGTGCAGTGGTCGCGCGACGCGAGGACCGTCGCCAGTTCGGAACGCCGGGCGTCACGTCTCCGCAGGGAGGTCGACGACGCGGACGACCACGGCGTCGCGGTTCCGGTAGACGATGCGATAGCGGTCCGAGGCGGCGAGCGAATGACGCATCTCGGGCGACTGCTCGTACATCCGGTACAGCGAGGAGTACTGCCCGCGGGGCAGGTAGAGGTAGTCGGGGGAGAGTCCGCGCTCGACCAGCGTCGCCGTCAGGCAGTCGGCGTCGCGACAGTTCGTCAGCGCCTGCTTCGTCTGCAGGTGGCGCTGCTGGGTCGCCCGTCCCTCCCACTCGGTCCCGCGGTAGCTCACCAGCGACGTTCGCTCGGCGAACAGCGGGAACCACTCGCCGACGTCGCCGACGACCACGAACGAGGCCTCCGGCGGCGTCTCGGACTGGATCCACCGCATCGCCTCGAGGTCGCCGTCGTCGAGGTACGACTGGGTCGCGGTGGCGTCGTCGACGCCCGGATAGTTCGCGACGTGCATCGCGCCGGTTCCCGCGCCGTACAGGCAGAGCAGGGCGACGACGACCGTGGGGGCGCTGACCGGAAGCGAGCGCGTCCGGGTCGTGGCGACGCTCGCAGCGCCCCAGAGGCCGACGGCGGCGACCATCGCGCCGACGAGCATCGTCACCCGGCCGGGGAAGACGAGGAGGGAGACGGCGAGCCAGCCCGGCAGGAGAAGCTTCCGGCGAGCGAGCAGGTAACAGCCGCCAAGCAGCACGAGCAGGTGCCAGAGCGAGGGAAACGGGAGGTTGGGCGTGTACCAGAACAGGAGGGGGCCGAGCGGTTCGAGACCGAGCCCGCCGTGGGTTCCGCTCGCGCGCGCGAATACAGAAGTACCGTGACGCGCGAGGACCGTCGCCCACCAGGGACTCGTTAGCACGAACCCGGCGACCGCGACGGTGGCACCGAACGCGAGGCCTCGTCGGGTGCGGTCCAGGACGGCGTAGAGGAAGAGGTAGCTGAACGCGAAGGAAGCGGCGTTGACGGGGTGGGTCAGCAACAGGACGGCGAAGCAGGCGACGCCGGCGTACAGCCAGCGCCGGCGGTGAGTCTGGAAGAGGCGGACCCCCGCGTACAGTCCCGCCGTGAGGACGGCGAAGGCGGGCGCGCGGACCACACCGCCTGCGGTGAGATGCATCGTCGTGATGGTCGGACTGGTGGCGACGACGACGGCGGCGACGCTCGCCCGGCGGCGCGTCCCCAGCAGCTGGTACGCCAGGAAGTACGCGGCGACGACGTACCCCAGCGCGAACAGTCCGGGGAGTACGCGAACGAGCGTGAGGTAGTCGAGGCCGGTCAGATCCAGTAGCCCGGCCAGACCGTAGAACCCTAGCGGCGGATAGGCGAACGGAATCCCGCCGGACGTGTAGTGGGGAATGCGTGCGGGGAGCCGGTACCCGTTCGCGAGTATCGCCTCGGCCATCGCACCGTAGAGTCCCGCACCGTACCCCGGAAGCGGATGGGTGAGGAGGTAGGCGAGATACACGGAGAGGGCTGCCGCGACGGGTGGTAAGAGGGCGGCTACGTGTCGCGTTCGTTCGGACGCTGCTGTACTCTCGACGGTTGCGTTGCGAAGTTTCTGGGCGACGCTCATCGGTTGTCTCCTCGAAACGGGCCGCTAACGTTCGAAACCACCCGTGTCCGTTTTGTTATGGGCTCCTTGTTGCCGGGAGAGCCCCCAGCAGGAGCATCTTCACTTGTACCGGCTGGTGCTCAGCGTTCAGCCGGCCAGTAACGGTACCCTACTGGGGGTGTCTTCGATTCGGCCAGTAGCCTTAAAATCTGTAATCCAGCGTTGGGCAGTAATCGTCATCTACTTAAACTAGTAAGGTAGCATTGAAGCTGCATGGCACGCGACGAAACGACACGCGAGCGAACGGAAAGCGAACGCGGAAACGAAACGAATCGCAACCCGAGCGAGCGATCCGAGAACACCGTCAGCAGGCGGTCCTACCTCCGGCTTGCGGGCGCAGCGACGGCGGCCGCGGTGGGAGCGAACGTGACGACCGGGCTGTCGGACGCGGGCCAGTACGAGACGATTACCGTCCCCGCCGGCGAGACGAAGGCCATCACGGTCGGCGACGGCGAGACGTTCGAGAACAAACTCATCGACCAGAGCGCCGAGGGGGCCGCGGCGAAGATCGACGCCTCCGGTTCCGACTGGACCATCCGCAACGTCGGGTTCAAGGGCAAGTGCGGCGCGAGCTCCTTCGGCTTCTTCAGCCTCATCCCGAGCGTCTCGTCCGGCGGCAAGGCCGTCGTCGAGAACGTCTACATGGGCGACGGCGTGGAGACGAACAGCGCGAACGAGGCCGAACCCGGTGCAGTCTGGGTGAACGCCAACAATCCCCACGAGGGCGAACTGACCTTCCGGCACTGCAACATCCAGAAGTACGCGAACAACGGACTGTACGCCAGCGGACCGGGCGCGAAACACGGCGCCGGCGCCGGCGGTCCCGTGAAGGTCGAGAGCTGTTACTGTGCGAGCAACGACATCGCCAACGTTCGCCTCGGGACGCCGGGGTCGTACGTGAAAGACAGCGTCATCGAGAACAACGGTGTCGACGTCCACCACTCCAACGGTCCGAACAAGCGCGGAATCTGGGGCTGGTACGTCCCGATTACCGTGAAGAACTGCGACGTTAACGTCACCGAGTACGAGGCCGTCAACGGAGGTTTCCACGGCGGGAAGGTTGCCGTGAAGAACTCCGAAGTGAAGGGACCGACCAGCGGTAGCGTTTCGACGACAGGCGTCAGTAGCAGCCCCAAGACGAAGATTCCGAAGAAGGTCCCCCAGAGCGCCGAGCAGGCGGCGAACGGGAAGTAATCGCCCGTTTCTCGACGAAACGCGAGCATAACGAGCCTATCCTTCTTTCCCGTCTTTATTTAAATTGACCCGTTAGTATTGAGTTGGAATCGGTAACTTCTTGAATCAGTAACGTAGCATTGAAGCCGCATGGCACGCGACGAAACGGTACGCGATTCGAAACGAGACCGTCTCATCGACCGCCGTTCGTATCTGAAGCTCGCCGGTGCGACGGCGGTCTCGGCCGCGGCGGCTGGCGCCGCGACGGCGGCGAACTACGACACCATCACCGTCCCCGCGGGCGAGACGAAGACCATCGACGTGGGTGACGGCGAGACGTTCGAAAACAAACTCATCGATATGACCGCCGACGGCGCGTCGGCCCTCGTCACCACCAGCGGGTCGAACTGGACCATCCGCAACGTCGGGTTCAAGGGCACGCACCCGGGTGGCCACTACCTCATGACGCCCGGCGTCGCTGCCGCGGAGGGCACCGGTCTGATCGAGAACGTCTACATGGGCGACGGCCAGGTCGCACGCAGCGGCTCTGGCGGCATCTGGGTGGACGCCAACCTGCCGCACCAGGGCACTATCACGTTCCGTAACGTCCACGTCGCCGGGTTCATCGACAACGGTCTGTACGGCTCCGGTCCCGGCGCCCAGGGACACGGCGGCAACCTCCACGTCGAGTCGTCGTACTTCGCGGCAAACACCATCTCGAACGTCCGCCTGAACGCGAAAGAACGGCCCTGCAAAGTGACCGACACCGTGGTCGACGCGACTGGCAACGACCCCTGCGGCGAGGGTTGCTCCGCGCCAGGTTCGACGACCACCCGCGCCGTCTGGTCGTGGTACGGCGAGACCCACCTCCGGAACTGCGACGTCGTCGGCTCCATCGCCACCGCGAAGGGCGGCTCGGTGACAAAGACGAACACCCGGACGGGCAACGACGCGGACCTCACACCGCCGAAGGGCGTCCCGATGTCGGCGAAAGCGGCCGCCAGCGGTAGCGGAACCGGCGGCAAATCCGGCAAGCGGTCGTCCGGAAACGGGTCCGGCAAGCAGTCCGCCGACGGCTCCTCGTCCGGCAACGCCGCGCAGGCGACCGTACGGAGGGTCGCGAACGGACGCGGACTGCCGAACGTCATCAGCATCGCCAGCTCCGACGCCGGAACCAAGACGAACTACGAGCTGACCGTCTCGGGCAAGCTCCGCAAGAGCACGGACCGGAGCGCGACGAAAGACGCCGAGGACGGCGTCGAGGACGGGACGGCGACCGGAGCGGTCGCCGGCGGCACCGACAGCTACCGCTTCGGCGGCGCGGTCACGAACCTCGACATCGACGGGACGGCGACCGTCTTCCTCGACGGCGAGCAGGTCGCGTCCGGCGAGGGCGGACTGCCGAACGCGCTCGTCGTCGACGGCTCAGGGTCGCCGAACGCGGTCAGCGAGTACTCGTTCGACGTGAGCGGCAAGGTGCGGGGGAACGACGACTCCGGTCGCATCGAGGCCCACGACACCGTCGAGAGCAAGCGCGTGAGCGGAATCATCGTCGACGCGAAGGACGGCTACCGCTTCTCCGGTCGGCTCACTCGCTTCCAAGTCGACGGACCCGCGACCGTCACGCTCGAACCGGGTGAGAACTGAGATGGTCTACGAGTCCTCGCCCGGTCGGAACGCCTCCAGGAAAGACTGGCGGCGGGTGCCGGACGACCCCGACCTCGAACGCGATCTCGACTACGAACTCGACGACTGGGAGGTCGTCCGAACGCGCGATAACGGACCGGACAGACTGATGTTCCTCCCGGCCGACGAGGAGATGCTGCGCGACGAGGCGTTCGTCCTCGCCGACGACGACGCGGTCTGCAACCTCGAACACCAGCTGTAGTGCCACTCGGTCCCGCTTCGCTTCGGCCCCACCGCATCTCCTCTCGACCGCGTCGACCCGCCATTCAGCGGTCTCCCGCGAACGACGACCTGCGCGACGCTACCGCCGTGCCCCGGACGACTCGTCACTGACTGTCGGCCCGCCGGAGTTCGGGTGGCGTCTCCCGGCCGGCCCCGTGACGGTAGTAGAGATACTGGAAGAGCGCCGACGCGCCGTACACGACGAGGACGATGGCCGTCGCCGTCAGCCCCGACAGCGTCGAGAAGGGATACACCTCGAGCCAGACGCCAGCGACGAGCGCGATGCTCGCCAGCGAGAGCGCCAGGTAGTATCGGTCCCAGGGGAGTTCCCGCCTGGAGACGTCGCCGAGGTAGGTGTCGAGCTCTCTGGCACGTCTGGACAGGGTTATCTCGCCGCTGTCCTCGTCGTAATCGACGATGTCGGCGTCGTCGAGCTTCGGTAGATGCGTCTGGTACAGCGAGATGTACACTCGCTTGCGCTGTTCGGTCGTCAGCTCGCCGGGCGTGGTGTCGTTCTCCCACGCGGCAACCTGCTCGGTCAGGTCCGATAGCTCGGCCGACCCTCCTTCGCGCCGAAGGTAGTAGAGCGCGTATCGCCGCCTGGGACTCTTGAGAACTTCGAATACCTGGTCCTGCGAGAGCCCGGAACTAGCCATTGCACCGAGACTGCCGCTCTATCATCGGAAACAGTACACCCCCGTTCCGGATCGTGACCACCCTGCAGTCACGGGTTCCACCACCGCATACACCGTCTGTCGCGGTTTCCCTACTTTGTTACCAAGGTGCTGTCGGTCGGTAGCCCGGACGTGTGCCGCGTCCGCCCGTCTCGGCGCGGTCGATAAACCGGACCAAACCGCCCCGCTCGGCGTTAGTCCGCTCGCTCCCTGTCGGTACGTGTCCCGTACGTACGCGTCAGCCGACCGCTCGCGGGCGATACGCCTCGCGTACGCTCACCGGTTCGACGTCGCACGCCGAGGTTACTCCGGTCGTCGGCTCAGTTCGGTCTTCGTCGGCTGACCCCGCCGATTCGCACGACGTCTCCGGCACTAGTTTTGCGCTACCGCCGGACAGGCAGCGTATAACAAAGAGGACAGGTAGGCATGGGGAGGGTAACGGCCGCCCGTCGCCCCACGGCGGCGGATTCGGGCCGAACGACCAGCATCCATGAACCAACGATTCCCTGTCACACCCCGCGAGCAGCACACACGACGAGGTGATCGCCCGTGAGCGAACGCCGGGACGAGAACCACGACGTCCACCCCGAGGCGACGGTCGGACACTCCTACTCCGACGATTCCGAGCCGCCCGTTATCGGCGACGGTGCGACCATCCGGTCGGGAACGGTCATCTACGACGACGTGGCAATCGGCGACGGCTTCACGACCGGGCACGGTGCCCTGGTGCGCGAGAAGACGGTCGTCGGCGACGACGTCGTCGTCGGAACGAACACCGTCGTCGACGGACACTGTCGAATCGGTTCGCACGTAAGCATGCAGACGAACGTCTACGTCCCGACGAACACCACCATTGGCGACCAGGTGTTCCTCGGCCCCTGCGCCGTCTTGACGAACGACGCCTACCCCATCCGGCAGGAGTCGGAGATGGAGGGACCGACGCTCGAAGATCACGTTTCGGTCGGCGCGAACGCCACGCTCCTGCCCGACGTCACGGTCGGCGAGGGGTCGTTCGTGGCCGCCGGTGCGGTGGTCACCAGCGACGTACCGTCCGAGACGCTGGCGGTCGGCGCGCCGGCCAAACACCGACCGCTCCCCGACTCCCTTCAGGGGGGGAACGAGATTTGATTCCCGTCGCGGACCCACAGATCGGCGACGCCGAGCGCGAGCGCGTCGTCGACGTCCTCGACAGCGGATACCTCGCCGACGGTCCGGAGGTCCGGGCGTTCGAGGCGGCGTTCGCCGACTACTGCGGAACCGACCACGCCGTCGCGACGAACAACGGGACGACGGCGCTGCACGCCGCGTTCGAAGCGCTGGGAATCGGCGAGGGCGACACGGTCGTCACCTCGCCGTTCTCGTTCGTCGCCAGCGCGAACGCCGTCCGGCTGGCGGGGGCCGACCCCGTCTTCGCGGACGTCGACGAGGAGACGTTCACGCTCGACCCCGAGTCGGTCGAGGCGGCCGTCCGCGACCACGACGCCGACGCCGTGCTCGTCGTTCACCTCTACGGCCTCCCGGCGGAGATGGACCGGCTCGCCGAGGTGGCCGACGCACACGACGTCGCGCTGGTCGAGGACGCCGCTCAGGCCCACGGCGCGGAGTACGACGGTCGCCGCGTCGGCTCGTTCGGCGACGCCGCCTGCTTCTCCTTCTACCCGACGAAGAACGTGACGACGGGCGAGGGCGGGATGGTGACGACCGACCGTCCCGAGGTAGCCGACCGCGTAGCGAGCTTCGTCAACCACGGCCGTCCGACGGGCGACGACCACTCGTCGTACGACCACGTCCGTCTCGGGCACAACTTCCGGATGACCTCCGTCGCGGCCGCCATCGGCCTGGCGCAGCTGGAGCGTCTCCCCGAGTTCAACGAGGCGCGGCGCGCGAACGCCGCCTACCTCACGGACCGCCTGGAGCGGTCGTCGGTGACGACGCCGGTCGAACCCGACGGTCGCCGACACGTCTACCACCAGTACACGGTGCGGACGGACGACCGCGCGGCGCTCCGGGACCACCTCGAGGACGAGGGCGTCGCCACGGGCGTCTACTACCCGACGCCCATCCACGAACAGCCGGCGTACAGTCACGTCGACGTCGAGGCCCCCGTCGCGGAGCGACTCGCCGACGAGGTGCTGTCGCTCCCGGTCCATCCGGGGCTGGACGGCGACGACGTGAGGACCATCGCGGGGGCAGTCAAGGATTATGAGTGAGCCAGTGAACGCGGCGGTCTTCGGCGTCGGAAGCATGGGCCGCCACCACGCCCGGGTGTACAGCGAACTGCCGAACGTGAACCTCGTCGGCGTCCACGACGCGGACGAGGAGACGGCGAAGTCCGTCGCGCGCGACCACGGGACGCGAGCAATCGGGATGGACGCGGCGCTCCTGGAGGCGGACATCGCCTCCGTCGCCGTCCCGACGGAGTACCACTACGCCGTCACCCGCGACTGCATCGACCACGGCGTCGACGCGCTCGTCGAGAAGCCGTTCGTCGCCGACCCCGCGGAGGGGAAGGAACTGCTCGCCGAGGCCAGCGCCGCGGACGTGACGCTGCAGGTCGGCCACATCGAGCGGTTCAACCCGGCGGTCCGGACGCTCTCCGAGATCGTCTCCGACCTCGACATCATCGCGGTCGACGCCCGGCGACTCGGACCACCGCCGGAGGGACGCTCGGTCGACGACAGCGCCGTGATGGACCTGATGATACACGACATCGACGTGCTGCTGTCGCTCGTGGACGACGACGTCGAGTCCGTGGCGGCGCTGGGCGCGCGCGACAACCGCTACGCTAGCGCGAACATCGAGTTCGAGAGCGGCATCGTCGCCGGCCTCACGGCGAGCAGGGTCACCCAGGAGAAGGTGCGGACCCTCTCCATCACGGCGGCCGACTGCCGGGTGAACGTCGACTACACCGACCAGACGGTCGAGATACACCGCCACTCGACGCCGGAGTACATCGAGGAGAACGGCGACCTGCGCTACCGCCACGAGAGCATCGTCGAGCGGCCGACGGTCGAGACGGGCGAACCGCTGAAGAACGAACTCCGCTCGTTCGTGCGCGCGGCGACGACGGACGGAACGCCGGTCGTGACGGGAGAGGACGGCCTCCGGGTGGTCGAACTCGCCCGGCAAGTCGACGGCCTGGCGGCGAGCGGCGAGCGAGTCGCGGCCGAGACGGAGGTGCGCCCCCGGTGAGCCTGCGGGAACTGCAGACGCTCTACGGGAGCGACGCCTCGCCCGCCGAGCAGCGCGGCGCGTTCCTCACCGGCGAGATTCCGGTGGCCGTCTACGGCCTCGGCAAGATGGGACTACCGCTCGCTGCGGTGTACGCGGAGACCAGCGGTAACGTCGTCGGGGCGGACGTCGACCCGGACGTCGTCGAGAGCGTGAACCGCGGCGACTGCCACGTCGACCGCGAACCCGGCCTCGACGACCTCGTCGAGGAGACCGTCGAGTCCGGCGCGCTCCGCGCGACCGAATCGCCGGCCGAGGCCGCCCGCGACGCGTCGGTCCACGTCGTCGTCGTGCCGACGCCCATCACCGACGACCGCGAACCCGACCTCGCCATCCTCCGGGCCGTCGCCGAGGACGTCGCGGCCGGACTGGAGCAGGGCGACCTCGTCGTCGTCGAGTGCACCGTGCCGCCGGGCACGGCGCGCGAGGGCCTGCTTCCCCTCCTCGTCGAGGAGAGCCACCTCGACCGCGGGGAGTTCGGCCTCGCGGTCTGCCCCGAGCGGACGTCGAGCGGGCGCGCACTGAAGGACATCCGGGGGGCGTACCCGAAGGTCGTCGGCGGCGTCGACGACGAGAGCGGGCGCGTCGCGGCGCTCGTCTACGGCGAACTGACCAGCAACGAGGTCATCGAGGTCCCCTCCGCGACCGCGGCGGAGGCCGTGAAGGTGTTCGAGGGCGTCTACCGCGACGTGAACATCGCGCTGGCGAACGAACTCGCCACGCTCGCCGACGCGATGGACGTGAACGTCAACGCCGCCATCGAAACGGCGAACACGCAGCCGTTCTGCGACATCCACCGACCGGGGCCCGGCGTCGGCGGTCACTGCATCCCCTACTACCCCTACTTCATAATGGCGCAGTTCGACCGCGAGACGCCACTGCTCCGGACCGCCCGCTCGGTCAACGACGCGATGCCGGCGTTCACGGTCGAGAAGCTCGCCGAGGAGATGGCGGCCGAAGACCGGGAGCTTCCGGGGGCGACCGTCGCCGTCCTCGGACTGACCTACCGGCCGGGCGTCGAGGAGACGCGAGCGACGCCGGCCCGCCCCATCTGTGCGGACCTCGCGGAGCGCGGCGCCGACGTGCTGGCGGTCGACCCGATGCTCGCCGACGCCGGCGGGTTCGACGCGACGATGGTCGGCCTGCCGGAACTGCACGAGCGCGACCTGGACGCCGCGGTGCTCGTGACGGCCCACGAGGAGTTCGAGGACGTCGACTGGACCGCCTTCGACCCGATGGTCGTCGTGGACGGGCGGCAGGCCCTGGACCTCGGAGCGACCGACCACCGCGTCTACACCATCGGAGGACGGTGATGTACGAGGACAAGACGGTCGCCGTCGTCGTTCCGGCGTACAACGAGGAGGCGTTCGTCGGCGGGGTCATCGACACGGTACCCGACTTCGTCGACCGCGTCTACGCCGTCGACGACTGCTCGACCGACGACACCTGGTCGGAGATAACGGCCCGCGCGGACGACGACCGCGAACGGGTCGGCGCACTCGTGGACGGAGCGGGCGAGGTGGACGTCGCGGACGACGCGGACGGACGGCAGGTGGAGTCCGACGGCGGAGTGGCGAACGGTCCCCGCGTCGTCCCGATCCGCCACCGCCGGAACCGCGGCGTCGGCGCGGCCATCAAGACGGGCTACTGCGCCGCTCGCGACGACGGGATGGACGTGACGGCGGTGATGGCCGGCGACGGCCAGATGGACCCCGCGATGCTGGAACGGGTCGTCGAACCCGTGGTGGACGGTCGGGCCGACTACGCGAAGGGCGACCGGCTCTCGTACCCCGAGTACCGGGGCGAGATGTCGGGGTGGCGCTCGTTCGGCAACTGGCTGCTCACCTACCTGACGAAGGTCGCCAGCGGCTACTGGGGAGTGGTCGACCCGCAGAACGGCTACACCGCCATCTCGCTGCGGGCGCTCGAGGCCATCGACGTCGAGGACGTGTACGACGACTACGGCTTCGCCAACGCCCTGCTCGTTCGCCTGAACGTCGCCGGCATGCGCGTCGCGGACGTGGCGATGCCGGCGGTGTACGGCGACGAGGAGAGCCACATCCGGTACGCGACGTTCGTTCCGAAGCTCTCGGCGTTGCTGGCACACAACTTCCTGTGGCGGCTGAAGACGAAGTACCTCGTACGGGACTGCCACCCGCTCGCGTTCCTGTACGGTCTGGGGGCGGTGGGAACCGGGGCCGGGCTGGTCGCAGCCCTGCGACGGGGCGGGGATAGCGAGGGAGCCAGCGACGACGGCAACGACGGGACGAGCGACGCGGCGACCCGGACGCTGGTCGGCCTGCTGGCGCTCGCGCTGGCGACGACGTTCGACCGACTGGACGACGAGGACCTCCACGTCCGGGAGGAACCATGAAGGTGCTCACCGTCGTCGGGGCGCGTCCGCAGTTCGTCAAGGCCGCGGTCGTCTCCCGTGAACTGCGCCGCGACCACGAGGAGACACTGGTCCACACCGGCCAGCACTACGACGAGTCGCTGTCGGACGTGTTCTTCGAAGAGCTCGCCATCCCGCGACCGGACGAGAACCTCGGCGTCGGGTCGGACACGCACGGCCGCCAGACCGCTCGGATGCTCGAGGGGCTGGCGGCGACCGTGGAGGCGGAAGCGCCCGACGTCGTGCTCGTCTACGGCGACACCAACTCGACGCTGGCGGCCGCCATCGCCGCGTCGAAGCTCGACCCGGCGCTGGCGCACGTCGAGGCCGGGATGCGCTCCGGCAGCGACATGCCGGAGGAGACGAACCGCGTCCTCACCGACCACGCCGCCGACCTCTGCTTCGCACCCTCGCGGGAGGCGGCGTCGAACCTCCGCGACGAGGGCATCACGGCGGGCGTCCACGTCACCGGCGACGTGGGGTACGACGCCCTGCTGTGGGCGCGGGAGCGCGCCGACCGCTCTGTGCTCGGCGACTTCGGCGTCACGGACCGCGAGTTCGTGCTCGCGACGGTCCACCGGGAGGCCAACGCCGACGACCCGGACCGCCTCGCGGCCATCGTCGACGCGCTGGCGGACGACCCCCGGCCGGTCGTCTTCCCGGCTCACCCGCGGACGACCGACCGCCTCCGGGAGTTCGGTCAGTACGAGCGGGCCGCCCGCGAACTGACGCTCGTCGACCCCGTGGGCTACCGGCGGTTCGTCGCCCTGCTCGACGCGGCCGCGGTCGTCGCCACCGACTCCGGCGGCGTCCAGAAGGAGGCGTTCTTCCTCGACACGCCCTGCGTCACCCTCCGCGAGGAGACCGAGTGGGTGGAGACCGTCGAGAGCGGGTGGAACGTGCTCGCCGGGGCCGACGCCGACCGAATCCGGGTCGCGCTCGCGGACGCCACCGCGCCCGACGAGAAGCCACAGCCGTACGGCGACGGCCACGCCGCAGAGCGCATCGTCGAGATACTGGAGACCTCCGTCGAGAAGCCAGAGGTACGCGACCGTGTCCGCTGATATCCTCCCCGACCACGAGTTCGCGCTGTGTCTCACGCACGACGTCGACCGGCCGTACAAGGGCCTGCAGGCGCCGTACTACGCGCTCGCCGACCGGGACCCGAGCCACCTCGCCGCGCTCGCGCCCGGCAACAACCCCTGGTGGCAGTTCGAGACGGTGAAGGCGCTCGAGGACGACCTCGGCGTCCGGTCGGCGTTCTACGTGCTCCAGGAGGAGTCCATCCTCGCGAAGTCCCCCGGGAAGTGGCTCCGGCCGCGCTACTGGATCGAACACTTCGGGCGCTACGACATCTTCGACGCGGACCTGCTCGAGGTCCTCCACGACCTCGACGACGGCGGGTGGGAGATCGGTCTCCACGGCTCCTACGACTCCGGTGACGACCGCCAGGCGCTGTGCGAGCAGAAGATAGCGCTGGAGGCCGCGCTGGGCCACGAGGTGCGCGGCGGTCGCCAGCACCACCTCCGCCTCGGCGACGAGACGTGGGCGCACTACGACGCCGTCGGTCTCGACTACGATACCAGCCTCGGTTCCAGCAGCGAGTACGGCTTCCAGTACGGTTACCGTCCGAAGCGCCCGTTCGACGACGACTTCCTGGTCTTCCCGCTGACGGTGATGGACATCGCGCTCCCCGACCCCGACGCGGAGTTCGAGGCGGCCTGGCGCGAGTGCGAGCGCCTGCTCGACGAGGCGGCCGCGAACGACGCCGTGATGACCGCGCTCTGGCATCCGCGGATGTTCGCAGACGAGTTCTCCGGCCACCGGCGACTCTACCGCCGCCTGGTGGAGAGAGCGCTGGACCGCGGCGCGTGGGTCGGTCCGCCGGCGGACCTCCACGACAGACTGGTGGAGACGCGCCACGAACCGGCCGGCGTCGCCGGGGTGAACGACCGGTAGTCGACCGTCGACGCCGTCTCCGTTCCCGGTTCGGTGGCGTAGCCGCCTCCTGAACTTCCGCTGAGACGCCCTTCTCTTCTGCAGGCGGGGGATAACAAAGTCGAAACCGGGGCTATCTGGAAACGAGACGACGAATGAGAGTCGAACGTCTGGACCTCGACGAATGGGCCGACGCGCTTCCGGCGGACGGATTCGAACCGTTCCACCTGCCGGCGGCGCTGTCGGCCATCGACAGCCACGCTGCCGGTGACCTGCGACTGTTCGGCGGTTTCAAGGGCCAACAGCCCGTCGGCCTGCTCCCGCTCGTCGTTCGGGAGCGGTCGCTCGGGACCGCCGTGCTCTCGCCGCCGCCCGGACTGGCGATACCCCGCCTCGGCCCCATCCTCATGCCGACGAGCCCCAAGCGACGCAAGCGTGAGAAAGTCAACCGCGAGTTCACCGAACGGGTGCTCGACCGCGTCGGAGCCGACCTCGCGCTCGACGAACGCCTCGCGAGCGCCGGCGTCGACGACGGCCTCGCGACGCGGGTCGGCGAGCGCGTCGACGACGGCCTCACCCTGTTCCGGATGCTCTGTGGCACGGCGTACGGGGACCCTCGACCGTACCTCTGGGACGACCTCCGGGTCGAACCGTACTTCACCTACCGGCTCGACCTGGCGGAGACGACCGCGGACGCCGTCCTGAAGTCGTTCAGCAAGAGTCTCCGCCGCGAGATACGAGACGCCCGCGACCTCGACGTGACCGTCGAACGCGAGGGGATCGACGGCGCGCAGGCGGTGTACGAACACACCGTCGCGCGCTACGACGAGCAGGACGAGCATCTGGGGCTTCCCTGGCCGTACGTCCGCGACCTCTGGCGCGGCCTCGACGACCGCGCCCGGACGTACGTCGCCCGGGACGGGGACGGCGAGTATCTCAGCGGCATCACCGCCCTCTACTCGAACGACGCGGCGTACTTCTGGCAGGGCGGCGCGCGCGCAGTCTACGAGGGGACGAGCGTCAACAGCCTCGTCCACTGGCGCATCGTGGAGGAGATACTCGACGACCCGCCGGTCGACTCCGTGACCGAGTACGACCTGATGGGGGCCAACACCGAACGGCTCTGTCGGTACAAGGCGAAGTTCGGTGCGGACCTCGTTCCCTACTACCTGGTGGAGTCGTCCGGCACGACCATGGCCGCCGCGAAGCGCGCCTACGAGTTCGTCCAGGGATGAGATACCTGTTCTTCACGAACACCCCAGCACACGTCCACCTCTATCGGCACGCGGTTGAGCGACTCCGCGACCGGGGCCACGACGTGCTCGTCCTCGGGCGCGACTACGGCTGTACCGCCGCCCTGCTCGACTACTACGACCTGCCCCACGAACTGTACGGAGCCTGCGACACGACGAAGTACTCGCTGCTCCGGGAGCTTCCACAGCACTATCTCGCCATCTTCCGGCGGACGCTGCAGTACCGCCCCGACCTCGTCTTCGGCGTCGGGTCGTACGCCGCCCACGCCGGGGCGATTTCGCAGACGCCCGTGGTCGTCGTCGCCGACTCCGAACCGACGACGCTCGACCATCTGGCCGCCCGGCCGTTCGTCGACACCTTCCTCACACCGCACACGTTCGGGAAGGACCTCGGGACGAACCACTACGAGTTCCAGGGGTTCAAAGAGCTCGCGTACCTCCACCCGGCGGTGTACGACCCCGACCCGAGCATCCGCGAGGAGCTGGGGGTCGGGCCGGACGAGCGCTACGTCGTCCTGCGGTTCAACGCGTTCGGCTCCCACCACGACGTCGGGCAGTCGGGGTTCTCGCGGGACAAGCGCCGCCGGCTCGTCACCGAACTCGCCGAGCGCGCGACCGTCTTCGTCTCCGACGAGGCGGACGGAACCGTCCCGGAGCGGGCGCGCGCCTTCGACCTCCATCCGGCCCGCCTCCACGACGCGCTGGCGGAGGCCAGCCTGCTCGTCGCCGACACGCAGACTATGGTGACCGAGGCCGCGCTGCTGGGGACGCCCGCCATCCGGTCGAACTCGTTCGTCGGCGACTCCGACATGGGCAACTTCCTCGAACTCGAACGCCAGGGGCTGATATACAACCGCCAGGCGTTCTCCGACGTGCTCGAACGCTCCGTCGAACTCGTCGAGGACGACACTGCGAAGGCGCGCTGGCGCGAGAAACGCGACGCCTACGTCGCCGACAAGGTGAACCTGACCGAGATAATCGTCGACGTGGCCGAGCACGCCGTCCCCACGCGCAGCGAGGAGACGGTCGACTGCGTGGCGTCGGTGTCGCGCCGGTAGTCCGCGGCGAACACCGCGTCGGCCAGGAGAGGAGGCTACGCCGCCCGGCGTCGTGCCACTGTGCCGGCGAGCGACGGAAACAGCCCGACCGCAACGGCGCTGACCAGCAACGACCAGCCGACGAGCACGAGCGGTAACCGGAGCGCGGCGTCGAGGAGTCCTCTCCCGTAGGCGGCGACGGCCAGCGCGATGTTGAAGTACAGGACGCGCAACGCGACCAGCGTCGGCGTCAACGAGACCCAGCCGGGAATCTCAGTGAAGAGAGGGCTGACCCACCCTCCGCGAATCAGGGCGGCATCGAGTACCATCGTCATCCAGCCGACGAACGCGGCACCTTTCACCCCACCGTACTCGACCGGTGATGTGACCATCACCGTCCAGAGCACCGGAATGCTCGGGACGGAGACGTCGGCGAACGCGTAGACGGTGTCGTCGATGAAGAGCCCGCCCCCGTCTTTTTCGACGGTCGTACGGGTCCCGTGCCCGGCGAACGACTGGCGTTCGTTGCTCTGGGCGCTCCGCGGATCTCTTCCGGGGGGACCGGGCATAACGTTCCGGGCTTCGTCGAACTGCGATAAAAATACTCGTCCGTCGCACGGTCGCTTCCGTCGTTTTCCGGCGCGCGGCGCCGAACTCCCCACTTAAGCCGCGTCAACGCGTCGAATAAGCCGGTCCTGGCCGCCGGAAGGCGGTGGATAACAAAGGCCGTCTCGGGCTATTCTACGGCCAACGTGTCGAGAGGAGTTACCGGGTCGAACACCCGTCCGAAGGTCGACTCTCTGCGGGTGCTCAACCTCGTGACGAACACCGAGGCTCGCTTCTACAAGGAGCAGTTGCGAGTGCTCCGGGGCCACGGCGTCCGCAGCGAGACGCTGGCACCACCGGGAACGCACACCCACGCCGTGGACGAGTCCGTCACTCGACGCTCGCCCACCGACTACCTGCGATTCTTCCCGACCGTGTTCCGGGCGGCGTTCGACGACTACGACCTGCTACACGCGAACTACGGGCTGACCGCACCGATGGCGCTCGCCCAGCCGAACCTGCCGGTCGTGCTCACGCTCTGGGGGTCCGACCTGTTCGGGGAGTACGGATGGCTGAGCCGTCGCTGTGCGCACCGCTGTGACGCCGTGGTCGTCATGTCCGAGGAGATGGCGACCGAACTCGACGTTCCCTGCCACGTCATCCCCCACGGCGTCGACTGCCAGCGGTTCCGTCCAGGGTCGAAGTCCCAGGCCCGCGACAGGGTGGGCTGGGACCGGTCGACCCGCCACGTCCTCTTCCCGTACCCGCCGTCGCGGACGGTCAAGGACTTCCCGCGGGCCGAGCGCGTCGTGGAGGCGGCCAGCCGGCGCGTCGACGCCCCCGTCGAACTCCAGACCGTGTCAGGCGTCACCCACGACGAGATGTCGACCTACTACAACGCGGCCGACGTCCTCCTGTTGCCCTCGAAGAGCGAGGGGTCGCCGAACTCGGTGAAGGAGGCGATGGCCTGCAATCTACCGGTCGTCACCACCGACGTGGGCGACGTACGCGAACGCCTGGCGGGCGTCGAACCGTCGCACGTCTGCGACTCCGACGAGGAACTCGTCGCCGGCCTGGTCGACGTGCTCGTGGACCCGCGGCGGTCGAACGGGCGTCCCGCCGCCCGCGACGTGAGCCTCGAACGCATGGGCGAACGACTGCGCGACGTGTACGAGAGCGTCCTCGAATGAGAGCCGTCGTCACCATCCAGCATCCGGCCCACGTCCACTTCTACCGACCCATCGTCGCCGAACTGAAGCGGCGCGGCCACGACGTCCACGTGTTCGCCCGCGACAAGGACGTCGCGCTCGACCTGCTGGACCGATACGGTATCGACCACACCGTCCTCGCCGGGAAAGCCGACTCGCTGGCGGAACTGGCGACGGTCCAGTTGACCTACGAGTACCGGCTGTTCCGCGAGGCGCGGCGCATCGACCCCGACGTGATGACCGCCATCGGGGGCGTCGCCGTCGCGCACGTCGCGCCGCTGGTCGGGGCTCGCAGCGTCGTCTGGATAGACAACGAGGGCGCACAGTCCCACCGCATCACGACGCCGTTCGCGCACCTCGTCTGCACGCCGCGGCGGTTCCGCGAGGACTACGGGGACAAGCACGTCCGCTACGACGGCTACCACGAACTCGCCTACCTCCACCCGGAGCGGTTCGACCCCGACCCAGAGCGACTGCGCGAGCACGGGGTCGAGCCCGACGAGCGCTTCTTCTTCGTCCGGTTCCGGAAGTGGTGTGCGCTCCACGACGTGGGCGAGGCGGGGTTCTCTCCCGCCGCCAAGCGCGACCTGGTCTCCTTCCTCGACGACCACGGCGAGGTGTACGTCTCCAGCGAGTCGGCCCTCCCGCAGGAGTTCGCGGAGTATCGCCTGCCGGTGACGCCGGACCTCGTCCACGACCTGCTGTACTACGCGGACTGCTACGTCGGCGACTCCGCGACGATGGCGACGGAGGCGGCGGTGCTCGGCACCCCAGCGGTCCGCGCGCAGTCGTTCGCGGGCGACGGCGACATGACGAACTTCGTCGAACTGGAGGAGTACGGCCTGCTACACTCCACGCCGGACGACGAGGAGGCCGTCGCGAGGGCGAAGGCGCTCGTCCGCGAGGCCGACTTCGAGACGTACCAGCGCCGGCGCGAGCAGATGCTCGACGACAAGATAGACGTCGCGCGGTACGCCACCGACCTCCTCGTCAGCACCGGGAAGCGGTTGCCCGGCGGCGTGCCCGCTCGCTCCGCCGCCGACGGTGGCCACGGGTCGTGACGCGACGCCGGCACCGCGCTCGCCGGACGCGGCGGGCGAGGTAGACCGTCGCAGAACGTTTTTGGTCACCTGTTCGATAGGAACGGGCATGGCAGGCCCCGCCGCAGTCACGTTCGACCTCGACCACACCCTCTGCGAACACGACCAGTCGCACGACGAGTTGCTCACGGAGACCTTCGAGCGAGCGGGCGTCGAGCAGTACTGTACCCCGTCGGACGTCGACGCCATCGTCGACGACGCGCCGACCGTCGAGTCCGACCGCGAGTTCTTCGAGTTCTGCTTCGCCGAGGCCGCCCGACGGGCGGGCGCGAACGCGGACCACGCACCGACGCTGGCCACGACGTACGACGACTTGCTCGACCACTCGGCGGTCTCGTTCCGGCCGGGCGCGGAGGCGGCGCTGTCCGCCGTCGACGACCGACACGTCGCCCTGGTCACCAACGGGAGCGAGCAGACCCAGACCGAGAAGCTAGAGGCGCTGGGCCTCACCGACGCCTTCGACGCGACGGTGTTCTGCGACCCCGCAGCGGGAATCCACGCGAAACCCGACCCCGCGCCGTTCGAGCGCGCGCTCGACGCCCTCGGGGTCGAACCGGCGGAGACGCTCCACGTCGGCGACTCGCTGGCCGCCGACGTGGCCGGCGCGAACGCCCTGGGTAGCGACTCGGCGTGGGTTCCGCCCTCACCACCGGTCGAACGGACGCTCGACCACGAACCGACGCATCGGCTCTCGTCGCTCGCGGACCTTCCCAGCATCCTCTAACTCTGCTCGCGGACACGAACTTCGCTGGAAGCGGCATCTACGTCACGCTGATCGGCGGACTCCTCGTCGCGTATCCGGGCGCGCGTGAACAACTCGACTGAGCGTCGCGGAACCCGTTCTCGTCGCCGACCCTTCGTCAGCGGGCGGGAAGGCCCTCACTGGCCACGCCGGCGACGGCGTCACCACCCGAGACGGTCGAGCAGCGCGTCCGCACACCACACGCCGACGGCGACGACGGTCCAGCAGCAGAAGACGGCGGCGAACAGCGCGGCCCAGTGCGGAACGTCGGGGAGGGGCGCGACCCCGTGCAGGGCGACGACGGGCGGAGCCCCGGTCACGCCCCGGACCCCCCCGCGCGGTCGCCGCCGCGGTACACCAGGACGCCGGCGACGACGATCAGGACGCTGACGACGAACCAGTGGGGGTCGTAGTAGCCCGACCCGTGCGTGGCGTGGTGGACGCCGAGCAGCGCGTGATTGACGACCACGTCGAAGAGGTCGAAGCCGCCGATGCCGATTATCGCCGCGCCGGCCAGCGACCGGACCGGCAGCGGTCGGTCGGCGCGACGCTCGGCCCGCCAGAGCAGGCCGGCACCGACGCCCATCACGAGGATGGCTCCCAGCGAGAAGAGGCCGTCCGCGAGCACGTTCGTCCGCAGACCCGGTACCGTCGAGACGGGATACCGGTTCGAGACGAGGTGGTGGAGCCGCAGTATCAGGTGGAGGACGACGACGTCGATGAGTGCGCTGAATCCGAACCCCAGGACCCCTGCTCCGATGACGCCGCGTCGTACGTCGTCGGTCACGTCTCCCCCGACGTAGCCGAGCGCCGTACGTGTTGTTGCCGCGCCCCAGACTCCCGCTACGCCTCGACGGCCAGCCCCGCTTCGCGAAGCGCGTCCGCGGCGGACCGGTCGTCGTGAACGACGCTCGCGACCGCCTGGGCGATGGCTTCGGGGTCGTCGTGCTGGAAGACCGAGCGACCGATGGAGACGCCCGCCGCGCCCGCGTCCATCGCACCCCGGACCGCGTCGAGGGTCGCGCGGTCGCCTTCCGGTTCGCCGCCGGCGATGAGGACGGGGAGGCGCGTCGATTCGACGACGTGCTCGAAGCTCTCGCTGTCCTGGCTGTAGGCGGTCTTCACCAGGTCCGCGCCGAGTTCCTCGGCGAGGCGAACCGCGTGGCCGAGGCTCTCGGCGTCGTGTTCGTCGACGCCCGGGCCGCGGGCGTACGACATGGCGAGGACGGGAACCCCGAGGCGGTTCGCCGCCTCGCTGACCTCCGCGAGTTCCGTTATCTGGTCGGGTTCGTGGTCGCTACCGACGTTGATGTGGAACGAGACGGCGTCGGCACCGGCGCGAATGGCCTCCTCGACGGTGCCGGTCGCGCGCTTGTCGTTGGTGTCCGGGCCGATGGTCGTCGAGGCGTTCAGGTGGACGACGTAGCCGGCGTCGTTCTTGTTGTCGTGGACGCGGGGTGCGATGCCCTTCTGCGTGAGGACGGCGTCCGCGCCGCCGCGCGTCACGGCGTCGATGGTCCCCTCGATGTCTTTCAGCCCGCGTACTGCTCCGAGTGTGATACCGTGGTCCATCGGTACGACGACGTATCGCCCGTCGCGTCCGATGCGGTCGAGTCGTGCCGCAGTTCCGACGTTCATAGTATGTGAGAGTGTAGCAATCAGTTATGAAGTGCGTTCCGATTCCGGTACTTCTCTCGGGGCGTCCGCTCCGTCGCGCGCCCCGGACTTGAGTTCCGCCGCCTTCGCTTCCAGGCGCTCGGCCACCTCGTCGGTGGACAGTTCGTTGTCGACGCCCTCGGCGATGCGCTCGACGTACGCGCTTCCGACGATGACGCCGTCCGCGCCGCCAGCGACGATCTCGCGGGCGTGGTCGCCCGTCGAGATGCCGAATCCGACCGCCTTCGGCACGTCCGCGTCCGCGAGGCGGTCGAGGCTGCCGTGCGTGTCGGCGCTCACGTCCTCGCGCGCGCCGGTCGTGCCGACCCGACCCTGCACGTAGACGAACCCCGAAGTGCGGTCGAGCATCCGTTCGAGGCGCTCCTCGGTCGTCGTCGGCGCGGCGATGAAGACGAGGTCGACGCCGTGCTCGCGGCAGGCCTCGTACATCGGGCCCGACTCGTCGACCGGCAGGTCGGGGACGACGAATCCCGAGACGCCGGCCTCGGCGGCGGCCGCGACGAACGCCTCCGGCCCTGGGCCCGAGGTGCTTCCCGCCTCGTCGGCCCCGTACCGGTGGATGAGGTTGTAGTACGTCATGCAGACGATCGGCGCGTCCACGTCGAGGTCGGCGACGAGGTCGAGGTAGGCGTCCGGCGTCATCCCGGCGTCGAGCGAGCGCTTGATGGCTCGCTGGATGGTCGGGCCTTCCGCGACCGGTTCGCTGAACGGCAGGCCGAGTTCGACGACGTCGGAGCCACCCTCGACGAGCGCCTCGACGTAGGCCTTCGTCGCCTCGGCGCTCGGGTCGCCCGCCACGACGTACGAGACGAGGGCGGGGTCGCCGTCGAACGCGTCCGCGAGATTGCTCCGGCTCACTCCTCGAACACCTCCATCGTCGGCGAGTTCTCGACGTCGCGGGCGTCCGACTCCTCGATGACGGTGTCGAGGTCCTTGTCGCCGCGCCCGGAGACGTTCACCACGACCGGACCGTCGCCGTCGTACTCCTCCAGATAGGCGACGGCGTGGCTCGATTCCAGCGCCGGGATGATGCCCTCCTCGCGGGAGAGCCGGTGGAACGCCTCGAGCGCTGCGTCGTCGTCGACGTTCACGGGCGTCACGCGCCCGGTGTCGACGAGGTGGGCGAGTTCGGGGCCGACGCCGGCGTAGTCCAGCCCCGCGCTGACGGAGTGGGACTCGACTATCTGGCCCTCCTCGGTCTGGAGGAGCTTCGTGCGCGCCCCGTGGAGGACGCCCTCCGTCCCGGTCGAGAGGGAGGCGGAGTTGGGCGCGTAGCCCTCCTCGGCGTCCACACCGAGGCCGGACCCGCCCGCCTCGACGGCCAGCAGGTCGACGTCCTCGTCTTCGAGAAACTCGGCGAACGCGCCCATCGTGTTCGACCCGCCGCCGGCGCAGGCGACGACGGCCTCCGGGAGGCGACCGAGGCGGTCGAGGCTCTGCTCGCGGGCCTCCTCGCCGACGACCGACTGGAACTCCCGCACCATCGCCGGGAACGGGTGGGGGCCGACGACGCTCCCGATGACGTAGTGGGTGTCCTCGACGTTCGTCGCCCAGTCACGCATCGTCTCGTTGATGGCCTCCTTCAGCGTCCCCGACCCCACGTCGACGGGGGTGACCTCCGCGTCGTGGATGCGCATGCGGAACACGTTCGGGCGCTGGCGGTTCACGTCGGTGCGGCCCATGTATATCTCGCAGGGCACGTCGAGGTAGGCGCAGGCCATCGCGGTCGCGGTGCCGTGCTGGCCGGCGCCGGTCTCGGCGACGATGCGCTCTTTGCCCATGTACTTCGCGAGCAGCACCTGCCCCAGGGCGTTGTTCAGCTTGTGCGCGCCGCCGTGCAGCAGGTCCTCGCGCTTGAGGTACACGTCGAACCCGTAGCGCTCGGAGAGGTTCGCGGCGTGCGAGAGCGGCGTCGGCCGCCCGCCGAACTCCCGGAGGTGACGGCGGAACTCGTCCATGAAGCCGTCCTCGTTCTCCAGCACGTAGCGCTCGTAGGCGTCGGTCAGCTCCTCGACCGCCGGCATCAGCACCTCCGGAACGTACTGGCCGCCGTAGTCGCCGAACTTGCCCGCGCCGTCCCCGGTCGCGCGCTCGTCGGTCCTCCGCTCTCCGCTCGCTCGTTCGGAGGCGCTTCGCGCCTCGCCGTCCTCGCTCATGCGTCCACCAGCCTCCTGGTGTTGGCGGTCACGTCCCCGTCCATGATGGCGCTCCCGACCAGCAGGGCGTCGGCACCGGCGTCGCACATTCGGCGGACGTCGGCCGGCGACCCAACGCCGCTCTCCGCCACCAGCGTCACGTCCTCGGGGGCGTGCGGCGCGACCGACTCGAACGTGGCGAGGTCCACGTCGAGTTTCGCGAGGTCGCGGTTGTTCACGCCGATTATCTCGGCACCGGCGTCGACCGCTTCACGTAGTTCTTCGCGCGTGTGGACCTCCACGAGTGCCTGAAAGCCCCGCTCGCGGGCCGCCCGGAGGAGCGCGGGCAGGTCGTCGACGAACCGCGCGACGAGCAGCACGAGGTCCGCTTCCACGGCGTCGAGTTGCGCCTCGCGGAGCAGGAAGTCCTTCCGGAGCACGGGAACGTCGACCGCCTCGCGCACCCGGCGGAGGGCATCGGTCGACCCGCCGAAGTGCTCGGGTTCGGTCAGCACCGACAGTGCGGCCGCGCCGCCGTCGACCATCGCCTCCGCGAGTTCGACGGGGTCGTCCGCTCGCTCGCCGTCCGTCGTCGGACTCGTCGGTTTCACCTCTGCGATGACGGGCACCCGACCGTCCGTCGTCGCCGCGGCGAGCGCGTCCGAGAGCGAACGCGGGCGTACCGTCACGCGTTCGTCCGGCGTCGCCCGCGTCTCGGCGGCCCGGAGGATGGACCGCACGGCGGGTGCGAGGTCGCTGGTTGACTCCATTATCGTACATTGACGGACTAAGTTGTACATAAGACTTGCGTCCCCCGGGCAATCGCGGGCCGCGACGACCGGTTCGCTCCGTAGGGGTACTCACGCTCGGGCGGTGCCGACGGGATCGACTCGCTTTCCTCGTCCTCGGAGAAACCGGTGCATCGAGACCGTCGACCGCTGCGCTTGTCTGCGCAAACACTACACCTATTTACGCGAGTGCCATGCGTCGATGTGATGGCATTTGAGCCGATAGTACTCAGTCCCGACCCGTATCTGCTCTTTCTCGCGGTGGTCGGGTTCGCAGTACTGGGTATCGTCGTGGTCCCTCGCCTCGTTGCGAATCAACCGCTCTCGCTTCCCATCTTCTACGTCGGATTCGGCGCGCTGGTGTTCGGCGGCGCGCAGATCCTCCAGATTCCGGACCCGCTGAGCAACGGCGTGCTGGTAGAGAAAGTAACGGAGTTGGGCGTCATTCTCGCGCTCATGAGTGCGGGACTGAAACTCGACCGCAGCCCCAGCGTCCGCGAGTGGAGTTCAACGTGGCGGCTGCTGGGACTCACGATGCCGCTCTCGATCGCCGCTGCGGCGCTTTTGGGCTGGGGGGTGGCTGCGTTCGCGATTCCGACCGCCATGCTCCTAGGGGCCGTCATCGCCCCCACGGATCCGGTGCTCGCCTCGGAGGTGCAGGTCGAGGACCCACTGGAAGGCGCGGAGGAGGAACCGCTGGAAGAGGAGGCCGGGATGCGACAGGAAGTCCGGTTCGCGCTCACCTCGGAGGCCGGCCTCAACGACAGCCTCGCGTTCCCGTTCACGTACCTCGCGATCGTGATGAGCAAGTACGGCGTCCACCCCTCCAACTGGATCGACAAGTGGGTCGGTGAGTACGTGTTCTACAAACTCACCGTCGGCCTGGTTGCAGGTCTCGTCCTCGGATGGGTGCTCGGACGCCTCGTCTTCCGCGTCACCGTCCGCGGGCGCATCGCCGAGTCGGTTCGCGGACTCGAGGCACTGGGGGCGACGCTCTTCATTTACGGGGTGACCGAACTGATAAACGGTTACGGATTCCTCGCCGTTTTCGTCGGCGCGCTGGTGCTCCGCCACTACGAGGGAAGACACGAGTACAACAAGACGCTGCACGATCTCGCCGAGAAGAGCGAACACGTCATGATGGCGTTCTTCATGATCTTTTTCGGCGGCGCACTCGTTACGGGACTTCTCGACCCGCTCACGCCGATGGACGTCGTCGTCGCGCTTGCGATCGTCTTCCTCGTGCGCCCGGTGTCCGGTCTCGTCGGTCTCCTCGGGTTCGACCGCGACATCCGCGAGCGGACCGTAATGTCTTTCCTCGGCGTCCGCGGACTCGGATCGTTCTTTTATCTCGCCTACGCGATGAACGAGGCATCGTTCTCGGGCATCGACCGCCTCTGGGCGCTGGTCGGCTGTGTCGTCCTGATCTCGGTGCTCGTCCACGGCGTCACCGCGACGCCGGCGGTGGAGTGGATCTCCAGGGACGAGGCGTCTGGCTGACGAGTTCGGGGACGGCGTCGGCGTTCACTCCGCCGTCTCCGTCGGCGTCACCTGCTCCGCCCCGCACTCCGGACACCGGTCGTAATCGGCGTCGAACCGCTCGTGACACGCCTGACACCGGTAGCTCGCGTTCTCCTCGGCTGTCTTCTTCGCGGTCTGTTTGAACTGCTCGACCTGTCGCCCGAGCTTTTCGAAGAGGCCCATCGGTTCCCTAGGTGGAGGAGACCGAGAGGGATAAGCGTTCGCCGGACCGCGGCCGACCGTCGCGTCCGCGTCCGAACTGAACCGACGGGATTTAAGCGGCGTGCGAACCCCCTTCCCAGTGCATGAAGCTACACGAGTACCAGGCGAAGGAGGTGTTCTCCGACGCGGGGATTCCGACGCCCGACGCGACGCTCGCAGAGAGCGTCGACGAGGTCGTCAGTGCGGCGGAGGACATCGGCTATCCCGTCGCCGTGAAGGCGCAGGTACACGTCGGCGGACGTGGCAAGGCCGGCGGTATCAAGCTCGCGGAGGACCGCGAGGAGGCCGAGGACGCCGCCGAGTCCATCCTCGGGATGGACCTCAAGGGCTACCACGTCGACCGCGTGCTGGTCGAGGCGGCCGTCGACTTCACCGACGAACTGTACGTCGGCGTGACGATGGACCGCGGCGAGGGGAAACCCGTCGCCATGGTCTCCTCGAAGGGGGGCGTCAACATCGAGGAGGTCGCCGAGGAGGACCCCGACGCCATCGCACGGGAGCACGTCGACCCGGCGTTCGGGATGCATCCCTACCAGGCCCGGAAGGCCGTCTACGACGCCGGCGTCGACCGCGCGGTGGCGAACGACGTCGCCGGCGTCCTGACGACGCTGTACGACCTCTGGGAGAGCAAGGACGCCAGCGACGCCGAGATCAACCCGCTGATGGTCACGGACGACGACGAGGTCGTCGCCGCGGACGCCGTCCTCAACGTCGACGACGACGCGCTGTTCCGCCATCCCGACATCGCCGAGATGGAGGAGGAGGCCGCCGAGGACGACCTCGAAGCCAAGGCCAACGAGTACGGCTTCGACTACGTCCGCCTCGACGGCAACGTCGGCATCATCGGTAACGGCGCCGGCCTGGTGATGACGACGCTGGACCTCGTCGACCACTACGGCGGCGACCCAGCCAACTTCCTCGACATCGGCGGGGGCGCGAAGGCCGAGCGCGTGACGAACGCGCTGGACATGGTCTTCGCCGACGAGAACGTCGACGCCGTCGTGTTCAACATCTTCGGCGGCATCACGCGCGGCGACGAGGTCGCCCGCGGCATCAACGAAGCACTCGAATCAATGGACGAGATTCCCAAGCCCGTGGTCGTCCGCCTCGCGGGCACCAACGCGGAGGAGGGTCGCGAGATACTGAACACCGACCTCGTGCAGGTCGAGGAGACGCTGGAGGACGCCGTCCAGCGCACGGTCGAGAACGCTGAGGAGGTGGAAGCATGAGCGTGCTCGTCGACGACGACACCCGCGTAATCGTGCAGGGTATCACCGGCGGGGAGGGCAAGTTCCACGCCGAGCAGATGATCGAGTACGGCACCAACGTCGTGGCCGGCGCGGTGCCGGGCAAGGGCGGCCAGGAAGTCCACGGCGTGCCCGTCTACGACACCGTCGACAGGGCAGCCCGCGAGGAGGACGCCGACGCCTCCGTCGTCTTCGTCCCGCCCGCGTTCGCCGGCGACGCCTGCTTCGAGGCGCTGGACGCGCCGCTCGACCTCGTCGTCGCCATCACCGAGGGCATCCCGACCCAGGACATGAGCAAGGTGCACAAGCGCCTCTCGGAGGTCGACACCCGCCTCATCGGGCCGAACTGCCCCGGCATCATCACTCCCGGCGAGTCGAAACTCGGCATCCTCCCCGGCAACATCTTCTCGGAGGGGAACGTCGGTCTCGTCTCCCGCTCGGGCACCCTCACCTACCAGGTCGTCGACAACCTAACCGACCGCGGCCTCGGCCAGAGCACCGCCGTCGGCATCGGCGGCGACCCCATCATCGGGACGGACTTCACCGACGCGCTCGAACTGTTCGAGAACGACCCTGACACCCACGCGGTCGTCATGTGCGGCGAAATCGGCGGCGAAGACGAGGAGGAGGCCGCCCGGTACATCGCCGAGAACATGGACACCCCGGTCGCCGGCTTCATCGCCGGCCGCACCGCCCCGCCGGGCAAGCGCATGGGCCACGCGGGCGCCATCGTCTCCGGCAGCGGGACCGGTACCGCCGAGTCCAAGATCAACGCACTGAACGACGCGGGCGTCCCCGTCGGCGACACGCCGAACGAGGTCGCCGACCACGTCGAGGACCTGCTGTAAGGCCCGCGCCGATTCTCCGCGGTTCGCTCGATTTTTCGGGACGCTTCTCCGTCGACGGTCGGAGCCGCGCGTAATCTCCTGCCGCCAGCGCGTCGTGTCGACCGTGTTGGCGCTCTCCCCGCGGACCGGACGTGCCGTCGGGCTACGTCCGCACCTCGGACGCCACCCGCGATATCGTCTCGTACTCCTCGTCGCTGTAGGCGACGAGCCGCACGTCCGACAGCGACGACGGCTCGTAGCCCGCTATCGTCTCGCAGATGATGCGCGCGCCCTCCCGGAGGTCGAAGCCGGCGACGCCGCAGCCGAGCGCCGGCAGCACCATCGACTCGGCACCGAGGTCGTCGGCGCGTTCGAGCGCGTTGTGCGTCGCGTCGCGGACGCTCTCGGCGGTCGCCTCGCCGTCGCCGTAGTGGGGCATCGCCGCGGCGTGGACGACGTGGTCGGCGTCCAGGTCGTACGCGTCGGTCACCGCGACGCCGCCGAGGTCGACGGGACCCTTCGAGGTCGCCTCGTCGTTTATGGGGCCGTTCGCGGCCCGGCGGAGCGCGCCCGCGACGCCGCTGCCCATCCGGAGGCTGGTGCCCGCCGCGTTCACCAGCACGTCCGCGCTCTGTTCCGCGATGTCGCCCTGGACGACCTGGAACTCCATGTGAGCGGGATTCGGGGTCGTTCGACAAAGTTCTGCGGGGCCTTCCGGCGGTCGCCGCGCCCATCGTCCGAGTCCTGCACCCGCGCACCGACCGAAGCGACCCCGCCGGGACCGCACGCCTTACCCGCCTCCGCCGCCAACCCTCGCGCATGTCGCTGTCGGACCTCCCGGAGTCGTGGACCGTCTGGAACGACGAACACGAGGGTCGGTGCGTCCTCGCGTACCGGCCGGACGTGTTCGACGCGCAGGCGTTTCCCGCACCGTGCATGCCGACCATCTCGCTCACGCCGGGGTCGCCGAACCGGCCGCCGGGCGAGCGGTCCGGCGAGGCCTGGTACGTCACGTTCTACCTCGAACCGGAGGTCTCACTGCCGGGCACGCGACGGTTCGACTCCCGCGAGGCGGCCGTCGACGGCGCGGTCGACCTGGCCGGCGAGTTCGCGGCGGGCGAAATAGACTACCGCGACGCCTACCAGGTCCCCCGGGAGGTGTATCTCGACCGCCTCGACGAGCTGACAGGCCGCGACGCCGAGCGTTAACCGCGTAGCGGAAGTCGGCGAGGGCGGGCGAGCGAGAGCCTTAACCCGCGTGGCCACCTACCGGCGGGCATGTCGACCATCACGCTCGTCGGGACCCGCCTCGCCGAGGCGGGTCGGGAGTTCGTCTACCAGGGCGAGGCGAGCGCCTGCGAGGGCTGTCCCTACCGCGACCAGTGTCTCAATCTCACCGAGGGGGTGAAGTATCGCGTCACGGACGTCCGGGACGGTGCCCAGACGCTCCCCTGCGGCGTCCACGACGACGGCGTCACGGCGGTCGAAGTCGAACCCGCGAGCGTGCGGGCGAACGTCGCCGCACGGAACGCCTACGCCGGCAGCAAGGCGAAACTCGAAGGGGCCTGTCCGCACACCGGCTGTCCAAGCCACGAGTTCTGCGAGCCGGCGGGCGCGGAGTTCGACGAGGAGTACCGCATCAGCGAGGTCGTCGGCGACCCACCGCACGACTACTGCATGCTCGACCGCGACCTGACGCTCGTCGAGTTCGCGCCGAGCGACGAGTGAGTCGCCACGGGAGTCCGATTCCCGACGCGAGCGTTCGACGCGGGCGAACGCGTTCCCGCCGTCCCCGTCCGCACCGCCGGTTCTTTTCCGATCTGTGATAGGCAAAAACACCCGTCTCATTAGTGACAAAAGTTACAAAGGTACGTACGCATAGGTACGAGTAACGAGGTAGACGCCCACGACGGACTGGTCGCTGAAACGGGCATTCCGGTCGCACGGGTTCGGATGCCGCCCGTCCCCGTCCAGCGTCGTCCCGACGCGTTCCCAGAGTATGACGGAAGCAAACACTGACCCAAAGCCGACATCGATGGAACGACCGCCGGACGAGTACGCCGACCCGCTTTCGGTCGAGGACGCAGCGGACCTGGCCGATCGCGTCATCGACAACATCGAGCAGGTCATCGTCGGCCAGCACGACGCCGCCGAACAGGTGCTGACGACGCTGCTCGCACAGGGCCACCTCCTGCTCGAGGACGTTCCGGGCGTCGGGAAGACGATGCTCGCCCGGACGCTCGCCTGCTCTATCGACTGTTCGTTCAACCGCGTACAGTTCACGCCCGACCTGTTACCCTCCGACGTGACCGGGGTGAACGTCTTCAACCAGAAGACCCGCGAGTTCGAGTTCCAGCCCGGACCCGTGTTCGGGAACGTCGTCCTCGCCGACGAGATAAATCGCGCACCGCCGAAGACCCAGTCGTCCCTGCTGGAGGCGATGGAGGAAGAGCAGGTCACCATCGACGGCCAGACCCACGAGGTGCCGAAACCGTTCACCGTCGTCGCCACGCAGAACGCCGTCGAACAGGACCGCACCTACGAACTGCCCGTCGCAGAGATCGACCGCTTCATGAAGAAGCTCTCGCTGGGCTACCCCAGCCCCGACGACGAGTCGGAGGTGCTCCGCCGGATGGTCGGCGAGCACCCCATCCAGAACCTGGACCCGGTCGCGAACGTGCGAGACGTGCGTCGCGCGCAGGCGACCGTCGCGAACGTGACGGTGGAGAAGCCGGTCCGGGACTACGTCACGCGACTGGCGAACTACACCCGCGACCACAGTCGCCTCGGCGTCAGTCCCCGGGGTTCCATCGCCGTTCTCAGGGCGGCCCAGGCCCGAGCATTGCTTCGCGGCCGCGAGTACGTCGTCCCCGACGACGTGAAGGCGGAAGCCCCGACCGTGCTCTCCCACCGGGTGCGCAGCGAATCCGGCGCGATGGGCGGCGAGCACGGTCGCACCGTCGTCGAGAACGCTCTGGACGGCGTTCCGGTGGAGTGAGATGCTGACGCGACGCGGATTCGCCCTCCTCGGCGTCGCGGTTCTTTCGGTGGCGATGGCGGTTCCGTTCGGCGCGCGGTCGCTCAACGCCGTCGTCGGACCCGTCGTCGTGGCGCTAGCGGTGGGGTTCGTCCAGGTGAAACGCACTGACCACCCGGACCTGACGACGACGGTACCGACCCACGGGTTCCGGGGCGAGACGGCGACGGTCGCGTTGGAGTTCTCCGCGTCGAACCCGTTCGCCGCCAGCGTTACGCTGGAGACGGACGACGGCCTCGTCGGCGACGAGACCGTCGAGACGAACGTCGGCGAGACGACGGTCGAGTTCGAGGTCGAACTCGCCGAGCGCGGCGAGCGACGGGTCGGTCCCGTCCGCGTCGTCGCGACGGACGTGTT
This sequence comes from Halomicrococcus pelagicus, assembly GCF_050954125.1. Taxonomy (NCBI): domain Archaea; kingdom Methanobacteriati; phylum Methanobacteriota; class Halobacteria; order Halobacteriales; family Haladaptataceae; genus Halomicrococcus; species Halomicrococcus pelagicus. The sequence continues at coordinate 355,141 of NZ_JBPBWC010000001.1, read as the reverse complement.
CGGCCTGTTCCGCCGCGAGTTCACGCACCGGATACGGGAGACGGTACTCGTGTTCCCGACCGTCCGGGAGGTGTCGACGCCGACGGCCGTCTCCGCGCTCCGCGAGGAGTCGGCGGTCCCCGACGACCGCGAGTTCGACCAGTTGCGCGCGTACCGGCGCGGGGACCCGCTCCGGGACGTCCACTGGAAGTCGAGCGCGAAACGGCCGGACGAGGACCTGCTCGTCCGCGAGTTCCGGTCCGAGGAGGACCGCGCCCAGGTCGAGGTGGTCGCGGAGGCCGACGGTGGTCGGGTCGACGACGTCGCCGACGCCGCGGCGAGCGTCGCCGTCGGGTTCGTCGACGCCGGATTCGCGGTCGGCCTGTCGTCCCCTGACGGCCGGGTCGACCCTGCGAGCGACGAGTACCAGGACACGCGCCTGCTAACCCTGCTCGCGCACATGGAGACCGGGAGCGTCCCCGCGGAGGCGCGCGACCGGGCGGACGTCGTCGTCCACGGCCTCGCCGACGGCTCCACCGTCGAGATTCGGGTCGGCGACCGCGTGACGACGTTCGAGGAGTTCGCCGCGGGCGGAGCGTCGCCCGACGATGCGGAGTCGCGACGGACCGTCCGCCGGGTCGGCGAGTCGGGACCGAAGACCGACCGGGGGACCCACCCCACCGCTCCGGACGGCGGGAACGCGGGCCGGAGCGAGCGAGAGCCGCGTCCCGACGAAGAACGGAACGACGGAGGTGGGCCCCGATGAGCACGGCGACCGACGGTCACCTCGACGTGGGCGAGACGTCCGTTCCGTTCCACTGGCTGGCGGTCGCGGCGACGGCCGTCCTCATCTGGTCGTACCTGAGCGTGCTCTACCGGATCACGAACGTCGTCGGGGGCAAGAGCGACCTCGCGCTGCTCGTCGCCGGCGCGCTCGTCGCCGGCGCGGTGCTGGCGCGGAAGCTCCCCGCGTGGACGGCGTTCGTGGTCGGCGGCGGCCTGCTCGTCGCCGGCCTGTTCGGCTACTACACCACGGTCCCGGGCGCGTACCTCGCGTTCTCGCGGGTCGGGCGCATCGTCGCCGACAACGTCGCGCTCCTGACGGGACTCTCGGTGCTCCAGATGCGCGGCGTCGGGACGTGGGCGCTCGGCGTCGCGCCCGCGACCGTGTTCGTGCCGTGGTACCTGGTCTTCCGGCGGCAGTACGGGCTCGCTGCGGCGACCGGCGGACTCGCACTCGGGTTCTTCGTGCTCACGGGCGACGTCGGCTCGTTCGCCACGCTGGTGGGCGTGCTCGGCGCGCTCGGCGTCGTCGCGTTCGGGACGATGGCGCGCTACGGCGGCACGGTCGCCCAGCTCGACGTGCTCGCGGTCGCGATGGTGCTGATGATCCTGCTGTCGACGACGGTGAGCCTCGTCCCCGGCGGCCGGGCCAGTCCCATCCTCCCCAGCGGTGGGTCGGGCGGCACCGCCACCGGCGGACTCGTCAGCAACGACCGTCGAGTCGCCGTCCAGGGAAGCATCGACCTCTCGCCGAAGGTGCAGTTCGTCGTGAACGCGGACCGGCCCAGCTATTGGCGCGTCGGCGCCTACGACCGGTACACCGGCAGCGACTGGGTCAGGACCGGGGGGAACCGCGACTACCGGTCGCGGTCGTCACCGCCCGGCGAGGACTACCGGATTCGCCAGACGATAACCGTACGGCGGGACGCGATGAAGGCGATGCCCGCCGCCTGGAAGCCGGTGCGCGTCGTCGGCGACGATAAGGGCAACGTCGCTCTCAGCAGCACCGGCGGCCTCGTCCCCCAGCGCTCGCTGGGGAAAAACGAGTCGTACAGCGTCGTCAGCCGTGTGCCGGCGACGACCCCCCGGAAACTCCGCAACGCGGACACGAACTACCCCGACGGCCTGGAATCGCGGTACACCCAGTTGCCAGCCAGCACGTCCGACCGGGTGAAGCGGAAGGCGGCCGCCGTCACCAGCGAGGCGGAGAACCCGTACGATAAGGCTGTCGCCGTCGAGCGGTGGCTCGAACGCAACAAGGAGTACTCGCTGGAGGTCGACAAGCCGTCCGGGAGCGTCGCCGACGACTTCGTCTTCGAGATGGAGAAGGGCTACTGCGTCTACTACGCCACCTCGATGGTCGTCATGCTCCGCTCGCAGGGCATCCCGGCCCGGTTCGTCACCGGCTACACCTCCGGTCAGCGAGTCAGCAAGGACGAGTGGGTCGTCCGGGGCGTCGACTCGCACGCGTGGGTCGAGGTGTACTTCCCGGACGTCGGCTGGGTGCGCTTCGACCCGACGCCCGGCGGGCCCCGCGTCGACGCCGAGCAACAGCGAATCGAGAGCGCGCGCGAAGACGGCGTGAGCGGCGTCGACACCTCCGGTAGCGAGAACGGAACGTGGACGCCGGAGCCGACGAGCACCACGCCGTCCTCGTCGACCACGCCGACGCCGGGCGAGAACGGCACCACGAGCGGCAGCGTCGGTGACCCGAGGGTAGACCCGAACCAGCCGAACGACGTCGTCGACCCCGGGACGACGAACACCACGACGGCGACGAGCGTCACGACGACGTCCGACGAAGGCGGCGGAATCCCGGTATCGCCGCCGTCGACGGAGCAACTGCTCTACGGCGGACTGGCGCTGTTCGGCTTGCTCGTCGCGGCGCGGCGAACCGGAACGTTCGAGCGCGCCTACCGCGCCGCGTGGATGCGCTGGCAGCCGCGCAAGGACCCCGAGGCGGACGTCGAACGGGCGTTCGAGCGGCTGGAACGTTACCTGGCCGGCCAGCACCGCGCCCGGCGACCGGGCGAGACGCCCCGGGAGTACCTCGAAGCGCTCTCGCACGTCGGCGTCGACGACCGCGCCCACCGCGTCGGGACGCTGTACGAGCAGGCGCGCTACGCCGGCGAGGTGAGCCGCGAGCAGGCCGACGAGGCGGTGTCGCTGGTGAACGACCTCGTCCGGGGCCGGTCGCGGACGAGCTAGGGCCGCTCGCCGGGAGTCAGTCCCCGAGCGTGCCGACGCGTTCGCCGGTGTACCCGAACACGTCCTCGTACCCGTAGGCCGACATGAGGATGGGCACGAACGGCTCCTCGGCCATGAGCCGCTCGTCGTCGGCGACGGCGAACGGTTCGCCGGCGACCACGTCCTCGAAGTTCTCGACGAGGACCTCGTACTTCGACGCACCGTTCTTCGGCACCGGCCTCCGGAGCCGATACACCTCGACCTCGCCGCGCGCCCCGGCGTCGATGGGGTCGTCGCCCTCGTCCGTCGGGCGGACGCCGGTCGCCGCGAGGAACCCGCGGACGAGGTGGTAGGCGTTCTCGGCCGCCGCGTCTGTGCCCTGCAGTCCGCACTCGACCTCGATGGTGTGTGGCTGGGCGATGAGCCGACCGGTCGCGAACTCGGCCGTCTCGACGACCTCGGTAATCGGCAGGTAGGGGCAGATGGAGCGCGCGACGGCGTCCACCCTGTCGACGAGCGCGAACGGTTCGGCGTACGACTGCGTGGAGTGCAACGAGAGCGTCGTGCAGTCGCGCAACTCCGCGAACAGGTCGTGGGCGATGCGCTGCTCGTAGTTCTCCCCGTGAGGGTCGCCGGGGAACGCCCTGTTCAGGTCCTCGTTGACGTAGCGGACGCCGCGCTCCAGCGCCCGTTCGTTGGCGACGACCAGTTTCACCGGGCGCTCGACGTCCGGGTCCTCTTCGAGGAGCCGTTCGACCGCGCGCGGGCCGCACGGCTCGTCGCCGTGAATGCCCGCGACGACCGCGACCTCCGGCTGACCGTCACCGAGCTGCTCGACGCGCATTTGTCCAGTGGCAAGGAACGGAGCCTCAAAGCGCTTTACACTCCGAGCCGACGGTCGCGTCGTCGGCGCAACGAATATATTTGTCCTCGACGTTAGAACACAATGGAGGGGGAAAGAATGAACAAACACTTCGAAGACGCCTGGTACTACATGCGACGCGCCGGGGCGCATCTCGGCGCTGGACTCCGCGAGGAACTGACGCCCGTCGAGCGACGAGTGCGGGCGTGGACCGGCCGCGACGTCGAACCGGAACCGAGCCGGAGCGAGCGAGTCAAAGAGAACGTCCGCGAGGTCGAGCAGAAGGCCCAGCGCCGCGCGAAAGGCGCGGTCCGCGACGCTCGCGAGCGAATCGAGAGCTAGTCGGGGTCGAACCCGACGCACTCGCAGTTTTGCAGGTCGACATCCTGGAGCCGTAGCGCCCCGCCGCGCTTGCGGTCCACGTCGACGCGGCCGCGCAGCGTCGAGTTCCGAATCTCGACGTCGCTCTTGACGAGGAGCGTGGTTCCTCCATCGCCGTCGCCGCCGTCGTGGGTCGCGGTGACGCCGTCGAGCAGGATGCCGTCCGCGAGCAGGTTCAGACCGTTGCGGCTCTCCGAGTGGAACGCCAGTCGACAGTCCCGGACGACGGTCGACGAGCGCCACACCTCGCCGGCGTAGGCGTGTCTGGAACCGTCACCGCGGTCGTCGAGGTGGACGTCTTCGAGCAGGACGGTCCTGTCCCCGTCGTTTATCTTCAGGACGCGCGCGGAGGAGTCGCAGTCGATTTCGAGGCCGCCCACCCGGGCCTCCGCACAGGAGACGCGCAGGCCGTCGTTGTCGCAGTCCGGCAGTCGGAGTTCGCCGCCCTCGACGCGGACGTCCCCCTCCTGGAGCCAGAGTCCACAGCCGGTGTACCCCGCCTCGCTGGCGTCGTCGTGGACCACCGAAACCTCGCGGGCGACGTCGCCGTCGCCCAGCCTGAGGTCCGCGTTACCGTTGTTCTTCCAGCGGCCGCCATCGACGACGCACGGACCCTCGCCGCCCGCGAGGTAGCCGCCGTTGTTCACCCAGCCCTCGACGTGGCAGTCGCGGAAGACGAGGCGGCCGCGGTGGTCGTCCGTGACGCTGATGCCGATCGGGTGGCTCGTCTGGGACTCGATCGGCGATTCGTCGGGATGGGCGTCCGGGCGGAACGCACAGCCGTCGGGCAGGGACACGTTCACGACGCCCTCGCCGTCGGGATGCGTGACCGCGGCGTAGATAGCGCCGAGGGCCTTCTTGCCCGCCGACGCGCACTCGCCGCGCACGGTCACGTCCTCGATGCGGAGGTCGCAGGCGGCGCGCGCCGAGACGGCCTGCGCGCCCACGCCGTCCGCCGTCAGGTCGAAGGTGAGGTTCCGGACGTGGACGCGATCGGCGGACTCCTCGGGCGTCGCGCCCCACCCGCCGCCGAGGTCGAGGCCGTACTGCTGGTCGGGGTCCGTGACGACCAGCGTGGCGTGGGGGTCGCCCACGACCGCGACGGACTCGACGTCGTTCAGGTCGACGCGACCGTCGAGCCGGTAGCGTCCCTCGGGGAGGACGAACTTCGTCCGCGCGCTCGCGTTGGCGAGGAGGAACTCGTCCAGCGGGCGTTCGCCGTCCGCGACGGCGGGGGCCTGTTCCGCGACGTTCACGACGGTCGGTTCGGTCACGCTCGGGGGGACGGACCCGGCCGGCTTGGGCGTGGTGGCTGGCGGTTTTCGAAAGCAAGCCTTAAGTCCGGCTAGGGGGTAGCCTGACACGCCCGGGTCGGTAGTCTAGTCCGGTTATGACAGCTCCTTCACACGGAGCAGGTCGGCGGTTCGAATCCGCCCCGACCCACTACATTCTGCGACGAACCACTCCGCGAGCACCGCGTAGCGTGTGCTCGCTCTCGCGTGAGTCGCGATGTCGTGCGGAGCGGGCGGTTCGAAAAAGAGAAATGAGTGAGCGGCAGCGAACGAGTTTCGCGTAGTTCGAATCCGCCCCGACGACCGAAATCTGACAGTCACCAATCATAAGTCGGAAGAGAACCTATCTCCGCCCGACCATGGACGAAGCGCTCGAAGCTGTAGAGGTCGTCGCGGACTCGGAGCTAGAAGGCGCGTTCGTGTGGTTACTGCGACTCGTGGGCCTGCTCATCGTGGCGGCGGGTCTGGGCCTGTGGCTGTTCACCGACGCGGGACTGCTGGTCGTACCCGCCGTGCTCGTCGTGGCCGGATTGGTCCTGTTGGTCGCGCCGAGCATCCTGCTCTCGCTCGCCGAACTGACGGGGTAGTGCTCGCCACCGGTACGCCTGCCTCTAATTCCAATTCTGACAGTTATAACCCCGGTACGAGAACGGGGAAGCATGGCAACATTCAGCTACTCTGACGAGGACGTACTGCTCACGACCAGCCACGCAGTTCCCCGACGGGAGGTCGCCGAACACCTCGGCATCGTCGTCGCGGACGTGACGCCGGGGCGCAACATCGGCAAGGACATCGCGGGCGGCCTGCGGGACATCGTCGGCGGACGCTCCGGTTCGTGGGAGAAGACGCTGGCGGACAGTCAGCAGACCGCGCTGGACGAACTGCTGGAGGAGGCGACGGAACTCGGCGCGGACGCCGTCGTCGCCATCGACGTGGCGGACGAGGCGCTCGGCGGCCAGGGCGGCATGATGAACGTCAAGGTCGTCGGTACCGCGGTGAGGCTGGACTAGCGCTCGTCGGGCGGTTCCACGTCCTCGCCGGCGTCCCCGGCGTCGAGGGTGGCGTCGGTCTCGACGGCGTCGAGGCCGTCCAGTTTGCAGACGTCGGCCACCGCCTCCTCCGGCACGACGACGCGGAGCGCGTCGAACGCGAGTTCCGCGTCGACCTCGCCGCCGCGTTCCTCGACCGCGTCCCGGACCGCGTCGGGGTCGGCATCGCCGAGGCGGAGGACGAGCGTCGTGGACTCGCCGGACGTGGGGCGGTCGCGGAGCGCCCGCACGGGGCGGGAGACGTACGTCGTCACGAGTGGTCGTTCGGACCCCACCCGGAACTACTCTTCGGCGACGACGAAGGTCCGGCCGCCCTTCCGCTCGAAGTACACCTCGCCGCGGTCGGACGACCGGAGGTACGCCGCGACCTCGCTGGCCGCCATCTCCGAGACGTCCGCCACCTTCTGTTCGGTGGTCAGCCCCGTTTCGTTCGACGAACGCTCACCGGACTCGGTGACCATCGTTCTGGCGTTCATGTCCGGTAGTTGTCTGGTGTCCAGTTATAGGTGAGCCGGCCGGAGTGAAAGTGAAAGTGCCGGGAAGCACGCCGTTGGTACGCGTTCACACCCGATGGGAGTGGCCGTCGACCGTCGGCGAGCGACGCCGACGACGCGGTGCAGTGCTCCGAGAGGTTGACAGGTGGCCGCTGGGTTTTTTGCTCCGGACTGGCACCAGATTGCTATGGGTGGTTGGCTCTCGGACGAGGAGCGCGAGCGCATCGAGAACTTCGTGACGACACCGCGATACGATCGAACGCCGGACCAGCTCTGCCCTCCAGACGGCGAGTGCGAGGACGACTGAGGTCCGAGTGGCGACGTTCCCGCAGGAGAACTATCCGGTGATAGAGAACGTGGAGCCGTTCTTCTCGACGAGTTCGCGCTCGCGGAGCGTGCGAACGATCGTGAACAGCGTTATCTTCGGCAGGTCGAGACCCGACTGGAGTTCGTCGACGGTCGCCCCGCGCGTCGTGGCGAGATAGAGGTACACCAGTTTCGCGCGCGGCGAGCCGATGTCGTCCGGCATCCCTTCGAGGCGGGCTGATTCGTTCGAACTGGACTCCGTCCGGGGAGATTCGGCCGGACGAGCGTCGGCGTGGCGTGCGTTCATCGGTACCCGAAGGACGCCGTTCGACGATAATAAATCCTTGCTACGACAATCGTCGAAACCCAACGTAGCCTCCCCGAGATTTTATGTCGTTTCCGGTCGTATCGTTGAGATATACCTCCGGCGCGGGACGACTCCGAAACGGGAGACGCCGACGCGGGGAAGGTGCTCTCGCCCGACGAACTCGACATCGAGGCGAGCGAGAGCGTCGTCTCCCTCGACGACGACCGGTACGTCATCGGTGCCGGCGACGAGCCGTCGGTACCCGACAACGTAGCCGAACTACCTGGCGACAGCGGCGGACGGACGGAGCCAGATACCGATTCGACCACGGGGTCGTCGCCGAACGCGGACGGCGGACCGACAGCCGACGGAACCACCGGCCAGCCCTCGGCTACCGACGACCGGAACATCGACGCCAGCGACGTGCGCGACTGGCTCGAGGACGACCTCTCGAGCGTGGGGTCGCGGTACAGCTTCCACATCGCCGCGAAGGCCGAGGACCACGTCAGCCACCAGCAGATGTTCTCCGACGACGTCGGCACCGTCTTCGACGGCCTGCTGATGTGGTACGCCCAGCAGGTCGACCGCAACACGCCCGTCGAGGACGTGCTCGGCATCCTCCTGATGGAGTCGAACCTCCGGGTCCGCTACTCGCCGAACTGCCTGCGCGGCGTCCTCGACGCCCACGACCTCTCGCCCGACGACAGCATCGCCGACCTGTTCGACGCGCTCGGCGACGCCAACGGCATCGTCTTCCCGCCCGAGAGGGCCTCCAGGCGACGTAACCGATAGGCGACGTTTCGTCTTCGGTCGACCGCGTCCCTCGGGGCGTGACGAGCGCCTGCGAGGGTCGTGTCGCCGCCCCGGTGCGAACGCGTCGATACTCCCCGGAACGACGCTTCCGGTCGGATTATCCGAACTGATAGGCGGGCGTGGGTTTTACGTTCAGGAGTTCGATTGGTACGACGACTGACCATGAGTGTACAGCAGTCGCCGTCCGAAGGAGGGGTCAGTTCGGAGGCGCAGGTCGTGGAGTTCAGGTTGGGCGAGGACGTCTGTGCCATCGACATCGACCAGGTCGACAGCATCGTCGAAGTGAAGAAGGTGATCCGCATCCCGCGCACGCCGGACTCCATCGAGGGCGTGATGGACTTGCGTGGCGAGACGACTGCCATCATCGACCCCAAGGAGTTCCTGAGCGTCTCGGTGGACGACAGCGGCGACAGCGTGCTCGTGCTCGACCGGCCGGACGACAAACAGCGAATCGGCATCCGCGTCGACGTGGTGTCGTACGCGCCCGACCAGGTCGACGACGGCGACGACCTGGAGAACCTCGACACGCGGGGCATCCGCGAGAAGGTGGCCCGGGGCATCATTCGGAAACCGAACGGCGACGGTCTCGACCTGGTCGTCTGGATCGACGTCGACAGGATGATAGACAGACTGAAATGAACGTCTCACTCTTCGGTCGAGTCATCAGGCGTGATAATTCGAGGGTATCATTTATTTAACACCCTTTCAAAGCACTTGCTGGTGAAAAGTGAATGGCGAATGACGTGCTAATTGTCGACGACTCTGGATTTATGCGGAATCTACTGCGGGAGATTCTCGAAGAGAAGTTCGACATCGTCGGCGAGGCCGAGAACGGCGTCGAGGCAGTCGAGATATACAAGGAATCGAACCCCGACCTCGTGATGATGGACATCGTGATGCCAATCCGCGACGGCATCGAGGCGACGGCGGAGATCAAGGAGTTTGACGCGGGTTCGCACGTCATCATGTGTACTAGCATCGGACAGGAGGAGAAGATGAAGAAGGCGGTGAAGGCCGGCGCTGACGGTTACATCACGAAACCGTTCCAGAAACCCAGCGTGATGGAAGCCATCGACGACGTCGTCTCAGCATGACGCGAGCAGTCGTCGTTGACGACTCGCATTTCATGCGGATCTTCATCACGCACATGACCATCCTCTCGACGGCGAACATCGACCGCGTCGAGGTGTTCCGCATCCTCGCCGAGGAGGACGAGTACGAGGAACTCGCCCGCGAGATGCGTCGGCTCGTCGAACTCGTCGACACGTGGAACCAGAGTCTGGACGACGCCCGCCGTCTCCGCGCGAAGTCGGTGCCAAGCAAGGCGCTCTCGGACTTCCTGGACAGGCTGGCGTACACCATCAACACCGGCCAGGAGATACAGGAGTTCCTGCTGGCTGAGCGGGACGCCGTCATCCAGCACTACGTCACCATCTACGAGGGAGCGTTGCGGAACCTCGACGTGATGAAGGACCTCTACCAGTCGATGATTCTCTCGGTGACGTTCGCGCTCGTGTTCGCCACCGTGCTCCCCATCCTCACCGGGACGAATCCGACGATGACGGTCGGGGCAGTCATGGTCATGTTCGCGTTCGTCCAGGTCGGGTTCCTCTTCATGATTCACACGACCGCGCCGTATGACCCGGTGTGGTACCACCCGGAGAAGCGCGGGCGAACGGTCGCCGAGCGCAAGATACGGGCCAGCGTCATCGGCGGCATCCTGCTCACCGTCGCCGCCATCGGCGCGAGCCTCTACGTCCTGCTCGGCCGGACGTCCATCGCCCCCGACGCCATCCCACTGCCGGTGTACGCGGCGTTCCCGACGACGCCGCTGCTCATCCCCGGCCTGATCGTCCGGCGCGAGGAAGAGAAGGTCAAGGGCCGCGACGACGAGTTCACCAACTTCATCCGGGCACTCGGCGCGACCGAGAGCGCGAAGCAGTCCACGACCTCGAAGGTGCTCGAGAGCCTGCGAAACAAGGACTTCGGGGCGCTGACCGACAACGTCAACGACCTCTACAAGCGACTGAACATGCGGATAGAACCGGAGATAGCCTGGCGTCACTTCTCGGCGGACACCCGGTCGTATCTCATCCAGAAGTTCAGCGAGATGTACCTCCTGGGTCGCCAGATGGGCGGCGAACCGAAGCGCCTCGGCGAACTCATCAGCGGGAACATGAACGAGGTCATGCAGCTGCGCGAGCAGCGCGACCAGTCGACGGTGACGCTCATCGGCGTCCTCTACGGTATCACGGCCGCCTCGACGTTCGCGTTCTTCATCGGTCTCGAAATCGTCGACATCCTGGCGGGGATGTCCATCGGGTTGAACACGTCGCAGTTCGACTTCGGGACCATCATCCACCTGAGGTGTACGACAACATCATGATCGAGTACCTGCTGGTCCTCATCGTGCTCATCAACGGTGTGCTGTCGTCGCTGATGATTCGCATCGTCGACGGCGGCCACAAGGTCAACGCCTACCTGCATTTCGTCCTGTTGACGTGGGTCAGCGCCATCATCGCGTGGGTGACCCGCAACGTCGTCGGGGCGTTCCTTAACGTCTGAATATTTATATAGCCAGAGTGAAATGCAAGAAGAGACGCGCTGGCACGCGAAAACCATGTCCGAAACAGTCATCGCCGACTTCGTCGCACGCTTCGGCCTCGACACCGCCGAGGACCCCGAACCCGTCCGGGGGCGTATCGTCCTCAGTCAGAAGCGTCTCGTGCTGGCCACCGGCGGGTCGAAGACGACGATACCGCTCGCTGCCGTCTTCGACGTGTCCGTCGGACACGTTCCCGACGAACTCGAATCTTTCTTCAACGACACGCTGACGGTCGCGTACGAGCGTGACGACGGACGCCACACCGCCGTCATCGAGGCGGGCACCGAGGAGGTGGGGCAGTTCAAGACGCTGCTGTTCAAGGCGATGCTGAGCGGGACGCCCGTCCGGGTGAAACATCCGGCGCGCGTCGGTGGTCGGGTCACCGATGGCGAGTTCGAGGCGGGCAAGATACGAATCCAGCCCGGTCGGGGGGAGTTCTGCGGCGTGTCGGAGCCGTTCAAGGTGGAGCTCTCGGCGGTCACGTACTTCCAGAAGCAGCGGCGCGAGGTCGGCGGCGACGAGCGCACTATCGTCGCCATCCGCCACGCGTCGGAGGGACAGACGGTCACCTCGGAGTTCGCGGTCGCCTCGAAGCACAAGCTCAACCTGCTCGGACGCTACTTCCGGCTGGAGTACTCGGAGGTCGCCAAGGAGGCCGAACGCGTCGACACCTCCGAACGGGAGATGGAGGCGCTCGTCGCCATCTACTCGGGGGCTAGCAGCGGCAACCTCGCCGGGGCCCTCGGCATCGACGCCGGGAGCGCCGCGATGTTGCTCTCCGACCTGGAGGAGAAGGACCTGGTCGACGACGACGGCGAGCGACTGTCGCTGTCGCCGGCGGGAAAGATGCTCGTCAGCGATCGCATCGAGAAGGTGAACACCTGACTGACGAGGGTCGCCGTTCGAGGGGACCAGTTACTTTACGGAGCCGTTCCTGGCTACGAACATGGCGATACGGCTGTATGCGCTCGACGGTTGCCCGTACTGCGAGACAGTCCACGACGCGCTCGACGACGCCGGCGTCGAGTACGAGACGGAGTGGGTGGAGGCGCTACACTCGAAGCGAGCCGAGGTAAAGCGCGTCAGCGGTCAGCGCGGCGTCCCCGTGCTCGTCGACGACGAGCGCGGCGTCACGATGGCCGAGAGCGAGAAGATAGTCGAGTACGTAGAGCGGACGCTCGCATGAAGATCTACACCGGTCGCGGCGACGAGGGCCAGACCGACCTGCGGGACATGTCCCGCGTCTCGAAGGCCAGTCCGCGCATCGAGGCCTACGGGACGGTCGACGAGGTGAACGCCCTGGTCGGCCGGACGCGACCGACGGGCTACGACGACGTCGACGAGAAGCTCCGCGAGGTCCAGAACCACCTCCACGTCGTCCAGGCGGACTTCGCCAACCCCGAACCGGACGACGGCGACCCCGAAGTGGGCGAGGAGCACGTCGAACTCCTCGAAGAGTGGATGGACGGCTACGACGACGAACTCGACCCGCTGGAGTCGTTCATCCTCCCCGGCGGCGGCGAGTCGGGGGCGAACCTCCACCACGCGCGGACGGTCTGCCGACGCGCCGAGCGCCGCGCGGTGGCGCTCGCGGCCGAGGAGGACGTGAACGACGTCGCCGTGACCTATCTCAACCGCCTCTCGGACGCGCTGTTCGTCCTCGCACGCGTCGTCAACGAGCGCGACGGCGAGCACGAGGAGTCGCCGACGTACTGAGCCGGCTACAGTCCGAGTTCGCGGCCGATGACGAGGTGCTGAATCTCGCTCGTCCCTTCGCCGATCTCCATCAGCTTCGCATCGCGGAGGAACCGCTGGGGCGAGAAGTCCTCGGTGTAGCCGTAGCCGCCGAGCACCTGGACGGCCTCCTCGGAGACCTTCCGGGCGGATTCGCTGGCGTCGAGTTTCGCCATCGCGCTCTCGTGGGTGACCGACTCGCCCGCGTCGTACTTCGTCGCGGCCTTCTGCGTGAGCAGTCGCGAGCGCTCGATCTTCCGGTCCATGTCGACTATCTTGTTCCGGATGGCGTCGAACTTCGAGATGGGCTGGCCGAACTGTTCGCGCTCGGTGCTGTACTCCTTCGCGGCCTCGAACGCGCCCTGGGCGATGCCGGTCGACAGCGCGGCGATGGAGATGCGACCACCGTCGAGGGTCTTCTTCGTCTGGTCCCAGCCGTCGCCCTCCTCGCCGAGCAGGCGGTCCTCGGGGAGTCGGACGTCCGAGAGCTTTATTTCGCAGGTCGGAGAGGCGTTCAGGCCCATCTTGTCCCACACCGTCGTCACCTCGAAGCCGTCGTCCTCCTCGGGGTCGACGATGAAGGTGGAGATGCCGTCGTAGCCCGCGCCGGGGTCGGTGACCGCCTTGACGAGCACGCTACCCGCCACGTTCGCGTTCGTGATGAACTGCTTCGTGCCGTTGAGGACGTACTCGTCGCCGTCTTTCTCCGCCGTCGTGTCCATGTCGCTGGCGTCGGAGCCGGACTCCGGTTCGGTGAGCGCCCACGAACCGACGTACTCGCCCTCCGCGAGCGGGCGGAGCCAGCGCTCTTTCTGCTCGTCCGTGCCGAACAGCTCGATGGGCTTGCTGGCCAGCGAGACGTGCGCGGCGTAGGAGAGGCCGACCGAGCCGGAGACGCGTCCGAGCTCCTCCGTGACGAGGGCGTACATCAGCTGGTCGCCGCCGAGACCGCCGTACTCCTCGCTGACGGGGACGCCCATCATGTCGAGGTCGGCGAGCTGGTCGAACACCTCCTCGGGGTAGCGGTGTTCGTCCTCTATCTCCTGGGCGATGGGCTCGATCTCCTCCTCGCAGAACTCCCGGACGGTGTCCCGGACCATCCTGTGCTCGTCGGGAAGGCTGAAATCCATGTGCAAATTTTGCGCGACCGACGGCTTAAAGACAGCGAACCCCGCGGCGCGCGGGCACGAACCGGCGGCGACCCCTCCCCGCCGTCATAGCACGTCGGCCCTGTCGGCGATGACGCCGTCGACGCCCGCCCGTCGGAGCGCGTCCGCCTCCTCGCGCGTCGTCGCCGTCCACGCGTTCACGCCGAGGCCGGCCTCGTGGGCCCGGGCGACGAACGCCTCGTCGCAGAGTCCCTGCTCGGGGTGGACGAACGCGCAGTCGAAGTCGACGGCGGCGGCGACACAGTTCGGCCCGCGGTCGCTGATGAACGCCAACGTTGCGTCGGCGTCGCGTTCGCGAATCTCGTGGAGCGCGCGCCGGTCGAACGACGAGAAGAAGCAGTCGTTTTCGGCGTCCGCGGCGGCGGCCAGCACGCCGTCGGCCATCCCGGTTCGTTTCAGTTCGACGTTGACGTCGACCGCGGCCGGAACCGCGTCGAGGACGGTATCGAGGTCCGGAATCGGCTCTCCGGAGTCGAGCACGGTTAGTTCTCGAAGCTCCGACCACGGCGTCTCCTCGACGAGGCCGGTGGCGTCGGTCAGTCGGGAGAGCCGTTTGTCGTGGAAGACGACGAGTTCCCCCGACCCGCAGCGGCGCACGTCTATCTCGACCTGGTCCGCGACCTCGCTCGCCGCCCGGACCGCTCGCACGGTGTTCTCGGGGTACTCGCCGGCGAACCCGCGGTGGGCGATGAGCGTCACGTCGCTCATACGTCGTCTCCGCTCCCGGCGAACTTATCCCCTGGGCCTCCGTGGCCTCCAGTATGCGAGCCGTTCGTTACCACGAACACGGCGGTCCCGACGTACTGACGGTCGAGGACGTCGACCGGCCGACTCCGGACGACGACGAACTCCTCGTCGCGGTGCGCGCCGCGGCGGTCAACCCGGTCGACACCTACTTCCGCGAGGGATCGTACCCGCCGGGCGATTTGCCCTGGATTCCGGGCTCCGACTTCGCCGGCGAGGTCGCGGCGGTCGGGGACGATGTCGAGGAGTTCGCCCCCGGCGACCGCGTGTTCGGCACGGCGCTCGGCAACGACCGACCCGGAACCTGCGCGGAGTACGTCGCCGCGCCGACCGACCGCGTCGCCCGACTACCGAACGGCGTCGGCTTCGACGAGGGGGCGGCGGTCGCGCTGGTCGGCGTGACCGCGTGGCGCGCGCTCGTCGACCACGCCGACCTCGAACCCGGAGAGCGCTGCCTCGTCCACGGCGGCAGCGGCGGCGTCGGCCACGTCGCAGTGCAACTCGGCGCGGCGGTCGGGGCGCGGGTCACGACCACCGCCCGCGAGACGTACCACGACCGTGTCGACGCGCTCGGGGCCGACGACGTCCTCGACTACGCCAGGGACGACCTCGCCGACGCGGTCCGGGACGCCGGCGCGCCCGACGTCGTCCTCGACCACCGACTGGACGACTACCTCCAGTTCGACGCGGACGTGGCCGCCCAGGGCGGTCGCGTCGTCGGAATCGGCAACCAGGATGCGGCGGCTGGGTTCGAGGACGTTCCGGCCGCGCGCTCGAAGGAACTCACCCTGACGCTGATGAGCATGTTCAACACCCCGGACGTGGCCGCGGTGCTGGAACGCCTCGCGCGCCTCGTCGCCGACGGTGCGATAGCGCCGGAGATAGCCGACTCGTACGCGCTGGACGCGGTCGACGAGGCCCACCGGGCGGTGCTCGAGGAGAGTTTCTGCGGGAAGCTCGTCGTCGAACTCTGACCGGGCCGCTCGGCGCCGCCGAGGAGACTCGCGGATTGGCGGCGACCGCCGTCGTCGGGACGGTCCCTCGGAGAGGTGGCCGCGACCGTCGTCGTTACCGACGGAGACCGTCCGAGACGGTCCGGACTCGACGGGGCGAGCCCGGACTGTTCCTCGAAACGTCACCGACGGGCGGAGCGAAAAGAGATAACTCGGTCGACGTTGGACCTCTCGCTATGGGAGCCCCAGGCGACATCGAGTTCGACGACGACGTGCAGCGACGCATCTACCGTCACGTCGAGCGAAGCGGGACGACGACGGTCGACGACGTTCGCGACGAAATTCGGGTGCCGGCGCCGGCCGGGTCCAAGCCGGCGCGCTCGGGGACGACCGAGCCGCGCGTTCGGCTCCCCCCGGAGGAGTTCCGCGACCACGTCGACGCGATGGTCGAGGCCGGCCACCTCGTCGAGCGCGACGGAACGCTCCACCTCGCCTTCGACGAGGGGACCGAGGAGTACACGGAGGGCGACCTCACGTACCGCATCCGGCCGGCCCGGGAGTCCGACCGCCGGGGCATCGAGGCGGCCATCCGCGAGGTGGCGGAGGAGGGCACGTCGATTGCCGGCGAACGCGTCGCGGCCGAGATCGACGAGCAGGGCGCGCTCCTCCGGCACAACGACCGCAAGGCTCGGATGTTCTTCGTCGGCGAGGTGGCGTCCGACGAGGACGGCGGCGACGAGTGGTCCGACGGCGAGGGCGAAATCGCCGGCTGGGTCCACGTCGACGCGCCGGAACTCGACAAGCTCCGGCACACCGGCGAACTCACGGTCGGCGTGCGCGAACGGTACCGCGAGCACGGCATCGGCAGCCGCCTGCTGGAGCGCGCCATCGACTGGGCCGACGAGGCGAACTACCGCAAGGTGTACCAGAGCGTGCCAGCGACCAACGAGACGGCCATCGACCTGCTCCAGGACCACGGCTGGGAGACCGAGGCGGTCCGCGAAGACCACTATCTCGTCGGCGAAGAGTTCGTCGACGAGGTGATGATGGCGCGGGAACCCTGAGACGCCGACACAGTCGCGCCCGGCGGTCCCTTCGAACCGTTCTCGATTGGCAATCTCCGACACGGCGGTCCGTTTCGGAACCTTTGAATCGACCGCCACGAAATCCATTCTCGTGTCACGTCGTCGCCTGTTCGCCTCGCTAAGTTCGATGGTCTTTCTCGTCAACTTCGCGCGGGTGGTGTTCGCGCCACTTCTCGAACCGCTGAAAGCGGCGTTCAGCGTCGGCGACGCGACCGTCGGACTCATCGCAACGCTGGCGTGGCTGGGGAGCGCGCTTCCGCGCATCCCGACCGGCTACCTGCTGACGCGGATTCCCCGCCACCACGTCGTCCTCGCGACTGGCGTCGTTCTCACCGCCAGCGCGGGCTTCACCGCGTTCTCGAACTCCGTCGCGGTGCTCGGCGCCGGTGCGTTCCTGATGGGACTGGCCAGCGGCGCGTACTTCATCGCCGCGAACCCGCTGGTGAGCGAACTCTACCCCGAGGCGGTCGGCCGCGCTATCGGCATCCACGGCACGGCGAGCCAGCTCGCGGCCGTCGCCGCCCCGCTGTTCGTCAGCTGGGTGCTCGCCAGGGTCGGCACCGCCGGTCTGGAGCTCGTCGGGACCGACGTCACGGGCTGGCGGCTCGTGCTCGCCAGCATCGGCGTCGCGGCCGCCGTCGCCACGGCCGTCCTCTTCGTCGTCGCGCGTCGCACCGACCTCCCGGACGCCGGGTCGGCCGACCGCGCGCTGCTCGCCGCCCTGCGTCGCCAGTGGCCCATCATCGCCAGCGGCGTCGCCATCATCGGCGCGACGGGGTTCGTCTGGAACGGTCTCTTCAATTTCTACCCGACCTACCTCCAGACGAAGGGCATCGCGCCGGCCACCGCGCGGACGATGCTCACCGTCCTCTTCGCGGCTGGCGTCCCCGCGTTCTGGTTCACGGGGCGGCTCGCCGACCGCCTGCCCTACGTTCCGCTGATGCTGTCGATTCTCGGGGGCTTCGTCGCCTGCCTGCTCGCGCTCACCGCCGTCGGCGGACTGGTCGGCGTCGTCGTCGTGTCGGTCGTGCTCGGCTACGTCATCCACAGCCTCTTCCCCGCGCTGGACACGTACCTGCTCGACTCGCTCCCCGACGAGAACCGCGCCAGCGCCTACGCCATCTACAGCGGGACGATGATGGTCGTCCAGGCCACCGGGAGCTCCGTCGTCGGAACGCTGACGAGCGCCGGTTTCGCGTTCGAGTTCGTCTTCCGGTCGTTCGCCGTCGGTCTCGTCGCCATCCTCTGCGTCCTCCTGGCGCTGCACGCGACCGACCGACTGCCGACGGAGGCGGCGACGAGTTGACCGCCCCGGTCGGCCCCTGCGAGCACCGGGGTCGGTCCGAGAAACGACCCACGCGGTGCCGATTCCATTCCCTTTTTGATAACCCTGACCCAACCCCCTCTCGATGGAGTACGTCCAGGAGCGGGTCACGACGCTCCACGACCTGACCGGCGACGTGCCCGACGCGCCGACCGGGGACGTCGCCGTCATCGTGCCGATGACCGACCGCGAGTGCGGAACTCGGGCGGCCGAGCGGGTCCTCGCGGAACTGGAGGCGGTCGGTCCCGGCGCAGTCGTCGTGCCGCTCCGCGCGCCCCCGGGACGCGTCGCCACGTTCCGGGAGTGGTTGGCCTCGTTCGACCTCCCGCTCGAACTGCTGTGGTGCAACGGTCCGCGGACGGGGGACCTGCTCGCTCGCCACGGCCTCGACGGCGCGACGGGCAAGGGACGGGACGTCTGGCTGGCGCTGGGCGTCGCCGCCGAGCGTGCCGACTACGTCGTCGTCCACGACGCCGACGCGAAGACCTACGACGCGTCGTGGGTGCCGCGGTTGCTCGCCCCTCTCGTCGGCGAGTTCTCGTTCACGAAGGGCTACTACGCACGCGTCGAGGACGACCGGCTCTACGGACGGCTGTTCCGGCTCTTCTACGAACCGCTCGTCGCCGCCCTCGCCGAGCGTCACGACGCCGCCGTCCTTGAGTATCTCGCCGCGTTCCGGTACGCGCTGGCGGGCGAGTTCGGCCTGACCGCCGACCTCGCGCGCTCGCTCCGGGTCGAGCGCGAGTGGGGCCTGGAGGTCGGGACGCTCGGCGACGCGTTCGCCCACGCCGGGTTCGCCGGCACCGCGCAGGTCGACCTGGGCCGCTACGAGCACGACCACCGGGGCGTCGCCGGCCCGGACGGTCTCTCGGCGATGAGCGAGGGCGTCGCGGACGCGCTGTTCCGGGTCTGTGAGACCGAGGGCCTTGACCCGGACTACCCCTTGCTCGCCCGGCGCTACCGCGAGACGGCGGACCGGTTCGTCCGGCAGTACGCCGCCGACGCCGTCCACAACGGCCTGACGTACGACCCCGCGGCGGAGCGCGAACAGGTCGCCACCTACGCGGACGCCGTCGCCCCACCGGACGACGCCGGCGTCCTCCCGGCCTGGTCGGACGTCGGGCTGACCCCCGGCGCGGTCCTCGACGCCGCGCGACCGCGGGTCCCCCAGCGGCCCTCGGACTGATGACGGTCGCGCCGGCCGACCGATTCTCGCCGGTCCCGTGGCGCGCCGACGGCCCGGAAGGTCTTAACTGGTCGAGTCCCAATTTAGGAGTGCGCACCTCAAGTCCCCGCCCGAGCACGCCCAGTTCGGGCGCGATGACAGCGCGGAGAACCCGGGTGCGCGACATCGAACGCGGTCGGTCGCGGCGTCGTCCGCGACCCGCTCTGGTTGCGCTATGCAACCCGCCCGGCACGAGGGTTTGCCAGCCGACGCGGCACGCCGCCTCGGGATGAGGCTGGAAGTTAGTGTTCCGGGCGTACATTTCGGCGCTATCAGAACGCGTACTGACGGGTCCCGCGAACGCAAGTCGACCAGCGCGAGGAGGGTACCGAACCGCTTAGCTGTAATTGAGGGCGCTAAGGCCCCTTCCTCAAGCGCGAGCGAAGCGAGCGGTAGGGAGGGGAGACAGCGCCCGCACAGTTCGCAAGCAGTTCCTCCGTGACACTTACTACCCAAGCGGCTGATAGGAGGTAGTACGATACTCACCACGCTTCCGTCGGTGTTCAAGCGCGACAACAAGCGCGCACCGTCGGTTGTGGCCGAGTGTCCATCAGGGAGGAGTGGGACACTCCGAACCACCCTAAAGGGAAGTCGCCTGCGGAGTCTGGAATCCCTGTGCCTTCGGGTACAAATTCCGACACAGAAACAGGAAGCCCTGTCCTCACCAAGCGAGGGGCGGGTAGCCCCGAGCGCGGTAGGGCAGGGTAGTTCACTAGCGGGCAGAGTCGCAACTAATCAAAAGACACCATGGCGACGGACAGGCTGATTCGGGAGGACGAGTTGGACGAGCTGTTGACGCTGTACTGGATGCTCAATCCGGACGACTCCGAACTCCAGCGCGACGAGGAACTGTGTGAACACTGGCGTGACATGCTACACGACGAGTCGCTCGAGATCGTCGTGGTCGAACACGACGGCCGACTCGTCTCTTCGTGCGTACTGTCGATCACCAAGAACCTGACCAGAAACGCGAGACCGTTCGGGGTGATCGAGAACGTCGTAACGCACGAAGAGTACAGAGGGAACGGGTTCGGAACGCTCTGTCTGGAGAAGGCGACCGCGATAGCCGAGAGTCGGGACTGCTACAAGATCATGTTACTGACCGGGTCCGAGAAGGAGTGGAAGCACGAGTTCTACGAGAACTGCGGGTTCGACCGGGAGGAGAAGACCGGGTTCGTCCGCAACCTGCGATCGTAGACCGACGTCCCGAGACGGCCCCTTCGAGCGCCGAGAGCAGCGTCGACGCCCCGGTACCGCCTCGGCTCGACCGCTCGCGGCGTCTCCGCCGGAACCCGTTCCGGCACGACGCCGGTGAGGGAATGCGAGGAGCACCGCTACACTCGCTCGAGATACTCGAGTGCCGCGCGCCAAGCGCGAGCAGCGGCGCGTCCGTTCGCCTCGTGCGTTCCGCCGTACCGGTGGGTCTCCTCCGGGGCAGCGTCGCTCTCGAATCGGTAGGGGACCCGAATCGCGTGACCGGCGTCGGGAAAGGAGAGATGCTCGAATCGCCAGGGATGGTCGTGGTCGTCGAGGCGGTCGGTAGCGCGGTCCGCCAGCTCCGCCGACGGCCACACGGTGTCCTTTCCTCCGGAGACGAGCAACACCGGCCCTTCGATATCTTCGACGGGAATCGCGGCCCGTTCCTTCTCCTCGGTCGTCGAACGCTCCAGAGCCAGCGTCGAGGCGTTCGGTTCCTCGGTTTCCAGCGGGTCGCCGATATCGTCGTCCTCGTGGACGTACTCGTCGACAGGGAGATGCGGGAGCGGTTCTCCCGCGAGCGTCCACGTCGGCTAGCCTTCGCCGACACCGTCCATCCAGGACGGGGCAGGCCAGACGTAGCAACTCGGAACGTACGCGACGACGACGCCGACCGCGTCGAACTGCGAACCGACCAGTAGCGACGCCTCACCGCCCCTGGAAAATCCGACGACGCCGACTTGCTCGCCGGCGACTTCGGGGCGTCGGAGGAGGCAGTCGGCGGCGCGTCCGAACTCCTCCAGCGGAACTTCCAGCAGTCTGTCCCGAACGCCGGACGTGCCGAAGTACTCGACGCACAGCACCGTGTAGCCGTGCTCGGCGAGCATCGCGGCGTACGTCTGTTCGTATCCACGCGCGCCACCGCCCCCGTGGAGAACGAGCACGCCCGGGTTGGGGCCATCCCCGAGGCCCGGATAGAGCCGGCCACTCACCGCTTCCGTTCGAATCGTCGTCCCGGAGACGAATCTCCCGTCCATGCCGTCGCTTCGAAGGGACCGACAATTAACTATCGGATATCTGTCTGGTTGTCGGAGCGCACTCGTTTCTTCGACGAAGAGTACGCCGCTCGACGCTTCGGGCGGCCCGGTCAGTAGACCGCAATCGCTCTCGGCAGATTTCCGAGGGCGATGGTGACCGATCTGGGTTCCCGGCCGACGTCTCGCGCCCCGGACGACTGGATGCCGACGGTTTGTCCACGCCACGACGCCGGGTCGAGACCGTCACTGGACGTCGCCTCCGAGATATCGCCGTCGTCCCGCTATATTGGTTGTCATTGTCTAACAATCTTCTCAATATCGTTACGGTTATCAAAAATGTTATTGCACTGCTGGAGAGACGTTCAGAACGGGACAATGAGCGTAAACCTCCAGCAGTTCGGACGGGCGGAGGTGCCGGAGATCGCCACGACGCTCCGTAACGCCGGGATTTCGGGGGCTGGCGGGGCGGGATTTCCGACGCACGCGAAGTGGGAACACCTCGACGACGTGTCGTTTCTCCTGGTGAACCACCAGGAGAGCGAACCGAACTACTACGTCGACAAGTGGCTCGGTCGGTCCCGCGCCGAGGACTTCGCGTCGTTCTTCGACGCGCTCCTCGAGCAGGCGCTCGAACTGGTCGTCGTCTGCGCGAAAGAGACCGACCGGGAGCGATGGACGAGGGAACTGGAAGACGTCGTGGATGGCACGGTGTACGCGCCCGAACAGCTCCCGCTCGACCCCGACGACGAGTCGGGCGTGGTGTTCGCCTACACCGAAGACAGGTACGAGTACGGGATGGAGAACGTGCTCCTCAGGCTGGTCGCCGACGTCGTCCTGCAGGACGAGTTGCCGATGGACCACGGGTGGATCGTCCAGAACACCGAAACGATGCACAACGTGTTCCGCGCGCTGGACGAGGGCGACCCCGTGACGCGGAAGTTGGTTCACGTCGACGGGAACGTCCCCCGCCATCGGTTCCTCGAAGTGCCGGTGGGAACGCCGGCCGCGACGCTTCTCGAGGCCGCCGGCAGGTCGTCCCCGAAACTGGACGACGAAACGCTCGCGGACGGCGGTCCGGGCTGGTGCTTCGAGGTCGACGGGTCGCCCGCCGAGTTCGGCGTGAAAAAGCGGACGAACTGCGTGCTCGTGCTCGACGACGAGGTGGTCGCCGAGAACACGCTCGGCGACGGGCGAGTCAACGTCCTCAACGCGTACGACTGGTCGGGCGACCACGAGACCGAACCGACCAGAATCGAGCTCGACGTCGTCCGCATTCCGCTCATCACCAACCCCGACTTCGGCGACGTGGTCGCCGAGAGCCGTCCGATAGTCGGAGAGGGAGCCGAGGTTACCGAAGGCGAGATGATCGCTGTCCCGGGGAAGGACGCCATCAGCAACACCCAGCACGCGTCCATCGACGGCACCGTGACGGCAGTGACGGACGCGCACGTCGAGATTCGCCGTGACGCGAGAGACGAGAGTTCGTCCGCGTACGTGTCGGAACACGAACGGATGGTCTACTGGACGTCGTGCAGGGAGTGCGGGGAGTACGTCGCTCGTCCGGACCCGGAGCACCTCGGCCCAAAAACGGAGTACGTCTGCGAGGACTGCCGGTGAACCGACTCCTGCAGTTCCGCGTCCGGACCTCCGACGCTGCCGCCACCCGCGGCTCTACGGGCGGGACTGCCGGTCCGGATGGACCACGGCCCTGACGATGACGGGTCGGGATGCCGAATCGGTCAGCGGGAGGGCGTCTTCGTGACGTCCGAGCGAACCCACGCCTTTGCGTTCGTTTTGTCGCAGACGACGTAGCTCTCTCCGTCCTCGTAGCCGGCGAAATCGTCCAGGTTCGGTACCTCTGGTTCCCTCGGCTCGGCTATCTCTTCACGGGATTCCGTATACATGGATACTTGCTGGGACGAAATCGACACCGTCTTTTCAGCGTCACCTGTTACGATGGAGGAACGAGCCAAAAGGCCTGTGGCCAGATGTCTCGTGTACAGATGTCACGCTCCGGTCCGGTCGTCCGATGCAGAAGCGACACGGATGGTGCCGAGCCCCTCGACGGAAGATTCGAGCAGCCGACTGCCCGAAACGTGACGACCCCTGGCACCTCGTTCAGCAGACGGATTCGGCTTCGTCGTCGGCCGGTTGCAGGTACGTCTTTCCCCACTCTTCGAGCGACGCGATGACCGGTTCCAGCGACTGGCCCTGCTCGGTCAGCGAGTACTCGACGGCGACGGGCTTCTCGCTCACTATCTCCCGGTCGACCAGACCCTTCTCTTCCAGGTCGTCGAGGCTCTGTGAGAGCATCTTGTTCGTGACGACGCCGACCGCTTCGCTGAGTTCGTTGAACCGCAGCGCCTCGCGTTGTAGCAACCGATGTACGATAACCGGATGCCACTTCTTCCCGATGACCTCCATCGCGCACGTGACTGCACACCAGTCGTCGCCCGCACACCACACCGCCAGGCATTCGTCCTCCGCAACGTCGGCCGTGTCGCTCATACGCGTCGTTACGAGTCCGGACGGAAATCGGTTACTCTCGCACACGTCGTATCGAATCGAAACGGCGGTTTCGACGGCGAAACCTCGTAACCTGGCAGTCACGTGACGCTTATGGCCGCGGCGCTCCACTGTCGAACCGTGATGACGGAAGTCAACATCGAGTACTGCGTGCCGTGCGGACTGCGCGAGTACGCTATCGACGCCCAGGAAGCGTTGCTCGAGGAGTTCGGACGGGGACTCGACGGTGTGCGCCTGGAACCCGGCCACGGCGGCGTGTTCAAGGTCTACGTCGACGGCGAACTCGTCTGGGACAAGGACGAACACGGTGGCGACGTCGATTTCGGCACCATCACCGACGCGGTCGGCCAACGAGCGCGCGCCTGAGTCCGCTGACGACCGGTCCTCCACACCGCATTACATCGGGCGAGAGGTGCGGCTACTCGACGAAAGTTCGCGAGACGCCGAACTCACTCGGCGTCCCGTCCATCGTCTCCCCGTCCCCGTCGACGGGTGGTCGGTGACGGCACGATAGTTCGCCCGGTTCGGAATCGACGACGTGATACGATGGCTTCGACGACTTCACACGAGACACCCGGAATGGCCCTGACGGACCTCGTCGAAGAGTACCTCCTCCTGTGGATTCTGCTCTCGGTCGGACTCGGTATCGCGGTCCCCCGGCTGGCGGTGGTGACGCGAGCGTCAACGCTCGTTCTCGCGGTGATGATCGGTAGCATCTCGCTGACGCTGTCGGTCGAACGGTTCCGTCAGGTCGACGCCCGAGCGCTCGGGGCGGTGCTCGCCGGACACGTGACCATGCCGTTCCTGGCGTTCGGAATCGCCCGCGGACTCGGCCTGTCGCCGGAACTGACCGTGGGGTTCGTCGTCCTGGGAGCGGTCACCCCGGAACTCGTGACGCCGGTAATGACCGAACTCGCCGACGGCGATACCGCACTCTCGACGACCGCGCTCGTCGTCGTCAGCGTCGGGAGCGTCGGCTTCATACCGGCCGTCGTGGCGGTCCTCGTCGGCGGCGTCGACGTCCCGACGGCTCCGATCGTCGAACAGCTGGTCGTGGCCGTCGTCGCGCCCATGCTGGTCGCGGTCGGCGTACGCGCCTGGCAACCCGAGCGCGTCGCCCGGTACGACGCCTACTATCCGTCGGTGTCGGCGGTGATGGTGATACTCATCATCGGCGGCGTTACGGCCGCCAACGCGGCAGTCGTTCGCTCGAACGTGTCCCTGCTGGCCAGCGTCGGCGTCGGTGCCGTCGTCCTCAACGGTCTCGGGTACGGCGTCGGCTTCCTGGTCGGGCGGCGGGCCGCCCGCCCGGCGCGCGTCGCGTCGGTTCTCACGGTCGGCATGCGCGATTTCGCCGTCGCGGCCGCCCTCGTCATCGCGGCCGGACTCCCGACCGTCGCGTCGCTCCCCGCCGTCGCCTTCGGGGTCGTCGAGATGGCCACCAGCGCCGGCCTCGCGAAGTGGTTCGCGGACGACGGGGACTGACCGGACGGTTCTACCGCGAGTTCGCGACGACCGCGTTCCGGGACGTGTAGTCGGCGACGACGGCGGACTCCGCCTTCCGCAGCAGTTCGCCGGCGGTGCTCGGAGCGCACCCGAGTTCCTTCGCGACGTCTTCGACGGTTCCCGTTCGCGGGATCTCGTAGTATCCGACGGCCATCGCGGCCTCCAGTGCCGCCCCCTGTCTGCCCGTGAGGTCCGACGGCGACGACCCGCTCCGGAAATCGCGGACGCGTTCGATACGAGCGTCGAGCAACTCGCTCAATCGGGCGTGGAACTCGCTCAAAGACGAGGGCTCACCGACGGCCTCGAACGTCGCGTCGCCGTCCTCGAAGAAGGTCACCGGCGGCAGGAAGACCACCCTCGCTCGGGAGACGAGTTCGAGCACGTCGTCTTCGAACTCGTACTCCCTCTGGGAGACGAACGCGTACGTCCCGTCGTCGCCCTCGACGAGGTGACTCGTCGAGACCGTTTCGACGGCGGTGAGCAACTCCGCGACGGTCTCCCGGTCCGCATCGTACCACGAGAGCGTCGTGACGTCGGCCGTCGGCCCCCACATCAACAGTTCCATGCGCGAGACCGCGTCTTCCCGCACGAGTCGACGATGAATCGGATGCGCTAGCTCCGCCGGATAGGTGACCCCGAACCGAATCCGTTTCATATCGGAACCGGGACACGTAGAGACATAAAACACCGCATCAGTCCGGCACCACGCCCTCCACGCTGGGCGCGGAAGCAACCACCGATGGAAGACGCACGTGCAGAGCGAGCCCGAATCGGGTCGGAGCTGGACGGGACAGACGAGGCTGTCGTTTCCACGGACGGCGGTCGTAGCGTTTCCTACGCCGAGTACGGCGCGTCCGACGGAACTCCGCTCGTTTTCCTCCACGGGACGCCGGGGTCGCGTCTGCTCGGAGAACTGTTCGACGAAGACGCACGCCGCTCCGGCGTTCGTCTGCTCGCGCTCGACCGACCGGGATACGGCCGCTCGTCGCCGTGGCCGACGCGGACGCTCGCCGACACGGGCGAGTTCGTCGCCGCCGTACTGGACGACGCCGGGGTCTCGCGCGCCGGCGTCGTCGGATTCTCCGGCGGCGGCCCGCACGCGCTCGCACTCGCCGCGACCCGCGGAGACCTCGTTCGGGAAGTCGACGTCGTCGCGGGGGCGACTCCGCCGTCGCTCAGGTCCACCAGGCCGACGGCGCTTCGTCTCCTCGAAGTGCTGGCGGGGACGGCACCACTCCTCGTGCGGGGTGGACTGAGAGCTCAGCGGTGGTTCGCCGAACGAGCGTCTCCCTCCTTCGTCGTCTCGCAGTACACCACGTCGGACGGCCAGGCCGAACTGTCCGACGACGTCGCCGAACTCGTCAAACGCGATTTCGTCGAGGCGCTCGCACGCAGCAGACGGGGGTTCGTAACCGAGAGCCGCCTGCTCGCCCGGGAGTGGGATTTTCCGGTAACGGAGGTCGACCGGCGAGTTCGCCTGTGGCACGGCGGGCGGGATTCGAATGTTCCGGTGGAGGACGCCCGACGAATGGCCGAACGACTGCCGAACGCACGGCTAACCGCGTTCGAGGAAGCGGACCACTTGCACTCGCTTCTCCGAAGCGGGTCGCGAGTGCTCGTACGGCAGGCGTCGGCCGCCGATTAGTCGCCGTCGTCCGGTGGTCGTCTCGACCGACGAGAGGGTCGCTTTCCACGGAACGTGGAGACGGGCGGCGACGGGAGGGTTCTCAGTCGGCGCGGAACGGTCCCGGGGCGGGGTCCTCGCCGCCGTCCGACGTGGCAGCGAGGGACGGGCCTTAGTAGGCGACGAACGCGACGCCGACGAGTATCCAGGCGACGGTGTAGGCCGGATACGTCACCTCCGACACGCCCGGTGGCACGGTGCCGGTCGGCGTCGAGAACCGGCCGGGGGCGTTGTGTGCGGCGTGGAACACCATCACCGGCACGACACCGCTCGAACTGTTGTACAGCCACGCCATGACGACCGACATCGGTAGCAGGTGGACCAGAAAGAGGGTCGGGTCCATGCCCCCGAGGTCCCCCGCGAGGAGCGGTGGAAGGTGCCAGACCCCCCACAGGACGCCGACGGCGAGCGCCGCGGGAAGGGCACCCCACCGCTCCTGCAAGTACGGCTGGAGGAACCCGCGCCAGCCGAACTCCTCCAGCGCACCCAACAGGAGGAGGGTGAAGACGAACACGAGGACGAAGTTCACCAGCGGGAAGGAGAACTCGACGGGGACCCCCGCCCACAGGTAGACGAACGTCGTGACCGCCTGGACGGCGTTCGGAAGCACCAGCGCCAGCAGGTACGACTCCGGCGGATTACGGAACCGTATCTGGCGGTCGTACCAGTCGGCGACGGAGACGGAGCTCGTCCGGAGGACGACGGCCACCGCGATCAGCGGTCCCCACGCGCCGAAGTACGGTACGACTCGACCCGGCGTCGTTCCCGACAGTCGGGCGTCGAGGAGCAACTCGTAGAGGGCGTTGTAACTCCACGTGAACCCGAACGCTATCAGGAGGAACGCTGCGAGCGGCAGTACCGTCGAACGAGCGGGTCCACGCTTCCCGATCATCGAATCGATTATGCGTTCGAAGTATAAGTTGGAAGTATTTAACATACAGTCGAGGGACGAGGAGGTGGGAAGAGCCGGGGAGTGCGTCGGTCACGACGTGCGAGGCCGGGGGACAGCCTCAAGCGGTTTCAGTCCTCGGACGGTACAGTGACCGGTGGACGTTCGGTCATCGGAAACTGAGACGGCGTTGCGACGGACGGTGACGTACGCGGCGAGTTCGGGAGCGATCGCGGCCGTCGTCGCGACGCCGGTCGTCCTCGTTCCCGCGTACGGACGGGTGCTGGGTACGCTCGTCGTCCTCGTCTTCGCAGGACTGGCGAGTCGGGCCGCCCTCGGGACGGCGCTCGCGTTCCGACCGCTGGCCGCCCTCGGTCCGGGCGACGCCGACCTGCCGAGCGCGACAGCCGCCGACCCCCGGGACGCCGACCTGCCGACGGTCAGCGTCGTCGTCGCGGCGTACGACGAGGCCGACACGCTACCGGCGACCGTCGAGGCGTGTCGCCGACTCGACTATCCAGACGACCGGCTGGAGGTCCTGCTCTGCCACGAGGCGGCGTCGACAGACGGCACCGCACGCGTCGCCGAGGCGGCGACGGCGGGGGACCCGCGGTTCCGGGTGTGCCGGCGCGACGCCGACCCCGGCGGGAAAGCCGCCATGGCGAACTTCGGGCTGGAGCGCGCCACGGGCGACGTCGTCGCCTTCGTGGACGCGGGCCAGCGTCCCGAACCGGACGCGCTCCGGCGGGCCGTCGGGTGGTTCCGGGCGGACGACGACGCCTGGTGCGTGAAGGGCCGGTGCTGGGGGACGAACGTCGACGGGTCGCTCGTCACGCTCCACGCGACGGTCGAGCGCCACTTCGCCGAACGCGGCGAGTTCGTCGCCCGCGAGGTGGCGTCCGGGTTCACGCTGTTCACCGGCGGACTGGCCGTCTTCCGCCGGACGGCGTTCGAGACACTCGGACCGTTCGACGAGAGCGTCCTTCTGGAGGACGTGGAGTTCGCGTCGCGAATCCACGCCGGCGGACGGGACGTCCGCGTCGACCCCGGCATCGTCTCCGCGGAGACCAACCCCGAATCGCTGGCGTCGTGGTGGAGTCGTCGCAAGCGCTGGGCGCGCGGCGGGATGCAGGTCGCGCGGCGGTACGTCGGCACGCTCCCGCGGAACCCGAACCTCTCTCGCGTCGCCTGCGTCGACGCCGCGCTGACGTTCGGGTCGCTGCTCGCGCTCCCGCTCCTGGTCCTCGCGCTGCCGGCCGTCGCGCTCAGTCACGCCGACGGCGGCGCTGCAACGTTCCTCCCGGGCGAACGAGCGCTGGTGGCGCTCGCCGCCGTCGTCGCGCTCGCGTCGCCCCCGCTCGTCCTCCTGCGGGACCGTCTCGACGGCCGCCCGCACTCGCTCCGGGAGTACGCGGCGGTCGTCACGCTCCCCCTCTACTTCGCCGTCGAGGCGGCCGCGGTCGTGACGGCGTTCCTCGACGAGTTCGTCATCCGGCGGCCGACGGTGTACGTCCCCTCCGACAGACCGGGGAGCCCCGCGGGCGGTCGGTCCGACGGGGGACGGCGCGAGGAGTGAGTCCCCGCGGAAGGAAACCGTTTTTCGCCCGGCACGCGAAGCCGGGGTATGAACGTCCAGGAAATCGCGGACCTCGGTCCCGGCGACCGGTCGGCGCTGTTCGACCGCGACGCCGGCATCGAGGCGATTCGGGACGACGTGCGCGACATCGTCGACCGGGTGCGGACGGAGGGCGACGTGGCCGTTCGGGAGTTCTCCCGCGAGTTCGACGAGGTCGAGGTGGGCAACCTCGATATCACGGACGAGGCCGAGCGCGCGTACGAGGCCGTCGACGACGACGTGCGCGAGGCCATAGAGACGGCGGCCGACAACGTCCGGAAGTTCCACGAGGCACAGCTTCCGGCGGACTGGCGCGAGGACTTCGACGGTCGGGAACTCGGCCGGCGGTTCCGCCCCCTGGAGCGCGTGGGGGTCTACGTCCCCGGTGGCGCGGCCGCCTACCCCTCCAGCGCCCTGATGGGCGTCGTCCCGGCGAAGGTCGCCGGCGTCGAGCAGGTGGCGGTGACGACCCCGCCCGCCGAGGAGCAGAACCCCATCACGCTCGCCGCCATCCACGCCGCGGGCGCGGACGCGGTCTATCGCGTCGGCGGCGCGCAGGCCGTCGCCGCGCTCGCCTACGGCACCGAGAGCGTCGACCGCGTGCAGAAGGTCGTCGGCCCGGGCAACCGCTGGGTGACGGCGGCGAAGGCCGAGGTGCAGGGCGACGTCGCCATCGACTTCCTGGCGGGGCCGAGCGAACTGCTCGTCGTCGCGGACGAGACGGCCGACCCCGCCTTCGTCGCGAGCGACGTGGTCGCGCAGGCCGAACACGACCCGAACGCCGCCGTCGTCGCGGTGACCGACGACGCCGACCTCGCCGAGGCGGTCGCCGCCGAGATCGACCGCCAGGCGGGCGAGCGCGAGCGCGAGGACGTCATCCGGGCGGCGCTCGACAACGACGCAAGCGGCGTGTTCCACGCGCGCTCGACGAGCGAGGCCATCCTGTTCGCCGAGGAGTACGCCGCCGAACACCTCTCCATCCAGGCCGACGACGACGAGGCGATCCTCTCGCGCATCGACAGCGCCGGTAGCGTGTTCCTCGGACCGTACACCCCGGTCGCGGCGGGCGACTACGCCTCCGGGACGAATCACGTTCTCCCGACGAACGGACTGGCGAAGATTACGGGCGGGCTCTCCGTCGACACCTTCCTGCGCTCGACGACCGTCCAGCGCATGGACGAGGCGGCGCTCGGGGACCTCAGGGACACCATCGAGACGCTGGCGGAAGCCGAGGGGCTGGAAGCCCACGCCGAGAGCGTTCGCAAGCGGCTCGAGGAGTGACGGAGGTCGGTCGACGACCGTCACCGACGAGGCGGCGACAGCGTTAACATCCTGCTCCGAAAAGGTGTTAGTATGAGTACTGACACCGCACCCGATGGGGAGCCGACCCCCCAGATTGAGGTGACGGAGGACGCCGCCGAGCAAGCGCTCACGCTGCTGGACGGCGAGGACATGGACTCCGACGTGGCGGGTCTCCGGCTGTTCGTCCAGCAGGGCGGGTGTGCGGGGCTCTCGTACGGGATGCGTTTCGACGGGGAACCGGAGGACGACGACACCATCTACGAACACCACGGCCTGCGCGTGTTCGTCGACCCCGCGAGCATGAACTACATCGAGGGCAGCGTCGTCGACTACGAGACGGGGCTACAGGGTGCCGGATTCCACGTCGACAACCCGAACGTCGTCTCGGAGTGCGGTTGCGGCGAGAGCTTCCGGACCTGAGGATTACTCGGAGTGGTCTTCGAGTTCGAACGCCACCTCGACCTCCGCCTGGTACTCGCGGTCCGCGGCTCTGGCGAGTTCCACGCCCAGTTCCTTCACCTCGACCCATTTGACGTTGTCGAGCGTCTGGTCGGCGCGGTCGATAGCGTCGTCGGTTGCCGCGTCGAAGCTTTCGTCGCTGGTTCCGATGAGCGTTATCTTCTTGAACACCATGACGTGTGCTGATTCTCCCTCCCGCCTGAAATCGACATCGGCCGTTCGGTAGTTCGGTTCGTCAGGACTGAAAGGAATATCCGGACTGAACGATTATTCAATCGCATTCGGCGGCCGTCTTCCCAGCGAAGACGGCGACGCGGTTCGTCGGCATCACCGGCACCGTCTCGAACACTCCGTTCTCGACGTCGTCGACGAGACCGACGCCGGCGGTCGCGGCGTCAGTAAGTGCTCTCGGGGTCCCCGCTGAACAGGCACGCCAGGCCGAGCAGGAGGGCGATACTACAAACGAGGCGGGTGGCGGTTCGTCTAACGTATGCCATAACACTCCGGCGATTCGCGTACGACGGTAAATCCTTTGTGGAGCGCGGACTACGGCTCTTCGTCCTCGAAGACGTTCATCGGCTTCTCCCAATTGCTGAGATTGTTCATCGTGAACGAGCGCTCGTTGAGCCCGTTGTCGATGAGGATGACCTCACCATCGAAGTCGAACGTCGCGGTGCCCTGCCGCACTTCGACGTACCGGTCCTCGTCGGCCCACCGGGCGTGCACCTCGCCGTGTTCGAGGATGTCCGCCATCATCCGCACCACCGGGGCGTGCCGTTCGCGGGCCTCGTCGTCGAACTCTCCCTCTATCTGGAGTTCGGAGAGCGCGCGTTCGCGGTCCACCATAGCAGTCAGTGTGTACGAGCGCGACGGCAAAAATGCAGGGGCCGGCGTCCAGACGGGTATTCGTGTCCGGTATCGTACTCCGCGGTACACCGCCTTTCGGCCGAGACGCCTCGGGAACGAACGGAGCGGCTATCGGTCGGGGCGTTACTGTCGCTCGACGCTACCGAGAAAGAGGAACGGGAGAGAGGTGTTCTGCGTTAGCCGCCGAACATCTCGCGCATCATCGGATGCATCTCCATCAGCTGCTCTTCGGCGATCTCCTCGTACAGCTTGTACGTGATGGAGACCGTCAGCAGCAGTCCGGTCCCGGAGACGCCGCCGATGGTGCCGAGCATGTTCGCCAGCACGGCCAGCAGTCCGACGAGCGCACCGCCGAGCACGGTGACTTGCGGGATGTACCGCTCCATCACCTTCTCGATGACGCCCGTGTTCTGGCGGAATCCGGGAATCTGCATTCCGGAGTTCTGGATCTGTTTCGCCGTCGCTTCCGGCCCCATGTCCGTCGTCTCGACCCAGAAGATGGCGAAGATAGCGCCGCCGATGACCATGAACCCGAGGTCGATGGCGATGCGCAGGAGTATCTGCCACGGCTCCTGGGCGACCGAGCCGGTCCACCACATCCACTGCTCGCGGCCGCGGATGGGCGCGAGGTAGTAGAACAGCCCGCCGATGGGCTGTCCGTTGCTGTACTGGCCGAGCCACGCCGGCAGGTCGCCGAGCTGACTGCTGAGGATGCGCCCGAGGAACTGGATGTTCGCCTGGAGCGCACGAACGAGGATCATCGGCAGGACGCTCGCGTAGATGAGCTTCACGGGGAAGCGACCGCGAGCGCCTTTCACCCGCGCGTGGCTGAGCGGAATCTCGACCCGAACGCTCTCGGCGTACACGACGATGGCGAAGATGAGCACCGTCGTGACCAGCGCGAGCAGTTGACCGCCGCCCAGCAGCAGGTACTGGATGCCCTGGCCGGTCAGCAGCGACGGGACGTTCTCGGCGCTCCCGGTGACGAGAGCGATCCACCGCGGCACGAGGCCGGGGTTGGTGTTCGGAAGCCCCTGCCACGCGAACAGACCCGCGATGAGCTTCTGGCTCACGCCGGCGACGATGAACAGCCCGATGCCGCTACCGACGCCCCACTTGCTGATTATCTCGTCCATGAACAGGACGAGGATGGCCCCGACGAATATCTGGGCGAAGATGAGCCACTTGACGCCGAACGACCCGCCGGGGAAGCTACCGGCTAGCTGTGGGTCGGCCGGGAAGAACCCGCCCGCGAAGACCATCGGCAGTCCGGTCAGGAAGATCATCACGACGACCAGCAGTTTCTGGAGGCCCTGGTACAGCACCTGATCGCGAGGGTCGTCGGTGTCCAGCCCTAGCAGGTCAGCACCGCCGAGCAACTGCAAGACGATGCTCGCCGTGACGATAGGTCCGATACCGAGGTGCAGCACCGACCCCTGACCACCCGCCAGCAGCGACCGGAACTGACCGTAGATGTCGGTCGTCTGGTTCGCGCCGTACAGGGTGACGTTCGTCAGGAAGAAGTACAACAACAGGACGCCGCCCGTCCACGTCAGCTTGCGCTTGAAGGGGACGTGCCCCTCTGGCCGACGGACGGAGGGCATCCGAGTCAGGACCGGTTCAGCGGCCTCCTTCCATCCCATGTGTTACTCCTCTGACTCTGCCGTCTCTTCCGGCTCGTCTTCGTCTTCGTCTTCGGCTTCTTCGGCCCGGTCGCTGAGGACGGCGTCGCCGCCCTCCTCCTCGATGAGCTCGACTGCGCTCGCGGAGAACGCGTCGGCGGTCACTTCCAGTTCGTTGCGGACGCGACCGTTACCGAGGACCTTGACGACGTCGGCGTCCCAGCCGTCCTCGACGACGTCGCGCGCGTCGAGGCGGTAGCCGAAGTCGGTCTCCTCGGCGTCGCCCTCCGCCGCGAACAGCGCGGCGTCCTCGTCTAACTTCTGCACCGATATCGTCTTGACCTCTTCCTGGACGTCCTCGGGGCGCTTGAAGCCGTGCTTGCCGAGCGGTCCGTGATTGTGGAACTCGTGTTTGGAGCGGCCCGCGTTACCGCGGCCGCCACGGTGGCCGGCACCGCGGCGGTTCTTGTGACTGCCACCGCCGTGCGTGCGCGAGCCACGCTGTCGTCGTTTCTTGTCTGTCATTGTTATCTCATCGCCTTCAGGAGCGCGTTGATTTCCTCGGTTGTATGTTTTCCGAGTTCGCCGCCCTCCTTGGTGGGGTGCTTGAGGCCGTCGTGGCCGCCGCGCGGCGGATGGAGCCGCAGCACCGGCGTCAGGCCCGCCTCTTCGAGCGTCGTCTCCTCGTCGAGCAGCGCCGACGCGAGACCGGCGACGTCGTCGTAGTCGGTGTTGTCCGCGACCCACTCGTCGTCGACGTCGTCGCTCCCCTCGAGCGGTTCGGCGCGCGTCGCGAGCACCGTCTCCAGGACCGCCTGGTCCGGTTCGCCGTAGGCGACGTAGTCGTTGACCTTCGTTATCATCCCGCGGTAGGCGTCGGTCTCGGGCACCAGCGCGCAGTGGTTCACCCGGTGGATGTTCAGCATCTCCAGGGTGTCCTGGATGCTGCCGTTCA
Source organism: Halomicrococcus pelagicus (assembly GCF_050954125.1). NCBI lineage: Archaea > Methanobacteriati > Methanobacteriota > Halobacteria > Halobacteriales > Haladaptataceae > Halomicrococcus > Halomicrococcus pelagicus. The sequence goes on along the minus strand of NZ_JBPBWC010000001.1, from coordinate 320,190 downwards.
TGTCGACCTCGCCGCGGATCTGGACGACCGCTTGCATCAGTCGGCCACCTCCTCGGGTTCGTCGGGTCGGGTCCGTCGCGGCCCCCGTGCCTGCGAGGCGTTCTCGAGGGCGTTGTACGTCGCCTTCGCGAGGTTCAGCGTCGTCCGGGTGTTGCCGTGGCTCTTCGTCCAGGCGTTCTCGACGCCCGCCAGTTCCAGAATCTTGCGGACCGTGTCGGTCGCCGCGAGACCCAGTCCGGCGGGAGCCGGGATGAGTTCGACCGTGACGCTGCCCGCCTTCCCCTCCGTGCGGTGGGTCAGCGAGTGCGGTCGGTCGCTGCGGTCCTCCCACGAGCCCGCGCCGCGGGGGACGTCGATGATGTTCAGCTTCGCGATGTCGATGGCCTTCTGGATGGCACCCCCGACCTGGTCGTCGCGGCCCTCGGCGTAGCCGACGTACCCGTCGCGGTTGCCGATGGCGACGACGCAGCGGAACTTCACGCGTCGACCGGAGTCGGTCATGCGCTGGACCATGTTGATGTCCAGCACTTCGTCTTCGAGTCCGGGGAGGAGCTGGTCGACCAGCTCCGACTCCTTCAGCGGGAGCCCGGAGTTCAGCGCCGCCTCCATCGTGTCGATCTCGCCCTCGGCGACCTTGCGGCCGAGCCGGGTCTGGGGTTCCCAGCCGTTGTGTTGGCTCATATTATTCGTCCTCCTGGAGGTTCGCGAGCACTTCGTCGAAGTGCTCGGGTAGTTCGGTGGCGTCGAAATCCCCGCTGTACAGCGGCTCGTCGCGCTGTTCTGCGAACTCGGCGATGTGCTCGCCGCGGTTGCGCGACCAGTCCGCCATCACGCTCTCGTTGTGCGGGATGTTGAGGCCAGCGTCGATTGCACCTTCCTGTACTGCGAACGCCTTGTTGCCGGGCGTCGCCGTGTTGAGGCCGATGTCGAGCACGGCCTCTTCGAAACCGTCGTCGAGCGCACGCTTGCCCAGCAGGTACCCGGTGAGGTACGCGCTCGGGAGATTGCCCGTCGGGGCCTCCCAGCCGTACTCGGCCAGGTCGCCGGAGAATGCGCTCGCGACCGTGTTGTCGCCGTCGGGGCCCAGAGTGATCAGCTGCGCCCTGACGTGCCGGTTGCTCTTGCGAGCGACCAGCCGGGGCTTGCCCGATTTCAGCAGGCGCAACCTCTGGTGGTAGTCCGTCCGGACCTCGCGGCGGCGCCGCATCGGCACCTTGTATCGTGGTCCTGTCGCCATTGTTAGTAGTTGTTCTCGATGTAGTTCAGCAGGTAGCGAACGCTACGGAACTCCCCGCCTTTCGACTTGTCGTAGAGGTCCCGATACTGCGAGTTGGTGATCTCGCCCTGGGCGCGGAGTTCGCGAAGCTTGCTACGCTGCGCTCGGATTTGGTTCTCCCACTGTTCTTTCTCGTTCCGGCGACCGCCCGACTTCCCCTTCCGGGAACCGGGACCGGTGCGGTGGCCGTAGGCCCGCTTCTCGCTACGTTCGCGGGCGCGACCGCGGGAGTTGCTCTTCGCCTCTTTCGCCTTGATGGTCCCGTCGTCGACGAGTTCCCGGATGTCCTCGCGGGTGATCGCGTCCACGATTTCACCCTGAGCCTCCGGGTCGAACCAGACGCGGTTCTCGCCGACGTCGAGCACGTCCGAAGCCAGTCGCTTCTGTGCACTCAGGTCAGTCATTCTTCGACCTCCACTTCGACGTAGGTCGGGTTCAGCACGCGGATACCTTCGTCCTCGGCGACTTCCTCGATGCGCTCGCGCTTGCGAGCGCCGACCTTCGAGGCGATGCGGACCGCTTCCGCGTCGCCGTCCACGCCGTCGAGGTCGTCGACGTTGTGGACCCGCACCTCGTCGAAGCCGCTCGGATGCTTGCCCCGAACGGCCTCGGGCGTGCGGAAACCGGGGTCGACCTTGTCGCCCTTGCCCTTCACGCCGCGGCGCTGCTTCGAGAGCTTGCCGCGCGGGCGTCGCCAGGACTTCGGCGTCCGCTTTTTCTTGTGGTAGTCCTGTCGGTTGAACTGCGGTTTGCCCTCGCGCTCGCGCTGCGTGAGGAGACGTTCCTCGTTCTCGCTGAGGTCCGGCGTCTTCTCCACGAGCCCGCGGGGCTGCAGTTCCGTCTCGACGTCCTCTTCGGTTTCCTCTTCCGGCGCTTCCTCCTCTTCTATCTCGGCTTCCGTCTCCTCTTCGACCTCGAGGCCGCCGACGTCAGCCTTGATGCGGGCCGCGAGCGCGTTGCCGATGCCCTCCACTTCGGCTAGGTCGTCCTGGCTGGCGGCCTTGACGTCCTCGACGGACTCGTAGCCGGCCTCGTCGAGCGCTTCGGCCTTGCTCTCGCCGACACCGCTGATGTCTTCGATCTGTTCAGGTTCGTCGTCTGCCATCTATCAGGCACCTCCCGTCGACGGCTTCTCTGTGATGTAGACGCCGTCCTGGAACACTCGCGTGTCCTTGCCGGGAACGCGAGTGAGTTGTTCGATGTCCGCGGCGGTCTGGCCCACGTCCTCGATGTCGGGGCCGCGCAGGTACACTTCCTCGTCGTCCACCTCGACGGTGGTGTCCCCGTGAATCGCCGCTCGCCGGGGCGCTTTCTCGCCGAGGAAGTTCTCGATGACGACCTCGTCGCCCTCCGAGCGCACCTGCATTGGGAAGTGAGAGTAGAAGACTTCCATCTTGTACTCCCACTCGTCGGTCACGCCGTGGAACATGTTTCGTACGTGGCTCTCGAACGTGCCGAGCGTCGCCATCGTCTTGGCGTCGGTCTCGTCGCTCTGGACGACCACGTGACCGTCTTCGACCTCGACCTCGACGTCCGGGTACCAGAGGCGTCGCGTGACGTCGCCCTCGGGTCCCTCGACGGTGAGATCGAGGTGGTCTATCTCGGCGGTCACCTCGTCCGGAATCTCGATTTCGGTTCGTGGCATTGTTCTAGTAGACGTACGCGATGACCTGGCCACCGATGCCCTCGTCGCGGGCCGCGTAGTGGCTCATGATACCGTGGCTGGTCGTGACGACGAGCGTCCCGTAGTCCTGGGCGGGGAGGAATCGCTTCTCCCACTTCTCGAACTCGTCTGCGCCCGCCGAGTAGCGGGGCTTGACCGCGCCACACTCGTTTATCGCGCCTTTCAGTTCGACCTCGAACTGACCGGCTTTGCCGTCGTCGACGAACTCGAAGCCGTCGATGTACCCGTGGTCGTAGAAGACCTCGAGTACGTTGCCGATCTCGTTCGAGGCGGGCTGTACGGTGTGAGTTAGGTGGCCGACGCCCTCGGCGTTGTCCACGCCGGAGAGTGCGTTGGCCAGCGGATCGTTTCCTGCCATAGTTATCGATACTTCTTGAAGCCCATGTCGCGGGCTATCTCCCGGAAGCACTGCCGGCACAGGTAGATGTCGTACTTGCCGACCAAGCCCTGTTTGCGCCCGCAGCGCTGGCAGGCCTCGAGTTGGCCGGTCCGCTTCTCGGCGTGCTCGCCGGTCACGTCTCCGTCGTGTTCACTCTCGCTCATTCGTTGACCTCCACGTCGAAGTTGCCCTCGAGGAACGCGACCGCGTCCTCGACGGTCAGGCGGTGGTTCGATGGAATCTGGCGGGTCGCCTTGTCGCGCTTGGCGACGCGGTAACCCGGCCGGACGAGGTTGACGGTCACGTCGAGCCCGTAGATTCCGATGCTCGGGTCGTACTCCTGGCTCGGGAACTCTGTGTGCTCCTCGACACCGAAGCTGAAGTTCCCGTTGTCGTCGAACTGCGACCGGGAGACGTCGGTCAGCGACAGCGCCGTCTCGATGAACTCGATGGCGTCCTCGCCGCGGAGCGTCACCTTCGCCCCGATGGGGTCGCCCTGTCGGATGCCGAAGTCCGGCATCGTCGAGTTCGCCAGCGTCCGAACGCTCTGCTGGCCCGTGACGTCTTCGAGGATGTCCTCGGCGTCCGCGAGTTCGCGACCGCCTTCGCCGACGCCCATGTGGACGACGACCTTCTCGACGCGCGGTTCGCGCATGTCGTCGAACTTGGTCTCTGCTTCGCTCATTCGGCGTCACCTCCCGACGCCTCGGCGTCGTCGCCGGTGAAGTTCTCGTCGATGACGACGACGTACTCCTCGACCGTCTCGAAGGTACCGTCCTCGCCTTCGACGATGACGCCGTTCGAACCGCTTCCAGGCGTCACCTCGATGTCGGTTACCTCGCCGACGTCGCCCGCGTGCGTGCCGCGGACGGCCGTGACGAGACAGCCTTCCTCGTAGGGGAAATGAGCGACGATCTCGTTGTCGTCGTTGCTGACGACGACGGAGTCTTTCGCGTCGTACTCGCTGGCGTCGTCCACGAGGAGGTTGCCTCCGTCGTGGAAGTTGAGCTGCGTGCGCTCGCCAGCGACCTGCGTCTTGTCCTCTATCTTCGCCAGCTTGCTCCCGGCCGCGTCCTCGTCGATGGCCGTCAGCGCGAGCCGACCGCCCTCGTCGGGGAAGACGCGGTAGTACTCGTCGCGCTCCGGGAACGACAGGATGTCGAACATCCCGATGGGGCGCTGTTCGTCGCTGGGCGAGTCGCCGTTGACGAGGACGCTACTCCGTTCGATGGCGTAGCGCGCTTCCTTCTTGGAGTCGACGTAACCGAGCACGTCCCGCAGGAGGACGACCAGCGGGACACCTGCCTGACCGTGCGGGCCAGCGCCGGCCTTCACGGTGAAGGTCTCGGTCTTGCGCTCAACCGGCCAGGACTTCGGAACGGAGAGTCGTTTCTGGTGTTTCGTCATTCGTCATCACCTCGCAGTCGCGTCTCGCGGCGGTCGTCTTCCAAGTCGAGGTCGGTCACGCGAAGGTTGCTCGCGTCGAGCGAGCGCGGCACTTCTTCGCCGTCCGACTTCTCCAGCGTGACGTCCTCGACGTGGACGACGGCGTTCTTCAGGTCCACTTCGAGCACTTCGCCTTCCTCGCCGGCGAAGTCGCCGCGCATGACCTCGACCGTGTCGCCCGCGTTGACGCGGACGCTACGCCGTCCGAACTCCTCGCGGAGGTCGTCGGACAGCGTCGCCTTGACCTGCTCGTGTCGCTCGTGCAGCGAGGCGCGTTCGGTCTGTTTTCGCTGTTTGCGTGGTTGTCGAGTCATACTATCATCGTAGCGGTGCTCGCGATACTTCCGAACCGCTCGGCGACTTCCCGCGCGATGGGACCCTTGATCTCGGTCCCGCGCGGCTCCTCGACGTCGTCGATGATGACGGCCGCGTTGTCTTCGAACTTCACGCGGCGACCGTCGGGACGACGGATGGGCTTGCGCTGGCGGACGATGACGGCGTCGAGCACCTGGCGACGCATCTCGGGCGTCCCCTTGGTGACCGACACCGTCACCTTGTCACCGATGCCCGCCTTCGGGTGGCGGTTCTTCGTGCTGTGGTAGTTCGAGACGCTGATGACCTTCAGCTGACGTGCGCCGGTGTTGTCGGCACAGGTGATCAGCGAGCCCTTCTCGAGGCCCTGGGTCACGTCCGCTTTCAGCGCTTCCATCAGTCGTCACCTCCGGCGAGGTCGCGGTGGGTCTCGACGGTCTCGACGACCACGTGCGACTTCGTCTTCGAGAGCGGTCGTGTCTCTGCGATACGAACCGTGTCGCCTTCCGAGAGCTCCATGCACTCCGGCGCGTGGGCCGGGATACGGGACCGGCGTTTCATCTGCCGGTCGTATTTGGGCACGGTAACGTCGTACTCTCGCTCGACGACGACGGTCTTGTCCATGTCGGTGGAGGCCACCGCTCCTTCGAGAGTCTGGCCGCGCACGGACAGCGTGCCGTGGAACGGACAGTTCTCGTCGGAGCAGGTTTCCTCCGGTTCTGGTACGTTCAGTCCTAACGCCATTTCGATATACCTCCTGATTCGGTGCGTAGCTCGGGTCGTGAGAGCAAGATAGCTCCATCCACCGTAACGTAGGCTGTGCCCTCGCAACAGCCAGACTGACCGGAGCGGACTCCGGCAGTTTCCGACTGAAGTTCTGGCACAGTCCCCGACGTCCTTTCGGAGTCGGCGGCTTCATCTGTGAGTCGGAACTCGAACTTCGTCCCGCGCTTTTGCACCTGGCGCACCCGAGACGCGGACTCGACGCTCAGCGTCCGCATCGTCTCGTCGACGACCCGGCCCTCGATACCGACGAGGTCGGGGTTCGTCGCGGAGACGACCCGCACGTGCAGGCCGACGAGTTCGTGTTTCGGTAGCGTCTCGGGTGTCAGTGCCATTATTCCTCCAGGTCGCCTTCCTCTCGCTGGACCGTCTTGATCCGAGCGATCGTCCGGCGGAGTTCCTTGATGCGGCCGGGGTTCTCGGGCGCGCCCCCGGCGGCCTTCACGGCCTTCGCGTTGAGCAGTTCGGTCTCGAGCTCTTCGAGTTCGGACTCTCGTTCCGCGGGCGTCATGTCCCGCAGTTCCTCGACGTGAACGATGGCCATTACTGGTCACCCTCCTCGTCGGAGTCGTCTTCCATCTCTTCCATCAGCTCTTCCGCTTCGGCCTCGACCTCCTCCTCGAGCTCGTCGAGTTCCTCCTCGACGGACTCGTCCTCGCCGGACGCCTCCGTCTCGGGTTCGCTCTCGCTCTCGGTCTCGGTCTCTTCCTCGATGACCTCCTCTATCGTCTCCTCGTCGATCTCCTCTTCACCCGGCTCGGGCGGCTCCTCGGCCTCCTCGGCCCGGAGCTCCTCGAGCTCTTCGTCGCTGGGTTCCTCGATGAGTTCGGCGGCCTCGTTGGCCTCGACTGCCTCCGGAACGACTTCCTTGGGGTCCGCGCCCTCCTCGATGTGGAAGTCGTCGGGCAGGTCGGCTCCCGGCGGGATGATCTTCACGTCCACGCCGATGGTGCCGAGCTTCATCACCGCGACGCCCTGCCCGTGGTCGACGATGGTCTGGGCGGGCTCGCCGTTGTGCTTGATGTAGCCGCGGTTGAACTTCTCCACGCGCGAGCGCGCACCGGTGACCTTGCCCGAGAGGACGATCTCCGCCCCGAGGGCGCCGGCGTCCATGATGCGGTCGATGGTGGTGTGGCCTGCCTTCCGGAAGTACCAGCCGCGTTCGAGCGCGTTGGCCAGCCGGTCCGCGACGATGCGGGCGTTCAGGTCGGGCTCGTCGACCTCCTGGACGTCTATCTGGGGGTCGTCGAGGTTGAACTTCTCCTCCAGCTGGGTGGTGATCTTCCGGATGTTCTTGCCGCCCTTGCCGATGACCATCCCGGGCTTCTCGGCCTTGAGGACGATCTGGGTACCCATCGGGGTCTTGGCGACTTCCATTCCTCCGTAGCCCGCGCGGCCGAGTTCGTCCGCGAAGAACTCGTCTATCTGGGACCGCTGCAGGCCGTCTTCGATGAACTGGTGTTCGTCTGCCATTATTCTTCGACCTCCTCGAGGATCAGTTCGACGTCGACCTCGGGCGTGTTCCAGGCGGTCGCCCGGCCCATCGCGCGAGGCTTGCGTCCCTCCACCTCGCCGACCTTGTGGGCGGCGACGTGCATGATCTCCATCGCGTCGCCGTCGAAGCCCTGCTCGTCGGCGTTGTTCGTGACGTTCTCCAGCAGGTCGAGGAACGCCTCGCTGGCCTTCTCGGGGTAGCGACCGGCGTCCCAGCCATCGATGTCGCTACGGTGACCGACACCGCTGTTGTGCTGTTTGAACGGGACCGACTGCTTCCCGTCGACGACGTCGTGGAGGTACGCCTTCGCGTCCTCCGCGGTCATCCCTTTGATCTCCCGGGCGATCGCCTTGCTGTGCTTGTGGCTCATGTGCCGCTCCCGGAGCATCCCCTTGGCGGTGGTGTCCGGGTCGGCCTCGACGCTGTAGCTGATTCCCATGATTTACTTGAGTGGCACGAACTTCGAGGAGCGGGTCGCGCCGATGCCCGCCTGTCCGTGCTCGACGGACGTGCGGGTCAGCTGGAACTCGCCGAGGTAGTGGCCCAGCATCTCGGGCTCGACCTTGACGCGCTCGAAGCTCTGGCCGGTGTAGACGGCGAACGTTTTGCCGACGAACTCCGGCAGCACCGGCATGTCGCGCAGATGCGTTCGGATCGGGTCGTTTGCCGACTCCTCGTCGGTCTTCTTCTGGGCCTTCTCGAGCAGTTTCTCCTGCTCGACGGTCAACCCGCGTTCGATGGTTCGCCGCTGGCGAGCGGGCAGCAGTTCCGCGACTTCCTCCAGACTCATGTCCTGCAGCTCGTCGAGGTCGTGACCGCGGAAGGTGAACTCACCTTCACGGCCGGTTCGGTAGTCACTCTCGCTCATCAGTTACCTCCCCGTCCCGTGCGCCGGGACGAGATGTCCCCGACCTTGCGTCCCGGCGGTGCGTTCCGCGAGACGCTCTTCGGTCGACCGGGGTGCTGGCGGCCACCGCCACCGAACGGGTGGTCGACGGCGTTCATCGCCACGCCGCGAACGTTCGGCCACTTGGTGCCGCGCGCTTTCATCTTGTGGTACTTGTTGCCGGCCTTGACCATCGGCTTCTCCGTTCGGCCGCCACCGGCGACGACGCCGATGGTGGCGCGACAGTCGGGCGAGAGTCGCTTGACCTCGCCGCTCGGAAGCTCGACGACGGCCGCGTCTCGGTCGTGCGTGATGAGGTCCGCGCTCACGCCGGAGGCGCGCGCGAACTTCCCGCCGTCGCCGGGCTGGCGCTCGACGTTGCACACCGGGACTCCTTCCGGAATCTCGGCGAGCGGGAGCGTGTTACCCGGCTTGATCTCGGCGGAGACGCCGACCTGAATCTCCTCGCCGACGCCGACGCCCTCGGGCGCGAGCACGAGGCGCTGGTCGCCGTCCTCGAACTCGATGGCGGCGACGGGCGCGCTTCGCGCGGGGTCGTGTTCGATGTCCACGACGGTGCCCGAGACGATGTCGTCGTCTTCGGTCGTCTTGTGTCCCAGTTCAGCCTTGTATCGGTGCGACGGGGCGCGGAACGTCGGTCCGCCGCGACCACGTCGCTGTCCTTGAATTCGTCGTCCCATGTGTCAGAACACCCCGATTCGAGACGCCACTTCCTGGGCGTCGTCGTCGTCGGACAGTGCCACGGTGGCCTTCTTCCGACCGTTCATCGTGACCTGGGTGTTGATGCTCTCGACGGTCACGTCGTACTGCTGCTCGATCTCCTCGCGGATGTCGGGCTTGTGCGCGTCGAGATCGACGATGAACTGGAGCTTGTTCTCGAAGTCCATCTGGTTCATCGCCTTCTCCGTGACCCAGGGGAACTCGATGACGGAGCTCATCGCTCGGCCACCTCCTCGATGGCGCTCTCGGTCCAGACGGTGAGCCGTCCAGGGTGGGTACCGGGCGCGAGGTCTTCGGCGTTGACCTCCGCCGCGGTCGCCACGTCGGCGCCCGCGAGGTTGCGGGCGGCCTTCGACGGACCGGCGTCGCTGCTCGTCACGAACAGGATCGACTTCGGCGTCTTGTACTTGCGGCCACGGGTCGTCCCGCGACCGGCCCGGACGGACTTGTTCTCTTCGGCACGCTCGACGTCGTCGTGGAGGCCGGTCGCTTCGAGGAAGGAGACGACCTCCTTCGTCTTCACGAGGTCCTCGAACTCGTCGCTCACGACGAGCGGGAGGTCGAGGTCCTCGTCGAAGCGGTGGCCGCGCTCTGCGACCACGTCGGCGTCCGCCGTCGCCGCGATGGCGCTGCGGACGGCCTGCTTGCGCTCCTTCGTGTTGATGTCGAGCGTGCGGTCCTTCTCCTCTTTCGGCGGGTGGGCCTTGCGGCCCCCGACGGTCTGGGGGACCCGCGCGCCCTGGCCGTTCGTCCGGGGCACGTGAGCCATGCCGCGACCGCTGCCGGGCGACTCGGCGGACGTGCGCATCCCCGCGTAGTCGTCGGCACCGTAGTCCTGCTTTCGGTTGGCCTGCGCGGCGAGGACGGCACGCTTGATGAGGTCCGACCGGACGACGTTGTCGAACGTGTCCGGCAGGTCGAGCGTACCCGCGTCCTCGCCGTCGAGGTCTCGGATTGTTGCCTGCATGGGTTATCCCTGGTTGGACTCCGTGCTTACGTAGCGCACCTCGGGGTCGAGGCGCGGCTGGTCGGTCGGTCGGATGGCAGGGCGGAAACGCACCAGGCGCTTCTCCGGTCCGGGAACGGAACCCTTCACCAGCGCGTACGGTCCGTCGACCTCGCCGTAGTTGACGAACCCGCCGTCGACGTTGACGCCGTCGCCGTCGCCGACGTCGATGAGGCGCTTGTTCAGTTCGGTGCGCTGGTGGTAACCGGTCTGGCCCTGCTGGGGAACCGTCGAGCGAACGCGGCTCGGGTTCCACGGGCCGAGGTTACCGATGCGGCGTCGCCAGCCCTGGCGGGCGTGCTTGCCTTTCCGTTTCTGGACGCCCCATCGCTTGACGGGGCCCTGTGTCCCTTTGCCTTTCGTGACGCCACTTACGTCCGTGTACTCGCCCGCGCGGAACACGTCGTTCATCGCGTGTTCCCCGCCGTCGGCGAGGAGGTCGAGCGCGAAGTCGGCGCGCTCCTGCAGGGAGCCACCGCCGACGCGCGTCTCCATGACGTCCGGTTGTTTCTTCGGAATGCTCTGTACGTCGCTGGGTACGGTGTGGGTGATGACCCGGAGGTCCGTCACGTCGCCCGCTTCGAGCGCGTCACGGAGTTCCGACTCCGCCGCGTCGGCGTCGTGGTTCTCCGGCACGTCGAGCGTGCGGTCGAGTTCCCCGTGGAACTCGTCGCCCCACACTTCCGTCAGCGGCTTCTGCCCGTACGGCGTGTCTTCGTAGGCCCGCAGGGCGACGGCCCGCATCGGGGGCGTCTCGACGATGGTGACGGGAACGGTCTCCTCCATCCCCTCTCGTGGGGAATCGGATTCGTCGTTGACCATCACCACGTGGGTCATCCCGGCCTTGTAGCCCGCGAAGCCCTGGAGCGACGGCTGGCCGTCGCTGTCGGGCCACGAGTTGAAGCGCGGCACCTCACTGGTCGCGCGCTTGCGGGGGCCGTAGCCCAGCGAACCTTTGCGTGGTCTGCTTGTTTCTGGCATCGTATCACTCGTGTTTGAGGGTCAGGCAGCCGAGGACGGCGAACATCGCTTCTTCCGTTCGCACGACCTCGCTACCCTGGTTCGGAACCGCGTTCAGCCAGAGGTCGAACCGGCTGGGTGCGCCGGATTCGACCGCGTCGGGGAGACGCTCGGCGTCTACCCCGAGGATGTCCGGTAGCCCTCGTCCGGGCGACCCGAACGCGACAGTCATCCCGTCCCGTTCGGTGCGCACGACGTGGTCGGCCAGTCGCGACACGGTGAGTTCTTCGCCGTGTCGCGAGGTGGCGACCGTCACGCCTGCATCGTCGCGGTCGAGCGCTGCCGTGAGGTCCATGCGCTTCACTGCGAACCCCGGGAGGGGCTCGTCGACCAGCTTCGCACGGACCGGACTTCTCGAAGAGATCCTGACGGTAACGCGCTCCCCCTCGTCGACCGTCATTTCTGACGGAGCGACGAGTGAGATCGGGTGTTGCAGTCCGCAATTGACCCGAACGCGCCCTTCAGGTCCGACCTCGGTCACGATTCCCTGTCTTAACGACCCCGAACCCTCGGATTCGGAGCCGGTCAGTGCCGTGGCGCGGAGCGGCGGCAGGACGCCCGCGTACTCCAGTTCGTTCCGCTTGCCGAATACCTCCTTTCGGAGATAGGGCGGCGTTGCGGCGTACGTCAGTACGGTTTCGACGAACCCGCCGCCCCACCTGCGTTCGCCTTCCCGGTCGGGGAAGACGAACAGGTTGTCCGTCCGGAACACCGTCGCCGCGCGGGCGACGTAGCCGAGCTTGCGAGTTGCCTCGCGCTTGTCTTCGGCTTCCCGGACGAGGGACGACGGCACGAGTACGCTGACGGTCATGCCGTGACGCTTCGACGCCTCGCCACTAGACTGTGACGAATTGTATCTGATTGAAGGTTAAAAGGGCACCGCTTCAGATTCGAGGGCGTGACGTATTCACACGCCCGAAACCGTCCGAACTTAGGGAAATCGTGAGAGATACTTACAGCCGGAGTCGGCTGCATCCGGAAGCCTTATACTTCAGTCGGTAAAACGTGAGAGTGCAGCAGGGCGCTGGTAGTGTAGTGGTATCACGTGACCTTGCCATGGTCACAACCTGGGTTCAAATCCCAGCCAGCGCACTTCCCCGTTCTCTCGTTCTCAACTCCGAACAGTACCATTTTCCTCTGTCGGCAGCCGACGTGCTCGAATCACGTGAGCAGATTCCGTACTGCGGGCCGACGGACATCGAGAACGTCGTCGACGGGGGCGCAAAAGTGGTCGCATGCCGGTCGACGACGGGAGTGGCCGTTACTCCTCGTCGTCGTTCTCGTCGTCTTCGCTCGACGCCTCTTCGCCCTCGTCTCCCTGCTGCTCCTGGGTTTCCTCCGCCGTCTCGGCGGCTTCGTCTATCTGGTCGGCGGCCGTCTGGCCGCCTTCCTGGACCTGGTCGGCGGCCGTCTCGCCGCTCTCCCGGACCCGGTCTGCGGCCTCTTCGGTCCCCGTCTCGACCTGGTCGGCGGCCATCTCGCCCGTTTCCTGAATTCCCTCGGCGGCTTGCCCGACGACGGCCTCCGTCCGCTGGGCGACCTCGCCCGAGCGCACGGCGGTCTTGTCGGCGACGGAGTGTAGCTGCTCGGTCGTCTTGCCGACGGCCTCGTCGACCGAACCCGACCGCGACTTCAGCAGGTAGGCGAGTCCGACGACGACGCCGACGAGAAGCAGCTTCGAGAGCGTACCCCCGCTCTGGCGCTCCCGGGTCTCCTGGGTCGGCGAGGTGCTAACCGTTGCCTCGTCCGACCGCGCTTCGAGGGCCTTCTCGACCGTCTTCTCGGCGACGTTGGACGTCCGACTGTCTCGGCCGAGGAAGTACCGGACCGCCTGGCCGATGTCGACGAGCAGGAACGCGCGAACGGTTTCGCCGTCCTCCAACTCGTCGCCCTCCGTCGCCACCTCCAGGATCCGGAACACCGATTCCGGCACCGCGTCGACGACCGACTGTGCCTTCGATTCTCCCCTGTCGTCTGATAAAATTCCACTCATGGTTCCACCTACGTCGTTTGTACAGCGGAACTGTGGAAAAGCGTTGGGGGCGGATGGTCACAATGAAGGGAACGGACGTCCCTCGTCGATTCTCGGTCGCCGACGGACGATTCCGAACGCGAGTCGGTCGTTCCGCCTCGTGGCGTCGTCGCGCGGGCGATAGGTCGTCGGAAGCGAAGCGGAGCGTCAGCCGTCTCGCAACCTGGTCTCCGCGATGACGGTCGGAGCGATTACCCCGACGCCGATGAGCACTGCCCACTGAATCGCGGCATTCTCTGTCACGAGCATCGTTCCGTACCAGCAGACGACCCCGAGTACGACGAACGCGGCCCTGACTTTCGTATCGGCGGATACCATACGGACGGCAGGCGTTCGACCGCCAAAACTTCTGCCTCCGCCGCGTCGATCGGCGTCCCCGCGTCGGACTCTGCGGTGTCGCCGTCGGCGATGCTCGAAAAAGGGCGACGGTGCGACGGGGAGTCAGCAGTCGTCCGAGTCGTCAGGACAGTACACGCGGAACCAGCAGAGCTTCTCCTTCTTTTTCTTGCACGAGTCGCCATCGGTAGGAATCGTGACGCAGTACTTCCCGGACTCCTCGTCGTACTCGGCCGAGACCGGGTCCTGGACCTCGCACTTGCAGCCGCACTTCTTGCCGTGGTGGTGCTTGTGCTTCTTCTCGTCGTGATGGTGCTTGCCTTTCTTCTTGCCGTCGTGGTGGTCTTTCTTCTTGTCGTGATGGTGATGGTGCTTGCCGCCGTGCTTGCTGTGACCCTTCTTCCGGGTCGCGTACTCGACTTCGAACGGGAACGCGGCGCAGATGGTCGCCTCGTGTCGGTCGCCCTCGACCTCGAGTCCGTTCGGGTCGCCGGACACCGGCACCCACTTGCAGTCCTTGAACTTGTACTTGACGTCGAGACCCGGGGGACACTCCGGTATCTTGCACGGGGCGTCCTCGGCGGTCACTTCTTCGTCGAACAGTGTCTCGCCCTGGTACGTGATGGTGACGCGGGTCGGGTCCCGGTCGCCGGGCAGGGGAACCGTCGCGACGCCGTTTTCGTCGACATCTGCGGTGGTCTCTAGCGGGTCTCCCTCCTCGAAAGCCACCGTCACGTTCAGCGTCGCACCCTCGGGGATGTTCGACGTGGCAATGGTGACGGAGTCGCAGGTGACGGTTACCTGGTCGACGGCCGGTTCGCCACCGTTCGGCGGGCACCGGTAGAACGTCGCGTTGCTGATTTCGCCGTACAGGTTCGGGTCCTCCGTCGGATTCTCGTCGGGCAGACAGATCGTCTCGGTGTCTGCGCTCACGCTCGCCACGTAACATCCCTGACCTGCCTTGAGTGTGACGTGCGTGGTCCCCTCAGGAATCCCGTCTGGAGGTGTATAACAGTCCCCGGAGAGTCCGGTCGGCGTTCCGAGCACTTCCGGGTCATCACAGGGGAGACAGTTGATACACTGGTCTTCTTGCGCACCGCCCTGGGCCTCACCACAGAACTCGGCCGTGACCTGCTGTTGGGCCTGCGTCCCGAAGGAAGCGGCCGAGAGGCCGCCAGCGCCGATGCCCGCGACGGCAAGTCCTTTGAGGTAGTTTCTGCGATTAACGTTACTTTCTTCTTCGTTGTTTTCTCTCGACATACAAGAGCACCAAACCCGGGGAGGGAGTTTGTTATGCGCCGCCTGACGACTGCACCCGTGGAGTTAGGGGTGGCCTGAGTACCGACCGGGGCCGGTAGACTCCGCTTACCGCTCGTTTCCCCAACCGTTCACCGCGACCGCGGGGACGGGATGGCGTCGAACGGACGCACTCGCTCGCTCTCGCCACCGTGGGTCTCCCTCTCGAGCGTTGGTCCGTTTTATACGGGTCCGGACCGTCGGCCCGCCATGAAGCGCGACAGGGCGTTCTTGCTGGTGCTAGCCGCGGTGTTCGGACTCCTGTCCTACCTGCTCGTCCGCCCGTTCCTCCAGTACGTCCTCGCCGGCGTCCTGCTGACGTACGTCCTCTGGCCCGTTCACAGACGGCTCGCGTCGCGAGTGGGCGAGCAGGTGTCGGCGTTGTCGTTGATGATTGCGACGACGCTGGTCGTGGTCGTTCCCGTCGCACTCGTGCTTGTGGTCGCCGCCGACCAGGCGTTCGAACTGGTGTCGGCGATTCGGAGGGGGGAGTTCGCGGTCGCCGAGGTCGAGGCGTTCGTCGAGCGGTACTCGGGCATCGCGGTCGACCTCGAAGCCATCGATCTACGGGCGTTCCTCCGGCGGTCCGCCGGCGACGGCTCCGCCCTGTTCGGGCGTGCGCTGGACGTGTTCGGCGGCGTCTCAACCGCCTTCATCGGCCTGACGATTCTCGCGTTCGTCGTCTACTACCTCCTCAGGGACGGCGACGCGTTCCTCGCCTGGGTCCGGGACGTCGCGCCGCTGCCCGAAGACGTGCAGGACGAACTCTTCGAAGAGATGGACCGCGTGATGTGGGCGGTCCTGATCGGCAACGTGCTCGTCGCGCTCGTCCAGGGCGTCCTCACTGGCATCGGGTTGGCCGTCGCGGGTGTCCCCAGCGTCGTCTTTCTGACGGTCGTGACGACGTTGCTCTCGCTGCTCCCGCTGATCGGCGCCTCGGTGGTCTGGTTCCCGGCGGCCGTCTACCTGTTCGTCGTCGGTCGACCGGTCGCCGCCGCGTTCCTGTTCGTCTACGGGACGGCGGTCGTCAGCCTCTCGGACAACTACCTCCGTCCGATGATAAGCGCCCACGAGGCGCGGCTGAACCCCGCCATCCTCGTTGTCGGCATCTTCGGCGGGGTCTACGCGCTCGGGTTCATGGGCCTCTTCTTCGGCCCCATTGTGCTGGGAATCCTCCGGGCCGTCCTGGACGTGTTCGCCCGCGAGTACGCCTGACGGGGCGTATCGTTACGCCCGCGCGGTTCGTTCGCCGGCGCCGCGCTGTCCCAGGGAGTTGTTCTCGACGACGTTCCCCGAGGAGGACGGCGAGACGACGACGTCGCGGCGGTTGTCCGAACCGCGGTTCCCGGCGACGCGGTTGTCGTCGCTGGAGATGAGCAGGATGCCCGTGTCGCTGCTGTTCTCGATTCGGTTTCGGAGAACCTCGTTGCCGTCGCTCGACCGCAGACGGACGCCGACGGGGTTCCCGACCGCGACGTTGTCCGCGACCGAGTTGTTGTCGGCGTCGTCCGCGAGGTAGACGCCGTAGAAGCGGTTCGAGACGCGATTCCCGCGGACGCGGTTGTCGCTCGCGCCCGAGAGCCAGACGCCCGCGATGCGGTTCTCGGTGGCGACGCTCTCCCGAATCGCGTTGTCGGACGCGCCGAACAGCGCGACGCCGAACTCGTTGCCCCGGGCGACCGTTCCGACGAGCCGGTTGTTGCTGGCCTCGACGAGCTGGACGCCGACCAGCGCGTTCCCGACCGCGGTCGTGTTCCGCAGGACGTTGTTCGAACTCGCGCCGACGAGGAAGACGCCCGCCACCGCGTTCGACCGCGCGACGTTGTCGACGGCCGTGCCGTTGCGCAGCGACACGAGCGAGAGTCCGACCCGGTTGCGCGCCGTCGTCGTGTTCCGGACCGTTGCGTCGCGGATACCGGTGAACCGCACGCCGTCGTCCCAGTCGGTCGCGGTCACGTTCCGGACCGTGACGTTCGCCCGCGCGGTGACGAGCACGCCGGCGGAGCCGAACGCTCCGACGCCGTCGACCGCGTGCCCCGCCCCGTCGAGGACCACGTCGCTGGCACCGACGCGGATGCAAGTGTCGACGCTGGCGTTGCGCACGTCGCTCGCGAGTCGGTAACGTCCCGGTTCGTCGATGGTGGTACAGGAGTCGATGCGCGTCGCCCCGCCGTCCTGGCCGCCCGCCGCGCCCGGTGCTAGGGCGGCGAGGACGACGAGCGAGACGAGGGTGGTCGCCGCGAACGGAGTGCCTCGCATAGCGGTCCCACGGCGGGGACGCAGTTCGTTATTCGCTGTCTATTTCGGAGTAATGCGCGTTTCTCGGCGCTCGATCGACGCGTCCGCGGTGGTCGCGGCGGTTGTCGGGATTACGGAAAGTTCGAGGCGAAAGCCTCGCCCTTCAGGGCGGGGAGGAGGTCAATCCCGCAGTCGAGCGAGGACGGGAATCTCGTCGATTCGCTCGTCGGACAGCGCCGTCCAGTCGACCCCGTCCGGTCGCTCGAAGGCGGTGTCGGTGCGGACGACGCGCTCCGGCGTCACGACGAGGTCCATCGGCACGTCGTGGGCGTCCGGAGAGGCGTCGTCTGTCACCTGGAGTTCGTGGACCGTCGTCGCCACCGTCGTCTCGTCGTCGACCGCGCCGAGTTCCCGGAGGACCGCGTACTCGAGGTCGCTGTACCCCTCGCCCTTGCCGACGCGCGCCCCGGTCTCGGTGACCGCGACGCTGCCCGAGACGACGAGGTCGACGTGCGGCAGTTCGTCCGGGCCGACCGGGTCGGCGTACCGGTCCATCTTCGACACGGTCGCCGCATCGTCGAGCGCCGCCGACGGCTCCACGTCGCGGTCGGCCGCCGCGTCCCGTATCGCGGCCGGGTCGAGTTTCATGAACGGGCGCTCGTCGCGCAGTCGCGGCTGGGCCATGTAGACGACCTTCCCCTCGCGGAGCGCGCGCCGCCGGACGGGCAGTTGCGGCGCGTCCGGGTTGGCTTTCAGCACGTCCGCGTCGTCCCACTCTGGCAGGGACGCAAGGCGGTCCGCGGCGTCGTCCGCCCCGGCGAAGTTCGGGATTCGACCGTGCGGCGGGAAGGGAAATCGCGCCTCGCCGGCGGCTTCGAGGGCGTCCCAGGTTCGCTCGCGGAGGTCCTGTTTGTCCATACGTAGCGGGTCGGAGACGACGCGGAAAAATCGCGGGGTCGCGTCGTCCGACTCCGTCCGCAGTCGAGAGACGGCGCGGCTCGTGCTTCGGTTCGAGTGAGAGGGTGGTCGACCAAAGACAGGTAATCGCGTCGTGCAAAACGGTTTTCGCGTCCAGCGTCGTCTCCACGTCAACCGTGTCGAAATACGTTTCGCTCGTCAAAGTCCGGGGAACGGTCCAGAACGTCCAGAAGCTGGCGTCCATCTGGGGGGACCTCCGCACCGAGCTGGAGGAGTACGACGCCGACCTGCAAGAGAGCTACGCCATTCTGGGCGAGTACGACTTCCTGGTCATCATGGACGCCCCCGGTCGAGACGAGGCGTTCAAGGCGTCGATGGCGATAGAGAACCAGGGGCTGGACATGCAGACGATGGAGATCATCCCCGTCGAGGATTTCGCGTCGCTCGTCGACGAGTAGCCCCACACCGACGGCGTCCCGGGTCGCCACTCCGGGACGTGGCGGCGCGGTCGGCGCAACCCTCACGTTCCGTCCGCCCCAACGTCGACCGTGATTCGACGGAAGGACGGCATCCACGTCGAGGCGGGCGGGTCGATCGGCACCGTCGTCGCGGACGCCCGGAGCGCGGTCGGCGACGTCAACGTGGTGAGCCACGCCCACGCCGACCACACGTTCCGACGGACGCCGCCGACCGTCTGTTGTTCGGCGACGACCGCCGCACTCGTGGAAGCCCGAACCGGCGCGCGGTTCGAGTTCACGGACTCGGTGCCGGGAATCGAGTTGCTCCCCGCGGGTCACGTCGTCGGGTCGCGCGCCGCGCTGGTGGCTGACGAAACCAGCGACCGCAGCGTTCTCTACACGGGCGACTTCTCGACGCGCGACCGCCTCTACCTCTCGGGATTCGACCCGGTCCCCGCCGACGTGCTCGTGATGGAGACCACCTACGGCGACCCGGCGTACCGCTTCCCGGAGCAGTCCGCGCTCGAAGGCGAGATACGCGACTGGCTGGCCGACCACGACGAACCGCTCTTCCTGTTCGGTTACTCGCTCGGCCGGGCGCAGAAGCTCCAGAAACTCGCCCGGCAGGCGACGGACCGCCCGCTCGTCGCCAGCGACGCCATCCGGGAGGTCAACGACGCCATCGAAGCGGCGACGGGCGTCGCCTTCGACGCCGACCCGTTCGACGCGAGCGACCTCGCTGGCGACGAGATAGTCGTCCTCCCGTCGAACCAGGCTCGCAGTGACTGGGTCGACGACCTGGTCGAGCGCGTCGGCGGCCTGAAGGTCGGCTTCTCCGGTTGGGCCGTCGACGAGTCGTTCCGCTACCGCGGCGGGTACGACCGCACCTTTCCCCTCTCGGACCACTGCGACTTCGACGAACTGCTCGCGGTCGTCGAAGCGGTCGACCCCGAGACCGTCTACACCCACCACGGGTTCGACGAGTCGTTCGCGGCCGCGCTCCAGAAGCGGGGGTACGAGGCCCGTCCGCTGTTGCGCGACCAGACCGCGCTCTCGGAGTTCTCGTGACCGGCACGGGCCGACCTCGATGGAACCGTCGGCCGCCCGTGCGACCGTCGGCGTCGTCCTCCGAACCGCAAGCGCGATATTGAAATGGAGCCCCTACGTAACACGTGTATGGCCAAATACTCGACAGGGAATTCGTCCGGCGGCGATAGCGGGGGTGCCTGCGAACTCTGCGGGCAGTCCTCGGACTCGCTGACCGAGGCCAACGTTGCCGGCGCACAGCTATCGGTCTGCTCGAGCTGTGCGTCGTCGCACAACGACGCCGCTCGCACCGAGAAGAAGCGCGACGACGGTAGTCGCGGCGAGCAGGACCGGACGCGCCGCGCCGCCCGGAACACGGCGAAGATGGACGACGCCCGGAAGGGCGATTCCAGCCACTGGGAGAAGGAGGGAACGGACTACGACGACGACCCGCTGCCGTATCTCGTCTCCGACTACGGTGACCGGGTGGTCGAGGCGCGCCAGGAGGCCGGCCTCCAGCGCGAGGAACTCGCGGACGAACTCGACGTTCCAGAGAAGAAACTGCTCGCCGTCGAACAGAACCGCGCGAACCGCGCCGGCGTCGGCGGGTCGCTGGTCGAGGCGCTCGAGGACCGCCTCGACGTGACCCTCTCGGAGTCGGCGTAGCGGCAGAGGGGAGCGGCGATGGACGTCGCGGTCGACTTCGAGCGCGCGATGAGCGACCGGCGAACGGGCGGCTATTGATGGGTGAGTAGGAGCAGGCGGTCGTCCTCGCGGACGACGCAGAGACGCGCGGACCCCGGCGGGTCGAGGCAGTACTCGCGGCGGTCGGTCGCGAGCAGGTCGTCGAACGGTTCGCCGCAGGCCGGGCAGGCGACGCTGTCGCGGTTCTCGAACAGTTTCGTGTGGCCGGCGTCCTTCTTCAGCTTCAGCCGGTGGCGAACCTCGTGAACGTCGAGGGCCGTCATCGCTCACGCTCCCGCTGTTCTCGGGCGTCCGCGTCGCGGCGCGGTCCGCCGCCGCCGGTCCCACGACGGGACGGTTCGATGACGGGACGGTGGGTCTCGGCCCGCTCCGGGCACATGACCGCGACCATCCCCGCTGAAAACAAAAGTCTTCTGACAGTGGTCGGACGTCGACCGCGACCGCCGACGCGGACGCCGCTCAGAACGCCGTTACGGCTGAATTTCCTCTGTACTGTGCTGACGGCCACCAAACAACGCCTATCCGTCACCGGTCCCTTCAACGTACGATGACCGAGCAACAGGACGGCACGACGGTCGAGCTCGAGTTCTCGGTGGAGGACCAGGGGTGTTTCTTCGTCGCGGCGTCGGAGCGAGCGGACTGTCGTATCGTCGGGCGGGAGACGATACAGCGAACGGACGGGAACCGCCTCGAGTTCTTCCGCGTCCGGGGGGCGTCGCGCGAGCGACTCCTCCACGTCGCGGACGAGTACGCGTCGGTGAGAGAAGCGCGGGTGGTGGAGCAGAGCGACGACGAG
This sequence comes from Halomicrococcus pelagicus, assembly GCF_050954125.1. NCBI lineage: Archaea > Methanobacteriati > Methanobacteriota > Halobacteria > Halobacteriales > Haladaptataceae > Halomicrococcus > Halomicrococcus pelagicus. Next base: position 299,357 of record NZ_JBPBWC010000001.1, on the reverse strand, counting down.
CACCTCCTGGCGGCCGTCGTCACGGGTCGCTGCGTTGCCGCGACGCTGGCGGACACCGTCGCCGTCATAAAGCGAGCCGAAGCCGTCGACGGCGTCGCTACCATCGTGGCCGACGTACCGCCGTACGGCGACGTGCGTACCGTCGTCGAGACGTTCACGGACTGTCACCCCGACTCCCACCTCGTCGCCAAGCACACGTTCGCCGATGGCCTGCCGGCGGTCGCCGAGAGCGAACGTTCCGTCCGTCTCGAGGCGGAGTTGACGGACAGACAGCGACAGGCGGTCACGACGGCGTTACAGTTCGGCTACTTCTCGTGGCCGCGAGAGAGCACCGCCGCCGAGTGCGCCGACGTACTCGACGTCTCGCAACCGACGTTCAGCCAGCACCTCTGGACCGGGGTGGAGAAGCTACTCACGACGATGTTCGACGCGGATAGCCGAGCGACCGCCCAGTGAGGGGACGGACCTTTCCTGATAGGCGACGGGGTCAGGGGCGTCCGGCCCCGAGAGGAAGATAGAACACACGACGATGCTAACGAAGACTCGCTCGAACCGGCGAACTTGCCGAGAGGAGCCGGTCAGTTACACAGTCGTCCAGACCGTCGCCGAGCGCAACGACGCCTCGGTGAACGAACTGCCGCCGCTGTACGACAGCGTCGAACCCGACGCGCTCAACGCGTTGGTCCGACGCGGCGGTGACGACCTCCGGATAACGTTTCGGTTCGCCGGACGGCAGATAGTCGTGGACGGCGACGGCACGGTGACCGTGAACTAACCGAACGACGCGATTTCTGTCTCGTCGCGGTTCCGTTTCCACTGTTCTCGCCTGACCGTGTAGCGATGCGAATCCCGGACCTCGTCGGCGTCCGGTTGCCAGTTTCGCAACAGACCGTCGTACTGACCGCCGAATCGCTCGACGTACTTCTCGATGGCGCGTTTCGACTGCTCGTTGCCGTCGAGATGCTCGACCGCGACGACCTCCAGGTCGAGGCGCTCGAAGGCGACCTCGAACAGGGCGGCGGCGCGCTCGCCGGAGTAGCCCCGGCCCCAGAACCGCTTGCGGAGCCACATCCCGAACGTTGCCGTCCGGCGGTCCCAGTCGACGTTCAGCCCCGTCGCACCCGCTATCTCGCCGGCACCGTCCTCGCCCGCCGCCGGGCGAACGACGTACTCAGCGCCCGCGCCCTTCGCGCGGTTTTCCTCCATCGCGTCGACGAACTCCCTCGTCTCGTTCGGCGTCCGGTGGGGGTCCCACGAGAGGTGTTCGGTCACCTCGTCGATGTGCGGCGCGTCGACGGAGCAGAGACCATAGAACTCGAAGAGGTCCACGTTCTCGCGGGAAAGCGCCTCCAGGACGAGCCGGTCGGTCTCGATGCGCTCGGGGAACATGGCACCGACCACCGCGGCGGCGAACAAAAACCTTCTGACAGTTTCGGGCGGCGTCCCCTTGAACCGCCGGTGCGACTGCTCCGGCGCGCCCGGTGCCCACGAGCGCGGTTCGGAGAGCGAGAGCGCTCGTCGTTCGTCCGCACCGGCCCCTCTCGGCCGGCGAGACGGCCGGTGCGGGCGTCAGTCCGCGGAGCGACCGGACGCGTCGAGACGGTCGGTCAGCGCGCCGACGACGCCGTTGAGGTGCGCCGTGCCCCAGAGAGCGGTGACAATCGCACCGGCCGTGTTGAACAGGAGGTCCTTCATCGTGTCCTCCAGGCCGTACTGGGTGAGCACCGCCTTCCCGCCGAACACGCTCGCCATGCCACCGATGGCGAACTCGATGACCTCCCAGACGACGCCGAACGCGACCACGAACAGGAGGATGAAGACGAAGACGAACCGCGGCGGCAGGACGACGCCGGAGTAGTGCTCGTCGATGGCGCGCACGGTCGCGTACCCCGCGGCGGCGATCAGCGACGCCGACAGCGCGTGGGTGACGTGGTCGTACCACCAGACGTTCTGGTAGGGGCCGAGCGTGCCGAGCGCGTGAAGGAAGACGGCCACCGTAATCCACAGCGTCAGCCCGGCGTCCATCGGGATGTCGTAGTCGCGTTCGAGGACTGCGGGGACGAGCGTGACGAGGAAAGCGAGACCGGCGTTGACGACGATGCCGGGGTTGCCGCGGTCGAAGCCGACGAAGAGGATGCCGACAAGACTCAGTTCCATGGCGCGGGTAATCTGGCGCTGGCGGCGCTCGGAGACGCGGAGACGGTCGCGAACCCTCATAGCTCGTGCCTTCCCTCCGGTAGTCGGGGCTCGACCGGCGCGACGCGCCGGAAGTACAGTTCGAAGACGACCCCGGCGACCACGCCGGCCAGCGTCGCGTAGACGAAGTCCCACATCAGCAGGTACTCGCTGCGGATGAACGCCGTGCCGAGGAATCCGTCGGAGAGCCACTGGACGACCGCCCAGATGCCGGCCGTCGCGGTCGTGGCGACGACGACGAAGAGGATGGCGAACCAGTGGGTCATCCGGACCGTCGTGAACGCGTGCAGTTCGACGGCGACGATGAGCGCCAGCGCGGCGACCGACAGGTAGGTCGTCACCCGCAGGCTGTACACCCAGGTCGCGAGCGACTTCGCGAGAATCGGCAGTGCAGCGAGCACGAGCACCTCCCAGGGCAACATCACGTCCCCATCGCGGTACGCCGCCGACGGCACAACCGTCACCACGGCGACGAAGGCGGCGAACCCCGCCCAGAGCACGTCGCCGTCCAGCAAGTTCTCGACGACCACGACCAGCAGGAATCCCACGAGCAGCCACGCGAGACCGGCGTTGACTCGCTCGTCTTCGAGGACTCCCCCGAGCCGGTCGGTGCGTCTCGCCATACTCTTTCGTAGGCGGTCGACCGTACAAAAACCTACGCAACGGATAGAACGCTTGACGGTTGCGCGGAGTCGGGGGTCCGACAGTTAGGCGAGCAGGAAGGCCCCGGTGTACGCGAGCGTCGCCACCGTCACGGCCGCCAGTCCGGTCGAGAGCCAGACGCGGGGGTCTCTCGACGGGCGGAACTGGGATCGGGGATGCAGTCGCGGAGCGACGCCGACGAACCCCATCGCGAGGATGGAGAACACGAAGTGGTACGACACCGCCATGGTGGGCGCGGGGAGCAACAGCGCGGCGATGGCGTATCCGGCTCCGAGCGCGGCCCGTGGGTGCACGTGGTCGCGCAGGCGCTCGTCCCGCAGATGCAGGAACGTCACCGCCGCGAGCCACCCCGTCGCCAGTTCGAGGCCGAAGACGGCCACGAGGTTCAGCGTCGGGTCCGCGAACAGGTGAACCCGTCCCGCGAGAACGGCGACGTCGAACGGATAGAGGAACTGCGGCGGGGAACCGGTGAACACGTCGCCGAACGGATGCGAGAGCAGGCCGAACGCCGCGGCGACGAACAGCGCTCGCGGACCGAGGTCGGTGCGCCGGGCCGCGACGACCGCGACGACGACGCCCGCGACGGCGAACACCAGCATGACGCTCGCGCCGAGCAGGCCGCTCTCGACGAACGCGACGGCGACCAGCGCGGCCAGCGCGGCGGCGCTCCCCACCTTCCGGAGTCGGTCGCGGGTCGACCATGTGAACGCGACGGCGGCGACCGACCCGACGACGAGCGAGTGGGTGACCACGCGGTGGACGAGGTGGGAGCTCCCCCAGAACGCGGCGGTCATCGTCCAGACGCCGCCGAAACCGGTCTGCGCCACCCCGACCAGCGCGTAGGTCATGTCGACGTCGGGGACGACGGCGAACGCTCCCGCGACGACGCCGAACGCCAGCGCGCGCTGGCCGGACCAGCGACGGTTCGCGGCGAGCGCGGCGATGGTGAATGCCAGGAGGGCGTGGCCGACCATCATGGTATCGTTGGTTCGCACCGCGGCGTCTTAAGCCTCTCTCCTCGACGTCCGAGGCGCATTTACCTCAGTAGTTTTATGCTTTCAGGGAAGAAGCCCAGACACGATGACGATATCTGACCCCTCGTCGTTGTCACGTTCGACGCCGACGCCGCGCTCGCTGCCGCTTGCGAGCAAGCGGGGGACTCGGTCTATCTCTGCGTGGAGTACGACGCCGAGGATTTCAATACGCTCTACGCCGCCGAGCAGACCCTGTCGCTGTACGACGGGCAGCGGGAGATGCTGGACCACTTCGAGGAGGTGTTGTCGTACGTCCACGTCGACTTCATGGAGAAGGACCTCTTCGAGGACGTGTTCCGCGCCGCCGGCGAGGTGAGTGCGTTCGTCACCTACATGGACGCCGTCGTGCTCGTCCGCCTGCTGGTCGGCCAGGAGGGACTCTTCTTCACCGTCGACCCCGCCGCCGACGTGACCGCGTTCGTGACGGCAGTCGAGGACGCCGTCGCGTAACGCCCTCCCACACCGACGGGCGGGGACCGTCCCTCGCATTCCGTCACCGGCCGGACTCGGACCGAAGTTCCTTTGCGCAGCGCCCGCCAATCGACCGGCGTGATGCGAGACGACGTTTCGGCCGTGGTGTACGACCTCGACGGGACGCTCGTGGACCTGGTCGTCGACTGGGACGCGGTCGCCGAGGAAGTCGCGGCCGTTCTCGGAGAGGGCGGCGTGGACGCGAGCGATGCCGACCTCTGGTCGATGCTGGACCTCGCCGACGAGGCCGGCCTTCGCCCGGAGGTGGAGGCGGTCATCGGCGACCACGAGTGCGACGGCGCTCGGAACTCGACCCGACTTCGACGCGCCGACGAACTGCTCGACCTGACGGTCCCCGTCGGCGTCTGCTCGCTGAACTGCGAGTCGGCCTGCCGGGTCGGCCTCGAAACGCACGACCTCGCGTCGTCGGTGGGCGCGGTGGTCGGCCGCGATTCGGTGGCGACGCGCAAACCTGACCCCGAACCGCTGCTGGCGACGCTCGACGCGCTCGGGGTCGACGGCGACGCCGTCTTCGTCGGCGACTCGCGCCGTGACGAACTCACCGCCGAGCGCGCCGGCGTCGCGTTCGAGTGGGTCTGACCGCCACCTACCCCTGAAGGGGTGGAATTTTTAACCACCAACGATACTTAGAACAGGTCGTATCATAGGCCGGCAAACGTCCTAACCCTGCGGTACGTGAAGCCCCGGCAGCAGGTCGAGCACCCCGGGGCTCGACCCCGAGGCGGTCCGACTACATCGCTGTGCTATCGAGACGACATCGTGACACTCGCGAACCGAGAGTGAATCTCGGCTACTCCTGGACGTCTAACGTCCCTTCTTCTGCTGTTTGGGCGTCACGCCACCAGACTAACTCGAACTCGATGCTTTGTTTCGCTTCCGTGTCGCCTTCAGCCCAGTCGGACTCTCCCTCCAGTTTGAACGTGACCGGGTCAACTGGGTTCAGCATCACTTGCTTTCCGCCGAGGTCGAGCGACACGTCGTCCCCACTGTCGAGTTGATCAGCCAAGTTTCGAAGGTACGTGGCGATCTCCGCCCGTGACTTTTGTTCTTCAGTTTCGAGTTCCCCCATACGAATGGGAAACGGTAACTCTACTCATAAACTGATGGGGTATCTGTGAACTACCCCACCCTGCTCGGCCTGATGGCCTCGCTGAGGGTGGGGCTTCCTGGTTCGGCGACGCGCTTTTTCACCGCGAGAGGCGGCGCAGGGAGCGCAGTCTCCGCAGGCGGTGATTCGGAGTGCCCACCCCTATTGGCTCGACGGGAGAGTTCCACGGGCCGACACACGCTTTTTTGTCGCGTTTGAATGTCGGCCTGTTATCCTACTCCCGCACGGAGCGAGTCGTCCCATCTGGGACGGCAAGTGAGTCGGGAGCGGTCGCGGACCTACAACCAGCTTTTTCGTCCACATCGCTCCCAGGCGCGATTCAGGGCAACCGTTCGGGAGCAGGTGGACGTCACGCCTACTGCTGGCGGCGCGCGTAGCCGTAGACGGCCAGCGCGGTGACCAGCCAGACGACCGCTCCGACCCGAATGGCGAACTCCGCGCGAGCGCCCCAGGTCGGCAGGGTGACGCCTGACGCGAGCGCGACGAGCGCGACGACGGGCGCGCCGACGACGATGGAGAGGACGAAGGTCGTCTGCATCACCCACCCGAAGTCGACGCCCTCCGGGTCGTGAGTCTCGACGGGTTCGGGCACGGTTCGAACCCGGTTCCGGGGGCGCTTAAGCGTTGCCAGGTCGGTCCGGGTCGCCCCCGGTGCCGGCTCCTTGCCCGGACCGACAACACTGAAGACGCTCCGCGGCGACCACCGAGCGATGAGCTACGCCTTGCGCGATCACACGGCCGACGTGGCGGTCGAAGCGACCGCTGAGAGCCTCGACGCCGTCTTCGCGGCCGTCGCGGACGGGCTGGCGGCCGCGATGTGCGACCAGGTCCCCGACGAGGGCGAGCGATTCGACGTGACGGTGCGCGCCGAGGGACTGGAGGCGCTGATGTTCGACTATCTCGACGAACTCATTTACCAGCGCGACGTCCGCGGCGTCCTCCCCGTGGACAACGAGGCGACGGTCGCCGAGGAGGACGGCGAGTGGACCCTCGACGGTAGCGCGCGCGGCGTCCCGCTGACCGGACTGGGGGCCCGCGACGTGAAAGCCGTCACCTACTCCGAGATGGCCGTCGAGGAGACCCCGGACGGGTGGCGGGCGTACGTCGTCTTCGACGTCTGACCCGGCGGAGTCCCACCGCGACGGTGACGACAGGAGACGAAAGGGGCGACTGAGCGGGGTCTAGCGACGAAGCGAAAGGAGCGAAGGACGCGAAAAAGGCGAACGAAACCAACTGTCGTAGCGAACGACGGAGGAACGTCGGTAACCGCAGCGACGGCGGTTCCTACTGGAACGCGCCGCCGGTCGCGCGCTGCTCGTCCGGTTCTGCGGTGTCGAACTGCTCTTCGATCTGGTCGTAGCGCTCGCGGGTCTCGTCGGTGACGCTCGGGGTCACCTCGTCGAGCGCCTGTTCGAAGTGCTCGGCCTTGATGCGGACGTTACCGACGCTCTCGCCGATTTCCTCGGGGGAGACGCTGTTGACGAACTCCCTGCTGGCGGCCATCGCTGCCTCGCGGCAGACCGCCTCGATGTCGGCGCCGACGTAGCCCTCGGTGTCGCTGGCGAGGCTGTCGAGGTCGACGTCGTCTGCGAGCGGCTTGTCGCGGGTGTGGACCTCGAAGATGGCGCGGCGCGCCGTCTCGTCGGGCACGGGGACGTGGACGTGACGGTCCAGGCGACCGGGGCGCAGCAGCGCGGAGTCGATGAGGTCTGGCCGGTTCGAGGTGGCGATGACGACGACGTCCTCGAGCTCTTCGAGTCCGTCGAGTTCGGTCAGCAGCTGGGAGACGACGCGTTCGCCGACCTGCGAGCCGCCGCCCTGGCCGCTCCCGCGCTCGGTGGCGATGGAGTCGATCTCGTCGAAGAACACCACAGTGGGGGCGTTCTCGCGGGCCTTGCTGAACACTTCGCGGACCCCTTTCTCGGACTCGCCGACCCACTTCGAGAGGAGTTCGGGGCCCTTGATCGAGATGAAGTTGCTGTCGCTCTCGTTGGCGACGGCCTTCGCCATCAGGGTCTTCCCAGTGCCGGGCGGGCCGTACATCAGGACGCCCTTGGCGGCCTCCATGTCGAGTTCCTCGAACACCTCGGGGTAGTCGAGCGGCCACTGGATGGTCTCGCGGAGCCGCTCTTTCGTGTCCTCGAGTCCGCCGACGTCGTTCCAGGTGACGTCGGGGACCTCGACGAACACCTCGCGGAGCGCGGAGGGTTCGATACCCTTCAGCGCCTCCTTGAAGTCCGTCTCGGTGACCTGCAGGGAGTCGAGCACGTCCGCCGGAATCTCCTCGGATTCGAGGTCGATTTCGGGGCGGATGCGCCGGAGCGCGTTCATCGCCGACTCCTTGGCCAGCGATTCGAGGTCGGCACCGACGAACCCGTGGGTGTTGTCGGCGTACTCCTCCAGTTCGATGCTGTCGGACAGCGGCATCCCGCGGGTGTGGACCTGCAGGATTTCCAGACGGCCCTCGCGGTCGGGGACGCCGATCTCTATCTCGCGGTCGAACCGACCGGGACGGCGTAGCGCGGGGTCGACGGCGTCGACGCGGTTCGTCGCCGCGATGACCGTCACCTCGCCGCGCTCTTCGAGGCCGTCCATCAGGCTGAGGAGCTGGGCGACGACGCGGCGCTCGACGTCACCGCCGGCCTCCTCGCGCTGGGGTGCGATGGAGTCGAGTTCGTCGATGAAGATGATGGCCGGCGCGTTCTGCTCGGCGTCCTCGAACACCTCGCGCAGCTTCTCCTCGCTCTCCCCGTAGTACTTCGACATGATCTCGGGGCCGGAGATGGTCTGGAAGTGCGCGTCGATCTCGTTGGCGACGGCCTTCGCCATCAGCGTCTTCCCCGTGCCGGGCGGCCCGTGCAGCAGGACGCCCTTCGGCGGCTCGATGCCGAGGCGCTGGAACAGCTCGGGGTGACGCATCGGCAGTTCGATCATCTCCCGGACCTGCTCCAGTTCGCTTTCGAGGCCACCGATGTCCTCGTAGGCAACGTCGGGGCGTGCGCCGTCGCCGCCGGCCGTGCCCGCGGCTATCTCCTCCGCGGGGCGCTCGCTGATCTGGATGTCCGTCGAGTCGGTGACGACGACCGTCCCGTCGGGGTCCGTGCTGGCGACCTTCAGCGGGATCGACTGCCCCGACCCCATCCCCATCAGGCCGAAGCCGAACGGGATGGCCTGACCCTGCGTGATGGCCTGGCCACTCAGCTTGTCGCGGATGTGCGGCGCGATGTTCCCGCGAATCTGGAGGTTCTGCGGGAGCGCGATGGTGACGCGGTTGGCCGGTTTCACGTCGGCCTTCTCGATGGAGACCTTGTCGTCGATGCCGACGCCGGCCTCCTGACGGAGCTTCCCGTCGATGCGGACGATACCGCGACCCTCGTCCTCGGGATAGCCGGGCCAGACTCGCGCCACGGCACGTCCCTGTCCGCGCCCCTCGATGACTATGTAGTCACCGTTCTCGACGCCCAGTTCCTCCATGGAGCGTCGGTCGACGGCGGCGAGTCCACGGCCCGCGTCCTTCTGCTTGAGTGGCTTGACGGTAAGTTTCATCGTCCCACCTCGATAGTGAGGACGCCATTGTTGATAAACGCTTGCGCCTCGCCCTCCGGCAGTTCTAGCTCTGTCTGGTAGTTCTCCTCGCCCTCGACGACCACGATGGCGACGTCGTCGAGCACGTCGACCGACACCTCCGCCGTGCCGAAGTCGGCGACGATGACCTGCTCCTCGTCGTCGTAGTCGTAGCGGCGGGCGATACTCTCCTCACGCTGTGATATTCGTTCGAGCGACATCTGTTTCCTAACCTTTCGTTAGGCATTCTAGTATTTAAACCTTTCTCTAAAGAAGGCCCTCATGTACTGCGATTCCTCGATTACGGGTCGAAATGCAGTTCACGGACGACCCCTCCCGGAGCCTTATGTCGTCGGCCCGCGAAGCCGACGTATGGCGACGGTAACACATCAGGGACGGACGACGGCCTACCAGCGTTCGGACAGGGGAGCAACCGGCGACCCCGTTCTGTTCGTCCACGGCAGCGGCGGCAGTCACGAGGTCTGGAAGGCACAGTTGGGACGGCTCGCCTCGACGGTTCCCGTCGTCGCCGTCGACCTGAGCGGTCACGGCGACTCCGACGACGTGCCGGGAACCGACCTCGGATGGGGGACGCTGTCGGCCTACGCCGACGACGTGCTCGCGGTCGCCCGCGAAACGGACGCCACGACGCTCGTCGGTAACTCGCTGGGCGGCGCGGTGGCAATGCATGTCGTGCTGGAACGGTCGTTCGACCCGGACGCGCTCGTGCTCGTGGGCAGCGGCGCGAAACTCTCCGTGCTCGACGACCTGCTCGTCTGGCTCGATGGAGGGAACACGAACGTCGACGAGGACGACCTCGACAGCGGTGCCGTCGGCGATTTCGACCGCGCCATCGAGTTCCTACACGGCGAGGATCGCCTGTTCCATGACCCCGACGACCGCTACGTCGACCTCTCGAAGGAGAACATGCGCGAAGTCGGTCAGCGGGTCACCCGGCGCGACTTTCGTTCCTGCCACACGTTCGACGTTCGCGACGAACTCGACGACATCGCCGCCCCGACGCTGGCCGTCGTCGGCGAACACGACAAACTGACGCCCCCGAAGTACCACGAGTACCTCGCCGAGAACGTTCAGGACGGCCGCTACGCCGAGATCGAGGACGCCGCCCACCTCGCGATGCTCGAACGCCCCGAGGCGTTCAACGAGACCCTGGTCGACTTCCTCGACGACGTGCGGTGACGACGCCGCGCCGGGTGCGCCAGCGCTTCCACCGGGCGGTCAGTACACGTCGTCGACGGTCTCTTCGACGTGACTGTGTTCGTCGGCCGGGAACTCGCCGGATTCGACGGCGTCCCGGAACCGCGACACCGCTCGCTCCATCTCGCCCCGCACGTCGCCGAACTGCTTCGAGAACGACGGCGACCAATCGCCCAACCCGACGGCGTCGTCTATCACCAGCACCTGCCCGTCCGTCTCCGGGCCGGCACCGATGCCGATGGTCGGAATGGTCAGCTCCTCCGTTATCGTTCCCGCGAGGTTCGCGGGGACGTGTTCGAGCACGAGCGCGAACGCGCCGGCGTCCTCGTGGGCGCGAGCGAGGTCGAGCATCTCCTCGGCGGACTCCTCGGTCGTCCCCTGGCGTGCGTACCCCTCGCGGTTGACGTGCTGGGGCGTCAGTCCGAGGTGCGCCATCACCGGGATGCCGACCCGGGTCAGCGTCTCCGTCAGTTCGACGGTGTGTTCGCCGCTCTCTATCTTCACCGCGCTCGCTCCCTCCTCCTTCAGCATCCGGCCCGCGTTCTCGACCGCCGCCGTCTCGTCGTACCCGAAACTGAGGAACGGGAGGTCGGCGACGACCAGGGCGTCGTCGGTGCCGCGGACGACCGCACCGGTGTGGCTCGCGATTTCGTCGACGGTGACCGGCAACGTCGAGTCGTAGCCCAGCGCGGTGTTCCCCACGCTGTCACCGACGAGAATCACGTCGACACCGGCCTCGTCGACGATCTCCGCGGTCGGCGCGTCGTAGGCGGTCAGCATCGTTATCGTCTCCTCGCCTGCCATCTCCCGAACATCCCGTACCGTTGGCATACTGGAATGTCGTCGTTCCGATGGCTTAATCGCCCCGGTCGCGGAAGTTCGGAGTCGACCTCGCGTCCGTCCCTGCGGTGAACGGGTCGTTCCGCCACGACGGCGACGAGAGTTCGACCGCGCTCGACCGGCGAGCCATCGAGGAGTCTCCGACCGTTGTGACCGTATGCCGGTGGAATTATATTGACCAGTCTGCTACTCACTCCCAGTGAGCGTAAACGTCGACATGCGGGTCGTCGGCCCCGGCGATAACCGCTACGTCGAGGAGGCCTGGCGGCTCAAAGAGCGCATCCGCGCGCGCGACGGTGTGCTCAAGCAGCGCCGCGGGTTCTTCACCGACGCGTACCGCCGTTCGACGGTCTATCTCTACGTGGCCGAGGGCGACCAGGACCGGCTCATCGGGTTCGCCGCGGCCCGCCGCGACGGCTACATCCTCTTTCTGGCGGTCGACGAGGAGTTCCGCGGCGAAGGGTTCGGCGAGCGTCTCGTCGCCCGGGTCGCCGACAACCACTCCTCGGTGACCTGCCACGCCCGCGCGAGCAACGAGAACGCCCTGCAGTTCTACCGACATCTCGGCTTCGGCGTCGAGCGTCGCATCGGCAACTACTACGAGGACGGCGGCGACGCCTACTACCTCCGTCTCGGCGAGGACGAAGGGCTCGCCAAGCGCCTCTCGGACTTCATGCGCGGCTAGGCCGAACGACGCCGAACTCGACGACAAAGCTGGTTCTCGGGCGACGTCGAGCCTGGCGAACCGCGCTGGACTCGCGGTCGACGCCGGACTCGCGGCCGACCGACGTTCTTCGGGTACCACGACGACCTGCCGCAGCCTCAAAACACTAAGCCCCTGCCCGAGCAAGGGGAGAACATGACGCTACGAGTCGGCGTTCTCGGCTACCGGTTCATGGGCAAAGCACACGCGAACGCGATGGCGCGGCTCCCGATGTTCTTCCCCGACGCGCCGGACGTGGAGCGCCACGTCCTCGTCGGCCGCGACGAGGAGGCGCTCGCGGACGCGGCCGACCGCCTCGGCTTCGAAACCACGAGCACCGACTGGGAGTCGGCCATCGACGACGTGGACGTCTTCTACAACCTCGGACCGAACCACGTCCACGCCGAGCCCTCCATCGCGGCGCTGGAACGCGGCGTCCCCGTACTGAGCGAGAAGCCGCTGGCGAACGACCTGGCGAGCGCGGAGCGGATGGCCGACGCCGCCGCGGACGCCGGCGTCCCCACCGCCACGGCGTTCAACTACCGGTACGTCCCGGCGCTCCGGTACGCGAAGAACCTCATCGACGACGGCGAGCTGGGCGAAATCCGTCACTTCCGCGGGCGCTACCTCCAGGACTGGCTCGCCGACCCGGACGCGCCGTGGTCGTGGCGCAACTCCGAGGAGATGGCGGGCAGCGGCGCGCTCGGCGACCTCGGCGCGCACACCATCGACCTGGCGCGCTTCCTCGTCGGAAACGTCGAGCGCGTCTCCGGCCACTGCCAGACGTTCGTCGACGAGCGCCCCGTCGAGGGAGAGGACGAGACGCGACCCGTCACCGTCGACGACGCCTACTCCGCGCAGGCGGAACTGGAGGACGGCGCGATGGCGACCTTCGAGGCCTCCCGCTTCGCGACGGGCCACAAGAACGACCACACCGTCGAGGTCCACGGCTCGAAGGGGAGCCTGAAGTTCTCGCTCGAACGCATGAACGAACTCGAGGTCCTGCGCGAGGACAGCCGGGGGTACGAGACCGTTCTCGTGACCGACGCCGACGACCCCTACGTCGACCACTGGTGGCCCCCCGGCCACGTCCTCGGCTGGGAGCACACGTTCGTCCACGAGGACTACGAGTTCCTCTCGGCGGTCGAGTCCGGCGAGGAGTACCACCCCAACTTCGAGGACGGCGCGGCGGTCCAGCGCGTGCTGGACGCGATACAGCGGAGCGACGCCGAAGCCGAATGGGTCGACGTGGCGTAGGGTTGCTACGCTCCCGATTCGGCTTCGGAGACGGTGAATAGGTCGACGTGGCGTAGATTCGCCGCGTTCCCGATTCGGCTTCGAGGCCACGGAATGGGTCGACGCGGTGTACACTCGGCGAGGTTCTAATTCAACCTCGGAGATAGCGCAGCGACGGCGACGGTTCAGTGGGAGTGCGTGTCGAGACGGCGGTCGTCGGGGGTGGCGCAGAGTTCGACGGTCGCGTGTTCGACGTCGTAGTCGGCGAGGGTACGGTGGACGCGCTCCCGGAGTTTCTCCGCCTCGGAGAGCGTGTCCACGTCCACGTGGACGTGGGTCGTGGCGATGGTTAGTTCGCTACAGATTTGCCACGTGTGGAGGTCGGCAACGGATTCGACGCCGTCCGTGCCGTCGAGCGCGTTCCGGACGGCCTCCTGAGAAATGGGCGTCCGGTGGAGGAATATCTCGCCGCTGGCGCGGAGGAGTTTCCCCGCCGACCAGAGGACGACCGACGCGATGAGGACGGCCGTGAGCGGGTCGACGATTGCGAAGCTAGTGTACCGGACGACCACCGTCGAGACAATGACGGCGACCGACCCGCCGGCGTCGCCCAGCAGGTGGTAGAACGCGCCGCGCTCGTTGAGGCTCATCTCGCCGCCCTGGAGGACGTACACCGAGACGAGGTTGACGCCGAGACCGGCGACGGCGAGCGCGAGCGTGGGGCCGGTACCGATGGAGACGGGGTCGAGGAACCGCTGGTAGGACTCGTAGAGGATGTAGACGACCATCGGAACGAGGAAGAGGCCGTTCGCAAAGGCGGCGAGCGGTTCTAGCCGGTGCAGTCCGTAGGACCACTCGTCCGAGGCGTCGGACCGGTCCGCGACGGAGGCGGCGCCGTAGGCGAGCACGTACGCCAGCGCGTCGAACAGCATGTGGACGGCGTCGCTGAGGAGCGCGACCGACCCGAACAGCAGTCCGCCCGCGAGTTCGGCGAGGAACCCGACGACGTTGATGGCCGCGACCAGGGCGAGCGTTCGCGTGCTCCGCTCGCTCGCGCCGTGGCCGTGGTCGTGACCACCGTGGTCGTCGTGGCCGCCGTGCTCCTGCGACGATGAGTCGCTGTGCGAGTGCGTCCCGTCGCTCGTCATGGCGTGTCGTTCTCACCGCTCGATACTTATTATTCTAACTGGTAAGAAATGGCGTTAGTTAGGGCAAGGTTAACAAATGATTCCGGTCGAGTTGTTAAATCGGTTCGAACGATGCCGTCGACTTGTCGGGAGTCGCGTCACAGAACAGCGCCGTTCGAGTCGGTCAGTACTCCCAGGTTCCCTCGTCGGTCACGACCGAATCGAGCAGTTGGGTGGGCGTGGCGTCGTAGGCCGGGTTCTCGACGGAGAAGCCCTCCGCGGGTTCGCGGATGACCTCGCTGGCGGAGCGGAAGTCGTTCTCGAAGCGGAACCCCTCGCCGACGATCTTCGCGCTGGATCCGATGGTGGTGACGGGGACGCCGACCTCGTTGGCCGTGGCGACCAGGGGGAACGTGCCGACGCGGTTGTACAGCGTCTCGTCGACGATGCAGTCCATGCCGGTGAACACGCGGTCGCACTCGTCCATGAAGTGGCCGGCCGCGCTGTCGACGATGAGGTGGGCGTCGACGTAGTCCATCTCGCCGAGCACGCGGGCGGTCTTGCGCCCGAGGTAGCGCGGTCGCGCCTCGAGGACGTAGGCTTCGAGATAGCACCCCTCGCCGACGGCGTTCTCGATCGCCTCCAGCACCGTCGAGGAGTAGTCGTGGGTCATGAAGGTCGTCCCGTCCTCGAACAGCGGCGCGGCGTTGTCGGCGGCGCGCTGCTTGGCGGTCACGACGCCCTCGACCACCTCGTCGATGGCGGCCTCCGTGCGCTCTTTCGCCGCGTCGACGGTGTCGAGGTCCGCCTCCTCGACCATGCTGACGATGGCGCGCTGGGTCGTCACCAGCGATGCGTGCGACGGGTTCGCCCGCCGGAGGACGTTGCTGTTGCGCTCCAGGGCGCGCACGTACTCCTCGACCGTCTCGAAATCGCGTTCCAGAAGGTCCGACAGCGCGCGGGCGGCCTTGACCGCGACGGTCGAGGAGCTGTGCGTCTGCATCTCCTTGATCTCCTCGACGGCCTCGTCTATCATGCCCTACACGTATCTGCCGGGCCACATGGCTTTTCTGGGTTCTCCCCGGCCGACCCCTGGTGCACGCGGTCGACCACGAAACCCGCGTGGAACCGGGGCTTCGCTGCTCGACGTGCAGTAGAGCAGTCACGCCGGAACGGCGGAGAGAACGGAGCGGAAAGAGTGGGAAAGCGAAGCGTTCAGTCGCGTCGCGCAACGAGCAGCGCGGCGGCGAACGCGCCGACGAGGCTGGCCCGCGTCGCGGTGTTCGCGCCCTGCGGGCTGTCGCGGTCGCCCGTGGTCGTCTCGTTCGACCCGTCGCCGGACTCGTTCGCGGTGCCGTTCGTGGCGCCGTCGTCACCGCTGGTGCCGTTCGCGGGACCGGTCGTTCCGTTCGCCGTCGAGTTGTTCGCGCCCTCGACCGGAATCGTCTGCTGGTTGTCGACCGACACCGTCACGGCGGTGTCGTTCTCGCCGATTACCTGGCCCTCCGAGACGTGGGCGGTGGCGTTCTTGAACGTGAAGCCGTTCTCACCCTGCTTCTGGGGCGTCGAGAACTCGTAGGGGCCGACGGCGCGGGCGCTGACGTTCGTGTACCCCTTCTCGGTACCCCACTGCTGGTAGCCGGTCGTCGAGTACGGCAGCGTCATCGTGAACTGCCCGTCCTGACCGGTCTGGGCCTGCTGGCGGTAGGTGAACGTCCCGCGGTCGGTCTTCACCTGCACCGACGCGGTGACGGTGGTGTTGGCCGGAGCCGTCCCCTGGACTTCGGCGCCGGGGACGCGCTCGAACGCCTTCACCCACGTCGGCGACGTCTTGAAGAACCCCTGCTGTGCCTGGCGGTCGGGCAGCATACCGAGTTGCTGCTGGAGCGTCCGGAGGTGCGTCGGGGACCGCGTCGAGGACGTGTCGCTCACCTTCACGACGCGGTAGTGTTCGAGCGCGGGCACCCGCTCGTTCGGGTACGCGCCGATGCCGCCGAGCCTGGCCGACCCGTCCTCCTGGACGTACTGTCGGGCCTGCTGCATCGTGTCGAAGCGCTTGACGAGCGACTCGTTCTCCGGCGCGACCTTGTACGTCCGGCCGTTCGCCTGCTGGAGTTCGTAGTCGACGACGAGCGGCTCCGGCTCGACCGCGCTACCGTGGAACTTGTACAGCCGGACCATCATCGACTCGTAGTAGTCCTGCTTGTGGAGGACGGTGTACTGCCCCTGGCCCTGGATGACGTAGTCGACGAACTGGCCCTGGGAGGCGTTGTCGTTGAAGACGGTCGGGGCGAAGAACTTCACGTTGCCCGACCGCCCCTTCGTGTTCACCATCTTCCAGTCGACCATCACGTACCGGGTCTGCTCGCCGTCGCTCCCCAGCCGCTGGAGGACGTCGTTCGCCTGCGACTCGTTCGTCGCGAGGAGGTAGTTCGCGGCGGTCTTCGCGTTCTCCTGGAACGGGTTGGCGTTCGGGATGCGCTCGCCCTCGACCGTGATCCAGTGACCGTAGTCCCACCAGGACATGACGCCGTAGGCACCCTTCGGGTAGTCGAAGTCGCCGTCGCCCTCTTTGTAGGTGCCGTAGTAGTCCATGCTCCCGTTCGCGCCGCCGTACTGGCCTTCCTGGGGCGTGTTGCCCTGCATCCACTCCAGCGTGCCGTCCCACTGGACGGCCGCGCTGGGATTGGCGCTCTTGCCCATCTGGTTCGCGGTGTAGGTCTGGCTGTTGCCGACCGTGACCGGCATGACGAGCCCCGGAACGATGAGCAGGACGACGAAGAACACGGCGATGATCTGGTAGGCCTCCACGTCGCGGATCGCCTCGCTCGTCGTGCCGGCAAAGCCGACGAAGCCGAGCACCCACCCGAACAGGTAGGCGTTCAGCACGGCGACCGGCACCGCGAGGTAGTAGTTGAACCGCACCTGCGTGAACGCGGCCGCCGTGATGAACGCGGCCCACACGAGCACGAGCAGTTTCTCCGCCTCGTGCTCGTCGGCGGCGAACGACCGCCAGACCATCACCAGCGCGCCGACGATGGCCGTGAAGAACATCAGCCCGTACTCGGGAATGACTACAGACGCAAGCGACTGCCCCTGCTGGAGGAACGGTTTCGCCTCGCCGATGGTGCGCTGGGCCGCGCCCGCACCGAAGCCGATGAACCGGACGAGGTTGCTCCGGATCAGGTTGAACAGGTTCGGGAAGAGCAGGTAGACCAACAGCGTCCCGACCACCAGCAGTCCGAAGATGGCGGCAGGGTAGAGCGACGGCGAGAGGTTCCGGGCGTCCCACTCGCGGGCCAGCCACGCCATGAACGCCGCGCCGACCGCGATTGCGAACGGAAGGAGGGGCTGGAGCAGCGAGAACTTCGTGGCACTAAAGGAGAGCGTGCCGAGCGGGACGAGGAGTAGAAGACCCGTCACGCCCATGCTCGTCGTCGCGACGAACGCGAGGTGGTCCGGGCTGACGCCGCGGACGTAGTCCGCCGAGAGCTTGAGCGTGAAGAAGACGCCGAAGATGCCGACCAGCAGGATGCCGGGCGGCCACGTCCACAGGTAGAGGGCGGTGGCGACGCCGGCCAGCGCCGCGAAGCCGACCGGTTCGCGCAGGGCCGCGACGTCGCGGTCCTCGACCAGTTCGTAGACGGGGCGTTCGCGCTCGGCGACGGAGACGGCGACCATCATCGCCAGCACGGCGAACGCCTGGAAGAACGGCTCGACGACGTTGTGGTCCGCGAAGCCGACGAGGCCGCGCCGAAGGAACACGCCCGGGAGTAGTGCTAATACGAGCGCGCCGAACAGGCCGCCGAGGCGACCGCCGAGGCGCTTACCGATGAGGTACGTCGGAATCAGTACCAGCGCGCCGAACACCGCCGGCGCGAACAAAAGCGTCATCGCGACCGTCTGGTCGGACGGACTGCCGAGGCCGACGACCAGCGCCGCCGTGGCGACGAGCTGGTCGTACAGCGTGCCGAACTGGCCCACGCTCGTCCCGTAGGGGAAGTTCGTCCACGGGTCGAACGGCATCGTCTGCGGCCAGTTGTTCACCGTGTACTGCACCTGCCGAAGGTGGTAGTACGCGTCGTTGCCGGAGAAGAACACCTCTCCGCCTCTCGTGAAGTTCTCGTACGACTGCGCCCGCACCCACAGCATGAACCCCAGAAGGACCGTGAGGACGGGAACGTGATACCATTTCTCCGCGTAGTCGAGGATTGAATCGGTGAGGTTGGAGGAGTCCTCGACCCGCTCTGTACCCTGACTCATTGGAGGAAGGTCTGGGAAAACGGGGATAAGCCTTGTGATGATGCGATTCAGAATGGCAGTTTCTTCAATTGTGGTTTTAGCTCTTATTTTAAAGTATTCATTTTTGTCATGCGTATCCTAGCGCTTCCAGGCGATTTTTCACATCTGCTGCTGCCTCAGTCGGTTCCTCACGTACTTCCGTCGGCGGTTCTGGTACGTCCGTTGGCCCAGCGTCCGCAGGTATTTCTACCCATGGAATACGTCGAATTGACGGATGTACGGCACCCGGGGGGATGACCCCACATGCCAAACTCGCCCATACCGTTACCGTGGTCGGCCGTTATCAGGACACGGCGGTCTGTATGCGCTAACAGGCGGCCGACCCACTTCAGTACCCATGCTAAGTTTTCTCTGTACGCAGTCCAGACATCGTCAGGGTCAAACTCGCCCCGCTTCGTGCGCTCCCATATGCACTTCCCAGCGTGGCGGTCTGGATCAACGATGTTTGCGAGATTCGTGTCCTCCCCTGTCCACTCCGGCCGTGTTTTGAACGGTTGATGCGGTTGCATGTAATGGGCAACCACTGTCTCGACATTCTCGGGATTGTCACGACAGATACGGTACGTATCTCGTGTCACTGCATTTGGCGGGGTTGTCTCAACTCCGCCACCGATATCCTGCCAATCGGTCTCATATACTTTCTGGAGGTCGGCAAATCGTTCCGAAGAAATCGGCAAGGCGTCCTTCCATGGAACGTCTTGGTCTATCCAGGGATTCGCGGTGATGTATGCTGTCTTCTGGGCTTCTGCCTCGTGCTCGCGGAAGGTTCGAACTATCCAGTCAATGCTGCACGCACCTGGCGACCACCGGCTCTCAATATCATTGGATTCGGGAAGCCAGTCGTAGTCGTCGACAACCTCACGGAGCAAGTCGACGCGGCAAGCGTCAAGGACAAGTACGAGACTGGCATCGCTCTCCCAGATCGGCGTGCCAAGATGAGGGTCGATAGTTCGCCGGCTAGTTCCGTATATGAATTGGAGTGCGCTCTCTCGTGTGGCTAGCCATACCGGCTGAGTCTGGTAGCGATCAATACTTTCGTTAATCCAATCCTTGAGTGTCATTCGTCACTTATCTCATTGCGGAGTTTCTGAATTTCATCGTGCAGTTCGTCGATTCTACGCTGATTTTCCATGGTTTCGCGGTAGTTCGGCGACCGGTTTTCCTGGCCATTCTGATGCTGGTTGTACGTAATCTGCTGGGATGCATGAGAATGTAGTCAACAGCGATGACGGTAGGGACAACAGCGAGCGCAACGAACGCCAGCCACGTCACTACGCTCGGGAACACGCCACTAACAAGGGGGCTGGTCTCGTAGAGGACGAGCATCAACGTTGCAGTGTTCATCATGCCGAGATAGAATTGGAGGCGCTGGCCGTACGTTCGGACACCGCCAATCCAACGAAGAACACCCGTTGATACCCATTTATCAGCTTGCGGAATGCTCAGGCGTCGATCCTCCTATAAGACGCCGTCAACCCCCCGGCGTCGCAGTGTTCAACACCCCATTCAGGCCAGTGCTGGGCAAGGCGGCAGAATAGGCTTGAAGCGTGATGGAGCGGCGGGAGCAGCCAGACATTAAGATCGCGGGAGACAAGTTCGAATGGGACTTGCTCATTCCAGCCGCGGCCAGCCTGCTCACGGTACTCACGGCAAAACATACGTGGTGTCCACCACGTCCAGCCGGCATCAGGATACCAGTTGGCGTGATCGGGGTCGGCGCGGGCGTCCCGGCCGAGCGGTACTGTCACTTCTAACCACCCCTGTGGCTGAAGAACACGACCTGCTTCTCGGAAGAAATGGTAAACATCGTCAAGATGCTCCACACTGTGGCGGCTGACGATGCCAGTAGCGTAATTGTCGGGGAGCTCCCAATCATCATTAAGGTCAACGCGATGGTCGGCCTCGGCGTAGAGATCGACTGTTTCATCTACGCGTGGGTCGGGGTTATTACCGGCGCCAAGTCCGAGTATCGTCATTTGAAGTATTCACCTCCGTCGGGGGTAGCCTGCTCAATTGTCTCCGGTGGGATATCTCTAGAAGTGTCGGCATCAGTCTGCCAGTCCGGAATCACGCGTGACCGTTCCTGTGCTTCTTCAACTGCTCTCTGTATTCCGTCGCGGAACCGCTGGACGGAGAAATGGTCTTCAGCGAACGTGGCAATCTCTGTAGATGTCCAATCGACGCCGTGTCGGTCGAAATAATGGAGGCGTTCACGAAGGTCACTACCATTGCGTGCATATGTAATGCCGTTTTTCCCGTCAATAATCTGGTCTTGGGTGAAACCATCTTTGACACCGATGACAGGTGTTCCAGCCGCCATTGCTTCGACTGGTGCCATCCCGAAGTCTTCGTTTTGTGAGGCAAAAACGAATGCACGTGCGCCTGAAAGAAGCTCCTGTTTCTGATCTTCACTGACATAGCCTTCGAAATGGATGTTCTCCTCAGCGAGTTCTTCAAGACGGTCACGTTCTGGGCCGCGACCAGCAATCCGTAGTTCGAACTCTGTCTGGTTGAATGCGTGGACTATTTCATCGATGCACTTTGGACCGTCTAGCCGCGAGACCGTTACGAAGTAGTCGCCAGTTTCGGCATCATGTGAGCTGTATTCATATGTACTGACGGGGGGATATACGACTCGTATTTGGTCGTCGGGGATATTCCAGTACTGTTGGATACGTCGGGCGACCAAGTCACTGTTCGCAACGTAGAGGTCAGGGCGAGTGATATTGTGCTGGTAGAGCACTCAGGATAAGTAGGTATAGACGACAGACGGAAAACCTCCGTCAAGGTCGTGAAAGAGGTCGTATTGCCAGCGCGGTGGGCTATGTGTATACGCGACAACAGTCTGGTCATCCTGCGGAACGTACCAGAGTGGTTCATTGCCACTAGTGATGATGGTGTCGTAGGCGGCGAGTTCGTCGACACGCTGCCAGGCGAACTGGTAGGCAGCACTTCTTGGCGCGCCCTCGTAGTCAATCATCCGCTTGATGAGACGACCATGGTCAATTTCGTGGATGTCAACGTCAAGGCCGTCGGGTTCGCAGTCAGCATCCCGCCGGCCGACGAACATTGGTGCATCGAACGTCCGCGCAAGTTCTTCTGCGAGGACTTCTCCACCGCCGCGAACATCGTAATCTTTGTGTGCGATTGCTATTTCTCTTCTGTTCATTTTATTTCTATAATCCTTCGTATTACCTATGGCTTGACAATCTTGTGTTTTGGCCGCGGACTAGCGGCGACATATCCTTCCTTGCCTACGCCACCGCTACTGGCCTTTATTTTTCCAGTGAACAACTTCCATACTGAACTTCTGGATGGTGACGGACGGCGATAGACAGTCATCTAGCATTTTCCTATCTTCTCTCAGTCAATTATAGGTACGTAAGCTTTCTGTTTGGCCGAGAACCTCTCTCGGCTCGGACTTACTCGAATACTTCCCGCAACTCCTGATCCACTTCCCACGTCCCATCACCGTCACCTCGCAACAACGCCACGCTCGCACGTAGCAGAGACACCTGCGCATCGAACACGGAATACACCGCCTGCAACGGACCCAACCAATCCCGACCGCCCAACCAGACGAACGCCCCCAACCCAGCAGGGACCGCTAGCCCGAACGGCCCCGTCGCGACCACCGCAGCCCCGGTCGCCAGCCCCACAGCCAGCGCCAGCAGCCACGGAGACACCACCATGAACCACCAGTTGAACGGCAACACTAACCGGCCGTAATTCCCGTACTCCCCGAGCATATCCCGGTGCTGCACCAACAGACGAATCAACCCCATTCCGCGCCGATCTTTCTGCAACCGCCGCTTCCGGAAGTCCGAATGCGACGCCTCGCTGTACCGAATCTCCGGGTCGAAGACGACCCGACTGCCGTTCTGACGGATGCGTAGCGCGAGCTCCGTGTCGTCCGCGAGCGAGTTCGGGTCGACGAGGACGATGGCGTCGTTCTCGAACGCCGAGAAGGGACCGTGGAAGATGAGCGTCGAATCGAGGTGGGACTCCAGCGTCTGGACGTGGCCCTGAACGCCCCGGTAGCCAGCCTCTACTTCGCTCCCGCCGAGCACCTCTGCGTTCGTCCCAGTGACGGCGGCCACGTCGGGGTCGGCGAGATTGGCCGCGGCGACCTTGAGAGCGTCCTCGGCCACCAGGGAATCGCAGTCGGTCTTGACCACCATCTCGTTCTCCGCGGCGGCGTAGGCGTCGTTGAGCGCGGGCGCGAGGCCGCGGCGCTCCTCTTCGCGGATGAGGTTCAGTTCGGGATGCTCGCGGTCGGCGAAGTACTCTCGTATCAGGTCGGGCGTCTCGTCGTCGCTGGAGTCGACGACGACGAGTTCGACCTTCTCCATCGGGTAGTCGAGCGCGATCAGGTCGTCGAGTTTTGTCTCGACGATGTCTACCTCGTTGAACGTCGGGAGGACGATGCTTACGGTCGGCTCCACCGTCTCGTCCTTGTGAGCGGGCGAGCCCTCGGGACGGAGCAGGCCGTACAGCGCGAGGAAGGCGAGATATGGAAGCGCGGCCACCGCGACGACGAGGGCGGCCGCCTTCGCGAGTCGGTTCATGTTCGGGCGTTGTTCGTTTGGTTTTAAATGTCTACGGATTAGGCGGCAGTCACTGGTCAGGCGAAAGTCGCTGAGCGATTTCCTGTGGATTCCGCACGAGAGTAGGATGAATGCGGACCTGTTTAGTCACCGTCAGTCGGTTACGTAATCGAAGTCTCGTGCTGGACGGGTCAACTGTCACGTGACTCTGGAGTCAGGGATAGTAGACGCGGACGGTAATCTCACGCCTGCCGAAAGAATTACTCAAAGTGGGAGTCCGCTCACGACGTCCTTCAGGGATGAGTGCCTGACGAGTCAGAATCGACCAGTGCTAACTCTTCGGACAATCCGTTCACTTTTACTGGAAACCGGCCTTCATCCTCGATACAGACGAGCGCGTGGCTGTAGCCCCGTTCACGGGTTCCAGGTTTCGCCTGCCTGAGGAAACGCGCTTCCCGCTCGTTCAATCCGAGTCGTTTCCGGCTCTCGTCAGTCAATCCCGGTAGTCGCTGGAGAACCTTGATCGAGGCCTCCTTCGCCAGCACCTCGGCTTTCTCGTGAACGAAGAAATCTGATAACTCCTGCGTAATCAAGTGGATGCTGAGGTCGTGATGGCGAGAATGGCGGTACGCGCGATCCAACCAAGCGAGCGAGCCCTCGTTCTGAAGCAGGTAATGAGCTTCGTCGATTGCCAGTACCATGCGTTTGTCCGTCTGTTTCGCGCGGTCGTAGACGGCATCGAACAGGAGTTGCATCATCAACGCGATCTCCCGGTCGGCCTCGCCCTGCTGGAGGTCGAGATAGGTTACTTTCTCGTCCCGCAGGTCGATATCCGATTTCCCGCCGAGATTCGCGTACTCACCATCGCCGACGAGCGGCCGCATCCCGATACGGAGCTCGGCTGCCCGATCCTCTAACTTCGCGAACTCGACGGTCGTCGGTGCAGTTCCATCGTCTTCCTCGTCAAAGAAGGGACTCGCATCGTCAGCCATCTCGCCGAGAATGACGAACACGTCCTGGACCGTCGGGCTGTCATTCGCATGGGTTGCCGGGTCGCGTGTGATGCCCTGACGCCGGTACGCCTCCCGGACGCCCCGCCCGAGGACGGCACGGGCGTTCGTGTCGAGACCGTGGCCGGCCGTATCGATGTGAGCGAAGTACGTCTCGAAAAAGTCCATGACGCTGGAGAACTGCTGGCCGTAGGGGTTGATGTCATTAGCCGCCTCCAAGACGTGGCGTGGTGTCGGCTGTATCTCGAGCGGATTCAGCTGCCGGGTTCCACCGACGATGATGCGGTCGGCATCGAGAGCAGTAGCAAGGTCGTGAAATCCCTCCAGTGGATCGAGGAGAATGAGGATCGTCTCGGAGTCGTTCGCAATCTCGCGAAGGCTGAGCAGCTTCGCCGTGACGGATTTCCCGGAGCCGATTTTCGCCGCCGCGAGCACGTTGTAGCCGTTCGGCCGCTGCCAGCGATCGACGACGACCGGTGCGTCGGTCGTCGCGTGAAAGCCGTACAACACGCCGGTCGTCTCGATGACGGTGGAAGCCGAGAAGGGAAACGACGCGCCGAGCGCGCCGCTTAGCATCGGCGTTCGAGCCGCTCCAATGGTGCCGCTGACCGCGTCGTCAGCGATCGGACTGTTGGCGACAAGACCCTCGATCTGGATGTAGTCGACCGGCTTCACCGTGAGCTGGCGTTTCGCCAGTTCCGTCCGGAGTTGCTGACACGTCCGCTCGACGGTGCGCTCGGTATCGCCACGGACCGTAACGTATGCCGCCACCTCGAAGATGGATTGCGCGCCGTCCGTGAGTTGGGCGAGTACGGCTTCGTGCTCGCGGATTCGACGGTCGGTCGTGCTGATCGAGGGGTCGCCGTTCTTCTGTTTGCCGAGACGGACCGATTCGAGGTCACGGATTGCGTCCTCGAGCTCGGTGATACTGCGTTCGGTAGGCCGGGGATGGGCGTGTATCGTGAGGTCGACGTCCGCGCTCGGATGAGTCGTAATCGTTTCCAATAGGCCGGGATCGGCATTCGTCGGCCAGTCGACCACGAACAGCGTTTGCGCCCATCGTTCACCCGTTCGGGTCGCGTCTGATTCGAGTTGCGTACTCGACGGTGCCACGAGTCGTGCGTGCCGTCCGGCATCGTCGAGGCGGTCTGACTGGTCGGCAGCAGCGCCGGTGATAGTCTGGATGAGTCGATCGATGAGTGACATAGTTAGCGATGGTCGAGGGAATGGCTGACTGGGTCGTGGTGGCCGTCGTCTACGTCGGGCTGTGGCGTGTCCACATCGGGGGGTGTCGTCGCTGCATCGGCGAGGACGACCGGTGTCGTCCGGAGCCGTGACTGCTCCGTCTCGTACTCGGTTCGGCTTCCAGCCCACGACTCCTCGATCCACGCTGCGAGCGTCTCCGCGGACACGCGTTCGGCGGTACAGGTGTCGATGCCGCGGATGGCATCCTGAACGGTGGCGAGACGGTTGTCGAGCAGATTACGCTGGGCGCGTTCGATCTCCTCCGGCGAGAGTTGCGTGCTCTCTGCGCCGATGAATCCGAGGAGACCACCGATGTACGGTACGTCACGGAGGTTGGCAAGCGCGCCGCGTTCGGCGATCTGGACGTCGTAGACGTACACCGGGACGAGAATCTGATACTCGCGGACGCTCGTCCCACGCGCCTGGAACTCCTGCGGGAGTCGTCGGCGATAGGCGTCGATCAGATTAGCGAGAACGGGATTCGCCGTGACGTCCGGGTCGTCGCGACGCTGGTCGTATCCGGCGACGAGGCGGTCAGCGTCGACGCGCCGTGCAGTCGAGCGGAGCTGAAAGGGGAAGTCCAGCGCGTTCAGCGCATTACCGAGTGCGTCGGCTGCATTATCCCACTCGGTCTCGGTTGCGAGCGCCATGTTCGCGGGACTAACCTCAACGCCCGCGACGAGCGTCCCGTCGACGCGCTCAACTGCGTCCGCCTCCGGCAGAAACCGGTCGACGCGTGTGAGCGTCTCGGTCCGCTGGTCGGACGCCCCATCGAGGAGCGTTCGTATCGACGGCTGGCGTTTGAACGCGATAATCTGGCCGACCCACACTTGCGGTGTCAGATGCGAGGGCGCGATGAACACGACGATAGCGGTCGCGACGAGGACGCCGAGACCGACAATGATGCCACCGGTGACGGCGAGCAGCCCTCCCAGCGAGTTTCCAGTGAGGACACTGAGGGATGCAATCAAGAGTGCTGGCAGGAACAGCTTCAGGTCCGGAATGCTGTAGTCAGTGTCGACACCGACGATCTCGTCATCGGCTCCGAACTCGTTGAGGATTCGACGTCTGGGGTCTATCTTGGTCATGGTTGTTGGTCGCGGTCTGATGTGTCACGGTCGGGCGCGTCGGATGCCGTCTCGTCCGAGTGGCCACGGTTCGAGACGCTGCTCGGGATGCGACGGCGAAGTTGCGTCCGGAGGAAGTGGACGACTGCTCTCGGCTGGAGTCGCCAGGCGGTACGCCGTCTGACGGTTCGCTGGATGACGTACAGCCCCCCGGTGAACGGCACGAGATAGATAGCGAGCGTCGTTGCAGCGTTGGGAACGACAGAATCGTACCCGACGGTAGTTGCGACACCCCCAACGAGGCCGAGTGCGAGCGCTCCTCGACTGATGACTACCCAGGGTGTCGGCGTGACCGCCATTCCGGAGACGTCGCGATCTTCGTGGAGTGCTGCACGGAGATAGTACGCAACGCCAGTTGCACCTATCGTCCAGAGGACGAGCGCACCGACGAGAGAGCCACGCGTAAACACGTTCGCTCGAATCAACAGCCAGTCGATGGCTCCGAGAACGCCGATCACGGCGAAGACGGCGACGAACTGCCAGCGTGGACGAGCATAGCTCAGCGGTGATTCCCCCCGACGCCGGCGATCGCGTTGCACCTGTCGTTCGTACGCCCGCTCGCGCTCGGCGACGTGGTAGGCGTAGGCCACCCCGAGGAGGCCGCCCGTAGCCCACGGCGTCACACCCGTGGTGAGAATGTTTCTCCAAACGAACGTCATCAGGGAGGCCGCCCACTGGAGACCGATATCGGGGTTTAGAAACAGCGATCCAACAAATACGATGAGTCCAACGCTACTCCCGAAGAGAACAATGATGCTTACAACTCCGATGACGACTCGACGCACGAAGAGTAGACGGCCCGTGTAGACGAAGAGACGAACTCGTTCGGTGAGCTCTCGAATCAATGCCTTCCCATAAAGAGGAGTCAAAGACGGATCGGCGTTCTTCAGTCGTCCTGCTGTTTGGACCTGCCTAGCAACCCTCTTTTCGTCGCCCCATTCCATGCAGTCCCAGCAGACAGTGACATGATTGCTCACATCTTCTGTTTCTCCGGACCCAACTGAGTACATCGTATGGCCGATTTTGCCGCGAGGGAAAACCACCACATCACATATTTGGCAGTTATAATTATCCCGCTCAGCTACTTTTTCAATAAGGTCCTTCTGAGGGTCTGATTCGCTAAATGAAGAGGTAGACCGCCGAATTTTTCTTGTCATGATTTACGGGTCTGTTCAACGGCGCTAATGCTATCCTGATGTTCTCTGTTGTAGCGAGAAGTTCGATACACCCCATCAGTCGCGATTTGGCCGACATCGAATGCTGTTGAACTCTCTTCATCATATAAGAAGACATTTTTGTCTGAATTATTCTCAGATATACGCTGTAATGCTCCTTCATCCAACAACCAACCTGTGTTCGATGGACCTTCGCTCGCCGAGTGGAATTTACCCTGACTATCGAAGTAGCCAGCATCGTACTGGTCCTTGGAGAGTTCTGACCGGTGTTCAGCATGCCTG
Source organism: Halomicrococcus pelagicus (assembly GCF_050954125.1). NCBI lineage: Archaea > Methanobacteriati > Methanobacteriota > Halobacteria > Halobacteriales > Haladaptataceae > Halomicrococcus > Halomicrococcus pelagicus. The sequence goes on along the minus strand of NZ_JBPBWC010000001.1, from coordinate 271,488 downwards.
TACGTGACGTCATCAGGAACGCTCTCGGCGTACGAATCAGTCGTCTCGTTTCCTGACCGTGTTGCTCCACTCGTAGTCTCTCCAGCAGACGCCGGTCCTGTAGCGAGCGCAGGTTGGTCGACAGTTGACCGTTGTGTCGACCCTTCGAGTTCTCCGGCAATCGTCTCACCGTCGAGCGCGCCGCCGAAGCCACCGGGGTTCGTCCGTGAGAACGGAGACCCGTCGACGGGGTCGACACGCGTGCTTGCGCCTGCATTCGCCGGAATCGAGGAGGCCGTCGCCGACTCACCAGTGGGGAGTCGTGACCGGACGCGTTGGCGAAGGTTGGACGACGTGTTCGCGGCAGCCATCCCGGACGCGGCACCGATTGCGCCTGCGGCGAGGGTGGCGAACGGTCGCATCCGGCGACTGCCGACGAACAGGAAGAGCGGTGAAACGGCCGCACAGAACCACATCACGAGGACGAGGATGATGTACGCGAACGCGTCGACACCGGCGGCGTTCGAAAGGCCCTGGTCGAGCGACCCGTGAACAGCGTTCGTGACGGGGTAACCGACGCCGAGGATGACCGCGGCCGGAAAGGGGACGAACGCACACGGGATGAACAGACCACGTAAGCGGTCTCCGACGCTGGCGAGCGGACGAAAGAGCCAGAACGCCGGCAGGCATAGCGCGAGAAAGACGGGCAGTGCAGGCACGAGCACGTAGACGGCGAGCCACGACAGGCCGAACACGAGGGCGACGAACAGGAAGAGTATCCCCGAGGACAACCAGAGCAGGAGCGCGCCGAGTCCACCTGCGAGGACACTATCGGTGAGCGTCTCGAAGCTGGCGACGATCTGATTGCCGGAGGGAGCGAACGTGACCGTCAACGCGGACGCGAGATGCAGGACGAACGCCGCCCAGATCCACGACCCCAGGATGACGAACAGCATGAACCATCCCTTCGCTTCGAGAGTTTTCGCCTGTTGATTGGAGATGGCTCCGGTGGGCATGAGGGCGTTCGCACGCAGTAGTATCATCGAGAACGCCCAGATGAGCAGGCCCGCGGGCAGTCCGCGCGTCCGCCACCAGTCGTAGACGGTGTCCATCGGCGCGTTCGTCGGTCGGTCGACGAACTCGGGCGTCCCGTTGCGCAGGGGGACCGGCCGGCTCACGAGGAATTCGACGGCCCACTCGGCGACGCCACGTGCGAAGTCGAGGAATCCACGGGCAATCCCTTTGAGCGCGCCAAGGACGCCGTTACACATGTGGCCGCTGACGGTGCCGAGGCCACGGCACGCTCCCTCGAATGCGGGCGCTCCGGTCGCGTTTGTGCTCGCGTTCGTCGCTCCGTTGCTGGTTTCGTAGAACGACGGGGGAGTCGTCCCGTTTCCAGATGGGGGTGTCGCCGTCGTCGTGTTCGGTGATGTCGTCGGTGGGGTTTGAGCGTCGACGGGAAGCGTCACTCCAGCGATTACGCACACGACGGCGATGACGACTGACGCTCGAAGTCCCATTGCTTCACTCTAGAAGAATGGGACGATGTCGACACAGCTGGCGAGACCGACGCCAGTCGCGCCGATGAGTTGCTCGATGACGACGGCGAACAGTGGCGTCGTGACGGTGGCGAAGGCGGCACGATTCCGCCAGCCTTTGACCGATCCGATAGTTTGGGGTTTCTTCGGGAATGCGGCGGCGTTGTGCAGGATGTACGCGAGGATTGCCGACGCGATCATGGTGATGCCGATGAACAAGGGGGCGGCGTAGTTGACGGTGTCCGCCAGCGGGGTGCCACAGATACCGGATCCGACTTGCTGTTGGGCAGCGACCGGTGTCGACACGAGTGCTGGGAGGACGCCGAGACCGATGATGAGCGTCGGCGGTCGAAACGAGTGCGTGATGGCGGTTGATTTGCAATAGCGCGCGAACCGTTCGGGGTGGATTATGGATTGCATCGGCGGTCTCCGTGCCCGTCGTCAGTCCCACTGGTTGCAGGGTGCGCTGCGATTCTTCCAATCCTGTGTGGTATGGGTTCACACAACGGGCTTGCCGAAGCAATTTCCTTTGAATATCTTAAATCTATATGAAGGAGGTAGATATGTACGCATATATTTGACGAATATTTACGAATTCCGCAGCCCATTTTTGTTTATTAGCGGGTAAAATACAATGATGCATCAAATCTTCTTCTGCAACAGTATTGTCCATCTGAAAGAGACGGGAGCGAGAGGAGATTCTCGAAACCGCCGTGATCGAGAGCAGCTTCCACCGTTCGAGATGAGCGCGAGCGTCCTGTAGCTCCTCACGGCCTATGACGTCAACATAGAAAAAGGAAGTAAAGCGCCTCGAAACGCGATTCCAAGCTGACTACGAACGGAAAGTGAATGACGTACGGAGGCGTCGTCCGTCTCGCTTTGACTCCGCTGTTCTGCCCTCTCCGACGATAGTGTTTCACGTCCGTTCGAGGTTGGTTTCGATTCCACCGATAATCGTCATCGCCGTCGTTCTGATTCGCTCCAATCGGTCCTGTAACTCGTCGATCTCGTCGTTCTGCCAGGCTGCCAGATAGAACGATGCGTTCGACGCATCCAGCCCGAAATGACGACTGACGATGTAGGCGACGCTCTCGGCTTCGACTTCTCGAGCAGCGCGTTCGTCGTCCGCTTCCCGACCGGCGTGGAGTCTCGCGTGGGCGTACTCGTGAGCGAGAACGTGCGCGGCTATCGCACTATCCAGGTCCGCTCGCACAGCAACGTGCGGCTGCGACTTACCGCTCCGGTGCTTGCAGACGCCCTTCGCGTCTCCATACGACCAGTCCTCGGTCGCGACGAGTTCGGCGGACACACCGAGCGTCTCGGCTGCGGCGAGAGCGGCAGGGACGAGGTCGTCTGCCTCGCCGTATACGTCCGTCTCCAGTTCCGGAAGGGGTTCACCCTCGGTCTGTGAGACGTCGAAGACAGCCACCGGCCGGAAACCGACGACGCCCTTCGACCACGTTTCGGGAGCGGACGCCTCGTACTCACAATCTGATTCGCCGTGGTACGACGGCGCGTTGCCACACTTCGGACACTGTCGAGCGACGATCGGTGCCCAGATCCAGATCGCCGACTCGCCCTCCTGAACCTGTCTATCGAACTCCGTCTGCCACGTTCGGTAGCCGGCAACGTTCGTCGCGTCGGGCTGCTGGAGACGGATCAAGAGCGTGTTCCGCATCGAATAGTCGTGAAAGCGGCGTTGGGCGTCGAGCCACGTCTGGAACTGCTCGCTCGCTGCTGCCTCGTCGGTTGCGTCCCGGAGGTCGGCAAGCCACTGTTCGACCGTTTCGTGCATCGCGTCCGGTCGGGCGTCTCGGTCGTCGAACGCGACTGGTTCGTCCTGCGCTGTATGCTGGTTCGAATTCGACATAGTACTCGGGCGCTCTTCGCCGAGCGCCTCGCCCCCGAGGGCGCGCGAAAAATACCGGAGAGGTAGTGTACCAATCAGGTAGTGTCGTCCGGCAGGTCTTTTCGACCGGTGCGAACGCACTCCCAGCACGGGAAGCCATCGAGGTCGGAACAGTCACACGCGTCTTCGGTCGCTTCTTCGAGTTCGTCGGCGTCCTCCTGCGTCCCGCCATCCGCGGCGACCTGCTGGTCGATGGCTGCCCGCAACACAGGAACACGGATGGCGACTGCGACGCGGTGTTTGCACGCACCATCGTAGTGGTCGTCCGCCGGGCATTCGCACGCACTCGGCACGCCATCCTCGACGGTGACGTGGTACTCGTGATTCCGCGGATTGGCGTGACTCGTGTTTCGCACTCGAACACCGCCCGGGAGGACGGTGAACTCGAATGCCTCGTACTGTGCGCGCTTTGCCGTTCGTTTCGTAAATTCTAGCTTCGAGAGGGGGTTGTCTGGGTTCGACATGGCGACTCCACGGGACGCCGATGCAGGTGATGCGCCCCGCACCCCGAAGGGGCGCAGCAAAAACGACCGGACGAGACGCCCGTCAGCCGTCGCTACTCGAACCGAACCTACCGCGTAGCGCTCTCACTCGATCGGTACGAAACGTATCGTCGACGGCTCACCACTCTCGGTCGTGGGTGTCGAGTTCGAGAAGTGCGTGCCAGCGTCTCCGGAGGGTGGCATCGGTGACGTTCGCCACGTTCGCGATCCTCTTTTGGGTGAGGCCGACGTGCCTGTCGTGTCCGGCTTCGTAGAGACAGGCAGCCGCGACGCCGACTGGATCACAGCCGGTGCCGAGGCCGGCGTCTTCTGCATGTACCGCGAGGTCGTAGGCTCGCTTGCGGATGCGAGCCGGTAGTTCGAGCGCCGATGCGAGACGCGGGACGAACGCTCGCGGTCGAAGTGGCCGAGTCCGAAGTCCGAGTTCGAGATTCAGCGCTCTGTAGGCAGTTCGAATCGTTTGGCGGTCACAGCGCGCGTAGTCGGCGACGTCGGCGAGCGTCCACAGAAGGCCGAGACAGCGCGTTGCGGCATGGACGCTCGCACTCGCTATCGCTTCGATGGACCGCCCGACGAAGAGGTCGGCGTTCTGGCCGGCGCGACAGATGGCGTACGCGCGGTCGCGCGCCGACGCTGGAAGGTCCAGCGCACTCGTAAGTCGTCTGATGTCGTCGAATGCGTGGCCGAGATTCCGATTAGCTTTCGACCCCCAGCGCGCCTGATTGTGGTGGCGTCGCCACCGCCCGAGTCGACGGCGTTTGCTCGCCGAGAGGGTGTTACCTCGGCCATCTGTCCAATGGCCGAACGTAGTCGCCAGGCCATAGTCGTGTATCCCCTGCGCTCGTGGCGCGCCCGTGCGTTTGCGTTCCGGCTGGTCACGCGACCACTCCGGCCCCGTATCGATTCGATATTCGGCAGCGAGGAGGCTACAGTCGCGACAGTACGTCTCGTCGTTCGCGGGCACGAGGCTGCCCGCGCATTCGGGGCACTGGTCGTCGGTCGTTCGTTCACGGTCGTCTTCGTCGAACGTTCGCTCGTATACTGGCAGTACGGACATTGGCTGGTCCTGCCGGACATCTCACGGATGCCCCGCACCCGATAGGGGCGCGAAAAATACAGGCGGCAAGCTACAGTGCTATCTTCTCGCGCTAAAGCCGAATGTCCGCCCAGATTTTCGCCCTATTAGCGTCACTCTACACTGACAAAGACGAATTGAGTCTGGGAGAAGAGCGACTGCTACTACTGCTGGTGAGGTTCTATTGACGAATGCTTACGGAGATGCAAGGAGAAAGCCCCGCCCTTTAGGGCGGGGAGGATGTCAATGGCCCGTACATTGGCTGCGACAACCACAGCTACGTCGACCGCCGCTATTGGAGATGTAAGGACTGTGGGGCGAAGACGACGGACAAACGTACTCGAGACCGCTGCTCACCCCCACTTTCGGCTCTGGCGTTTAGCTTCTGCGGTGAGGGCGCTACGCCCCCGTCCTCCACGGAGCGACCGAAGGGAGCGGAGTAGGGAGGGGATACAGCGTCCGAACGGTTCACAAACACGTTCTCCGTCACTCTTACTACCCCATTCGACCGTAGGGGTAGTAAGATGCTCACCACGCTTCCGACGACGTTCAAACGCGACAAAAAGCGTGCGTCGTCGGTTGTGGCCGAGTGTCGAATCGGTAGGAGTGGGACACTTCAAACCGCCCGTAAAGGGAAATCGCCTGCGGAGTCTGGAACCTCTGTGTCCACGTCGGATTCAAGTTTCGACACAGAAACAGGAAGCCCCACCCTCAACAAGCGAGGGGCGAGTAGCCCCGAGCGCGGTAAGGTGGGGTAGTTCACTACATCGTCAGACGCTTCTCGACGTCGCCGAACAGCGCACGTTCGCCGAGCGCCTCGACAACGCAACCGCTGTGAGCCCGCAGGGATCTTTGAGAACGGACTTCTAGTCCGGACCAGATTTGTTGATTGCCACGAAGACGACACTGTTCTGGTCGCCAGCGCCGCCGTCGAACGAGGGCGGCCATGGCACGACATGTATCAGAAGGGCTTTGCTGGAACCCCCAGCAGTTGATGGGATACACGCGCTGAATACACCCTCTGTATTCAGCAGACAAGTATCGTTCTCGTCCGTCAACGGCGATGCTGCTCAGTAGCGTCGGTAAGGAGGGTACAGGCCGCGTCAGTACTGAAACTGAATCAGTCGGCGTGCGACGGGGCGGGGTGTGTCGCGTTCGTGGTTTCCGTCTGTGGCGTCGACGTCGGGGACGAGTCACGTAGTGGGTTCGGCGAGCGGAGGGCGACGATTGCCAGCCAGATACTGCCGGTAAGGAATGCGCCGAGCGCAGAGAGTGCCATGCCCATGGTGACGAACGCAGTTGCGTAGACGAGGCCGATCAACGCAGATGGGAAGCTCGTGCTGAAGGGGACGTTTGCCATGGAGTCGCGGAGAGTGGGGAGGAGGGCGATGAGGGAGAAGACGTTTCCTGCAAGGAAGACGATGTCTTGCCACATCATCGTCGATCACCTTGGTTTCTGCACGCAGCGAATTGTGTTTGAGTCGTTTTCTCTTTCATCACTACAGAGTAGGAACTGAGGGTAGAAAAAACTTACTCAGTTCTGTGTAAATATTTTTGCGAACGATTCCCCCGCCAGACGCTCGCATACCAAAACCATTCACAGGTGAACAATCATAGGAGATGCCAGAGATGGGCTACACCGCTCGACACGACAGTCACCATCGAGAACAAGTCACCGCCAACTACCGTAAACTATCGGCGATACTCGCTGCGCAGACTCGTGGCGTTTTATCACCACGACCGTCCTCGTACGGGAGACACGTCGTGAAGCAAGATGTGCTATGCTTGTCAGCACATCGAGTACAGGCCACATCAGGGCACGTTCAGGTGTACGAACGATGAGTGTTGGGTATTGGAGTATCAAGCGGATTTGAACGTGGCTGCGAACATCGCTAATCGGCTAAATCCGTGGGGAGAGAGCCTGCCGTGGAAATCAGCAGGCGATGACTCGCCGCGGAGCGGGGCCAGTGGCAGGCCCACCAAGACACGTCATCGAGTGAGGAACTCCCGTCTGCAAAGCGGGCTTCCGATGACAAGGGTTCGTCTAGCTCACCAGCGGTGGGAGCGGGGACGGGGCCAGAGACCGGTGACGCGCACACGTCTTGAAACCTCAATCCCAGCCAGTCTGGGTATTCCACCCGTGGTGGAAGCCCTGGCGTTCACGCCGGGCGAGGATGTCACAGAGTCAAGGAGCCGTTTCCACAGCGAAATATAAATTACTTTATTTCAAAACGCTAAACAATATCTCGGCTATTTTACTCTCCTCGTCAAATACGGGATGGGAAATCATGAACTACATCGCAGCAATGCCAGCTGGCAGAATGGAATCCGACCAGGTGCGTGGTGGGATAGCCGTCGGGGCTATTATCTCGATCCTCGGCGTTCTGGCGATACTCTTCCCCTTCGTTACGGGATTGTCGTTATCGATGCTGCTCGGGGCACTGCTGGTCGTCGGCGCAATCGTTCATGTTGGACATGCATTCTCGGCGGGAAGCTTCTGGGGGGCACTTTGGCAGGTGCTACTTGGAATTCTCTACGGGATTGCCGGCATTTCGTTCATGGCGAACCCAGTGGTCGGCCTGGCGACGCTGACGATTCTCGCAATCGCCTTCTTCTTCGTCGACGGAATCGTCGAGATTGGCTGGGCGATTGCCGGGCGCGACAACAGAGGATGGATATGGCTGCTGGGAAGCGGAATTATCTCGCTGCTCCTCGCTGGCATGCTCTGGATTGGCTTCCCTGCGACTGCAGTGTGGGCAGTGGGCGTCCTGTTTGGTGTGAACGTACTTGTCACGGGACTCTCCCTCATCGGACTTGGGATGGCATCTCGGCGAGCGGCAAGGGAAGAGGCACCAGCAGGCGAACGAGGGCGGGAAGCCTAACGGAAACCAGACCCGTTCGGTCGCACCTTCACTGAGGCTCGTAATCGCCAGTGTCGTTTTGCTGTCGGCGACGTCCATTCAACATGCTCGATTCACTTAACCTATATTTTATAATAATTGATGTGTGCAGTAGGCGTGTGTTCGACGGTCAGGTCGTCCTACGTCGTCCTCTCACAGCCCGTCCATATCGGGTCAGATTCTGCGACACCTCGCCCTCGTACGACGCTTCGGAGTCGCCATGCACCGGCGCATCGCCATCACCGCGTTCGAGGACCACGATGCTCGTCCGACTGTCCGCCGCCAGCGTCGCCCGTCCACGATACTGGTTCACTTTCGCCGCCTGTATCCACACGCGGTCGCCTTCACGCAGTACGACGTCCTAACGCGATTTCTTCCAGACGGTGAACTTCATCGTTCCTGTCCCGTCGTCAAGCATCCCGACCTGCTGCTGGGTGCTCGATTTCGGCGACCACAGCGTAGCGACCTCGGCTTCGACGCTCGCCTCGTACTGCCACGGCTCGATCGACGCGACGTCCTGTATCACACCCGGCTCTCGCTCCACGTCTTCGCGCACTCCGATAGCTGCCGTCGTCACCGACGCACCGCGCTCCACTCGCTCGGCGATCCGTCGACTGAACGCCGCCCGACTTGGCCTGTTCTGCACGACCTCCGTCAACCGTTGCGCACACTGGTTGACTGCAGCCACCTCCGACTGCGACAACCGCTCGCGCGGGTCCTCGGCTGGTGGAATCGTCCGACCGACCGCTCGCGCTCGCGTTCGCGCTTCGAACGCCTTCGTCGCCATCCGTGCCTGCACTCCGACTGCGTTCCGGTTGTCCATCTCCGGCCGCTCGCCCAACGCTTCGCGCTCGCGTGCTCGTTCAGCGTACCGCTCCAGTTCTGCCTCCTCTGCTAGAATCCACTCCTCGCTCGCCAACGTCTGTCCGTCGAACCGCCCGTCCGTCGTCTCGCGCTCGACCGCATCCGGGTGATTGCAGTCGATCGTCGCCTGTCGTTCGAGTTCGACCGTCGGTCGCAGTTCCGCGCCGTCGACCACGCCGCGCTCGTCGTCCTGGTTGTCTGCCGATTCGTCGACCGAACACTCTTTACCGATCTGGTATCTAGTACTCATTGGAGTTGCCACGCTCCGAAGGCGCGTCCACTACCGCGTCTTTTCGAGACTCACCACTACATGAGGCACAACGCTGCGTCGTCTCACGGCTCGGCTCTACTGCTCTTGCTCGCGCCTTCGCCCAGCTCTGCTGGGCGCGAGCGAGAGCGACCGAGGCCGATACAACCAGCACCGCGCGCCGACCCGCCCGGAGCGAGCGGCCAGCGGAGTAAGCGTGGGGGGTGAGCACCGACCGGAGCGCAACCCCCTGCGGTTACCCGCTGGCGCGAGGGCACATGCACTTTAGCCCGGAACGGCGAGCTCGCTCGCCGCACGCCCGGAATGGTCGGTCGCGAGCGACGCGGAGGTCTCGTGAGCGGAGCGAACGAGACGCCGGTGAGCTTGCTCACCGGACGGTGGCACGCGGCGCGCGGTGCGGGCAGCCGTCGACCCTACTACTGATGAGGGAATCGGAATCTACACGACGAAGCCCATCGCCACTACCGCTATGACACAGACAGTCGACGAGCTCCGAAACAAGATTCGAGAGGCAGTGGGGAGATACGAACGCGTCGAATCGACGGCGTTCACCAAAGAAGCCCTCGCTGCCATCTGTACTAGAGTGGGCTACGATATCGACACGAACGATTTGCCGTCCAAGCCACAGATGCGAGCCGGTATCCTCTGGAAGATCGGGGAGCTGGACGACGACAATCCCGAGCAGGCCGGTCGGCCCTTTCGCAAGGCAGAGCTCGAAGCGATTGCAGATGCACTGCAAAACGAGTAGCAACCACGGATTTGCTTGACCGCGAATGATCGTTGTCAGGGATACGTCTCTATCGCACAATCGCTATCGGAGCCAGTTCCGACTAGAAATAATTCGATATTTACATGTTCGCAGTACATGTGCGCTGCGACCGTCCGATACAGTGGGCGAATCTAGCGGCCGCTCGTAATTAATTAGGCATACGAAGTATTCAGTATTCTCCTGCCCACACATCGAGTTCTTCACGTCCTGCGAACGCCTCCCGATTCGGGTAGGCGTCAACCATCGTAATGAGAGCCGACGCGACACGATAAGCAGGCATCGTATCGTCATAGAGTAGGACAATACCCGCATGAGCGTCAGCTGGGACGTCGCCAAAGTCTTTCACATCACTCGTCACGATAATAAGGCCATTTTCCGCTGCATACGGCAAGACATCGGCTTCATCATCTGCTCCCTGCCCTAGCGTATCTCGGACATGGTCTGCGTACAGCCCCTCCTTTTGAACATAGGTAGCTGTCTTCGGGTCGACGTTCTCGTCAAGTAGAAACCGCCACTCGCTCATTTCAAGCCGTGTCAGGACCGACGCCCTCAGGGCGTTCAATTGACTTGCGGAACATTTCGATGACCTCCTCGCGCTCTGTCTCTACCTCCCGCATTTCACGTGGATGGTCGTGATAGTAGGCGAGAGCGTGATAGACATCGGCCATGTCAAGGTCGTACCGGTCGGCAACGGCTTCGGGAGCCTCGCCACGTTCCTCAACAAGCGCGTACACCTGGCGGACGCTGATTCGTCGGCCACGGATGTGAGGTTCGCTCATGAGATCGCGAGCAATCCGACGCGTGTCGCGCTCGGCCATATATACTATCATTATCTGCAACTGCAAAAACGTACTGCTGAACGCCCTCCTAAGGAATTTGTTCGAGAGCGGTTCCTTAATTACCGTTTTCTCTGGGAAGTATTGGATAATCAGCTGATAGATGGGTGTTTCCGAATCGTGTAGAGCGATACGAAGGCGAATCGAAGTTCAGGAATGAAAGACCAATCTGCCTACCGATACCGTGGATGGTTACGCCGACCATCTTCTCTCACCCTGACAAAGACATTTATAAGATTGCGTTCCATCTGACCACAAGTTATCCACGTCAGTGATTCACATGCCGACGCCCGATAGATTAGAGCCAACGCCGTATCTGCGAATCCGCCCGACGACCGACCCGATCAATCCGAAAGCGGCCACCACTCAATTCCAGCGACTTCACACGCTCGCCACATCGGACGACACGCGGTCGACGACGCGCCGTCTACTCCTACCGGGATCAGGAGGCGATTCTGGAACAATCGAATGGCTCCTCGTCGCCACACCGGACGAACCACTGGACTACTTCGTCACACTCCACCGCGACGACGCTGACCCCACAGCACTCGAGGGCGTTCTCAGGAACTGCGTTCCGGACAGCTACGAGTTCGACAACTACGACCTCGTTCTCGACGATATCCTCAGTCTCGATATACATGAAAACTCGTCCGACTCGACTCCTGTATCCGAGAGCGAACATGGCAGCGACGCTGACCGCGACGACCGCTTCGTCGGGGGCGTCGAATTCCACGGTCGCGGTGATCGCCGCAAGGACTGGCAGACCCAGCTCACGCCGTTCAGCGATTTCACGACCACCACCGATGGCGAGACGCGCGCGCCGCTCGCCCCGGTCGTCGAAACGCTCGCTGATACCGAGGCGACGGTCGTCTTCCAGATACTGCTCCGCCCGAAAGACGACTGGACGGTCGAGGCCGACCTGCGCCAGCACAAACTCGCCAACGGCCGCGAGGAGTCGCTCGTCGGCCGCGCCGTCTCGGAACTGCTCGTTCCCCCCGACGCACAGGACGAGTCCACGCAGACGGACCGACCACCCGAAATCACGCGTCGCATCGAGGAACTCGACGCGAAGGACGCCCGCCACAGCTTCGACGTAAACGTTCGTGCTGTTGCAGTCGCCGACGACGCCACGACGGCCACACAACCCGTCGAAGACGTGTCGTCGGCACTGACGCCGCTCGGTCACTCCTGTTACACCATCGACGCCACAACCCATCCGGCCGATTCCGAGCGACCGTACACGAACGACCGGTCGCGCTGGCAGTCACCGACTCCTGCAGAGCAACTCCTCGAATCGATTCGGAGTCGCGAAACTCACACTCCCTCGACGGGAATCCGGACGCGTCTCCCCGGGAAGACGTCCTCGCCGGCAATCGTCGCCGACGCCACAGAAGCTCCGGGATTCTGCCTGCTCGACGGAAGCGCGCTCACGGCTGCGGGCAGACGGGCACTCGCGCCGACGCCGGACGAACGCTCGTCCCTCCCGCGGCCCCCCATCGACCAACTGGACGCCTACCGCGGTGACGGCTTCCTGCTGGGATATCCGCTCACACAGGACGGCACGCCCCATTCGAAGCCGATTTCGCTCCCGCCCGCGTTCCAGCCGCTTCACTCGGTGCTACTGGGCAAGACCGGCTCCGGGAAGACCACGCTCGCGATCAACGGCCTGCTCGACAACCACGCGGCGACCGAGGGCGCGACCGTCATCGTCGAACCGAAGGGCGACGGCATGACCACGGACTATCTGCGGGCTCACTACGCGCGGTTCGGCCATCTCGACGACGTCCTCTATTTCGACTGTGCGAGCGTCCTCCCGGCGTTCTCGTTTTTCGATATCGAGGACGAACTCGCCGCGGGCGTCACGCGGACGACCGCCGTCGAGGACCGGGTCGACCACTACATCGAAATCCTCACCCAGATCATGGGCCGTGAGCGCTTCCAGCAGGCCGTGCGGTCGCCCGACATCATCCGGTATCTAGTGAAGGCCATGTTCGACCCCGTTCACGGCAGTGATGCGTTCTCACATCGGTCGCTTCACGGTGCAGCCCACCGTATGCACGAACGTCAGTCCGCGCCCGCCGTCTCGGATTCGGACCTCGAGCGGATGCTCGGGGGCGTCGTCGCGAATCGCGCTCAGACGTTCGACGAGTTGATGCAAGGCGTCGCCAACCGCATGGAGAAGATTCCCGTCGACAAACGCCTCGCCCGCATGTTCGACCACGTCCCCGACGAAGGTGACCCCGAGTTCGACCTCGCGGACTACCTCAGCGAGAACGTCGTCATCATCTTCGACACGGGTGACCTCCGCACCGAAGCCCAGCGCGTTCTCGCGCTCGTCGTCCTCTCGAACCTCTGGACGGCACTCCGACGGCGCGCCCGCCGTGAGCCGGATACTGAACATCCGCTCGTCAATCTCTATCTGGAGGAAGCCGCGAGCCTCGCCGTCACGGACGTCCTGAACGACTTACTGGCTCAATCACGGAGTTTCGACTGTGCGGTGACGCTGGCGATGCAGTTCCCCGCCCAGTTGCGGGGACTCGACGAGCGAGCCTACGACGAGGTCCTGAACAACATCTCGACGTTCGTCACGGGCAACGTCGCTATCGACCGCCCGCTCGCCGAGCGCCTCTCGACCGCGTCGATGGACACTCAGACGGTCGGCAACCGCCTGCGGGCGCTTCAGCGCGGGCAGTGGCTGGTGAAACTGCCCGCTGCGTTCGACGACCCGGAACCACGGCCGTTCCTCGTCAGGTCCGCACCGCTGCCGCCCGGCGATCCCGAAGGTAATGAACCGCTTTCGGAGACCGAGTCCGTCCTCTTCCAGTCGGCGACGTTTCGAGCGTCCGAGCGAACCCGCCTCCATGCGGGCCTGACGATTGGTACACCCGAGACGGTCGAGGAGGACGGCGAAGACGAGGAGCCCACGAACGCAGACGAATCACAGGTCCGCGTCGACACCGCGTTACCGCACACGAAGCGGCTGCCCTCCTGTATCGAGTACGACGCGAGTCTGAACGCCCTCCGCTGTACGAGTTGCGACAACCGCTACGACCCGAGCATCGAGGGGATGGAACGCGCAATCGCGTGCTGTTCATCGCTCGACGCCGTGGACCGCGACGACATCCCGATCTGCGACCTGAACCTCAAGCTCACGCCCGAGGAGCGCGATGACGCAGCGTGGTCGGATCACCAGCTCATGTTCCTGCAAGCGGTGTACAACGCCCAGCAGTTACGGTACGACTCGCTGGAGTACGACCTGTTGTACGATTCGATGCTCCGCCTGCAGGAGTACGTCGGCATCGACAGCGACGCCGTCCAGGACCTCATCGACGCTGATCTCCTGAGTCACGACACCGACCATCCGCATCGGTTGTACACAGTGACGCCCGATGGCCGGAGCGTTATCGGGGAGAGCTATCGGCAGGGCGTCGACTACGGCCACGGTCAGGGCGACTTGGAGGAGTCCAGCCAGCACGTGTTCGCGATCGAAGTCGCTCGCCAGCATCTCGAGAACGCGTACGTCGACGACCTCGAATCGGCCGTGAGTGAGGTCGTGCCCTACTACGATATCGACGAGCAGCGCCTTCTCGATATCGCGGGACTCGATGCAGACGGGAGTATCGTCGTCGCGGTGGAGGCCGAGCGCGTCAACCACGACGTCCGACGAGCGGTACCCGACGATTTCGATAAGATCGCCGATTGCGATGTCGAGGAAGCGCTCTGGGTGGTGATGACCCAGTCGGCAGGCCACGACGTCCTCGATGCACTGAACGAGCCGCCCGAGGGCGAGCCACGCGTCGAGAAGACCTACAGCAAGACGACGCCGCCACAGCAGTTCCGTCTCGATACGCCCGGGATGACGGCGATGTATCCGATTGAGTGGTTGCGCGACCGCCTCGAGACGGAGTCTGATTCCTAATCGTCGTCACGGCCGCTCGGCCGTCGTACGGCCCTCTACCGCGCTGAGCGAAGTCCGATGATAGTTCATAATCGGCGTTCGCGCCCGCAAGAAGGACTGTGTGGTGTGTTTGAGAACGGAGTAAGGTGCTGAGAGCGGAGAGAACGAGATTACTGATTGGATTCGCGAGTAGCGTCTATGAGCGAGGGCGGTTGCGTCTGGTGGTTTTGCTGTTAGCGCTTGCGCCAAGAGTGATGCGCCTTCGAGTACTGTAATCGCCGGACGGAAACCGATTATGAAGATTGAGACCCGGTCTATTCTAGGCAGTGCACGCGACACTATCCAGCACACGGATCCTTAGACAGCGTCTCGCCCGCGATTTGAGCGGTTTCAGCCGGTTTTCGCACTCTTCCAATTCGTTTTCCTAGCTCCGCTTTCACCATTGGTTCACAGTCTCCTTGCGGACGTTGAGGCCGATTATGAATCCGGTTCGGCGGCTTGACGGCGGCGGAGAATTCTCATAATCGGTTCTCGTCCCGTGGTTTCGATTTTGACTCCACCAGTAGCGAGACCCGATACCGTATCGCCTATTACAGAGAATGAGATGTGGAGTTCTAGTCATCGAAGGCTGGGCTGGTTCGTGGCGTGAAGTACCTCGGGATTGAGCCCTGAGGCACTCGCCCTGCACAGCCGGTAGAAGGATTTCACGATGACCTTCAGGACACGCTAGGGCGGTGTGAATCTATCAAAAAAGAGCACGAGAAATCTCGTCGACCGACTCGACGATACGTTCGTCATCGTCGACGAGTGAAGGATGAGAAGCAGGGTATAGCTGAAAATTTGGAGTATCGACCGCAGTCACTCGTAATAGTCTGACGCGTGAGGGTGTTACCGGTCGAGAACGGGGTCTTTGAGCGAGCGCACCTCGGACATAATCGCCTCGACGTTGTCCTCGTCGACCCCGTTCATCCGGAGCGCTGATTCGAGATAACGTCCGACGGCGTCGAAATCGTCCTCGTCGATGTCGAGATGAGCGTGCGCGTCGCGCATGTCATCGCCGGTGTAGTCGACGGGACCGCCGGCAACTGCACTGATGAACTGGACTTGATGGGCGCGTAGTTCGTCCATGTCCATTCCGTCGAAGTAGGGTACTAGCTGGTCGTCTGCGAGGACCTGGTCGTAGAAATCGGTGACGACCGCTTCGACCGCGTCTCGTCCGCCGATGTCCTGATAAATCGTCTGGGGCATTGCGTCTATGCACAGTTGCCGCGGAACCGGAATACCGTCTATCGCTAAGATACTCGGCCTTATTTAAGCCCCATGGTGAGAGGTAACAATGGACTTGTCTTGACGAGCGATTGGATGGAGGAGACGAAAATAGCCCACACCAACGACTCAGACCGAGAGAATCTGATCCAAGAGCTTCGTCTGTGCGACCGAGAGATGCTCGACGAAGGTGGGCACTGAGATGCCGAGTTCATCGGCGACCGCCTCGGATTTCGCGTTCTTCGGTGAGTCGAAGTATCCCATCTTGTGTGCCGTCTCGAGCACCTCGTACTGGCGGTCCGTGAACTCGCTCCGGTCGACGACGAGCAGCGAGCGCTCCTCATCGGATTCACCGGATCGAGTGAGGCGTCGAACCGTAACGTCGGCACAGCACGACTGGAGATCGGAGATAACCGTCCGCAGTGTCTCGAGATCCGACGCGATAAAGGAGAGAACGAGCCGTCCAGAGTCTGCCTTGATATCGCGGACGGGACAGCCGTGACTCGGAACACGTGTACACGGACAGGCACTGTCCTGGGTGTATCGATACACGGACGTCGAGCCGTTATCGAACACTTTGTCGACGGATTGTGGTTTCGTTTCTGTATCCTCCGAGTGATCGACTGTTACTTCGCCAATAACGCCCGATGTCTCCGATGTAGGACACGGGCTGACTTGCACGGACTCGATTGCACAGGTCTCGCTCAGTGAAGACACGGGACAGTCGGTCACGTCGCTCGTCTCTATCTGTACGTGGACTCCAGAGGCCATGTCTAGACAAGCCCATTCCCCGAGATATAAGCGAATCTGTTCCAGGACAAACCACGGGAATGGATGACGGTCGCGTCGGCTGTTTCGATGGCTGCCCAGCGACCTGTGGAAGCGTGCATCGTCGCGGTAGCGAACTCCTATCCGGTCAGGCCATCGACCGCCCCCTATCGGTGGCACCGTAGAACTGCCCGTGGAACCCGTAGGGGAGACGGTGAGGCAGCGGTGCGCGCGCCAACTCGGTCACCGTTTCGGCGTCAAAACAGAGCAACACGGACCGGTCGGCGTGTCCGTCGAGCGCGACCGACAGCAACACTCCGTCGTCTTCGGTTTCCGGTGACGGGGCCGGGACGAAAATCGGTTCGCCAGGGTGGAGATCTGGTTCGGACCATCTGACGGTCGTCGGCCCGTCCAAGTCGACCTTCGCGATTGCCGTCGGAAGGGCTCCGTAGTCGGTCGCCGCCAGATACGCATAGCGGTACCGGCGGCCGTTGTACCGGCTGTAGTGAATCGTCGGGAACTCGACGGGGCCACGGAGGAGGCGCCTGTGCTCCGCGTCGCCGCCGTCCAACGGAAGTCGAAACTGGACGAAGTCGCCACGTGGAAGGTCGGGGTCGTCTCGACGGAGATTCGACAGCGTCAACCCGGTGATAGCCGTCGAGTCAGAATACGCCACGCAGTCGACGACGACTGCGTCGCCGTCCTCGTAGGCGTTGGCGAAGTGGTAGACGAAAAACGGGTCTGCCCGGGTGGCGGCGACGCGCTCGCCCGTCGAGCGGTCGAGGACGTGGAACCGCGGTGGAGCCTCCCTAGGTCCGACGGCGTCGAGAAACGTCGCGCCGCGGAGCGTCCCCAACAGGAGTCGGCGGAAATCGACGCCGAACGGAGCTTCCGGGACGACGGCGTAGTGTTCAGTCAGTGCGAATGCGTGTACGTACGGCGGGTGGTTGTCGAAGACGAGTCGACTGACCGGGGTGGCATCGCAGTCACCCGTCCGACGGAAGAGCGTGTAGCTGCTCTCGTTCCCGAAGCTGGCGCTCAGTCCCCACTGAACGCCGTCCTCGGCGTGGGTGTGGCCGAGCGTGATGTCGCTGTTCAATCCCGTCGTGAGGTCGCGTTGCCCCGTCGTTTCCAGTGTCTTTGGATCAATCTCGAAGCCTATCGGACTCTCGGTGACGGCATAGAGTGTTCCGTCGAGTCTGACGACGCCGATCGAGGGGTTGTCCTGGAACGCGCCGGACAGTGCCCGATAGAGCCGTTCGAACGCCGAGCCGTCGGCAGGGGTGCCGGGTAGGGAGCGACGGACACGCCCCTGTTCGCGCGCGACGCGGAAGTCGTCGCTCCGGACGAAACGATTCGTGTAGCGCACCGACCCGTCCTCGATCCGGAATCCGCGCAGCATCGCCAACGCGTCGAACCAGTGTTGGAGCGGGGTCTCCCCGACCTCGAACTGTCCCGGGCCGTTATTGACGAACACGCCCTCGAGCCACTCCGGAAGCCTGCCTTCAACGTCGAGGGCGACGTCGTGGACCTCCTCACGTTGCGTTCGAAACCCGGATCGCCACGTATTCTCCATACCGTTCCATCGCCGTGCATCCTTTTCCGACCACTGCCCGCTCTATCTGTTGTCGTTCGCTATCTCGTCCGCTCCGACCCGACCACCGTATGAGTGTGAGAAGTAGCAGGTGGGAATGCTCTCCCTCGCCATGCGTCTGCTATTCATCAATCCTGCCCAAACAGATACTGTTTGAGTTGCCCGACGAACCCACCAGTCATGATTTCGGTCGGTGAGTCTGCCTCGAGCTCCTTCCGCTTTGCTCGCTCAGCATTTCGTTCCGCTCGGAGCCGGTCGTTCTCGGCTTCGAGCTCCTGGAGTCGCGACTCGAGACGCGCAATCGTCTCTTCGTGGTCTCGGTCGACGCGGTCATCCGCTATGGTGGCCGTGGAACCAGGTGTCGTCGATGTGGTCGTAGGGCGCTGAGCGGCGTCTGTCTCCGTCTGCTCGTGTTCCTTGCTGCTGGGAGTGTAGTGGTCGGTCGTGACGTTCGACGCCCGCTGGAGGGTCGTCTCGCCGTAGGTCGAGCCGTCAGCGTAGTGGACCTCGTCCCACTTCTCTCGCATGAGGCCGGACTGCCGGAAGAGCGAATCCATCCGTCCTGTATCGCCGCCCGTCCAGAACGCCAGCAGACAACACAACGCCATGTCTGCCTCCGATTGGCTGTCGTAGCCCGTGATATCACCGCGCCAGAGCCGGTCGAACTTCTCGCCGTTCGTCGCCGATCGTGCTCGGTCGATGAGGTCGGCATCGGAGAGCGTTGAGGAGCGAGGTTGCTCGTCGGCAGCTGACGGCGAGGTGTTCGACTGCTCGTGGTCGGTATCGTCGGCGACGTGGTCACGGTAGATCGTCGTGAGTGCCTCGGAACGCGCGTGGATACTCACCGGCGTTCGGGGGACGTGACGACCGGTGACGGTGAAAAACCGCGCTGTTTCGTATATTTCGACATCGCCGCGACGGTTCCGGCCGGGTGGAAGCGTCCCTTCGATGAGGACATGGTAGCCCGTTCCGGAGGGGCTGATTTCAGTGTACGAATCGAGCGTTTCGATGATGGTCGCGGCCCAGTCGATCGGCTCGCCTGCATCCGGGTCGCGTGCTGCGTCGAGGTCGACGCCGACGAACGGGTCGTCGGCCGTGAACACGAAGCCGACGCCGTCTGCGTGACCATCGCTGGCGTGCAAGCGTGCGTGGTCGAAGCCCGTCCACGTCTCAGAGTCGGTTGCCGAGGCGTACTGGCCCGTCGCTGGATTCACGGGGACTTTCGTCGGTTTTCCGTCGCGGTCCTGTTCACGCCAGCACACCCACTGGTCGTAGTCGGTCAGTCGGTCTGGAACGTCTGCTGCTAATGGAAGAGGCATACACTTTTTCCGCTCTCCGTATCGAGCGTGACTTGCTTTCCATGGAGGTACGCCTGCTACTTGACCGTATCTTCGGTTAAACGAATTATTTGAATCAGAAGTATATCGAGAACCGAAAGTCAACAAGTAAAGAATGGAAGAGTGGCCAGGGTAGACGATGTTCACAAGGGTGTCTCGATGTATTCCCGACGTTGTCGAAGAATTCACTGCGTCCCCCGTTATGAGACTGTACTCGAGAACAACGTTATAGCTCCTACCACCTGCCAATACCGCTTGATTTCCTGAACGCAAAAAAGCGCAAAGCCGATAGTAGTTAGACCGTGACAGCGTTCTCCTCGGAGAGTGACTGCGGAACGTTCGCACGGTAAAGCGTCACCGCACCGTACTGCGTCGTTAGGCGCAGCTCAACGTTCTGCCCCTCGCCGAGTTTACTACCACCGATGGCAGTAGCATTCATCTTCACAGTGAAGCGGTCGTCCTGAGTGTTCAGAACCGGCTCAGAGTTGTCCCCGTCTTTTATAGCGGAGACATTGAAAGCCGAACCTTGGCCAGGTTTGTATTCGTTACTACCGCTGAGGTTATGTGCATCAGTTGCGTTCATGCTGCCGGCGGTCAACGTCTTGGCCTTGTTCGGGCCGATCCACTCGATGGTGGCCGCCGAGAGGTTGATGTCGTCGGAGCCGGAGCCGCGCATCACCGTCAGGTTGATGTAGTCAATCGACTCGTTGGTGACGTTCCCGAAGCCGGAGACGACCTGGACGCGGTTGGAGACCTGCGCACTGCTTTCTTCACCGGTCTGTTCGGATTTGGTCTAGAGGAAGCCCGCCGTGTTGATGAGCACGCCCGCGGCAATTGCCGCGACCAGTACCATCGCGATGAACACGATGAGCGTCCCGATACCGACCTGACCTCTATCGTTGAGTTTCTCCTGGATGTTATCGTTGGCTTCATTTTTCCCGTGCCAGTTCTATCACTGATATTATATGTATCTTGACATACTATATAACCACCAGTCTATTATCACCGATGAAAACAGGCAGGTAGGGGAGATACTCCATTATAACAAATCGATGTTGCCAATCATATAATTATATCAATGTTTAAACTGCTGAATAGCATCATAACTCAGTGACGGCTATGCCGATTGTCTAACTCCACAAATCAGACAGCAATCGTTTGGTCACCGCCCTGCCTGATTTGGCTCAAGTCCAACTGCTTGTATCGCAACGTTCTACGAGCCAAAATGGTTAGCGTACGTTTTTGGCACGTAGGCGCCATGCTCTCACATTCACGCTGGGTTGGCGTCGTCCCCAGCTCCGCCGCAACACGCTCAAGTTCTGCAAGCAACTCGGCGTCTGAAAGGTTTCATCGCTGCGTCAAATTCGGTGTAAGACCTGCTGCTTCCAGGGCGCTGTTCCAAGAGCCAAAGCGATTTAGGTAGGTGGCCGGCGTATGGCGGCCGTCTGAGTATCACCAGTCCGACCGCCGCCGACTGTGGTCTCGTGCGCGGGACGACTGAACAACCGGACGGAGACGGAGAACCAACGGCGAAGGAGACGACAGACGAACCGCCAGTAGACGACACCCCAGCGCCGGACACACCGTCGGACGACACGCCGACGACGGACGTGACGACCGAGCAGATGAGGCAGTCGGACCCTACGACGAATGCACCACAGCAACCGACGGCCGAGAAGCCCGACCCATAGACCGAGACGCCCGACCCAGCAACAGAGTCACCCTCGGAGCCACCGCAATCGACTCCCGACCCGGCGACGGAAGCGCCTCCGGAGATGCCCCATCCCACTTCCAACCAGATGACCGAAGCGAACGAGAGCGATGGAAGTTGAACGTCAGTGGCCGCTGAATTTCACTCCTCACCGTGAGTTTGACAATATACAACTAAATATCCACATTCTTGGTTCAATCTTTATTTTCGTATTGTTATTTCATAACTAGAGGAAAGTATAGATGTGTGTTAGCAGGCCACAACCGTTATCATCCGTCGAAATTTAAGTAGGGTTGGACTGGTACAAGCAAGATAGTGAATTAGCCTTTGGACTCTAGCCCCAGTGTTGTAGCGTCGCAGTGCTCTCCTTTGCGATGGAGATCCTCTTCGCCGAAATGGGTCCTCTCACAGTCATCGTAAACCAAGTCCATTAAACTCAGGAGCAATAGGATGCCACGCAATACGGTTACAGCGCCACGACTACTGGCGAGGGCTCCGTCGAGCTCCTCGAATCAGCACACGACTTGGACGGTTAGTATGAGATTTGCTGTCTCAACCACTTCGATTCAATATACAATATGTACGGGAGCACGACTCAGATCGAGCGAACAGGAGAGCAACGATGAGATGCGGCCGATGTGACAGAGAATCGCCCGTGAAACCACACGCCATCGATGGCTACACCGGCTACCTCTGCACACAATGCACAGAGGTATGGAACCGCCTTCAACACTCTTGACATAGCCGTCCTGCAGACGCGCCAGTTGTCCTCGGTTGCTTGCATCTACGTCTTTTCCCGCCGACAGATCACTGGGACCAGGAGAAAGACCGCTGCTGCAAGGACCCGAATTCGAGCGCAACGAGTACGCTCAGCAATACTCGCTGGTCGGCCATACGTTCTGAACAGTCGCACAGAAGCGTTCGAAACTACAGGGCCGGTTCGTGCCATTGTCTCGGACGCCCGCGTCCCCTGGGTCGCCACGGAAACCACCGACGATGCTGTCCGAGAAATCGAGCCGCTCGCCCCCGACCGAGAATACGCCATCGCCCCGCGTAACGAGACGACTACAGGTTGGGTAGTCCCGACGGTCACTTCGCCGTGACTTTGACCTTCGCCGTGTCCCGCTGTTCGAGCTGCGTCTGTCGCCAGTACTCGAGGGTCGTGATGGCCGAAATCGCCGTGATGTTGTCCGTCTCACCGTCGAGGTGCGCTCGTTGGTAGTCGCGGACGACATCGTCGTCGAACAGTTGGCGGTCGCAGGCCGCATCGAGCAACTCATCGAGGAACGACCGCATCTCGGGGTGGTCGCGATACCACTTGCCCTGCATAGTGTCGCGCGCGCCGAGCAGCCGTTTCTTCGCCTGTTTGGTCGTGAATCCAATAGCGTGTGCGATGTTCGACGTGGCGGGTGCGAATCCCGTCCTGTCGTACGGAACCTGGTTATCGTCACCGCCGACGGCTCGCATGACCTGCAGCTTCAGCGGCGATATTCCGTAGGGGATGTCGCTCTCTATCAGCGGCACGGTGGGTCGCTGATACGCCTGCACCGGTAGCTTGGCGAGGTGGTCGAGCAACGGCCCGTGCGAGAACGGAACCCTCGTTCCGGCCGTGCTTCGGTAGAGCTTGTTACCGCGGAAGTGCCCGTTCGCGTACAGCTGCCAGTTGACGTCGAGTATCCTCGATTTGTCGTTCCGCTGTGCGCTTCGTTCCAGCAACGTCTCGAACGACCGCTTCGGGTCGACATCCTCGGTCAGCAATGCCTGCACGTCCTGCGCCGATAGCTGGCGTTTCAGGTCGTACAGCGTCTCGACGGGCGAGTCCCACTGGAAGGAGAAGTAGTTCTCGCCGAAGAACTCCCCCTGCGCACACGCCTCGAAGAGAACGTCGGCGTTCGACGGGACGTCGGACGTCGCCGCGGGAAGGTTCACGTAATACGACCACTGGTTCATCCCGTCCACGAGTCCGACGCCGTTCTCGATGGCGTCGACGCAGCCTTCAGGCGTGTACTCGCTCACGTGGTGCGGAACGTCGAGGATATCGGCGACCTGCTCCGCGCCTGCGCAGTCCTTCCCCCAGTGCGACCCGTACGTGAACGCGGTGAACGAATCGACCTCGTCGGCGACGACCGACGCCATGGTTCTGCTGTCGAGCCCGCTGGAGAGCCAGAGTCCGAGGTCGCCATCGACCGTGTCGACCACGTTCGCGACGCTCTCACGGTAACGATCGATGGTCCGCTCGACGTATCCCTCTTCCGGAGCAGTTCCGAATGCCGGCGTCCAGTATCGGTCCCGCGACATCTCTCCGTCGCTGTACTGAATGTAGCTTCCCGGCTCGAGCGACTGGATTTCTTCGAGCAGCGTCTTTCGTCCCATCACCGACCCCGTCAACAGGAGGTCGCTGACCGCCTGCGTGTTCAACCTGACGTCCCGAAGCTGCGTCAAGAGCGCTTTCAGTTCCGTTCCGAACAGGAAGCCGCCATCCGTCGCGTAGTAACACGGCCGGGTCGCCATCTTGTCGGTAGCGACAACGAGTGAGCCTCGCTGGTCGGCGCAGGCGAGCACGAACGGGCCGGCGAGACGCGGCAGGATAGCGTTGGGTCGGTCAAGCACCGCCTGAAAGATTTCGCCGGTGGTCATTCCGAGGTCGTCCCGGTTCGAAACGACGCCGTGGAGGACGCCGCTCCGTCTCCCGGCGCTCCAGACGGTGTGTCCGTTCGGGTCCTTCGCTCCGTGATTGACGGTGGCGAGCCCGTACGCTCGGCCGATCGTATCGTCCGTTTCGTACCAGTCCTCGTGGACCATCGAGTCCGCCATCGCCTCAAGCGAACGCCTGTCGACCGTCCCACCGGTTATTCCGGGCATGGTCACCCAATCAGGACGATTCTATATTGTTATACATCGGTTGCTAACTGATTAGCGTCGACCTGCGGTCGTCGGAAAGCAGGTCCGGACTCGCGGACTGCGACGACCAGTCGGCACCGTCAGTCGTCGCGCTGGTCGATATCGCTGATACGCTCAACCGGTCGGACATCGAGGTTTCAGAGCAGCTTCGCCGCGGGATGGGGGCGGTCCTGCAGGAAACTGGCGTGTTGGACTCCCCGACGGTCATGACGGACGGCTCTTTCCAATGGGCCAAGAGAAACGGTCCAGTAGCTTCGCTGGACGAGTTGCACTCTCCGCGCAGTCGGCTCGCGGTCCGGTCGAACGACCGCCATCGGCAGTCGAGTCACGGACGTACGCGGTCGTATCCGTCACTCCGTCCGGAAGGGGCGGGAGATTCAAGAACCACGACCGCTTAGCTTGGGACGTGGACGGGAACGGGTACGCGGTAGCAACCGGAGTGAAGGGCCGGCACGGCTGACGTGGTCGGCGTCGACGTCAGCGGCCGCCACGAGGAGGACGGCGAGTACCTCATGGTAGCGGCGGCCGTCCACGCCGACGTCGGCACGGCCCGCATCCGGAGCGTTCTGGGCATGGGATTCGCGGCCAGGCGCGACGGGCCGACGCTGGAGAATGTGGCCGAACTCGTCGCCGACGCCGTCGACGACCTTCCGGAGCCCCCAGAAGGACCGGTCGTCGCCGAGCACGGGGAGTTCTACGAGGAGCCGCCGTGGACGGTCGCCCACTACTTCGCAGGAGAGTTCAAGTACATCGAAAGTATAGCCGAACGCGAGACAGTGCAGACAGCTCATCACGCCGCGTACGCCGCCCGAAAACTGCTCCTATGAAAGCGATAATCGCAAAGCGCGTCGACTCCGGCACAGCCGACGTAGAGGAACTGAAGGACCTGACCCGCGCCGCTGGCTACGACGTCGCCGCGGTGCTGACGCAGTCGCGCGAGGAGGACGCGGCCTACCAGTTCGGGGAGGGGAAGGTCGCCGAACTCGTCGCGACCGTCGAGGAGACGGGCGCCGGCGTCGTGATCTTCGACAACCAGCTCGGACCGTACCAGACGTACAACCTCGGGCAGGAGCTGCCCGAGAGCACCAGGGTCATCGACCGGTTCCGGCTCATCCTGGAGATATTCGGCCAGCGCGCCCAGACGCGCAAGGCCCAACTGCAGGTCGAACTGGCGGAACTGCGGTACGAACTCCCGCGCGCCGAGGCGAAGACGAGCCTCGCCAAGCGCGACGAGCGTCCCGGGTTCATGGGGCTGGGCGAGTACGACGAGAGCCGCGAACAGGACATCAAAGACCAGATAAGCCGCATCAAGAACGAACTCGACTCCATCGCGGACAAGGAAGCGGACCGCCGCGACCGTCGCCGCGAGTCCGGGTTCGACCTCGTCGCGCTTGCCGGCTACACGAACGCCGGGAAGTCGACGCTCCTCCAGCGACTCGCCGAGGACATGGACATCGGCGAGAACGAGGAGCTGCATCCGGACCTGGAGACGACGGCGGAGGCCGAAGACCGCCTGTTCACGACGCTCGGCACGACGACACGACGGGCAGCCATCGACCGTCGGGACGTGCTCGTCACGGACACGGTCGGGTTCATCAGCGACCTCCCCCACTGGCTGGTCGAGTCGTTCAAGTCGACGCTGGACGCAGTGTACTACGCCGACCTCGTACTGCTAGTCGTCGACGTGAGCGAACCCATCGAGGAGATCCGCGAGAAGATCGTCACCTGCCACGACACGCTGTACGAGCGCAACGAAGCGCCCATCGTCACGGTGCTGAACAAGATCGACGCGGTGAGCGACGAAGAACTGCGGGAGAAGCGGGAGGCGCTGTCGGCGCTCGCGCCCAATCCGGTCGCCATCAGCGGCATGGAGGGCACCAACATCGATGAACTGAAGCGCCGCATCGACATCGAACTCCCCGACTGGCAGCGCGAACGCCTCGTGCTGCCGATGACCGACGACACGATGAGCGTCGTCTCGTGGCTACACGACCACGCGCGCGTCGAGGACGTGACGTACGCGAACGACGAGGTCATCGTCGAGTTCGAGGCGCGCCCGTCGGTCGTCGAACAGTCCCGGGCGAAAGCGAGCGACCTGACGACGACGCTCTCGCCGTGATTGACGACCGCTCCCGGGCGACAGCGGAGCCCGAACCTGTCTCACCCCGATCTCCCGTCAGGCAATCGTCGAGAGCGACACGGCCCCGTCCGAACTGAGCCAGGCGCGGTTGTTCCGGCGGTCGTAAATCAGCACGTCGCCGTCCCGGACCTGAAGTTCGACGTATCGCTCGTCCGCGTCGCGGGTCCACTGGATGTCGTCACGGGTTTCTTCTACAGTGTCGTCCGATTCGTGTTCGCTGGAGGTCATGTGGGTGGTTTCGGTCAGTAACCGAATTACGCTACAACATCGGCTAGCGGCCGAGCACTGATAAGCGTTACCAATGGACAGTACAGGTCGGTGCCGGGATCGGCTCGGCCCGAAATGCCACCTCCCCCTCTGGAGTTACAATTCGTAACGGGATATCGGAAGGTGACTTTATGTCACTCGACGGTGTACCGTCGGGCATGAGCGAGCAATCGAGCGAGCAGCCGAACCGACTGGAACTCTGGTGTGCCGGCGAGGAGTGGTGTCCGATAACCGCGACGGCGCGACTGGTCGGCAAGAAGTGGCACCCGGTCATCGTCCACCGCCTGTTGAAGAACGGCCCGCTCGGATTCAACGCGTTGAAAGAGGAGGTCGACGGCATCTCGAGCAAGGTGCTCTCGGACAGCCTCGACGACCTCGAAGAGAAACAGCTGGTCAACCGAGAGATAGTCAGCGAGAAACCGGTCCGGGTCGAGTACTCGCTGACCGAGACAGGGGAGTCGCTCCGTCCCGTCATCTTCGCCATGCGCGATTGGGGCAACGAGTACCTCGAACCCGCCGAGGACCGCGACTCCGCAATCGCGTAACCCGTCGTTCGAGTTACACTGACCGAAATCGGCGGTAGCCGTCCACAGACGGGGTACGTTCCCGGTCGAGCCGATGCTATATGATTTTTCTAATCTGTCAGTGCGTGCATTTATCAGTAATGCCGAGCAACGAGGCGAGCATGACCAGTTCGTCGCGCGCCCAGTCGGAGACGCTGGGGATCGTCCTGCTGCTGGGGCTGACAATAGTCGGGACGGGGCTCATCGTCGCGTTCGGGTCGTCCTCGCTGGACGACTCCAAGCACGCCACCGACCTCGACAGCGCGGCCCAGGCGATGGCACAACTCGACTCGAGAGCCAGCCGCGTCGGAATCGGGAGCGCGAACGCCCAGCACGCCACGCTCAGCGTCGACGGCGACGAAGAGACGGTCCGGCGGACGGACGGCGGCTGGATGCGGGTCCACATCAACCGGACGAACGGGAGCGACGCGGTCGTCATGAACCAGACGCTCGGCGCGGTCGTCTACGAGAACGGCGACACGACCATCGCCTACCAGGGCGGCGGCGTCTGGCGGCGAACCGACGGCGGCGCGACGATGGTCTCCCCACCGGAGGTCCACTACCGCGACACGACGCTCACCCTCCCGCTCGTCGTCGTCGGCGGCGAGGGTCGACTCGACGGCGGCCACCTCGAACTCACCAAGAACGGCACGGCGGAGCCGAAGTACCCAGTAGCGAACGCCTCGAAGCGCAACCCCCTGTCGGACGCCACAGTGAACGTCACCGTCGAAAGCGACTACTACCGGGCGTGGGGGCAGTTCTTCGAGCAGCGAACGGGCGGCGACGTGGAGTACGACCACGACGCCGGGACGGTGACGCTCACGCTGGTCACGCCGACGAACGCGCCGAAGATTAAACAGGGACTCGCCTCGACGTCCCCGGAGGAGCTGGTCATCGAAGGGGGCGGCAAGTCGTCGTCGTTCACGGACAGCTACAACTCCTCGAAAAACCCCTACAGTGTGGAAAACGGGACGAACGGCACCGTCCGGACGGTCGGGAGCGTCTCTCTCTCCGGCGGAGCCGAGATACGCGGCGATCTGGTCACCGGCGGCGGCGTCGTGACGATGAAGAACAACGAGGTGATCACTGGAAACCTCTCGTACGGCGGAACAAAGTCACTGAAAAAGCACGCGACCGTCGGCGGCTAGATAGCGAACAACGGTAGCGTCGCCAAGATCGACCCGGTCGGGACGATGATCGACCGCGAAGTTTCGTCGCTCTCATCGGACAATGACAACAACAAGACGGCGGCCATCGACGGCCAACAGCTCAACTCGACGAAACAGACGTGGAATCTCACCGGCGGTGACTACTACCTCGAAGACCTTGACATGGACTCCGGCGAGACACTCGTGTTGAACCTCTCGAACGGGAACATCGACCTCGCCGTCGACGGTGACGTGTCGCTCTCCGGCGGAGAAGTCGTCGTCCAGGATCCGACGAACGGGACGGCGAACGTCTACACGACGGGGTCGTCCCTCTCCGTGACCAGTGGCGCGACCGTCTCGGTGGCGGACGACCGCTCGCGAGCGTTACGACTCTACGGCTAGCCGGAACGGACGCGACGTTCTCCGGCAGCGACACCGAGTTCACCGGCGTCTTCTACGCGCCCGACTCCGCGAACCAGTACGGTATGGTGACGGTGAAGGCCAACGCGGAGGTATTCGGCGCGCTCGTCGGCGGGGAAACCAAACTCAAGTCAGGTGGCACCATCCACTACGATCAGGCGCTGGTCGCGACCCACACCCTCCCAGCGAGCTACACCGAGAGGCCGCAAGTGACGTACATGCACGTCTCGGTCCACCGAGTGAACGTCACGTCGGCCTAGCGCGGACGCTTGTCCTTCTCGACGACGCGGACGTTCCGAATCGCAGTGTCGGGATACTGGCCGTCGTCGTCCTTCTCGGCGGCTTTCACCATGTCCCAGACGACGTTCAGTCCAGTGGTCACGCCTTCGAGCGCCTCCATCTCGCATCCGGTCTTCCCGGTCGTCTCGACGGCGACTTCGAGGACGACACGGTCGTCGCGCACGTCGAAGTCGGTCTCGACGTTCGTGATCGGTATCTGGTGACACATCGGTATCGTCTCCCAGGTGTGTTTGACGGCCTGCACCGCACCGACGCGCGCCGTCGCGAGCACGTCCCCCTTCTTCACATCGTTCGTCCGGATGGCGTCGACGGTCGTCGACCGGAGGCGTATCTCGCCCGCGGCGACCGCCCGGCGGGCCGTGTCGGGTTTGTCGCCAACGTCGACCATCTGCACCTCGCCCGACTCGTCGGTGTGGGTCAACTCCCCGTCCGCCCGGTCGTCGTCGCCACCGGTCGACCCATCGTCGTCAGACATCGTCGTCACCCCAGATGGCCTCGGGGATGCGGTCGAGCAGGTCGGATGCGAGCAGTCCCTCGCGGCGGTCGTCGTACAGCAGGTCGCCGGCGTGCCCGTTGACGTACGACCCGGCGCAGGCGGCCTCGAAGGCGTCGGCGGTCCCGAACAGGCCCGCGACGATGCCGGCGAGCACGTCCCCGGTGCCGCCGACCGCCATTCCCGGGTTGCCGGTGCGGACGAGTCGCGTCCGTTCGCCGTCCGAGACCACGTCGACCACGCCCTTCGCCAGCACGACGTGGCCGAGGTCGGCGGCCAGCGCCTCGACGTCGTCCGCCACCTCGCGCAGGTCGTCGGCCTCCGGCCCGCCGAGTTTCGTGAGCTCCTTCCGGTTCGGCGTGCAGACCAGCGAGGCGTCGGTCTCCACGTCCGGCACGACTTCGAGCGCGTCGGCGTCGACGACCGCTCGTCCGTCGAACGATTCGAGGAACTGCCGGGTCGCAGCGAGCGTCTCGTCGGCGCTGCCGAGTCCCGGCCCGAGTACCACCGTGTCGTCGTAGCTCTCGGCGGTGTCGACGAGGCCGTCCACCTGGTCGGGCGTGAGTCGGTCACCCTCGTACTGCTGGACGATGAGGTCCTCGGCGTAACCCTGTATCTCGCCCGCGATCTCGTCCGGCGCGGCGACGAAGGTGAGGTCCGCGCCGGCCCGCAGCGATGACTGCGCGGCGAGCGCCGGCGCGCCCGTGTACGGCCCGCCGCCGATGACGAACACGCGCCCGCCAACGTCGTCCCGGACCCCTCGCAAGTCGCCGGGGCCGACGAACCGCTCCGCGGCCGCGGGGATGCCGATGTCCGCGACCGTCACGTCGGCATCGAGGTCGCCGAGGCCAGGTTTCTCGTCGTGGAACGTCACGACGCGGTCGGCGTCGACCGCCAGCCCCTCCGCCCGGCCCGTGTCGGCGTCCACGCCGGAGGGGACGTCCACCGCGACGACCGTCGCGCTCGCAGCGTTCAGTTGCTCGGCTGCGGTCGCCGCGGGCTCGCGGAGCGCGCCCGTCACGCCCGTGCCGAGCATCGCGTCGACAGCCACGTCGCAGTCCGGCAGGTCAAGCGCGCGGGAGTCCGGTATCTCTTCGGCGTCGATCTCGGCGCGCCGGAGCGCCTCCCAGTTCTCGCGCGCAATGTCGGTGCCGATGGCGTCGGCGCGCCCGAGTAGGTGAACCGACACGTCGTACTCGTCGAGGAAGCGCGCGGCGACGAAGGCGTCCCCGCCGTTGTTGCCCCGCCCGGCGACGACCACGACGCGCGCGCCGGGGTCGGCCACCTCGCGCACCTCGCGCGCGACGGCGTTGCCGCTGGACTCCATCAGCTGTTTGCGTGGAACCCCGAGCGCCGCGGCGTTCACGTCGACCGCGGCCATCCGGTCGCTGGATATCATGGTCGGGGATTGGAGTGGACCGGCGGTTAAAGTTGCGGCGCGCGCGTTCCGGAGTCGGCGCGTCGGTTCTCCGTCGACGCGAACGCCGACCGGCGCGGTCGGACCCGTCAGGAGCGAACGCGCTCGGCGCGCGAGCGGTACTCCTCGTACGCGTCCTGGGCCCACTCCACGAAGCGCGGGTCGTCGCTCTCCGCGACCGCGCGCAGTTGGCCGTCGTCGTCGTACGCGCCCGCCAGCACCCAGTCGTCGCCCAGCGTCAGTCCGAGTTCGACCGGGCCGTCGTGGCGGTAGAGGTCGATCGCGCGCACGACCACCTCGAACTCCAGCGGATTCATCGAGCGCGCCGTCTCGACGCTGTCGGCCGGCAGGACGACCTCGGTGTCGACGCCGGAGAGGACGAGTTCGGCGTGAGCCTCGTGGAAGATGCGGCTGAGGACCGGTGCGAGCATCCGGACTCGGGTCGTCTCGCGCTCGCGCAGTCGCCGGACGTAGTGACTGACGGGTGCTTGCGGGCGCTCCGCGTCGGCGGCGACGACGTCGGCGTCGGCGAGCCACGTCGGGTCCGGCGCGCGCTCGACCGGCAGCCGTTCCAGGACGGGCGCGGCGGCCTCGACGGCCGACAGCGCGTCGAGGTAGTCGGCGTGGGCCCGGGCGACGAACGCGCCGCTCGTCGTCAGCCGGTAGTCGCCGTCGCGCTTCTCCGCCCAGCCCCGGTCGACGAGTTCCGCGAGGTTGCGCTGGACGCTCCGGCGCGACGCGTCAAGCGCGTCGGCCACGTCGCGGGGCGACCCCGGCCGCTCGCGGAGGTGCGCGAGCAGACGATACCGGTCCGGCGACCCGGCGAGGAACCGTGCGGCCTCCATCGTCCCGTACTGCCGCGGCCACCCACGTAAACTTCCCTGAATGCAGCAGGGTCGTCGGTCTCTGCGGGCGCTACGGCCCGGAGAGCGACGGAACTTCTGGCAGGGGCGAAACGTGATTCTTAAGGGCCGAACGAGTGTCGTTGCGTGTATGAGCGAAGAACCAGAGGCCGAAGTAGCCGAAGAAGAGGCCGAGACGGCGGAAGAACAGACAGACGAACAGCCCGAGGACGGGTTCCAGGAGGGCGACTTCGTCGAACTGGCCTACACCGCACGCACCGTCGAGAGCGGCGACCTCGTCGACACGACCGACGCCGAGGTGGCCGAGGAGGAGGGCGTCGACGACCAGGAGCGCGACTTCGAGCCGCGCGTCATCGTGCTGGGCGCGGGCCACATCTTCGAGAGCGTCGAAGAGGACATCTACGGCAGCGACCCCGGCGCGGAGGGGACGGTCGTCGTCGAGGCCGAGGAGGCGTTCGGCGAGTACGACAACGAGGAAGTCCGCACCGTGAGCGCGGACAAGATTCCCGAGGACGACCGTTACCCCGGCGCGAACGTCCAGGTCGACGGCCAGCAGGGGTACGTCGAGACCATCATCGGCGGGCGCGCCCGCGTCGACTTCAACCACCCGCTCGCGGGCGAGGACATCGAGTACGAGTACAAGGTCGTCGACGAGGTCGAGGACCGCACCGAACAGGCGAAGGGCCTGCTCGGGATGTACATCGACGCCGACCTCGACATGTGGATCGAGACCGAGGAGGAGGAAGAAGAGGTCGACGTCGAGGGCGAAGAGGACGAGACCGAAACCGAGACGGTCGAGAAGGAGACCCTCTACATCGAGTCGACGCCCCAGCTGGCGATGAACCAGCAGTGGATGTTCCAGAAGCAACAGATCGCCCAGGACCTGATGGACCGCCTCGACCTGGACCGCGTCATCATCCAGGAGACCATCGACGGCAGCGGCGGCATGGGCGGTATGATGGGCGGCATGGGCGGCATGATGGGCGGCGGTGGCGAGGCTGACATCGAGGAGGCCCTCGAAGAGGCCGACGTCGACGAGGAGGAACTCGTCGAGGAACTCGAGGCGGAAGGCGAAGACGCCGAGGAGTAAGCCCGACCCCCTCTCCCGGGGGCGACGTTCCGGACAGCGTGACGAACGCCGCTTTTCGTGCGGTCGACCCGACCTCGCCAGCGACGGCGCTCGCGAGAAACGTCACGTTGACCGATGTTGCAGCGAAAGAAGAGAGGCGAACGTCGGTACCGGATCCGGTAACGAGCTCGTCAGTGCGCGGTGAAGCCGTCGATTACGCCGCCACAGTCCGGGCAGGAGACGAGTTCCGTGCCAGTGCTCTTGTTCCCGAGTGGGTCACCGTTGCGCTTCGTCTGCCGGTTGCCTTGACGACGCAAGTCAGAATTGCAGTAGGGACATTCGTTCATGATGCCACACCACGCGATGCGTGGTAACGTCTGCCAGGTCAGCAGGAAAGGTGATAAACTTTCTGTCCGGAACGGCGGACGAGTGGCAATCCGAAGTTAGGCCGGTGTTACTGTGCCAGGGCCTCGCGAGCGTTCTCGACCGCCTTCTCCTTCTTCGCGGGGTAGGCCTCCACCTTCCCCCGGAGCGTGATTCCCTCGCCGAGCGAGACCGTTCCGCGGTAGGCGTCCTGTTTATCCAGGGAGACGAAAAACGAGCAGTTCTCGTCGACGCGCTCGTCGAGCTGCTCGCGAACCTCGTCCAGGTCGGGGAGTTCGCCGAGTTTGTCGAGCACGTGGCGCATCTCGTCCGCGTTCTCGACGCGCGCCGAGAGAACGAGGATGCGGTCGCCGTGGTGACCCTCGCTCTCCGTACGCTCTATCTCGAAGTCCTCGGGGAGGTAGGTCCGGAGAGCGTCCTCCACGCGCTTCTCGTCCTCGGTCGCGTAGCAGAACGCTCGCAGGTCGACGTAGTGAAACGGAACGCTGGCCATAGTTGCGATATCCGCCAGAGAGAAAAAGCCCTTACTCCTCGGCCTGCTCGAGGGAATCCTCGGGAATGCCCGTCTCCTGACCGTCCTCGAAGCTGACGGTGTACGTGGCGTCGCCGAACATCGTTTCCATCACCTGCGTGACGGTCCCTTCCTGACCGTCGTACTCGCTGTGGTCGTCGTGCAGGATAACGCGGTCGTCTTCGTCGAAGCTCATGCGTCGAGGTAACCCGTCCCCGCCTAAAAAGCGTCCGATTCCCAGCTCCCGGTCGCGGACCCGCACCGCACCATCGGCGCGCACGGGAGGAACTCCTTCCCGTTCCGAAATGTCCGTCGTTCGTCGGTTTAAACGGTGTATAACTAACTCCAGGGGGTCGCGAACAGAAGTGCATGGCGACAGAGAGGCGGGGGTCGTGAGAGACGTGGCGGGTTCGTCCAGTAGCTTCATCCAGAAGGTGCTGATCGGCGGTGGGATAGTGTTCTTCCTCGGTGGGATGGTGGTCATCGCGGGGTTGCCGACCGGAATCCCCCAGCCGTCGACGGGCGGGAATGGTAACGGGCCGGGAACGACCGGAGCCGCGACCACTTCCACCCAGTCGGTGACACAGACCACCGCGGCGACGACGGAGCCGACCGAGACGACCCAGTCGACGACCACGACCCAGGGGTCGACGGAGACAACGCGAACTACCAGCACCACCGCGACGACCACGACCGCGCGCTCCCAGCAGCGAGTGCTCCACCGGGTCAACGTCGGCGGACCGAGGATTCGCATGCAGGGCCCTGACTGGCTGCCCGACACCGAGAACAATCCCTCCCAGTACGGCAACGCGCGCCAGAGCGTGAGCCACACGAACCGAACGAGCGACCAGATATCGGTGACGTCCGCGGTACCGAAGGGGACGCCGCGCAAGGTGTTCAAGACCCGGCGCTGGGACGCGGACACTTCGTCGCCGAACGACGACCAGGAGATGCAGTACCAGTTCCCGGTACCGGACGGAAAGTACGTCGTCCGGGTGTATCTCGCCGAGACGTACATCGACGGGGACGGCTGGAACGCGAACGAGAAGGTCGGCCCGCGCACGTTCGACATCGCCGTCGAGGGGCAGGTCCGGCTCAACAACTACAACATGTATAAGCAACTCGGCCACGACCGGGGGACGGTGAAGCGGTTCCCGACCACAGTCACGGACGGAGCCCTGTTCATCACCGTCCTCCACGAGCAGGAAGACCCGATGATCTCCGGCATCGAGATAGTCCGGGTCGGGGACGCGGGCAACAACGCCGGCGACCGGGAACGAAGCGGGGACGACGGAGTCGGCTCGCAGTCGGCGCTTCCGGCGGCCGAGCCGGCGTCGACGGTCGCTCCGCGCCTGGGCTGACCTCACAGACCCGAACTACCGGCCTCGTTTCCGGCACACACCGACCGACGCCGCGCCTCCTCGAAGAAACCACGCCTCGAAGCGACGCTTTCTCGAAGACGCGGCTGCCGTGGTCGGAAATCTCGCTGCAGAATGCGGTGGGAATGGGATTTGAACCCATGAGGCTTGACGCCACCTGCTTTCAAGGCAGGCGCAATAGGCCGCTCTGCCATCCCACCTCGCCTACGGGTAGCGTCCGGTGTTTGTGAACTACCTCACCCTGCTCGGCCTGACGGCCTCACTGCGGGTGGGGCTTCCTGCTTCGGCGACGCGCTTTGTCACCGCGAGAGGCGGCACAGGGAGCGCAGTCTCCACAGGCGGTGCTTCGGAGTGTCCCACTCCTAGTGGCTCGACGGGCGAGTTCCACGGGCCGACACACGCTTTGTGTCGCGTTTGAATGTCGGCCTGTTGGCCTACTCCCGCACGGAGCGAGTCGTCCCATCTGGGACGGTAAGCGAGTCGGGAGCGGTGGCACGGAACGCCCATCTTGCTTTCACTGACGGGCGTTCGCGTCATAATGGTATCGGTGTAGGGACAGATGATGACGGCGCTGTCTCCTCTCTGCTCGCGCCTTCCCTTCGGGCGGCGCTCGCTGAGGACGGGGGCGTAGCGCCTATATCGAGCTAAGAACTGTCGGTATCGAGGAACCGGCCCGCCCCCGTCCGAGATAGCGGTAGAGATTACCTCGAAGCATGATTCAGAAGCCTTTAATTCACGTAGGGCATTTCGACGCTCACGATGCCTTCGTTCGACTTCGACCCACAGTCGTACGCGGAGCTACCGGCGAAGCGCCAGCTCTCGGTGGGCGTGGCGCTGTTGCCTGTCCTGGCCACCGTCGTCTTCCTCGGCGTCGGCTCGGCGTGGCTGAAGCTTCCGCCGCACGTTCCGCTGTTCTGGAGTGTCGCGTTCACGGGGCTCGTCGGCTACTACGTCGTCGGGCTCTCGTGGGACGACCTGTACGACGGAATCGCCAACGGCCTGATGATGGGGCTGCAGGCGCTGCTCATCCTCTTCACCATCTACGCGCTCATCGCGACGTGGGTCAGCGCCGGCACCATCCCGGGGCTGATGTACTACGGACTCGAACTGCTGTCGCCAACGGTGTTCCTGCCGGTGACCGCCGTGCTCTCGGCGGCCGTCGCGTTCGCCATCGGCTCGTCGTGGACCACCGTCGGGACCCTCGGCGTCGCCTTCGTCGGCATCGGCGCGGGCTTGGGAATTCCCGAACCGATGGCAGCCGGTGCGATTCTCTCCGGCGCGTACGCCGGCGACAAGCAGTCGCCGTTCTCCGACACGACCAACCTCGCCGCCGCGGTGACCAACACCGACCTCTACGACCACATCCACGCGATGCGCCTGGGGACGGCGCTGGCGTTCGGCGTCGCAGTCGCGGGCTACATCCTGCTCGGTCTGCGTGCAGCCGGGACGATTCCGACCGGCCAGATAAGTAACCTACAGACGGCGCTGGCCGGCACGTACAGCCTCTCGCTCGTCGTCTTCGTTCCGCTCGTGGTGACCTTCGGCCTCGCCATCGCCGGCTACCCCGCCCTCCCCGCGCTCGCGGCGGGCGTGTTCGCCGCCGTCGGCACCACCGCCCTCGTCCAGGGCGCGTCGTTCACCGTCGCGTGGGAAATCTTCATGAACGGCACGGCACCCGAGACGGGGTCGAAACTCGTCGACGGGTTGCTGGCGACCGACGGACTGACCGGGTCGGCCTGGACGATAACGGTCGTCGTCGCGGCGCTCGCGCTCGGCGGCCTGCTGGAGCGAATCGGCGTACTCGCCGCGCTCGCTCACCACCTCGCGCGGGGCTTCAGGAGCGCAGGCCTCCTCGTCGCCGGCACCGGCGTCTCGGCGATCGCCGTGAACGCCCTGACCGCCCAGCAGTACATGAGCATCGTCCTCCCCGGCATGACGCTCCGGAACCTCTACGAGGAACACGGCCTGCAGAGCCGCGACCTCTCCCGGGCGATCGAATCCGCCGGCACGCCGACCGGCGCGCTCATCCCGTGGCACGCCGGCGGCATCTACATGGCGAGCGCGCTCAACGTCCCCACTCTCGAGTACTTCCCGTTCTACTTCTTCGGCTTCCTCTCACCGCTCGTGCTCATGTTCATCGCGGCGACGGGGTGGCAACTCGACGTCGAGTCGCCGGCCGGCCAGTCGACGCCGACGGCCGACTGACTACCGGACCAGCGCGGGGCCGCCGTCCCGCTCCTCGACGCGCAGGTCGAGGTCGTTCAGGTACGTCGTCGTGTTCACCGGGACGATGCGGTCGGCGGCGACCCGGGCGTTCAGGACCGGGAGGAGTGACCGCAGGTCCGCGCCCGTCTCGACCGCTGTCATCCGGGGCAGGAAGTCGACGGCGTGACCGGCGTCGGTCGCGCGGTGCGCCAGCGTCTCCAGCGCGGGCGTGGCGTACGCACCTTCGAAGTCGATGGTGTCCGTCAGCCCGAGGAAGTACGCCCGGCCGTCGCCTGCCGGCCCGAGGACGACCTCGCTCCGGCGGAGCTTCATCGCGGCGCTGTCTATCTCCTTCCGGGTCAGCATGGGCGCGGTCCCGTCCACGACCGCGACCGACTGCGCGTCCTCCTCTTCGAGCAGGTGTGTCGCGGTGTTGCCGGCGCGAGCGTCGAACGACGACCCGACCTGCGGTTCGAAGCGGGCGTCGTCCAGGTCGTCCAGCGCCTCGCGTGCCAGCGCCCGCAGTCGGGCCTCCGCGCTCTCTTCCCCCGCGAACTCGTCCGGCAGGTCGTCGTTCGCGCGGTAGTTGACGAGCAACTCGCCGCCGCTGTTGGCCGCGGCGACGAACGTATCTTTCAGCATCGCAGCGTAGAGTTCCGTAGCCTCGGCGGTCGAGAGCGGCGACGTCTCCGGCAGGTCCGGGAGCACGAGTCCTTCTCGGGGCGGGTCGGCCAGCACGGCGATGACGGTCATGTCTCAGGCTCCGTCCGCGGCGGCCTTGAAAGCCGCCATTTTATGCCAGCCGCAGTCTTTCGACCGACCATGCACTGGACGAAACCCCTGGGACTGCTCGGCGTCGCCCTGCTCGCGGGGCTCGCTGGCGGTGCGCTCGTCGTGCTCCTGCTGGCCGTGCTCGCCGAGACTGCCACGCTCGCGACGGCCGCGCTGGTCGCCGTCGTCGTCGCCGGCGCGACCGCCGTCGGCCTCCGTTCGCGGCGCACGGGTGCGAACCCATACTGGTGAGTCGCGGCGGCTACCGACTCCGCCGACCCTTCGTCTGGCGGTAGTCGCGGTCCATCAGGTCGAGGAAATGCTGGACGAACGCCTCCGCCTGCTCGTCGCCCAGGTTCGCGGGGTGAACCATCGGGACGAGTTCGAACCCTCGGCCGCGTATCGTCGTCGCGTGGTCCTCGACGACGTCGAACTCCCCGGCGTCCGTCGTCGTGTACTCCCGCGCCAGCTCCGTGAGCGCGCGCTGGCCGACGGGGACGATTATCTCCGGGTTTATCATCCGTATCTCGGCGTTCAGGTAGGGTTCGCAGGTGTCGACCTCCTCGTCCGTCGGCGGACGCTCGGGGTCCCGGCAGCGCGTCAGGTAGGTGACGAAGGCGTTGTCCAGTTCCGGTTCGTCGCTGTCCGGCAGCGAATTG
The DNA here is from genome assembly GCF_050954125.1 of Halomicrococcus pelagicus. NCBI lineage: Archaea > Methanobacteriati > Methanobacteriota > Halobacteria > Halobacteriales > Haladaptataceae > Halomicrococcus > Halomicrococcus pelagicus. The sequence continues at coordinate 232,783 of NZ_JBPBWC010000001.1, read as the reverse complement.
TTCAGCCCGAGGTGGCCGAGCACGTCCTGGAACCGCTCGCCCGCCGCGTCGCCCGTGAACGGGACACCCGTCCTGTCGGCTCCCTCGCCCGGCATCTCGCCGACGAAGAGGAAGTCCGCTCCCACGTCGCCGTAGCCGTGAACGACCCGCTCTCGGGTCGCACAGAGTTCGGGACAGTTCCGGCAGTCCTCGTCCATCCCGAACGGGTTCTCCCGGGTCTGCTGGTCTGCGTCCATGACCCTCGGTAGCGGCGGGAGGGATAAAACGTCCCCGTCGTCCGGCGCGAGAGACTACTCGTCGACCAGCGCGAGGAACGGGCGCACCGTCTGCGCTCGGTCGCGGAGCGTGACCCATCCGGCGTCCGCGTCGTGGTCGAGAAACCCCGCGCTTGCCAGTTTCGGCAGATGGAACTGGTACAGCGACACTTCCTCGCGTCGCCACTCGTTTCGAGTCGGCCTCGACGCGCCGGTCCTCCGGCGCGCGACCGCTCGCGCCAGGTCCGACACGTCGACCGCCTCGTCCGGGTCCGCCGTCTCGAACAGGTGACGGAGCGCGTGTCGCCGCCGCTCGACCGACAGCACGTCGAAGACGACGTCGAGCGACATCGAGTCCCGGTCGGACGACCGCGTCGTCCACCCCGTCACGTCGTCCGTCCGGTCCACTCCAGCGTCGAACAGCGCGTCGAGCGCGGCGAGCGTCCCGTCGTCGTGCGCGTCCGGGTCGACGACGAAGTAGCCGACGGCGTTCGCGGCCGCCAGGCTCGTCATCAGGTCGTCGACGAACGATATCGCCGCGGACAAGCCGACGCGGTCGAGCAGGACCGTCAGCGAGTCACAGACCAGCACCGTCCCCTCCGGCGGGAAGCGGTCGATGTACGCCTCGACGGCGGCCGTCGTCGCGTCGAAGTCGCGCGGCCGCTCGACGGACCGGACGACGTTCCGGTCGGGGTCGCCACCGACCGCGCGGGCCGCGGTCGAGCGCATCGTCTCCCCGACGTCGACCACGCCGACGTTCGCGGGCCGGTCGCCGACGCTGTCGTGCCAGCGGGCGAGGAACTCCTCCGCCGTTGCGGCGTAGGTGATCGCCAGCAGGTTCCGTACCGCCGGCTCCCGGTCGGCCAGCAGGTCGAGATAGTTTGCCCGTACGTCTTCGCCGGTCGCGGATGCGGCGACGAGGACGCCACCGGTTTCGGTAGGCGTCGTTTCCACCTTCATGGCGTTCGTTCGAACACCTCGCACATCACGTTAGACACTCCCTCACGTAATTAATCGAAGACGATGTGTTATAAATCTAATCTCGAAAATTCGATAGCAACGGCTCAGCGCTATTCGCGGATGAAGATGTGACGGTTTGCGTGGACGAACACGTCGAGACCGGCGACGCTGAACACCACGCGGCCGCTGTCTCGCGTCTGACCGTCGAACGTGTCCGCGAAGATTGCGTCGAGTGCGTCCGGATCCACGGCCTCGTCCAGCGGGATTCGAGCCTCGGTCGGGTCGAGGTTCTGGATGGCTGCGACGGCGTCGATGACGGTTTCGGAGATCGAACGTGAGTCGTCGTGGTAGACGTGATACGCCGGACTCTCGCCGGAGAGCCGTGTCGGCGTCCCACCACCGTCGCTGTATCCCCTATCCACTCCGTTCATTGCCGGATGACATGTTACTATGTGACTCCCTACCGTAATAAATTTATGCCTGGTTCGGAAAAATAGACGTTCGGGCCAACGTTGCACGCTCGGAACACGCGGTCCCTGCAGAAGCCCTCGCCTACCATCGGTGAAATTATCGATTGACGCCGGGGTCGGTCGTTCGTCGCCGAGAAAGCGCTTCCTTCGTTCGTCTAGGTCGGAGTTGATTCGAGTTAGGCGGTGAATGTCCAAGTGGCTGGCTCTCGTCGGCCCGACGTCATGACCGACGAGAGCCTTCCGAGAAACCTGGCGACGAACCCCCGCATCATCGGCGTCCTGTCCACGATGCTACTGCTGCTCGCGCACGTTGGGAGCGTCTCCGCGGGCGTGGGAACGCTCGCGGTCTACGGGCCGTAGTCACGGCGGATCGTCCCACACCAGTTCACCGTCTTTTTGCACCGGCGAGCCGTGTACCGAGAGATACTCCCGTAGCTCCGGCTCCGACAGCCGGAAGGTCGCCAGTTCGCCTGGAGCGAGGAAGTGCTGCTCGTTCGACCCGACCAGGGGGTACGCCATGGTCCCGACCGCCGCCTCGCGCGACGGGTAGGTTACCGGCGTCACGTCGTACTCCGACCCCGCCGTCTCGACGTCACAGAGCGTCGGAATGCCATCTTCGACCTGGACGACATCGACGCTCCCGTCGCCGACGACGAGGTAGTGGCCGCCGACGATGCTCTCGCCGGCCGCGAGTTGCAGCGCGGACCGGAGCGGGAATCCGAGGTTCAGCAGGCGGGCGAGCGTCCTGCCGACCCGGACCGCGCCGCTGTCGACCACGTCGCTGAACGTGACGACGCCGCCGACGGCACCCGCCTCCACCAGCGCGACCCCCTGTTCGTACGACCGGCAGGCGTTCAGCAGGAACGCGTGGACGCCGGTCGAATCGAGCGTCTCCGCGTCGAGCGTGCCGTCGCGACACCGGAAGCCGTCGTCGTCGACGTGCCCGACGTAGTGGAGGAGGTCCGCCGACGACGCGAGAATCGCCCGGAGTTCGTCCGTCGAACAGTCCCGGCGAAGCGTCACGTCGAACGGCAACTGCTCGCGGGAGCCGTACACCGTCTCGGCGACGGCCTGCTCGGGCGTCATCTCGTACTCGTTGCAGACGACGGTGATGTCGATGCTGGCCGGGTCGACGTCACGGCGGAGGTCGTTGTGGAACGCGGCCGGAATACCCTTCGTCGCGTCGAGCGGAACGCCGTCGCCGAACCACACCTGTTCGACGGCGTCGGCGTCGCCGAGCGCGACGAACGGCGGGTCGTCCTCGGACTCGTCGCCCCCTCCCCCGCGCCGCTGCCCGAGATAGGCGTCGAGCACCGACGACTGCACCTCGTCCGGCGACGACCGACGCGCATCCTCCGTCCGGACCACGCCGAGGTCGTACGCGACGAACGGGAGCACGGCGACCGCCTCGGGTGTCGGGTCGACGTGGGCGACGAGCGGCCACCGCGGGACGTGCGGGGCGAGCGTCTCGAACGGCACGGCGAGCGTCGCGTCGAGTCGCTCGGCCAGCGACGCGTCGTAGAGCGACGCGAAGTCGAGATCCACGTCCGAAGCGACCTGCTCGCGCTCGTACAGGTCGACCTGATAGTACCCCTCGGTTCGGACGAGACAGTCGAGGAGGAACGCTCGCTTCAGCGTGCGCTCGACGTTGCGTTCGAACCCCGGCGGGCCGGCCAGCGAGTGGACGTCGCCGTCGACGACGAGTCGGGGGTCGTCCCCGGGTACCAGTTCGGCCCCGAGATAGTACGACAGCGGCGCTGCGACCGCGGCCGCCCGGAGCGTCGGCGGGAGTTCGATGCGGATGCCCGTCTCCGGCGCGGTGAGTTCGTCCGGAATCCGGAGTTCGTCGCCGCGTTCGACGAGCGGCGGGTGACCGCGGAGCGTCGGGTACGACCGCTCGGGACTCGTCGTCTTCAGCGCCGACGAGAGCGTCGACACCGCGGCGAACACGTCGCGGGGGTCGTCGGTCGTCGTCACCGTCACCGCGGGATGGTGGTGATACGAGCGCGCGCCGACCAGCACCGGCGGGTCGAACCGGAAGGTCATTAGGTCGGCTGTCGCGTCGACGGTGAGTGGGCCGTCGACCCGGAGGTAGAGCTTCACCGGCGCGTTCAACTCGACGCTGTAGGTGGCCGACGGGAGGTCGGTCCGCGTCCCGGGTGACACCTGGAGGACGGGGTCGACCGCTGCTTCGCGGACGAACCCCTCCACGGGCTCGACGAGGCGGAACTCGGACGTCTCGACCGCGACGGCGCTGTCGACCGGGAAGCGAAACCGGTCCGGGTCGGCGGGTTCGGGCGAGAGCGGTTCGGAGGAGTCGAGAACGTACCGCCGTCCCTCGACGGCGTCGACGACCTCCAGACCGGTGTCGAGTGGTTCGAACGAGAGCACGAGTGACTCCTCCCAATATTAGTTCACTGACAGTGAAGGATAAAAAAGGTTAGTGAGCGGGAAAGTGCCGCGGTTCGCCGGCGAGCGGTCACTCCTCCGGGCTGCTCGGGTGGTAGTCGGTGTCGTACTTGCCGGGGCGGTCGTCGATTCGGTCGGGGTTGACCCGACCGGAGAGCAACAGGAAGTCCACGAGCGTCAGCGAGAGCATCGCCTCCACGACGGGGACGCCGCGCGGCGGCAGCACCGGGTCGTGACGACCGATGACCTGCACCTCCTTCTTCTCGCCCGTCTCCCAGTCGACCGTCGTCTGCTCTTTCGGGATGGAGGTGGGCGCGTGCAGGGTCACCTCGCCGTAGATGGGTTCGCCCGTCGTGATACCGCCCTGGATGCCGCCGTGGTCGTTCTCGACCGGCACGGGGTCGCCTCGCTCCTGCGGGTCGCTTCCCGCCTCACCCTCGAACTCCCACTCGTCGTTGCGGTCCGACCCGGTCCACTCGCGGGCCTCGCGGCCCAGACCGAACTCGAACGCGGTGCTGGCGGGGACGCTCATCATCGCCTGACCGAGCCGGGCCGACACGGAGTCGAACCGCGGCGCGCCGAGTCCGCGCGGGACGCCGCGTGCCTCGAAGTAGATGGACCCGCCGATGGAGTCGCCCGCTTCCTGGTACGCGTCGATGCGCTCGCGCATCGTCTCGGCCGTCTCGGGGTGGGCACATCGCACCTCGTTCTCCTCGCTGTGCTCTTTGATCTGCTCGAAGGAGACGTCGGGGGACTCGATGTCGCCGATCTGGTTGACGTGGGCCTTGAGTTCGACGCCCTCGCGTTCGAGAATCTTCTTCGCTATCGCGCCCGCGGCCACCCAGTTGACGGTCTCCCGGGCCGACGAGCGCCCGCCGCCACCCCAGTTGCGCGTGCCGAACTTCGCCGAGTAGGTGAAGTCGCCGTGCGAGGGACGGGGCGCGGTGACGAACGGCTCGTACTTCTCCGAGCGAGCGTCCTTGTTCTGGATGACCATCCCGATCGGCGTCCCCGTGGTGTAACCGTCCTGGACGCCGGACTTTATCGACACCTCGTCCGGTTCGCCGCGGCTCGTCGTTATCATCGACTGGCCGGGCTTGCGCCGGTCCAGGTCGCGCTGTACGTCCTCCTCCGCGAGTTCGAGGCCGGCCGGGCACCCGGAGACGGTGACCCCCATCGCGTCGCCGTGGCTCTCTCCGAACGTCGTTACCTGGAAGAGCCGTCCGAAGCTGTTCCCGTTCATAAGTAGACGGTGAGGGTGCCGCCCATTTAGCCTTTGCACAAGGCGCAATGCTCCCCGGTCGAGAGAGCCGGACCCCGGGAGCACCCCGGACGGCGTCCGAGCGGTCGTCGGAACCGGAGACAGTAATCCTTTTCGTGCCCCCGGACCCATCTCCGGACATGGACTGGCCGCACGACCCCGACGGCGAGGAGGGCAGCGAGGGTGGCCGCAAGTACGGTCTCGCCATCCTGGCGAAGAAACTTGACGAGGAGGAGGACTTCCCGCTCTCGCGCGACGAGTTCGTCGAGGCGCACGCCGACGAACCGGTGCGCATCAACTACCGGAAGGTCGTCAGCGTCGACGACATCTTCGACCACGTCGACCAGGCGGAGTTCGACGACATCGTCGACTTCCACCAGAGCGTCGGCGAGGCGATGCGACGGGGCGGGTTCTGGGACTACCATCCGAAAGGCGAAGTCTCCGAGAACAGCCACATCTAAGCTACCGAAAGGCGGCTCACTCGTTTTCGCGTTCCCAGCGTTCACCGTCCGGTCCGGGCGTCGCCGCCGGCGGGACTTCCTCCTCGTCGCCGGGCAGTTGCAGGTCCTCCTCGCTGACGCCCCACCCGGAGTACGTCTCGGCCATCACCTTCTCCTCCAGCAGGTTCACCGCGACGCTGTTCGCGCCCTCGGGGATGATGATGTCGGCGTGTTTCTTCGTCGGTTCGACGAACTGCTCGTGCATCGGCTTCACCGTCGAGAGGTACTGCTCGATGACGCCCTCGAGGTCGCGGCCGCGGTCGACCACGTCGCGCTCGATGCGCCGGAGGATGCGCACGTCGGCGTCCGTCTCGACGTACACCTGCAGGTCGAGCATCTCGTTGATGTCAGAGTCGTAGAGCGCGAAGATGCCCTCCAGGACGACCACGTCGGTCGGCTCGACCGTCAGCGTCTCCTCCTTGCGGTTGTGGACGGAGAAGTCGTACTGGGGCATCTCGATGGTCTGGCCGGACAGCAGGGCGTCGAGGTGGTCCCCCAGCAGCTCCCACTCGAACGCCGACGGGTGGTCGTAGTTGACGTCCTCGCGCTCGGCGACGTCGAGGTGCGAGAGGTCCTGGTAGTAGTTGTCCATCGGGATGCGGGTGACCGCGTCCTCGACGGCTTCCGTTATCTCGCGGGCGACCGTCGTCTTGCCGGCACCGGTTCCGCCGGCGATGCCGACGACGAACGAGGGGATAGTCATCTGGCGGTCGCTTGGACCCAAGGCGCTTCAATCTCCCGGAATCTTCCCCCAGTTCCGTGACGCGTACCGCGATTAGGACGAATTATAAGGGAGCAGGGAGAAGACGCGAGCGTGACGAACGCCCAGATTACGCTGATTCAGATCGACAACTACGGGCCGTGGACGGTGACGCCCGAGCCACGGCGGGAAGTCGACCTTCAAACGCTACAGTCGCGACTCTACGCCGACCTCTCGCAGTTGATCGGCAATCGCCAGGGGTACGTCTTCTTCACGCGGTTCGACAACATGGTCGCAGTGACGAACGGACTCACCATCGACGACCACGCGCTGGTCCAGGAGTCCGTCGCGAACCGATTCCCGGTGACGGTCAGCCTGAGCGTCGCCACCGGAACCAGTCCCATCGTGGCGCTCGAAGACGCCACCGAACTGCTCCAGGATGCCGGCAGCGCCCAGGACAAGTCCCGGAGAGAGATTCTTCGGGGTCGAGCTATCGACGAACAGTTCCGGACCGGCGACGACGTCCAGATCGCCCACTTCGACGTCAACGACATGACGGGCAACTACACCGACGAGGTCAACGCCTTCGACTCGTTCATCCACATCGAGAAGGGGTATGCCGCTCTGATGGAATACATGCGCACCGAGTACGACGCCCTCACCTTCTTCGTCGGCGGCGACAACGTCATCGCGGTCTGTCCGGAGATGGACGAGGCCGACTACGAGGACGCCATCGAGCACGTCGAAGAGACCGCCGAGGTCGAACTCAAGGTCGGCGTCGGAAGCGGTGCCGTCGCACAGGACGCCGGGATGGCCGCCAAGCATGCCCTCGAAACGTGCCGGGCGGTCGGTAGTCGCGTCGAGTTCGCGGAGCCGACGAACTAGAACTGTTCGACCGACGCGACGATAAAGTTGCCGGGGATAGCTTTTAGGCCAGTTGTGCCAAACGTTGGCACATGGAAGGCGAAGTCACAGTACGGGACGTGATGACCAGGGAGTACGTCGGTGTCAGCGAGTCAGACACCGTTCTGGGGGCGGTACAGCTCATGCAGTCGGAAGGGGTCGGTAGCGTCGTCGTCCTCCGGGGAAGCGAACCGGTGGGAATCATGACCGAATCGGACGTGTTGGACCTCGTGGCCGAGGAACGCGACCCGGCCTCCACGACGGTGTCGGAGGTGATGACCAGTCCGGTCGTGACGACCGGCGCGGACCGGAGTCTCGCCGACGCCGCGGGAACGATGACCCACCAGGAGATTCGCCGCATCGTCGTCACCGAAGACGAGGAACTCGTGGGCGTGCTCACCGAACGGGACGTCATCTCGGCGTCGACGTCACCGTCGAGCATCAACTCGCACCAAGGCCACGAGCCGACCGAGACCGCCGGGGCGACGCCCGTCGAACGGCCCGCGAACACGGACGGCGGCGACACAGAGTACGCCAACCAGAGCATCTGTGAGGTGTGCGGGTCACTGACTCACGCCCTGACGAACGTGAACGGACAGCTCGTCTGTAGCGACTGCAGAGACTTCTGACGCCGGCAGACGGCTTCCGCTCGACCGCCAGCGCATCCTTCCTCGTCGACTGGCGTTCCCGAGACGCCAGCGATGCGAGGTCGTCCGCCATTGGCCAGCGTACCTACACTTCGAACGGAAACGACGACCCACTCGTCGTCCCTCCCCTTCGGTCGTCGGCCGACCGCTCGTCGCCACGATTTCGACGCGACCGGAGGCTCTGTCCCGTCACCACCAGAAGCGCTGACACCTGTCTTATTCGGGGGGCGGCGATGAATCGACCCTAATCTATAATGATACTTTAAAATAGACTTTTTGCCCGCTGTGTCGACATTTCTCCCCGGACATGAGTCCAAAAATCGACCGACGCGACTACCTCCGGGGAGTGGGAGCGGCGACGACCGTGGGATTGATGGGGAACCTACAGCAGCAGGACGGGGGGCCCGACATGCTCGTCGTCATCGGATACCCCCAGAGCGGAATTCAACTGTTCCGGGACCTCTACGGGATGGGACGAGGTGACCTCGACGTGCTCGTCCCGGACGGACTGCAGGACACCGCACTGCCGAACCAGGTCGGCAACCCGATGGACAACGTCACCGGCACCGCGCCCGCTCCCGCGGGCCCGAACCGACAGGCGTTCCAGCAGTTGTACCGCGACGCGTACGACAGCGAACCGGGCGTGTTCACCACCCAGTCGTACGACTCCGTCGCCATCCTCATCCTGGCGAACGCGGCGGCGGGCGAGAACGACGGGTCGGCCATCCGTCAACAGATGCGGCGGGTCGCGAACCCGCCGGGCCAGGACTTCGGCCCCGAGAACTTCGTCGACGCCGTCAGGGCCGCAGCGAACGGTGACGACGTGAACTACCAGGGCGCATCGAGCGTGACGAACTTCGACGAGAACGGCGACATGGCGTCCGCCTCCTACAACGTCTGGCAGTTCGCACCGCAGACCGACGAGGGTATCGAGGTCGTCAACACCCGCCGGTTCGAGAGCAACGCCGGCGGTCCTGCCGCCAACAACGCCCCTGGTGGCATGGGGCGGACGATCAGGGTCGGCATCCTGCTGCCGGAGACGGGCGACCTCGGCTCCGTCGGGACGCCGATGATACAGGCCTCGCGCATCCCGATTCAGCAAGTGAACGACGCCGACATCGACCTCCAGGTCCAGACCCAGGTCGAGGACACCCAGACGGCCCGACAGCCTGCTCTCAGCGGAGCGAATGCACTGGTCAACGCCGGCTTCCCGGCCATATCCGGGCCGGCCTCCTCAGGGAACAACATCCCCGTTTCGTCGGAGGTGTACATCCAGAACAACGTCGTCGGCTGTTCGCCGTCGAGCACCGCCATCACGGTTACGCGGCTTCAGGACGACGACTTCGTCTTCCGGACGGCTCCGAGCGACATCCTGCAAGGGCAGGTGATGGCGCAGGTCGCCTCTGAGCGCATCGGCGCGTCCTCGGCGTCGACGCTGTTCGTCAACAACGACTACGGCCAGCAGCTATCGAACCAGTTCGCCGAGTCGTTCCGGCAGGACCACGACGGCCAGGTCAACAACCAGGTCGCGTTCAACATCGGCGAGTCGTCGTACTCTTCGGTCATCCAGCAGGCGCTGGGCGGCTGAACGACTCGACGTTCGCGAACGTCCGGCTTCCGTCTCGTTCGCCGGGAGCCGGTTTCGACTCGCGTTCACCAGTCGGAGGTTCGCGTCGTTCGACAGTTCGAGGTCCCGGAGGTCGTTGCCCCGGGCGTCGACCAGCAGGACGCCCACCACATTCTCCCGAAGGCTGCTGTCACGGAGACTGCTCGCCGACGTTCCGGCGAGCGCAACCCCGACCGCGCTGTCGGTCACCGTGCAGTTCCGCAGGGTCACGGCGCGCGACTCCGCGACGAGGACGCCCTCTTCGCTGTGAGCCGACGCCGTGCTGTCGCGGACGACGGTCCCGTCGGCGTCGACGAGCACGATACCCGAGAAGCCGTTCTCCGTTCGTACGCCGGTGACCGTCGCGGCCGGCGACGAGCGCAGCGTGACGCCGTTGCCGGTCCGCCACGTCGCTACCTCGGCGACGCTGGCGTGCGCCGCTCGCTCGAAGCGGACGCCGAACGTCCAGCGGACGGCCATGAGGTTCCGAACGGTCACGTTCGACGCGCCGACCACCAGCACCCCCGTCGTGTTCTCGCGGAACTGGCCGCCGGAGACGACGTGCCCTCGGCCCTCAAGCGTCACGTCGCTCGCCGCGATTCGGATGCATACGTCCGCGGTCCGGTTCTCGACGTCCGTCCCGAGGACGTACCGCCCGGACTCTGTGATGGTCGTGCAGTCGTCGACGACCGTCGGCGAGCGCTCGAACGACGTCGGGGCGTCCGTCACGTCCGACGGTGTGGCGAACGCGCCGCCCACAACGACGGCGCAGAGCAACGCGAACGGAGCGAGCCGGGAGACGTCCATGACCCCTGTCACGAGCGTGCGATGCTTATCGGTTACCGCCGGAGACGCCTCTCTGTCCGCGCTCAGTCGACGGAAGACGGGCGAGGCGGTAGCAGCGTTCGTCGGGCGAAAAGCGAACAGGCGGCACGTGAGGGATGCACGCGGGGCGTGCCACGCTTCGGCCGGGACCCCGTCGCGGCGGTCGGTCAGGTCACGTCCGGAGGTGGTCTCGCCTTCCGGTTTGAATGCTCGCGTCGCAAGAGAGCGCCGACGGATTCGTTCGCCGAGGAGAGCGGCCGACGCTCACCCCACCGAAATCGGCGCTGAAACAACCATCAAATACATTCTGCCCCGTTTCGTAACGTCGTCAGTGGTCGACATTGTTGGCCATCTCGGAATGGCGCTCATCTGGCTGACGGTCGGGTGGTTCGTGTACGAGCGACGAGCGGCGCTCGGATTCGTCGCCATCGGACTGCCATTCGGTCTGTTACCGGACGTCGACCTCTGGCTGGAGAAGGTGTTCCCGACGGTCCACCACCACGGAGTCACCCACACGATACTGTTCGTGACGCTCGCGAGCGTCGTGGTCGGCGCGGCGGTCGGCAAGTGGGTCGTACCGAAACTCGAGGGGAAGTACGTTCCCCAGGACGAGATAGGCAACGAGTACGGCTACGCCATCGGCGCCCTGTGGGTCGGGGGACTGAGCCACCTGTTCGCCGACATGCTGTCCGCGCCCGACATCGCCTCCCCCATCGAGCCGTTCTGGCCGCTGGCCCAGAGCGAGGTGATAACGATAGACATCATCTGGTACAGCTCGACGTTCTGGAACTGGGGGTTCTTCCTCACCGGCCTCGCGCTCACTCTGGGCTTCTGGTGGGCGCGCCGGTAAGCTCGATTCCGACGCGTTCAAGCCCGTCAGCCGCCGAGGAACTCCTGGCGGACTTCGTCGTCGCCGAGCAACGCGTCGCCGGTGTCCTCGAAGCGGTTCTGGCCCTGCACGAGGACGTACCCGCGGTCGCAGCGTCCCAGCGCTTCCTTCGCGTTCTGTTCGACCATGAGGATGGCGGTGCCGCCGTCGTTTATCTCGTCGACCTTGTCGAAGGTCTCGACGACGAGGTCGGGCGCGAGACCGGCGCTCGGCTCGTCGAGCAACAGCAGGTCGGGGTCGAGCATGAGCGCCCGCCCCATGGCGAGCATCTGCTGTTGCCCTCCGGACATCGTGCCGGCGCGCTGGTCGCGGCGCTCCCGGAGGATGGGAAAACGCTCGAACACGTCCGCGAGGGCGTCCTCGGGAACCTCGTCGAGGATGTACGCGCCCATCTCCAGGTTCTCCTGGACCGTCAACGTCGGGAAGACGTTGTCGCTCTGCGGGACGTAGCCGAGACCGCGGTGGATGACCTGCTCGGGAGTGGAATCCTGTATCTCGTCACCGCGGTAGGCGACGACGCCGCCCATGTAGTTCGTCAGCCCGAAGATGGACTTCATCACGGTGGACTTGCCGGCGCCGTTCGGTCCGACGATGGTGACGTACTCGCCGTCCTCGACCGACATGTCCACGTCCTCGAGTACCTGGAGGTCGCCGTAGCCGGCGTCGAGGCTTTCTATTTCGAGCAGCGTCATCCTATCTCACCGCCGAGGTAGGCGTCGATGACGCGCTCGTTCGACTTTATCTCCGCGGGCGTGCCGTCCGCGAGCACCGTTCCCTGGTGCATCACGATGACGCGCTCGCAGTTGTTCATGATGACGTCCATGTCGTGTTCGACGAGCAGGAAGGTGAACCCGCGCTCGCGGAGTTCGTGGATGTGCTTGAGAAGTTTCTTCTCCAGCGACGGGTTGACGCCCGCCAGCGGTTCGTCCAGCAACACCATCTTCGGGTCCGTCATCAGCGCTCGCGCCATCTCCAGCAGTTTGCGCTGGCCGCCCGAGAGGTTGCCCGCGTACTCCGTCGCGAGGTGGTCTATCTCGAAGAACTCGAGCATCTCCCAGGCACGGTCGAGCATCGCCGTCTCCTGCTCGCGCACGTCGCCGCGGAGGCCGGGCGTCACCGACCGCCAGAGCCGCTCACCGATCTGGCCCTTGGGCGCGAGCATCATGTTCTCCAGGACGGTCATCTCGGATAGTTCGCGGGCGATCTGGAACGTCCGAACGAGCCCTCGGTCGGCTATCTGGTGGGGTTCCAGCCCGGTGATGTCCTCGTCGTCGAAGTACACCGACCCGGCGTCCGCCGGGTACACGCCCGTGATGAGGTTGAACGTCGTCGACTTGCCCGCGCCGTTCGGGCCGATGAGACCGGTCATCGACCCTTGCTCGACGTCGAATGTCGCGCCGTCGACGGCGGTGATACCGCCGAACGACTTCCTGAGGTTCTCGACGCGCAGGGGCTTGTCGGCGAGGTCGGTCGCGTCGGTCGATACCTCGAGTGCGCCGGTCTCGGAGTCAGTTCGGGTGGCTTCGCCCGCGGTCATTCGTCGTCACCTCCACGTTCGCCGCCGGCCCCGTCGGCCGTCGGGACGGGCGTCGGCTCCTCGCGACGCGGCCGGGTGAGCGGGATGGTCGCCGCCTCCTCCTTGCGGTGGCCGAGCATCCCCTGGGGCCGGTGTTGCATCAGCCAGACGAGCACCGCACCCATGACGACGAGTTGCAGGGCGTTGATGTTGCCGACGAGGTAGGCGAGGAACGGTTCGACGTTGCCGTCGGCCAGCGGACCGACTGCGCCGGCGAACGTGTTGGGCGCGCCGGTGACGCCGTACACTCCCCGGACGATGTTCTTCAGGTACAGCGGCCCCTGAAGGAGAAACGCCGAGAAGATGATAGCGCCGAGGATGCTCCCGGTGTTCGACCCCGCACCGCCGATGATGAGCGCCAGCCAGATGAAGAAGGTCACCTGGGGCCGGAACGACGCGGGCGTTATCGCGCCCTGGCGAAGCTGCCAGAGGATACCGCCCAGACCCATCAGCGCGCAGCCGAGCATGAACGACTTGATTTTGAAGCGGTCGGTGTTCTTGCCGAGAGCGTTGGCGACCTCCTCGTCCTCGCGGATGGCCTTCAGGACCCGGCCGAACGGCGATTCGCCGGTCCGCTTCAGCAGCCAGTAGAAGGCGACGACGAACCCGATCAGGACGATGGCGTAGGAAAGCGAGTTGACGACCGGCCGAATCGACCCGCCGAGGAGGGGATTTAACGTCGACACGACCGCTTCGTAGGGCGCGCTCTCGAAGACGGGCGTCATCGGGTCCGTGTAGTTCAGGAGGAGACCCCGGCCACCGCCGGTCCCGAGTTCCTGGCCGAACAGCGTGAACGTCTGGAACTTGCTCGACAGGAAGATGAACCGGATGATTTCGGAGGCGGCGATGGTGACGATGGCGAGGTAGTCGGCACGCAGGCGCAGTGCTGGCAGTGCGACGAGTAGCCCCAACAGCGCCGCCGCGGTCATCCCGGCGAGGACGCCCACCCAGAGCGGGAGGCCGAGGCCGGAGACGGTGGCGGCTCCCGCCGTCGCACTAGCCGGCGGCTTCGACACCATCGCCATCGTGTAGAGTCCCACGGCCATGAAGCCCGCGATGCCGATGTTGAAAAGCCCCGTATACCCCCAGTGGAGGTTCAACGCGAGCGCGAGCATGCCGTAGACACCGATGAGGAAGGTCAGCCGGGCGATGGAGTTCACCTGGCCGCGCAGCGAGTAGCCCAGCACCGTCCCCGCCAGCAGGTAGACGGCGTAGACGCCGACGAGCGCGCCGACGATGAGCACCGCGTCGTTGACGTCGGCGTCGAAGGCGTCGCGGACGCTCATGCCGTCGTCCTCCCGGCGAACAGTCCCTGCGGCTTGAACAGCAGGATGAGTATCATCATCCCGAACGCGGCGGCCCGACCGAACTCGCCGGGAATCCAGATGATGGCGAGGTTCCAGGTGAGACCGATGACGATGCCGCCGAGAATCGCGCCGTAGATGGAGCCGATGCCGCCGAGGATGACCGCCGCGAAGATGGGCAGGAGGAGGAGCCAGCCGAACTGGAAGTCGATGGTGCCGGTCCACAGCACCATCAGGTAGCCCGCGACGCCGGTCAGCCCGCCGCCGATGATCCAGGTCCAGCGGATTACGCGCTCGGTCGGGATGCCAGTGATGCGGGCGAGGTCCTCGTTGTCGGCCATCGCACGCATGGCCTTCCCGAGTTTCGTTCGCTGCAGCAGCAGGTGGACGGCGAACATCAGCGTCACGGTAGCCACGAGCAGCGTCAGGTCGTGGGCGCTGACGCCGACGGTGCCGTCGAAGAATGGGACCGACCACTCCTGAATCGACAGCGACGCCGTCGTCCCGCGGTTCGCCGTCGAGAAGACGAACACGATGAGATACCGGAGTACGAACGCGACGCCGACGCTGGTGATGAGCAGGGAGATGCCGCCCGCGTCCCGCATCGGCCGGTAGACGACGCGGTCGATGGCCAGCGCCAAGACGATGGTCCCTAGCCCGGCGACGACGAGTCCCGCGAGGACGGCGAGCGGCGTCGTCGCCGCGGTGATGCCGAGCGCGCTCGCGTAGACGGACCCGCCCGCCCCGACGAGGAGGAGGCTGGGCCACGGCGCCTCGCCGAATCCGGCGACGAGATAGGTTATCGCCCAGCCCGAGAACGCCCCGCTGGTGATGTAGTCGCCGTGCGAGAAGTTCGCGAAGTTCAGGATGCTGTACGTCATCGAGAGCCCGATGCCGGCGAGTCCGATTATCAGTCCACGCATGAGGCCGGTCCAAACCAGCGAACCGACGTCCGACAGGAGCAGGCCACCGAACAGCAAGCGGTTTGCGAAGTCCAGGAGCAGGAGAACGGCGAACGCCCCGACCAGTACGGCGAGTGGGCGCTCACCGACGAGGCTCCGCCCCCGGGAGTACGTATCTGTTACGCTCATTGATAACCCCCAACACGATACGGTGCCCGTCACACTACTAAACCTTTCTCACCGTGCCGTACCGCGGGGTTTCGTAACGAGAGCATAACGAAACAGCGCCGTGACAGTTCCGGCCAGCAAACGGCGCCTGGGACGTTGACTCGGTTCCGCGTTATTTTTCACAATACATCACCGACACACATATGCCGCGGGCCGGTGGAATCCCCCGTATGTCCATCGAGACCCTGGACGACCTCGCCGTCCAAGGGACCACGCTCGGCGTGCGAATCGACATCAACAGTCCGTTGACTGACTCGGGGGACCTCGCCGACGACGCGCGCCTACGGGCGCACGTCGACACTCTCTCCGAACTGCTGGAGCGGGGCGGAGCGGTGGCCGTCCTCGCCCACCAGGGACGACCCGGCGGCGACGAGTTCGCCGGCCTCCGCCCCCACGCCGACCGCCTCGACGAACTGCTCTCCGCCCCCGTCTCCTACTGCGACGCCACCTTCTCCGAGGACGCCCGCGACGTCGTCCGCACCCTCGACGGCGGCGAAGCCGTCGTGCTGGAGAACACCCGCTTCTACAGCGAGGAGTACATGGAGTTCCCGCCCGAGAAGGCCGCCGAAACCCACCTCGTCGACCGCCTCGCTCCCGCACTCGACGCCTACGTCAACGATGCCTTCGCGGCCGCCCACCGCTCCCAGCCCTCGCTCGTCGGATTCCCGACCCGCCTGCAAGGATACGCCGGTCGGGTCATGGAGCGCGAACTCGACGTCCTCGGCGGCATCGAGACGACCGCCCGTCCGCGGGCGTACGTCCTCGGGGGTGCCAAGGTCTCCGACTCCATCGGCGTCGCGCGGAACGTCCTCGAGCGAGACCTCGCCGACCACGTCCTCACGGCGGGCGTGGTGGGCAACGTCTTCCTGTTCGCCGACGGCGCGGACGTGGGCGACGCCACGGCCGACTTCATCCACGACCAGGGCTACTGGGACTACATCGACGACGCCGCCGACCTGCTCGAAGAGTACGGCGACCGGATTCGGCTCCCGAAAGACGTCGCAGTCGAGCGCGACGGCGACCGCCACGAGGTGGCTCGCGAGGCGTTTCCGCCGGGCGACGGCGAGGCGGCGATGGACGTCGGCAGCGCGACCGTCGACGCCTACTCGTCGCTGCTCGCCAACGCGGAGACGGTGGTGCTCAACGGTCCCGCCGGCGTCTTCGAGGAGGAGACGTTCGCTCACGGCACCCGAGAGCTGTACGCGGCCGCGGCCGAGTCCGCCTACAGCATCGTCGGCGGCGGCGACACCGCCGCGGCCATCAGACGGTTTGGCCTGGACGGCTTCGACCATGTCAGCACCGGCGGCGGCGCAGCCCTGCGGATGCTCACCGGCGAGCCGCTTCCGGCAGTCGAGGCCCTGGAGGAGTAGATGAGAGTCGAGGTGGCGACGACCGACGACGTCGACCGGGTCACGGACCTCTGGGTCGACCTCGCCCGCGACCAGCGCTCGTACGGTAGCCACCTCCGCGCGGAAGCGAACCGCGTCCCGGTCCGAGAGACCATCGCCCGCCACGCCAGCGAAGACACCCTCCTGGTCGCACGTGACGACGACGTCGTCGGGTTCGTGACTGTCGGCATCGAGACGGGGTCCTTCGCCCAGGACTGCACCCGGGGCGTCGTCCAGAACGTGTACGTCGCTCCCGAGCGCCGCGACGAGGGCGTCGGCTCTGCGCTGCTGGCCGCTGCCGAGGAGCGGCTGAGAGACCTCGGTGCCGACGTCGTCGCCCTGGACGTCCTCGCCGACAACGACGCCGCCTGGCGGTTTTACCGGCGCGCGGGCTACGAACCGCATCGCGTCGAGATGGAAAAATCGGTCGAAAACGATAACCACTCAAAGGAGTAACCGCAAGTGAGGCGTGCGCCAAGGGAGCTTGGGCGGCTCAAGCACTCGATTTGTAATCGAGAATTCGTGGGTTCAAATCCCACCCTTGGCTTGCGTCCGGAGGTCGGGACCGGTAGTCTTCGCTCCTGACCGAAACCGGTCCTTACTCGGACGGGAACGAACGGTTCTCCTCGAAGGTCGCGATGCTGGACGGAGACGTTCTCGGTTCGTGCGAGTTCGTTCTCACACGGAGCTCTCGAAGACCGCATATCCGATATCTTCGGGCACGTGGGCCGTTTCGTCGTCTGCGCTCTGTTCTTCTTCGACCGTGAGTTCGACGCCGGTTCCGGAGAGATTCCGGTAGCGGGGATTTGCCGGGTCGATGCCGCGGAACGTTTGCATGTCCGCGACGAACCGGGGGGATTCGTACTGCTACTGGAAGGTGATGGGAGTTCACTCGTCCGTAACCCCATGTCCGGACCGCTGTACCTCGAACGGTTTCCCGTCGAGCCGTCCGATTACCTGTTCGAGCGCGACGTAACCGATCGTCTCGACGCCCGTGCGGACCGAGGGCCTCCTCCTGCAGTCGCACGTCGAACGATTCCCGAGAGACCCTCGCCGGTCGCGTGACGATGGGGTCGATACCAGCGAACGTCTGGGCCTTCGTGAGGACGACCGGCACTTCTCCGTGAGAAGGAACTCTCGAACGGTACGGTGACGAAGTCGGTAGAGAGGGACGCCGATACCGACGAAACGGCGTGGAAGCGCACGGACCGAGCGGCGGCCATCCACTTCCGAGCGACGTACCGGACGACAGTTGACGCTACCGAGACCTCCCTCGATACGCTGGTCGGCCGGTTTGTAGCCGCGAAACCGCGAGGCTGAAGATCGTCGTCCCGCATTCCGTCACCGTACGAACCGAAACGGTCACCAAGTCGACGTGCGTCTCGTCAGACCGTCCACCGTCCCTCCTCGCCCTGCCCGCGACCGGAGACCGTGGTTCCGGGCACCGACGGCGAAATCCCCGGAATTACCCGCCTGAAACGCTCGAACTGGGGGCGTCGCGGCTCGGAAACGACTGCAGCGAGGCGGTGCGGTCGAACGGGTTCTCACCCGGAACCGCGACTCGAACGCAGCAGTCCGTTCGTGTCGAGCGAGTGCCTATAGAAACGGACAGTACCGCTTCGCTGAGGTGATTAATGGGGGGCTAACTCCGTTCTGGGAGTTGCAGACCGTTGTTCTGGTTTGCCGGCGGCGGGAGTATCCCCCGGGTTTATGCTCGCGCCGCACTTGGACATTTTCCTATGAGCCGGGCCCAGAGTGTTCCTCAGTGGATGGCAGCGCCGGAGGAATTCAGGAACACACTAAAGATGGTGTTGAGTACTGCGTACAAAAACGACCGCCGCTTCGACCGGGCCTGGACGTTCCGCTACTCGGAGGAGGGGCGTCACGACCTGATGGTGGAAATAACGCACCTTGAGAAGCGCGGAACAGGAGAGGTCGTGGAACCGCCGACGCCGACGAAGTCCCCCGGAGACGCCGTCGTCAGGGACTTCCGGGACGTGCTCGGGGACCTCCTCCTGAAGGCGTGGAAGCGGGGAATTCAGTTCGACCAGGCCTGGACGTTCCGCTACTCCGACGAGGACCACCCCGATCTGATGGTCGAGATTACCGTCCTGGGGGAAGACGAGGAAGCGCCCGGGTCGGCCGCCGACGAGCCGAGCGACGACGGAGCGGGCCGGGAAGCCTGAGTCCGCAGGCGCACCAGCGCGTCGGACACTGGGCAGGGGATGGGACGACCGCGGCCGTTCGGGACGCGACCGGCCCGGTCGCCCGGGAGAAGCGTTCTTTTGGCGGTTCGTTCGACGGCCGCCCGAACGTTCCCGCCAGGTAGCGGGGACGGAACGGCGAGTGGTACGCGGCGATGGTCGAAGTCTCGAACGACGTTTCCGACGAGAAGCCTGGCTCACTCCAGGTTCCCTTATATAAACCCCTTCTTTTCCGGTTTTGGAACCTCCTCCGTCGAGGGGTAGAAAACCCCGCCTGGGAGCGGTTTCATACGTTGTAGATTTTTAATTTATCTGGAATAGTACGAGTATACAGGCAACAGTTATATATCCCTACAGACCATGCATTAAATAGTATCGGGTGGCAAACCCCCACACGGTCGCGAACCACGTTCCAGCACTCGACCCCCGGCGACGTGCGCTGGCCAGAGTGGTGGCGTGCGTGGGGACGGCACGACATGACAGGTTACACTCGCAGTCAGTCCGGGTGTGCTTTGCATACCCCTGTTCGAGCCCTCTCGCAGAGTCGACCCCCCGTTCCGACCGTCATATCTTTGTGGGAGTACGTCATCTACATACTTCGCGTCGGCAACGCGCCGTCCAGTTGTCTCGATCTTATCTCGTGCAGCCCCAATCAATGCGTGATACAATGAAAGGTGACATGGAAACGCTGGAAGACATCAGTCAGCGCTACCAGGAATCGATGCCCGAAGACCTCCGCGAAACCAAGTCGTTCGACTGGTACCTCGAGGAGGTGTACGACGACCCGAAGATAGCCCGGAACGCCCACCAGCGGGTGGCCGACATGTTCGACTACTACGGCACAGAGTACGACGAGGACTCCGGCGTCGTCGAGTACCGACTCGCGTCGGAGGACCCGCTACACGACGGTGAGAACACGTTCTACGGGCGTGAGATCCACCGCGCCATCCACGAGTTCGTGAACAAGGTCAAAAGCGGTGCGCGGGGCCTCGGCCCCGAGAAGCGTATCAAACTGCTTCTCGGCCCGGTCGGCTCCGGCAAGTCCGACTTCGACCGCCAGGTCCGGGAGTACTTCGAGGATTACACGCTCCGCGAAGACGGGCGGATGTACACCTTCCGGTGGACGAACCTCTGCGACGTCATCGACGACCAGGACCCCGCCGACGACGAGGTCCGGTCGCCGATGAACCAGGACCCGCTCGTCCTCCTGCCGTACGACCAGCGCCAGCGCGTCCTCGAGGACATCAACGAGCGCCTCGATGCGCCCTACACCATCCAGAACGAGCAGGCCCTCGACCCCGCCAGCGAGTTCTACATGGACAAGCTGCTGGCGCACTACGACGACGACATCCAGCAGGTGCTCGAGAACCACGTCGAGATAACCCGGCTCGTCGCCGACGAGAACAAGCGCCAGTCCGTCGAGACGTTCGAGCCGAAGGACAAGAAGAACCAGGACGAGACGGAGCTCACGGGCGACGTCAACTACAGCAAGATCGCCATCTACGGCGAGTCCGACCCCCGGGCGTTCGACTACTCCGGTGCGTTCTGCAACGCCAACCGGGGTATCTTCTCCGGCGAGGAGCTGCTGAAGCTCCAGCGGGAGTTCCTGTACGACTTCCTGCACGCCACGCAGGAGCAGACGATCAAGCCCAAGAGCAACCCCCGTATCGACATCGACCAGGTCATCGTCGGCCGGACGAACATGCCCGAGTACCGGGACAAGAAGGGCGACGAGAAGATGGAGGCGTTCAACGACCGCACCAAGCGCATCGACTTCCCGTACGTGCTGGAGTACGAGGAGGAGGCCGACATCTACCGGAAGATGCTCCGGAACGCCGACGTTCCGGACGTGCACATCGAGCCCCACACGCTCGAGATGGCGGGCCTGTTCGGCGTCCTCACCCGCGTCGAGGAGCCCGACACCGAGACGGTCGACCTGATGCAGAAGGCCAAGGCGTACAACGGCGAGATAGAGGACACGGAGGACGTCGACGTGAAGAAGCTCCGCGAGGAGGCCGAGGAGAAGGCCGACATCGGCGAGGGGATGGAGGGCGTCTCCGCCCGGTTCGTCGGCGACGAGATAGCGGAGGCCATCATGAACTCCACGCACCGCAGTCGCGGGTTCCTCTCGCCGCTGTCGGTGTTCAACCACTTCGAGGAGAACCTGGAGAACCACGGCTCCATCCCCGAGGAGAACTTCCAGACGTACTACCGCTACCTCGAGAAGGTTCGCGACGAGTACCGCGAACGCGCCATCGAGGACGTGCGTCACGCGCTGGCCTACGACATCGAGGAGATACAGCGCCAGGGCGAGAAGTACATGGACCACGTGATGGCGTACATCGACAACGCCACGGTCGAGGACGAACTGACCGGTCGCGAGCAGGAGCCCGACGAGAGTTTCCTGCGCTCGGTCGAGGAGAAACTCGACATCCCCCGCGACCGCAAGGACGACTTCCGCCAGGAGGTCTCGAACTGGGTGTCCCGTCGCGCCCGCGAGGGCTCGCCATTCGACCCGCAGGACAACGACCGCCTGCGCCGCGCCCTCGAACGCAAGCTCTGGGAGGACAAGAAGCACAACATCAACTTCTCCGCTCTGGTGTCGGCCAACGAGATGGACGACGACGAGCAGAACGCCTGGATAGACGCGCTGATAGAGCAGGGCTACTCGCGCGACGGTGCGAAGGAGGTGCTGGAGTTCGCCGGCGCAGAGGTCGCCCGCGCGGAGATGGAGGAGTGAGCAGTGCCCGACGGCACCGACTTCATCGACGACGCCGACCGCCAACTCCGCGAGACTTACGAGGAGCCGATGAGCCTCGCGGAGTACGTCGACGCCGCGTTCGAGAACCCCGCCATCGCCGCTCAGGCCAGCAAGTACCTCCTGCTGGCCATCGAGTCGATGGGCACCCGGACCGTCGTCGAGGAGGGCGAGGAGAAGCAGCGCTACCGCTTCTTCGACGACCCTCACAACGACGGCGAGCACGCCATCCTCGGCAACACCGAGGTGCTGAACGCCTTCGTCGACGACCTCCGCTCGATCGCCGCCCAGCGCGGCAAGGAGGAGAAAATAATCTGGTTCGCCGGACCGACCGCGACCGGCAAGTCCGAACTGAAGCGCTGTCTCGTCAACGGCCTCCGGGAGTTCTCGAAGACCGACGAGGGCCGACGCTACACCGTCGAGTGGAACGTCGCCACCGCGACGGAGACGGCGGGGCTCACGTACGGCAACGACTCGACGGCCGCCAACGAGGACAACTGGCACGCGAGCCCCGTGCAGGCCCACCCCCTGCTCGTCTTCCCGCCGGAGGTGCGCGAGCAGTTGCTCGCTGATCTCAACGAGCGCGTCGACGACCACGTCGACGTCAGAGTCGACGGGAAGCTCGACCCCTTCAGCCGCGAGGCCTACGACTACCTCGAAGAGCAGTACCGCCGCAACGGCGAGGAGGAACTGTTCTCTGCCATCATCGACCCGAACCACCTCCGCGTGAAGAACTACGTCGTGGACGTGGGCGACGGCATCGGCGTCCTCCACTCCGAAGACAGTGGCCGGCCAAAACAGCGACTGGTCGGGTCGTGGATGCAGGGGATGCTCCAGGAGCTGGACTCGCGGGGCCGGAAGAACCCGCAGGCGTTCAGCTACGACGGTGTGATCTCGCAGGGCAACGGACTGCTGACCATCGTCGAGGACGCGGCCCAGCACGCCGACCTGCTGCAGAAGCTGCTGAACGTCCCCGACGAGAAGTCGGTGAAGCTGGACAAGGGCATCCAGATGGACATCGACACCCAGCTCGTCATCATCTCGAACCCCGACCTGGAGGCGCAACTCAACCAGCACGCCGACGCGGGCGGACAGGACCCGCTCCGGGCGCTGAAGCGCCGGCTCGACCGCCGCGAGTTCAAGTACCTCACGAACCTCAGCCTGGAGGCCGAACTCATCCGGCGCGAACTGACGAACGAGACCGAGGTCTGGCAGGCCGACAGCTACGACGAGATAGAGGCGCGCTTCCAGGAGCCGGTGACGGTGCAGGTGCGCGACAGCGACGACGTCGTCCGCGCCCGCGAGGTCGCACCCCACGCCGTCGAGGCGGCGGCGCTCTACAGCGTCGTCTCTCGACTGGACGACGGCGACCTCCCCTCGGGCCGGGACCTCGTCGACAAGGCGCTGCTGTTCGACAGGGGTTATCTCACCGACGGCGACGAGCACGTCGACAAGGACGACTTCGAGTTCGACGACGACGCCGCCGACGGCGAGCAGGGCATTCCGGTCACCTACACCAGGGACATCATCGCCGACCTGCTGAACGAGACGCAGGACCGCCACCACCCCGAGTACGACGTGGAGAACGTCATCATGCCCCGCGACGTGCTCAACGCGATGGCGGAGGGCGTCGCCGACGCCCCCGTGTTCTCGACGGCCGAGCGAAACGAGTACGAGAACCGGCTCGTGACGGTGAAAAACCACGTGTTCCAGCAGCAGGAGACCGACGTGCTGGACGCCATCATGCGCGACCGGCAGGTCGACGAGGAGACGGTCGCGGAGTACATCGAGCACGTCTACGCGTGGGCCACGGACGAGACGGTCGAGAACGACCGCGGTGAGCGCGTCGGTCCGGACGCCCTGAAGATGAAGGTGTTCGAGACCGAGCACCTCGGACGGTTCGGCGAGGACGCCTACGAAAACGACTACCAGCCGGGTCCCGCGGTGGCGGAGTTCAGGCGCAGCAAGGTCATCACCGCGCTGAACCGCCACGCCTGGGAGAACCGCACCGACGACTTCGAAATCAGCGACATCGACCTGAAGGAGGTTCCGGTCATCAAGACGGTGCTGGCCAACAACGACTGGAGCGACGTGCGCCGGGTGTACGAGGACTTCGAGCCGGGCCAGTGGGAGAACCCGCCGAGCAACACGGAGACGGCGGAAGTGAAGGAGAGGACCGTTCGGAACTTACAGGAGATGTTCGGCTACTCGGCGGCGTCGGCGGAACTGACCAGCCAACACGTCATGAACCAGGTGAGCTACAAATGGGACTGAGAGACGACCTCGAACGGTATCGCGAAGTCGGCGAACAGCGCCGCGAGGACCTCTCCGATTTCATCCAGTACGGTGACCTCGGACGGAGCCTCCCCGACGAGATCCATGTCCCGATCAAGATCGTCGACCTGCCGGAGTTCGAGTACGACCAGCGCGACCAGGGCGGCATCGGTCAGGGTGACCCCGACGTCGGCGACCCGGTCGGCGAGCCCCAGCCGCAGCCGGGCGACGACGGCGACGAGGACGGCGAGCCCGGCGACGAGGGCGGCGAACACGGCTACTACGAGATGGACCCCGAGGAGTTCGCCGAGGAACTGGACGACGAACTCGGCCTCGACCTCGAACCGAAGGGCAAGGAGGTCATCGAGGAGGTCGAGGGCGACTTCACGGACGTGACCAAGACCGGGCCCGACAGCACGCTCGACTTCGAGCGGATGTTCAAGGAGGGGCTGAAGCGAAAGCTCGCGATGGACTTCGACCCCGACTACGTCCGCGAGGCGATGAAGGTCGACGGGATGGGCCCGC
This sequence comes from Halomicrococcus pelagicus, assembly GCF_050954125.1. Lineage (NCBI taxonomy): Archaea > Methanobacteriati > Methanobacteriota > Halobacteria > Halobacteriales > Haladaptataceae > Halomicrococcus > Halomicrococcus pelagicus. Next base: position 208,200 of record NZ_JBPBWC010000001.1, on the reverse strand, counting down.
AGAAGGTGTTCGAGTGGGCGCGCGAGAAGAACCTCACCGTCTCGAAGCACTGGGTCGAGGAGGCGTACGCCGACCTCGACGACGAGGAGAAGGCGAAGTGGTCCTCCATCGAGGAGATGGAAGAGTCGGTCGAGCCGACCTCGACCGCCCAGATGATAAAACAGGAGGGCATCAAACACGTCCCGTTCCGGCGCGAGGACGAGCGCTACCGCTATCCGGAGATAATCGAGGAGCGCGAGAAGAACGTCGTCGTCGTCAACATCCGCGACGTCTCCGGGTCGATGCGCGAGAAGAAGCGCGAACTCGTCGAGCGGACGTTCACGCCGCTCGACTGGTACCTGACGGGAAAGTACGACAACGCCGAGTTCGTCTACATCGCCCACGACGCGGAGGCGTGGCGGGTCGAGCGCAACGACTTCTTCGGCATCCGGTCGGGCGGCGGGACGAAGATATCGTCGGCGTACGAACTCGCCAGCCAGATTCTCGACGCGGAGTACCCCTGGAGCGAGTGGAACCGGTACGTGTTCGCGGCGGGCGACAGCGAGAACAGCCGCAACGACACGGAGGAGAACGTCATCCCGCTGATGGAGGAGGTGCAGGCGAACCTCCACGCGTACGTCGAGACCCAGCCGGACGGCAGGGCCATCAACGCGACCCACGCCGAGGAGGTCGAGGAGTACTTCGGCGACGCCGACAACGTGGCCGTGGGCTACGTCAATGGACCGGAGGACGTGACCGACGCCATCTACGAGATACTCAGCACGGAGGAATCATGAACGAACGGACGAAACTCGGCGAGGCCGAACTGGTACGGGAACCGGTCGTCGAGGCGCGCAAGCTGGCGAAGAAGCTCGGTCTCGACCCCTACCCGGTGAAGTACTGGATCATCGACTACGACGAGATGAACGAACTCATCGCCTACGACGGGTTCCAGGAGCGGTACCCGCACTGGCGGTGGGGGATGAAGTACGACCGCCAGCAGAAGCAGGGCCAGTACGGGGGCGGGAAGGCGTTCGAAATCGTCATCAACGACGACCCGGCCCACGCCTTCCTCCAGGAATCCAACAGCCTCGCCGACCAGAAGGCGGTCATCACGCACGTCGAGGCCCACTCGGACTTCTTCGCCAACAATCGCTGGTACGGGATGTTCGCGGAGGAACTCGACGCGGCCGCGCTGCTGGAGCGTCACGCCGACCGCATCGGGGAGATAATGAGCGACCCCGAGATAGACCGCGAAGAGGTCGAGAAGTGGATCGACAGCGTGCTCTGCCTGCAGGACAACATCGACCAGCACGTGGCGTTCAAGCGCCAGGACGTCGGCGACGACGAGGAGCGCGAGACCGACGAACTTGCCCAGAAGCTGGCGGAGATGGACGTGAGTGAGGAGGTCCGCAAGGAGGTGTTCGACGACGAGTGGGTCGAAGAACAGGAAGAGCGACGCGCCGGCGAACTCGACGAACCCGAGAAGGACCTGCTCGCGTTCCTGCGCGACCACGGCAAGGCGTTCGACCCCGAGGAGGAGCGGGCCGTCGAGATGGAGTCGTGGCAGCGGGAGGTCCTGGAGATGCTGCGGGCGGAGTCGTACTACTTCGCCGCCCAGAAGTCGACGAAGGTGATGAACGAGGGCTGGGCCGCCTACTGGGAGTCGATGATGATGGGCGAGGAGGCGTTCGCGGGCACCGACGAGTTCCTCGAGTACGCCGACCACCAGGCTCGAGTGCTCGGCTCGCCGGGGCTGAACCCCTACAAACTGGGCAAGCAGCTCTGGGAGTACATCGAGAACACCGAGAACCGCCGCGAGGTGGCGCGGAAACTCCTCCGCGTCGAGGGTATCACGTGGCGCAACTTCCACGACGTCGTCGATTTCGACCGCGTGGCGGAGCTCCTGGAGCCCGACCCCGCGCTCGACGGCATCGACCCGGACGACCTCGGCGCGGTGGCCGACCTCCCCGACGAGAAGGTCGACCGCGAGGCCATAGACCGGGCGATGACGGGCGAGATAGACGTCGGCGAGCACCCCTGGAAGGTGCTGACCTACGAGGGACTGGCAGAGCGACACTTCTCGCTGTGCAAGCTACAGAACCGTGGCTTCCTGGAGTCGGTGAACCAGGAGGACCTGGAGCACTACGCGCGCTACCTGGTTGACGACGCGCGCTACGACGACGTCGAGGAGGCCATCGCGGACGTGGAGTACACCGCCGGCTGGGACCAGATGTACGAAGTGCGGGCCAGCCACAACGACGTGACGTTCCTCGACGGCTTCCTCACGAAGGAGTTCGTTGTCGACAACGACTACTTCACCTACGAGTTCAGCCAGACGACCGGCGACTACCGGGTGGCGAGCACGGAGTACGAGGACGTCAAGAAGAAGTTGATGCTGCAGTTCACCAACTTCGGCAAGCCGACCGTCGCTGTGTACGACGGCAACTACCGGAACCGCAACGAACTCCTGCTGGGCCACCACTACAACGGGGTCATGCTCGACATCGACCAGGCCCAGCGCACGCTCGAACGCATCTACGACCTCTGGGGGCGGCCCGTCAACCTCAAGACCATCGTGAAGGAGGTCGACGAGCGCGACGCCGAGATAGCGCGGCGGCGCGACCGCGAACCGGAACCCGAAGAGCAGGGCAAACTCATCCGCTACGACGGCGAGGAGTTCGAAATCAGCGACCTGCCGTGGGGCGAGGTCGAGGACATCGCGGCGACGGAAGTGGACTACGACACCAAGCCCGACGAGTGGTTAGCGTGACCACTCGAACACCTTGATTTCTCCGCCGTCCACGACCACGTTGTACGGGCCGTACTGGAACGTCGCGTGGACGCTCATCCCGTCTCGCCGTGCGAGTCGCTGGAGTGCCCCGACGTCGACGACCTCCTGCAGCGGCCGGAGATCGGTCGGCGAGCAGCCCTCGACGGCCGCGAGCGCGCGGGCGAGCGACACGACGATGGAGTCGCGGTCCGTACCGTAGACGGTCCAGTACACCTCCTCCCCGGACATCTCGTCGGGACCCGTCAGTCTGGGGCCGACGACCTCCCCGGTGTCGGGCGGCGACCGCTCGTCGTCGCTCCCCCCGGCGTCGCCGAGGGTAACGTACTGCTCGAGCGCGTCGCCGTCCACCGTCGCAGTCACGACGTCACCGTCGACCGAGAGCACGTCGGTCTCGGCCAGTTCCGGGAGGTGGAGGTGGTGCAGCGTGATGCGAACGCGCTCGCGAACGTCGGCGCTCGGGTCGCCGCTCGGCGACTCCCAGACCGCCACTCGCGCGGCCAGGTCGGCGACCGTCGCCGAGTCGTCCACCTCGGCGAGATACCGCATCGCCAGCCAGCGGCGGCGCGACTCCAGAATCGCCGCGAGCACGTCCGGCGAGAGGTCGTCCGCGTACGGCGCCGGGAGGTCGCCGACCACCACGTCGAACAGCGGTCGGAGCGTGGCGACCGTCCGCTCGTCGTGGGCGACCGGGTCGAGGTGGAAGTGCGAGTCGACGGTGGCCTCGGTCAACCGGACGAGGAGGGAGCGAAGGAACCGGAAGGTGGCCACCCGACCAGCGTGGTCGAGCACGGCCGTAATCGAGTCGAAGCAGACGACCGTCGGGGCGTCGTCCCAACCGTCGACGAAGAGGTGGATGGCGGTCTGGAGTCGGCCGAGGCTCACGGGACGGGTCAGCGAGACGACGCTCGTTCCGTCGATAGCACCCGGTTCGTCGTCGGCGTCACGGACCGAGACGATGCCGAGTTCCGCCGGGTCGACGTCGACTCGCGCGTGCCACGACGCCAGCAACTGCTCCGGTGAGCGGTCGTACGTCACCAGCAGGACGTACTTGTCGTCGACGCCGTTCCTGGCGAACCGTTCCACGCACTCCGCGTCGTCGTCCGCCCCGACGGCTGGGGTGGAGAGCAAAGCGGTCGTCTGCCGAGGCCCTTCGTTCATTGTGTATTCCGTGCCGTCGAAATCAGTGTCGGGGGTGTCGGCTCGGGCGCTCCGTGGTACTCGGCAAAACTGAGGTGGCCACAACTAATAAATGTACGGACAGCGCTACGCGCCGTACCGCCGTCTGCCGGCAGCGTCGCTCGGCGGCCGCACGTCGCCGTCGTTCTTCGGTCGGTCGTTCCACAGGTCGGCGATGCGGCCGTGGCCGCATCTCCGTCGTGGTCGAGGGAGCCGACTGACCCGGAGCGGACCCTTTCGACCGGGCGGGCTACGGGGGCCGGTCGTGGTCGACCATGACGGCGGACGCTCTGGCGGCCCCACGTCGGCGCTCCTCGACCAGCCGCGACAGCGCTCGCTCGACGTCGTCGGCTCGCCCCGTCATACCGACCGTCGACAGGACGGCCTCGTCGAGGCGGTCCAGCGCCGTCGCCCGGTCGGCGTCGGCGTTCGCCTCTGCGTCCATCAGCGAGAGGACGCGTTCGCGGACGGCGGTCCGTTCTCTGGCGTCGAACGTCCGCGGGTCGGGAATCGGAACCCGCTCGGTCTCGTAGACGGTCTGCTGGAGCCGTGTCATCCCGTCGCCGCCCGCGCGTCGCCCGAGGAGTTCGCAGGCGAGCGCGGTGACCCGCGTGTTGAGCAGGCCACAGAGCACGAGCGGGTCGGCGTCCTCGTTCGGACGTATCTCGTAGAACTGCTGGTCAGCGACGGCTTCCGCCTCGTTCCAAACGGTGCGATGTGTCCGCCACGTGAACCGGGTGTGCAACAGCGGTGCCGGGGACGTCTCGCCGAGGTCGAACCAGACGTCGTCGCCGTCGAAACTCCGCCGGTCGTGGAACCCCTGCCCTCGCCCCCAGGCGACGTAGTCGGCGAGGGCGTCGTGGCCCTCGCGTCGAAGCCACCGCTCGACGCGCGTCCCGTTCGACCCGTCGCTCGCCTCGCCGGTCGCCGCCGACGGCGCGGTCGCAACAAGGTCGTGAACGTCCAGCACCCGCCACTCCGCCGCCGCGGCGTCGTCGAACCGGATTCGGTCGACCTGCCCCGACGCCCGCAGCAGCGGTGCGGCGTACTCCGCGACGCCGCGACGTTCGAACGCCTCCGTCCTGGCGTAGAAGAACTCGTTGGCACCGCTGGTGACGCCGCGGGAGACGTCCGCGACGTCGTCCAGCCCGACCACGTCGGCGGCGCTCCGGTAGTCGAAGTACGCCGGCGGTGCGGCGAACGAGAGCCACCACGCGCGTTCGTTCGCCAGGTCGGCCTGCCGGCGCGCGAGCAACCGGTAGTCGTCCGTGACGACGAGTTCGTCGGGGTCGCGGGACTGCTCGACGAGCGCCGCGACGGCCTCGACGGGACGGTCGCCGCGGAGTCGGAGGAACGTCGCCACGTTCTCGGCCCGACGGCGGTCGTCGCGCTCGCGTTCGAGCACCAGCATCGTCACCCCCGCCAGCGAGTCGTCGAACGCCTGCCGGTCGAAGGTGACGACCGCCTCGACGCGATACCGGTCGCGGACGAACCGCTGGACGTCCTCGCCGTAGCGGGTGTCGAGCCACCGGTCGCTCACCACGAAGCCGAGTCGACCGCCGTCGGCGAGAAACTCCGTCGCGTGGGTGAGAAAGTAGACCGACAGGTCCGAGCGCCCCGAGAGGTCGGTCGCGTCGAGGCGGGCGAGATGCCGGCGAACCCTCGTCCGCCCCTCGATTGCCTCCTGGCGGACGTAGGGCGGGTTTCCCACGACGGCGTCGAACCCCGCCGGGTCGCTCCGGAGGTCGCCGGGGTCGACCGCGAAGAAGTCGGTGACACGGACGTTCGCGTCGTCTGGAGCCGCACCGGTACGCTCGTCGTTCGCCACGCCGCCGGCCCGGAGCGCCAGCGCCGTCTCGGCGAGGCGAGCGGGAGCGGCGCGTACCTCGACGCCGAACAGGCGGTCGAGCAGCCGTCCGTCGTCCGCCCCTAGCGCGCGGAGTCGCCGGTGCGCGCTCGCCAGGAACCGTCCGCTACCGGCCGCCGGGTCGAGGACGACGTCGTCCGCGTCGGTGACGGTCAATCGCGTGACGAGGTCGCAGACGGCCGACGGGGTGTGGAACTCCCCCCGTTCGCGGCGTCGCTCGGCCGGAGCGAGCGCTTCGTAGACGCGGCCCAGCGCGTCGCGGTCGCGCCCGTCGGCACCCGGCGCGGTCGCGTCGGCCCCGATGCCGTCGCTCCGAATCTCCCGCACGAATCCGCGCAGGTCTGGCTCCACGGCGTCGAGCGCCGACGACACGTCCGCCGTCCTCTCGCCGGACAGCCCCGGTTCGTCGAGGGCGGCGGCGAGGTCCGGGTCCCGCTCGCCGAGGACCGCGGCGGTCAGCGCCTCCACGACCAGCAGGCGCGCCACCCGGTTCGCCAGCTCGGCCCCGAGGTCCGTCCGCAGCGACGACGCGACGCACTCGTACGCCGTCCGTGTTCGTTCGACGACGGACTCTCCGCTCTCGTCCATGGTCGGAGTTCCTCCCGTGCCGTTCGACGGCGAGCACGTAACCGTTTGGGGACGAACGTGCCGCCGCCCTTCCGCCCGAGTAGGACGGGACGCCGGCGACCAACGGTCGGCGGGCCGTCGGGTCGAGCGTGCGCCGCGACCGACGGCAGGCGGTCGTCACTCCGACGGCGTAACGTCGTCGGGGCGCTCGGGGTCGCCGCGGGTCGTCTCCGGCCGCGTCGTCATCCGCGTCCACCTGCCCTCGACCTCGCCGTTCCCGAGGACGACCACGTCGCCGTCGACTTCGAGACGGGTCTTCCGGAGCTCGATGCTACGGACCGTCCCCGTGACGCCGCCCGCGGTCACTGTGTCACCGACGTTGAAATCGGGGGCCCGGAGGAGGTAGACGCCCGCGACCGTGTCGGCGATCATGTTCGAGAGTGCGTAGCTGACGCCGAGCGCGAGAAAGCCCGTGGCGGTCCCGAGGCTCGCCGCTATCTCACCCATGCCGAGAATCTTTAGCAGGGTGAGCGCCGCTCCGAACCAGAGGAAGACGCCCACGATGGTGGTGAACAGGCCCACGACGAGGTCCTGGTCGGAGTAGATACCTGCCAGCACGGACCTGACGACCGAGAGCGCGACCTTGATGCCGAAGTACGCCACCGTCACGAAGAGCATCGCCGTCACCAGCCTCGGAAGGGCGTCGACGAGCCCCGACTGGAGTTCGCGGAGCGACGTCGCGACGATTTCGCCCAGTGTCTCTGCCATGCGGGAACCCACCCGTGCGAGCGAGAAATAAAGTTCCGGCTCGTCCGCCCCGTTCGGGGTACGGTCGCCGGCGTCACGGCGCGACCGAACTCGCGGCACGTCGACGCGTTCGACGTTCCCGGTCGCTAGCCCGACGGCACGACCGGTCGCCGCTCCGAGGACGACGGTCCGAACGAACCGCGAATAAGTAGACGGCGAGCCGTCGAGTCAGTCGGCGCCCGCCGCCGCCCGCTGTTCTTTGACGTGTTCGATGATCTCGTTCGTCTCGTCGATGAACTCGTCCACGTCGACCTCCGTCCCGTGGAGGATGGTCGAGAAGTACTGGGTCGCACTGGCCAGGTTGACGGCCTCCGCGAGTTCGTCCTCCGTCACGTCCTCCATCCGCGCGTCTTCTTTGTGGAAGTAGACGCAGTACGGGCACTTGATGGCCGCCGCGACGCCGACCCCGACGAGCGCCTTCTCCCGTGCGGACAGGTCGGTCTCCTCGAGCTCCAGGTCTCGCATCAGCTTCCAGCTGTGGTCGCCGGCCGGTTCGGCGAGGTTCTCTATCCAGCTCGGAACCTTCCCCAGATACTCCTCCGCCTCGTTCCGTGTTTCGGTCGATACCATACTGTTTCTCCCCCCGTTGGATTTCACGACTGCGCCGCGCCGTTCCTGCCGCTGTCGCTGTGGCGCTGGAAATCCGTCCGGAGATACAACCCCTGAGTAATGAAAATTTGCGAATGGGGTCTGATAGCACGAGTAATGGTATTATCTGTCCCGTCGGCGAACGGTACGGCGGCAATGGCGAACACTTCGTTACGAGGGAAGAGAAACCTCGAGAAGGCGGCAGAAGAGTGCTCCGTCTGGGATTTGAACCCAGGTCATCGGCTCGAAAGGCCGAAATGATTGGCCGGACTACACCAACGGAGCCAACGCATCTCCTGATTCCGCCCAGATTAGTTTAAACCTTCCGTCTTCGCCCGACAGCGCCCGAATCGGCCGTCAACGGTTCCCACGCGAGAGGCGTTTCGAGCGAGCATTTCCCTCCGAGGTCCGGTTCTGAGTCCGCGACGGCCAGCCGGGTGACGGGCGCGGCGAGGCCCTCACTTGCCCTGGAAGTCCGGTTCGTTTCCGTCAGAGCTTCTCTAACGACGTTCGCCGGACGTCCGGCGGCGTTCGCTTCGCTTACTTGCCCTGGAAGTCCGGTTCGCCGTCGCCCATGAACGCCGTGACGCCCTCCATCAGGTCGTCGGTGCTCATGAGGTGGCCGAACGCCTGGGACTCGATTTCGAGGCCGGCGTCGGTGTCCTCCCAGCCCTTCAGCATCGCGCGCTTGGTGTACTTCTGGGCGATGGGCGGACCGGCGGCGAGGTCGCGGGCGAGTTCCCACGCGCGGTCCTCGAACTCGTCGTTCGCGACGACCTCGTTGAGGAAGCCGTAGTCTTCCATCGTCTCGGGGTCGAAGCGGTCGGCGGTGAAGATTATCTCCTTCGCGCGACCCTCGCCGACGATGTGCTGGAGGCGCTGGGTGCCGCCCCACCCGGGGAGCAGGCCGAGGTCGTGTTCGGGCTGTCCCAGTTCCGAGCGCTCGGTGGCGATGCGGAGGTCGGCGCAGGTCGCCATCTCCATGCCGCCGCCGAGACAGTAGCCGTCGATGGCCGCGACGACCGGCATCGGACACATCTCCAGCTTGCCGAACGTCTCCTGGCCCTTCCGCGAGAGTTCGACGGCGGAGAGCGGGTCGCCGCCGCCCGCCGCCATGCTCTGGACGTCCGCGCCCGCGGAGAACGCCTTGCCACCTTCGCCCGTGAGAAGCAGGGCGCGCACGTCGTCGTCCGCGCCGAGGTCGTCCACGGCGTCGCCGAGTTCGTCGAGCAACTGCTCGCTGACGGTGTTCATGCGGTGCGGTCGGTCGAGGACGACGTTCGCGACGTCGCCGTCGCGCTCGACGCGAATGGTCTCGTACTCGGTCCGGCCGTCGTCGCTCTCGTCGTCGTAGAAACCGCCCGCCTCGGCGCGCTCGCGGAGGTAGTCGGCGGGCACGTAGCGGTCCGCGCCGGTCTCCTCGGACAGTTCTTCGAGCGTCTCCACCAAGGTCGCCAGTCCTGCGTTGTCGGCCATCTTGGCCGGCCCCTCGGGGAAGCCGGCGCCGAGCATCACGGCCTCGTCCACCTCGTCGGCGGGCGCGACATCGCCGCCGACGAGCTTCGCGACCTCGTTGGCCATCATGGCCTGCAGGCGGAGGACGATGTCTTCGCTACCGGCGTCCGTCGGGACGTCGGCGCCGCCGTCCTCGTAGTCGTAAAATCCTTCGCCGGTTTTCTTGCCGAGGTCTCCCGCTTCGACTTTCTCCGCCAGCAGGGGGCAGGGCTCGTAGGCGTCGCCGAGCACGTCGTTCATGTACTCGAGGACGTGATAGCCCACGTCGATGCCGACCTGGTCCGCGAGTTCGAAGCTCCCCATCGGCAGGCCCATGTCGAACTTCGTGGCGCTGTCGACCTCGGCGACCGTGGCGTCGCCGGACTCGACCATCCACGCCGCCTCGTTCATCAGGGGGACGAGCACTCGGTTGACGATGAATCCGGGGCTGTCCTTGCGAACTCGGACGGGCGTCTTGCCCATGTCCTCGGCGAGTTGCTCGGTGAGGTCGAGCGTCTCCTCGTCGGTGTGCGCGCCGGTGATGACCTCGACGAGCTGCATCCGGACCGGCGGGTTGAAGAAGTGCATCCCGCAGAACTGCTCGGGACGCTCGGTGACCTCCGAAAGTTCGGTGATCGAAAGGCTGGACGTGTTCGTGGCGAAGACGGTCCGGTCGGGGGCGTACTCCTCCAGTTCGTCGTACACCTCCTTCTTGATGTCCATCTTCTCCGGCACTGCCTCGACGACGAAGTCCGCGTCCGCGACCGCCTCTTCGAGGTCGACCAGCGGCGTGACCCGGTCGAGAGCGGCGTCGGCCTCCGACTCGCTGATCTGGTCTCTCTCCGCGAGTTTACCCAGACTCCACTCGATCTGATCGTAGCCGTTCTCGACGAACTCTTCCTCGACGTCCCGCAGGTTGACGTCGTAGCCGGCCAGCGCCGCGACTTCGGCGATGCCATGGCCCATGTTCCCTGCACCGAGAACCGTTATGGTGTTGATATCGTCTAGCTCCATGCGCAAATGCTCAACATGGGGGCGTTTCAACGTTTCTTTATCGCTAACGACAAACTCCTGGTGAGTTTATTCACGGTTACAAAACGATTTATCTGTGGCCCCGTAACGTCGTGACATGGACTTCGGACTGACAGAGGAACAACAGGCCATCCGCGACGAGGTGCGGCGCTTCGCGGAGAACGAGGTAGAACCCATCGCGAAGGAGTACGACCAGGAGGAGAAGTACCCCTGGGAGATAATCGACGAGGCGGCGAAGATGGGGCTCACCGGAGCGAACATCCCCGTCGAGTACGGCGGCGCCGGCTACTCGCCGCTCGAAACCGCGATCATCACCGAGGAACTGTTCGCGGTCGACGCCGGCATCGGACTCTGCATCACGAGCACCGCCTTCGGCGCGGACGCCATCATCGAGTTCGGGACGGAAGCACAGAAAGAGGAGTACCTCACCCCCATCGCGGAGGGCGAGGCCATCATGGGCACCGCCATCAGCGAACCCGACACCGGGTCGGACGTCTCCTCGGTCTCGACGTCCGCCGAGAAGGACGGCGACGAGTGGGTCATCAACGGCAACAAGATGTGGATCACGAACGGGTCCGTCGGCGACTACTTCGTCGTCATGTGCCAGACCGACCCCGAGGCCGAGGACCGCTACTCCGGGTTCTCCCAGATCATCGTCGAATCAGACCGCGACGGCTTCGAGGCCGACAAGATAACGGGCAAACTCGGCATCCGCGCCAGCGACACGGCGGAACTCATCTTCGACGACGTGCGCGTCCCCGAGGAGAACCTCATCGGAACGCGCGGGATGGGCTTTCTCCAGCTCATGCAGTTTTTCGACGAGACGCGAACCTCCGTCGCGGCCCAGGGCGTCGGCATCGCCAAGGGAGCCTGCGAACGCGCGCTCGACTACGCCCAGCAACGCGAGCAGTTCGGCAAGTCCATCAGCGAGTTCCAGGCCATCCAGCACAAGCTCGCGGAGATGCACACGCAGACGGAGGCCGCGCGCAACCTGACGTACAAGTCCGCCTGGAGCGTCGAGAACGAGGACGGCGACCTCACGCAGCTCGCCTCGATGGCCAAGGAGTACGCCTCCCGCATCGCCGTCGAAGTCGCCGACGAGGCGGTCCAGATTCACGGCGGCTCGGGGTACGTCAACGACTTCGACGTCGAACGGTTCTACCGGGACGCCAAGATCACCCAGATATACGAGGGGACCACGGAGATTCAGAAGAACATCATCGCCCGCGAACTGCTCGGCAAGGGCTTCTGACGGGGCGTTACGGCTTCCGAGCCGGTTCCGTCGGTCGACTCCCGTTCACGGGAGTCCGGGACGGCGAGCGTCGATACTTCTTTAATGGTTGACTACTTGGTTTCGACTGGAGGTCTACGACCATTGGAAATCTCTGATAAACTCCTGTGTCTGTTCAGTGCTGACGTTACTACCAAAGGCGACGAGTACGTCGTCTCGGTGCCGCGCCGAGAGATCGATACAGGGTCTGTAGAACCGGGCGAGACCTACCGGGTCGCACTCATCTCCCGCGAGACGGAGACCGAGTCTACCGAAACCGAGAACAGTGCCGGCGACGAGTCCGTCTCCTCGGAACCGCAGCCGCCGGTCGAGTCCGGCGAGGTCCGGTACGTCGAGATAGAGGACATCGGCAAACAGGGAGACGGCATCGCGCGCGTCGAACGCGGCTACGTCATCATCGTTCCCGGTGCCGAAATCGGGGAGCGCGTGAAAGTCGAGATCACGGAAGTCAAGTCCAACTTCGCGGTGGGCGAGATCATCGAAGAAGAGTTCTAGAGACGACCCTTTTACTTCGTCGAGCGTCCTCGCGTCTACGACGCTCGCGGTTCTACCGTCCGTTTCGTCGAGCGCTCCGCGCCTCGCACGCCGAGGCAACGGCCTTCGAAAAATCTGCACTCCCGAGTCCCGCGGGCGGACGCGTTCACTTCGCTCCGCTCCGTTCCTTGCTCGGACTCGCGTCCGCACGAGCGAACTTCGAGAGGTCCACGTCCACCACGTCGGCGAGTTCCTCCGGGGACTCGTACGGCCGGTCGACGAGGATGTTCCCGGCGCGCTGCCGTCCCAGCCCCGGGATGGCGGTGAGTTCGTCCATCGACGCGCTGTTCACGTCGAGCGGGTAGGGAACGCCAGTGACGGATCGATACCCGTGGTCGACGACCGCCACGTCGACGGTCCGTCCGAGTTCGCGCTCGCCGGGGATACCAACGAGCAGCGGATAGGTACCGAGCTGGCGACCAAACGTCCGGCCGTCCTGGTGGTATTCGAGGTGGACGTCCGGCAGCACGGTCCCCGCCGGGGCGACCCGCTGGAGCATCGGATTGTCGATCTCTTCGCGGACCTCCTGCTTGTACTGCTTGAACAGCTTCTTGTGGTCTCTGGCGATGTCCGCGCCCACGTCGCTCATCTCCGTCCCGTCGAACGCCATCACCTGACGGATGTTCACCCGGCGCAACGTCAGACCGGCGTCGTAGACACGGTCGAGGAACTGCTTGTTGTGTTCGAACGTCTCCTCGCGTTCGCCCTTCAATCCGTGCAGCAGGTTGATACCCGGCAGGAGTTTCGGCAGTCGGTTCGCGGCGTCCGGACCGGGGGTGGGGACGTCGTTCGCGGCTTCCCCGCTCGCAATCGCGGCGCGGTGGGCATCGGGGTCCTCTCCGGGCCGCCAGCCCGCTTCCTCGTTGACTATCTTCACCGCCCGGAAGCACTCCTCTGCCGTGACGTTGAGGTTGTTCTCCTCCTGGACGAGGGGATCGGCCGACTCCAGGCCGAAGGCGGCGGTGTCGCCGGGCGTGTTGTGTTCGGCGATGACCCGGATACCCTCCCGGGCGAGGTCCGGCCACTCGACGACCGTGATGGGGTTCATGTTGTCGAGATGCAGCGTCTCGAGGTCGGGGGCGACCTCCCGGATGCCGCCGTAGAGGTCGCGCAGCGCGTCCGGGTTCGGCTTCTCGCCGTCGCCGCCGTACGCGAGGATGTCCGCCTGGCGACCGAGACGGAAGTGACGCGCGCCGCGGTCGTAGAGGCTCTCGACCTCCGCGACGACCGAGTCGGGCCGGCGGAAGGAGGGGTTGCCGTACAGCGGTTCCGTGCAGAACGAACAGCGGTACGGACAGCCCCGCGAGGTCTCCATCTCGCAGATGAGATACTCGGGATGGTTCGGGTGCTGTTCGACGACGAACGCTCCCTTCGCGGCCCAGCGGTCTATCTCCTCGTTGTCGCGCATGCGGTTCCCGAAGCCCTCCAGACCGCTCGCGACGAGGTCGTGGGCCGCCGCCTCCACGTCGCCTTTCGCTACGAAGTCGAAGTCGAGGTCGTCGCGCTCGGTCTCGGTCCCGCCGGCGTTCTCGTCGCCGACGCCGAACTTCACCGGACCGCCCATGAGGCTCGTCCCCTCCGCGGTCCAGGCCATCTCCTTCACCTCGTCCGGTTCCGCCGGCGTCCCGCCCACGTACTTGCCCGGGACGGTCATCCCGCCGATGTAGACGAAGAGGTCGGCGTCGGCCACGTCGCGCCACTTCGACCGGTCGTCGCGCAGTTCGTCGATGGTGTGGTAGGTCACCTGCTCCGCCGGCACCCCCGCGTCGACGAGTCCGCCCGCGGTGTACCGCGGATACGTCGAGATGTACGGCGGCACGCCGAAGTGAGCGGGTTCGTCGACGTAGCCGTCAACCAGCGTCACGTCGAGGTCCCCGGGGTCAATCATACCAGTCCGTTGCGTCTCGACGTGTAAAACGATGACTACCCCGAGGCCAGCCTTCGGGACGACGCGAACCTTTAAATCGGAAGGCGAGGCCATCACCGGCGTGACCTGACCGACCGCCGCGACGGGGTCCCGGCCGGAGCGCGGCACGCCCCTCGCGAATCGAGTCCGACGCCGCCCGTTCGCCCTACTCCTCGAGTCGCTCGCGCAGTAGCTCGTTCACCGCACCCGGGTCCGCGCTCCCGCCGGTCTTCTGCATGACCTGCCCGACGAGGAAGTTCAGCGCACCGCCCTCGCCCGCGTGGTAGTCCTCGACCGCGTCGGGGTTCTCGTCGATAGCGTCCTCGACGGCCACTTCGACCTCGCCGGAATCCGCTTTACCCAGCCCTTCGCGCTCGATGATCGCCTCGGGGTCGTCGCCCTCGTCCAGCATCTCCCTGAGGACGACCTCCTCTGCGTTCTTCGTGGTGATCTCGTCCTCGGCGACCAGTTCGACGAGACGCGTGAACTCGTCGAGACGCTCCTCGACGTCCGTGATAGCCATGTCGCGGTAGTTGAGTTCGCCGAGCAGGTTGTCCGCGACCCACGTCGCGGCGAGGTCCGGGTCGAACGTCTCGGCGACGTCCTCGTAGAAGTCCGCGACCTGCTTCGTCGAAGTGAGCTTGCTCGCGGCCTCCTCGCTGAGACCGTACTCCGCCCGGAAGCGCTCGCGACGGTCGTCCGGCAGTTCCGGAATCGAGAGTTTCTCCTTCCAGTCGGAGACCTGCAGCGGCGGGAGGTCGGCCTCCCGGAAGTAACGGTAGTCCTTCTCCGCTTCCTTGCTCCGCATCGAGACGGTGATTCCCCGCGTCTCGTCCCAGTGGCGCGTCTCCTGTTCGACCTCACGACCGCGCTGGATGGCGTTCTTCTGGCGCGTCTCCTCGTACGCCAGCGCCTTCTCTGCACCCTTGTGACTGGAGATGTTCTTCACTTCGGTGCGGTTGGCCGACTCCAGCGTCGCCTCGTCGATGCCGCTCACGTCGTCTACCTCCTCCCCGGAGACGATGCTCAGGTTCGCGTCCACGCGGAGGCTCCCGTCCCGGGCGCTGTCGAACACGCCGAGGTACTCCAGTACCTCTTCGAGTTTGGCGAGGAACGCCCGGACCTCTTCGGCGCTTCGGAAGTCGGGGTCGGTGACGATCTCCATCAGCGGGACGCCGGCGCGGTTGTAGTCGACCAGCGTGTAGTCGGCGGTGTCGATGTTTCCGCCCTGATGCTGGAGACTGCCGGGGTCCTCTTCGAGGTGAGCGCGCTGGATGCCGACAGTGCGGCGTTCGCCGCCCACTTCTATCTCCAGTTCACCGTCCTGGCAGACGGGGGCGTCGTACTGGGTGATCTGGAAGCCCTTCGGCAGGTCGGGATAGAAGTAGTTCTTCCGGTGGAAGCGCGTCTCTTCCGGGATGTCGGCGTCGATGGCCTTGCCGACCTTGACGGCGGACTCGACGGCTGCCTCGTTGAGCACGGGGAGCGCCCCGGGCAGGCCGAGACAGACGGGGCAGGTATAGGTGTTCGGCTCGGCGTCGTCCTGCTCCGTCGAACAGCCACAGAAGATCTTCGTGTCCGTCTCCAACTGGACGTGGACCTCGAGGCCGATGACGGCCACGAGCTCGTCCTGCTGGACAGCCTGTGCAGTCATTGTTCAGGCTTCGGGCCGCCACTCCTTAAAAGGCTACGGGACGCCGTGCTCGGACTCGACGTTTGTATCGTCGGGTCGCGTCGCTGCCGGAACCGGAAGCCTCTAAGCCCGTCTGTGACAAGGGTTCGACAATGAAAGAGCAGTTGCCCGACGTACAGGCGACCGAACCGGACGTGACGGTGGGACTGAACCGCGTCGGCGTTACGGGCGTCGAGAAACTGGTCGAAGTCGCCCGGCCCGACAAGCGACCCTACGTGCTGATGGCGGAGTTCGACGTGCTCGTCGACCTGCCGAGCTGGCGGAAGGGCGCGGACATGAGCCGCAACATGGAGGTCGTCGACGAGGTGCTCGAAGACGCGGTCAGCGAACCGACGTTCCGCGTCGAGGACGTCTGCGGTGACGCCGCCGAGCGCCTGCTGGCCAAACACGAGTACACGACGAAGGCGGAGGTCAGCATGGAGGCGGAGTTCATGGTCCGCGACGAGACGCCCGAGAGCGAACGTCCGACGCAGGCGACGGTCGACATCATCGCCAGCGCGACCGCGACGGACGAGCAGACGACCGAGGAAATCGGCGCGCGCGTCACCGGCATGACGGTCTGTCCCTGTTCGCAGGGGATGATGGAGGGCCGCGCCCGCGAGAAGCTCCAGGAGCTCGGCGTCGGCGAGACGGAAGTGCGGGAGTTCCTCCAGGCGGTTCCGCAAGCAGGCCACGCCCAGCGCGGCCACGCCACCCTCACCGTCGAGAGCGCCGGCGCGCCGGAGGTCGACATGCACGAACTCGTCGAAGTGGCCAGGGACTCGATGAGCGCCCGCATCTACAACCTCGCCAAGCGCCCGGACGAGGACCACATGACCTACGAGGCGCACGCGAACGCGAAGTTCGTCGAGGACTGCGTGCGCGACATGGCCCACGGCGTCGTCGAGCACTTCCCGGACCTGGCCGACGACGCGATCGTGACGATGAAACAGAGCAACGACGAGTCCATCCACCAGCACAACGCCCACGCCGAGCGCGTCGCCGAGGTCGGAACGCTACGCGAAGAGGTCGCTACCAGCTCGGAGGCGTAAGCGCCGCAGCGCGGCGGGCGAGCCGAAGGTTTTTGGGCGTCCTTTCGATACGTACTCCATGGTCACCGTACGGGCTCCCGCGACTAGCGCCAATCTCGGAAGCGGCTTCGACGTGTTCGGACTGGCGCTCGGGCGGCCCGCAGACGTGGTGCGCGTCGAGCGCGCCGAAGAGACGACGATAGAGGTGAAAGGAGCGGGCAGCCAGTACGTGCCCGAGGACCCGGCGGAGAACACGGCCGGCGTCGTCGCCAGGGAACTCGACGCTCCGGCCCACATCAGCATCGACAAGGGCGTGCGTCCGTCGTCCGGACTGGGGTCGTCGGCCGCGAGCGCGGCGGGCGCAGCCGTCGCGCTGAACGAGTGTTACGACCGCGGGCTGACGAAGCGCGAACTCGTCCGCATCGCGGCGGAGGGCGAGGCGGCCGTCTCGGGCGAGGCCCACGCCGACAACGTCGCGCCGGCCATCCTCGGCGGATTCACCGCGGTCGTCGACGACGAGATAACGCAGGTCGACGCCACCATCTCCCTGGTGGCGTGTCTGCCCGAGACCGTCGTCTCGACCCGCGACGCGCGGCAGGTCGTTCCCGAGTCCGTGTCGCGAGACGACCACGTCCGCACGGTCGGCGACGCCGCGACGCTCACCGCGGGGATGTTCCGCGACGACCCCGAACTCGTCGGTCGGGGACTCCGCGACGGTGCGGTCACCGCCTCGCGTACGTCGCTCGTCGACGGGTTCGACGAGGTCCGGGACGCCGGGTTGACGGCCGGCGCGACCGGCGTCGCCATCAGCGGAGCCGGGCCGAGCATTCTGGCGGTCTGTCGAGAAGACGACCGCACCGCCGTCGCGGGTGCGATGCTCGAAGCGTTAGCGGACGCCGGTGTCGACGCTCGCGCCTACCAGACCGAAATGGGACGCGGAGCGACGGTAGCGAATCGCTGACGGGGGCGGTCGAGTCGTCCGACGAACGGACGGCTACGCGCCACGCGCACGTTCTCCAGACTGGTCGAGGGAGCTATATCCGGTAGAGCCGCGTCGTCCAGAACTCGTGGAACGCGTCGTCGAGCGCGGCGCGGGGGTCGCCGGTCGCGTCCACCGGTCTCGTCCGGGTCGCTTCCTCGCGGAACTCCGAGAGCAGGGTGCGCTGGCCGACGACGTAGAGGCGGTCGGCGTCCCGCGCTTCGACGGCCTCCCGGCACTTCTCGACGTGCTCGTCTATCTGGGCGTCCCGGCGGCGCTCGAATCGTCCCTGCGAGAAGCCGCCCTTCGAGTGGTCGCCTTTCACGTCGCTCTCGAATCCCGAGAAGGCGGTACGTTCGCGCCCGTCGTACTCGCCGAGCGCGAACAGGTCCGAGCGGACGAGCGCCAGCGCGAACTCCCCCGTCGGCTGGAACCAGCGGCGTTCGACGTCGAACTCCTCACCCCACGCGACGAAGGGTTCGGGTGGGTCCGGCGGGACGAGCGCGGCGCTGACGAGGCCGGCGTCGTCGGTCGCCGCGAGGCAGGGCGTCGCCCGGGCGACGAGCGCGGCGTGGTCGCCGAACGCCTCCCGCACGTCGTCGGACGGGTCGTCGTCGACCATCGCCGTCAGCGCTCCTTCCGGCCCCGCGTCGACCGACGCGAGCCGGTCGAGCACGGCTGCGAGTCGGTCGTCTCGGAGCGTCTCGACGCCCCGGTAGTCGAGGTCCGACTCGCCGTCCTGGAGGCGCTCGACGCGGTCCTCCAGTTCGGCGACGCGGTCTTCGAGGCGGTTGACTTCCTCCTCCGCCTCCTGCCGCGCGGTCGCGGCCTCGGCACGGCGTTCCCCTTCGGCCTCCAGTCGTCGTTCCAGATGGCGTTTGTCCTCTTCCAGGTCCGCTATCTTCTCCTTCAGTTCGGCGCGCCCGAGCAACTCGTCTAGCATCGGATAGGTGGGTGTTCCCGTGGACCTTGTAGGTTCGGGGTCGAAAACCGGACCGGGCGTCGCCGTTCGCTACGCTCTCTCACGGATGTCGTAGCGGTAGGGCGACGAGCGGATGACGGTGACGTCGCCGTGCCGGGCCCGCCGACCCAGCACGGTCGCTATCTCGTGAGCGCTCTCGAACTCCTCGTCGCGTTCGTCCAGGAGCGTCAGTATCTCGCGCGCGGTGAGCGGCTCGTCGGCACTCGCTTCCGAGACGACCTCCCGAATACGCTCGAACTCTCTTCCGCGAGCAGACATATTTGTCGTTACGAAAGACGCGGACTTAACGTTCAGTCAGACGGACGTCAGACGCTCGCGCGGGCGTCCGGACGCGGACTCGACCGTTCGGGATGTCGACCTCTCAGCGGGCGGTGTCGTTCGGGCCGGTGAAATCGCGCTCGCGACGGTACTGCTCGACGAACGCCTCGACGTCGAAGTCCAGCATGTCCTCCTCGAACTGCGTCATCGCGTCGGAGTTCTCGGCGTGGCTGACGGCGTGTTCCATCAGTTCGACGAGCAGTTCCACGACGATCTCGTGGAGGCGGCGCGAGTCGAAATC
This sequence comes from Halomicrococcus pelagicus, assembly GCF_050954125.1. Lineage (NCBI taxonomy): Archaea > Methanobacteriati > Methanobacteriota > Halobacteria > Halobacteriales > Haladaptataceae > Halomicrococcus > Halomicrococcus pelagicus. The sequence goes on along the minus strand of NZ_JBPBWC010000001.1, from coordinate 188,942 downwards.
CGTCATCCAGACCAGCGCGTAGCCGACGTCCTGGTCGTCCTCGACGTTCTCGCTGACGACCTGCTCCGGGAACTCCTCCAACACGATGCCCATGACGTGCGTCGTCCCGAACTCCCCCATGTCGTCGGCCGTGTCGACCGTCTCCCGGAGCACGGAGACGAGGAACTCCGGGACGAACCTGGACGGCGGGTGGACGTCCGTGACGACCGCGTGGGAGTCGCCGCAGGCGCAGTCGTACTCCCGCATTCCCATGTCGAGGTCGTGGACGTGTACCGACTCGCCGCAGGGGAGGTCGAGTTCCGCCCCGCGACCGCCCGGTACGCGCGGTTCTGCCATGCCGTCCGCTTCGTGTTTCGCGCGTTTAAACGCCGCGGAACGCGCGACGACCGAGTACTCGGACTCAGACCGAGTACTCGGACTCCGTCAACTGGACGTACTTGCCGTCGCGGTAGCTGTACTTCGTCTTCTTGTACTTCCCGACGAGCTTCGCCCCGCGGACGCCGGAGGAGAACTTCTTCTTGAACATGCCGCTCTCCCGGTCGTCGTCGAGCAGGTCGTCGACCATCGAGAACGTGCGGTCCCAGTCCGCGGGGCCGTAGTCGGCGACGATGTCCGCGAAGGAGACGTTGCGCAGGAGCTCCTCGCCGATGGCCTGCTTCCACCGGTCGTTGTACTCCCCGAGCGAGTCGGTGGCGGCGAGTTCGCCGGCGAGTTTGCCGGTCCGGACGGCGAGGTGGTAGCCGCCCTCGTGGAACGCGCTCGTGGTTCCCATCGCCCCGCCGGCGACGGCGACGCCGGCTCGCGTCGGCGACTCGATCGGGCGCGTCGACGAGATGGGGTACGTCTCCGTGCCGCCCGACTTTCCGCGGTCTTCGACGAGCGGGAAGTCGCTCTCGACGTCGTACTCGTCGCCGTACAGGCGGTCGAGCAGTCGGCGGACGTACTCGCCGCCGCGCGGGACGCGCTCGTCGTCAGGGCGGAGCAGGGCGTAGTCCTCGCGGTTCTCCACTTCGGCGAGGTCCAGTCCGATGGGCATCGTCAGGCCGACGCGCGCGACGGTGCCGTCGTTCGGGAAGACCCAGGGGTACGCCGTCTCGCCCGGCATGACGCCCCACCAGAACTTGAGCGCGGAGGGTTCGAACGCCTCCTCGGGGAACTCCCGGTACTCCTGATAGGCGATGTGGTTCGCCCTCGGCGGCGAGAGGTGCTCGCTCACCGAGCGTCCCTCGGGCATGAACTGGTCGAGCGCGTTCAGGGTCACCTGGCGCTGCGGACCGTCGGCGAGCACGAGGTACTCGGCCGCCACGTCCTCGCCGTCCGCGAGGCGGAGGGTGTGACGGGGCGCGGCGTCCAGGTCGGTGTCGACCCGCTTCACGCCGACGCCGACGCGGTAGCTGGCCCCGGCGGCCTCGGCGCGCTCCCGGAACCAGTCGTCCATCCGCGCGCGGTGGAAGGTGAACCCGAACTCGGGGTACGACGATTCGATGCCCGTACTCTCCAGCACGCAGGCCTCGTTCGGCCCGTAGAAGTCCACGCGGTCGAGTTCCTGCAGAATCACGTCGTCGGGGATGTCGCGGTAGTCCTCGTCCATGAGGTCGACCCAGTAGTCGAGCATCCCGGCGGCGTCGGTCGAATCTGGACCGAGCACTTCCCGGTCGGCTCGCGGTACTCCTTTCTCCAGGACGACCGTCTCCGCCCCGCGCTGGGCGGCCTGCTCGGCCGCCGCCATGCCGGCTGGACCCCCGCCGACGATAGCTACGTCGAAACGCTCCATACCACTACGCTACTCGACATGGGGTACTAAATTCTTGACCTTCAGGCCCGGGACGATGTCTGCGGCGGCCACGTGCGAATCCGCCGGACCGGACGGGAGGCCGCCCGGGCGAATCGCGGTACGATTTTCACGCGGCCGCCCCAACTCCGGACGTGGCCGAGTACGAACACCTCAGCGTCGAACGAACCGAGGGCGTCGCCCGTATCGTCATGGACCGCCCGGCGACGAACAACGCGATGGACCGCGCGATGGCGAGCGAACTCCGGACCGCGACGGCGAACGTCGTCGACGGGGACGCGCGCTGCGTCGTCCTCACCGGCTCCGGCGACGTGTTCAACACCGGTGCGGACCTCTCCGTGCTCGACGGCGCGGCGAGCGACGCCCGCATGCTGCGGAAGATCGCATCGAGCCTCCACCGCGCCATCGAGAACCTCGTCAACGCTCGCAAGCCGGTCGTGACGGGCGTGAACGGCGTCGCCGCCGGCGGCGGGTTCGGACTGGCGCTGTCGGGCGACCTGGTCGTCGTCGCCGACGACGCTCGCTTCGAGTTCGCCTACCCCCGCGTCGGCCTGACCGGCGACGGCGGGTCGACGTTCTTCCTCCCGCGCCTTGTCGGACTGCGGCGCGCGAAGGAGATAGCGCTGCTCGACGAACCCATCGACGCCGACGCGGCGGTGGAGATGGGGCTCGCGACCGAGGCGACGGCGGCGCTCGACGAGCGCGTCGCGGAACTCGCCGCCGACCTCGCCGACGGGCCGACCCGCGCGTACGGCGCGACCAAGCGCCTGCTGACCGAGAGCGCGGGTCGCGGGCTGTCGACCCAGATGGCGGCCGAGGTCGACGCTATCACGTGGGCGACGCGGTCGGCCGACTACGAGCGCGGACTGGCGGCGTTCTTCGGCGGCGACGACCCCGCGTTCGAGGGCCGCTAGCCGGCGGACGCCGGCCTCCCCGCGTCGGCGGCTGGCCGCAGTTCGGCGAGCGCCGTCGCGGCCGGACCGGAGACGTCGGACGGGAATCTTGAAGTCGGCGAGGGCCGTCGGTTCGCGTATGGACGACGCCGGAATCTACGCGCGCGAGTCGACGTATCTCGAACGACACGTCCAGCTCGGAATCGCCAGCGGCCGGGTTCTCAGCGTGTCGTTCCCCCACGACCCGGACGAGGAGGCTCAGGGCGACCACGACCTGCTCGACCGCGTCTTCGCGTACCTCGAGGGCGTCGAGGACGACTTCTCGGACGTGCAGGTCGCGCTCACGCTGCCGACCGACCAGCGGAGCGTGCTCGAACGAGTGCGCGAGATACCGTACGGCGACCAGATCAACGTGGAGACGCTCGCCCGGATGACCGCGGGGGTCGACCACACCGACGAGGACGACCAGAACATGGTCCGGAGCGCGCTGGACTCGAACCCCGCGCCGCTTTTGGTGCCGGACCACCGCGTCCGGGACGGGCCGAGCGCCGCTCCGCCGGACGTCGAGCAGAAGTTGCGGTCGCTCGAAGGGCTGTAGTTCCGGCGTCGGGCCGTCCCACGGAAGCGACGCAGCGTCCGTCGATTCCGCCACACCTTTTTATCTCCCCGCGGCGAACCTCCTGACATGTACGTCCGGGACGCCAAAAACAGGGAGGAGGTCTGGTTACTCGATCACATCGAGGCGATGGGGCTGGACGAAACCGCCTTCCGCTCCCGGGATTACGTCATCGCCATCGACGAGAAGAGCAACGAGAAGGCCGGGTTCGGTCGCATCCGCATCCACAAGCCCGAGGACGCGCCGGAGATCTGCGAACTCACCAGCATCGGCGTCCTCGACGCCTGGCGCGAGCAGGGCGTCGGCGCGCACGTCATCGAGCGTCTCGTCGAGCAGGCGGGGGACCAGGGGTTCGAGGAGGTGTACGCGCTCGTCGGTGAACCGGGATATCTCACGCAGTTCGGCTTCGAGCGCATCGACGAGAGCGCCCTGCCCCCGAAGCTCCAGGACCGCCTCGAATCGAAGCGCGAGGGCGTCGAACCCGACGCCGTGCCGGTGGTGCTCGACGTCGACGCGTTCGAGATGCCCGACCGCCTCCGCGAGCGGTTCAAGCACGCCGAACCGAAGGACGAGGGCGAGGAGGAGGTCGAGGAGTCCCCCGAGGACTTCGGCATCGACCCCGACGAGGCGACCTACAAGTACGACACGGGCGGATAACCGCGCGATTACGACCGGACTCCGCACGACGCGGTCGGGACGGTCCCGGGCCCGCCGTCGCAGCCACAGCGAACTTGTCGCTTCGCGTCCTTGCTCCGACCATGGAACAGTGCCCAGTCTGCGGCATGGACCTGTACGAGAACCGCGACGAGGAGTTCGTCACCGTTCACCTGGGTCGCCAGCGCCGGTTCTGCTCGGCCGAACACCGCGACGAGTTCGAGGAAACGCCCGGAAAGTACGACTGACGACCGTCCCGCGCCGGAGCGTCGGTCGGACGAAGAGTGTAGCAGCGTAGACGGTCTGTACCGCCTTTTCTCACGGTCGTGCGGTCGAGAAGCACGCCGCGCGAAACAAAACCAGAGAACGCGCGCCGTAGTCGTACCGACGCGGAACTGCTCGACTACCGCTGCGACCGCGAGCGTCGGCGTCTCAGGCCGTCGGCTGGACGCGGACCGTGTCGCCCGGCTCGACGGGGCTGTTCACGGAGACCGGTTCGCTCGCGTCGCGGGACTCGCGGACGATGCGGGTGTCCGGACGGATGCCGAGCGTGTCGACGATGCCCGCGGTGGCCTGCGGGCCGCACTTCTCGCCGAGCTTGTCGATGACGTCGGCAACAGTGGCCGACTCGGGGACGGCGACGCGAGCGTCTCGGGTACCGGTGCGCGCGACCAGGCTACCGGTGAGTTCGACTCTGACGTTCATACCCCGTACTACGAGCGCCAGCTAAAAAAGTTTACTCACACTCGAAAAAGTACTGTCGAACGAAACGGCTTATGGGCGCGGGCGGTGACGCCCCCGACATGGCGAACGCACCCAGTCCCGGGTCCGCAGACCCCCTCGACCTGCACGGCGTAGTCCCGCCGACCGTCACGGCGTTCGACGAAGACGAATCGGTCGACTACGAGGCGACGGCCGCACACGCGGAGTTCGTCGTCGACGGCGGCGCGCACGGCGTCTTCCCCCTCGGAACCAACGGCGAGTTCCCGCTGCTCACCCACGAGGAGCGCGACCGCGTCGTCGAGACGGTCGTCGACGCCGTCGACGACGTGCCGGTCATCGCGGGCGTCGGCGCGCCGAGCACGCACGAGACCGTCCAGCACGCCGAACACGCCGAGTCGGTCGGCGCGGATGGCCTCGTCGTCGTGACGCCGTACTACTACCCCCTCGACGACCACGCCGCCGTGGAGCACTACCGGCGCGTCTGCGAGGCCGTCGACCTGCCCGTCTACGTCTACCACATCCCGAGCAAGACCGGCAACGCGCTGTCGCTGTCCGCGCTCGCCGACATCGCCGAGATTCCGAACCTCGCCGGCCTCAAGGACTCGAGCAAGGACGTGCCGTGGCTCGGCCAGGCCATCGACGCCCACCCCGACCTCACGTTCCTCGCCGGGTCCGACTCGCTGCTGTTCCCCGGGCTGGAGGTCGGCTGCTCGGGGATGGTCAGCGCCGTCGCCAACGCCTTCCCCGAACTCGTCGTCGACCTCTACTCGGCCTACGACGACGGCGACGAGGAGCGCGCCCGCGACCTCCAGAGCCGGGTGTACGACGTCCGGGACGCGCTCAAGACCGGGCCGTACATGGCGGGCGTCAAGACGGTGCTCGACCTCCGCGAGACGGGCTTCGACCCCGGTCCGCTCCGGAGTCCGCTGCGAAAGATGGACGACAGCGACCGCGCCGCCCTCGAGTCCGACCTCCGCTCGCTCGACCTGCTCTGACCCGCGTCCGATACCCCCGCTCGACCTCCGCGTCGGCACCCCGCAGGTCCCTAGCACTTTACGGACCGCGGGCGTGCCGGTCGCTATGGCGAAAGTCAACGCAGACGACGTCGAGTGGACGACGCTCGAACGTGGAGAGACGCGTTTCAGGCGGAAACAGCTGAGCCAGGCCGCCGGCGGCGACGACCTGGGGTGTAGCCTGTACGAACTCCCGCCGGGCCGACGGTCGTGGCCGTACCACTACCATACGGGGAACGAGGAGGCACTGTTCGTCCTCGCCGGCACGGGCGCGCTGCGACTCGACGGCGAGACGACCCCGCTCGCCGAGGGCGACTACGTCGCTCTCCCCACCGACGAGTCCGGCGCACATCGGGTCGTCAACGACTCCGACGAACCGCTCACGTACCTGATGATCTCGACGATGAACGACCCGGACGTGCTCGTCTACCCCGACTCGGAGAAGGTCGGCGTGTTCGCCGGGTCGCCGCCGGGCAGGCGCGAGACGCGAACGCACCACGCGTACTATCGACGCGAGGACGCCGTGGACTACTGGTCGGGGGAGGAGAGCACCGAGTAGACCGGCCGAGCACCCATCGCGGTGGAGCGGGTCGGTCGCACCCCGGTCGACCTGCTCGAACGCCGACCGAGCCGCCGGATTCTCAGCGCCACCCGTACAAATAAAAGTGGGAACGTGTACGTAACTACGGAGATGGCGAACGACCCTCCAGGAACGCCGTACCCGAACCGTGGACAGATACGCACTCACGACGGACGGGGGACGCCCGTGCTGGCGTCCCCGGCGAACGAACGACGGAGCGAGAGCTGAGATGGCTGACGACCGAGACGCGGTCGTGATTCCGGCGTCGCGGTACCCGCACGGGTACGCGTCGGTTCAGTCGCTGGCGCAGGCGGACGTGCACGTCATCGTCGCGGTCGCCGACGACGCCCTCCCGGTCACCGCGTCGCGGTACTGCGACGAGGTGGTCACGATTCCGCCCGCCCGCGACCTCCTCGCGTACAAGGACGCGCTGCTGGGACTCGCCGCCCGCCCGGACGTGCGGACCATCGTTCCGCACCGACCCCAGGGCCCCTACCTCCTCTCGAAGTACTACGACGAGTTCGACCGGTACGTCGACCTCGTCGTTCCACGGCTCGAGACGCTGAAACGGGCCCACGACAGGAAGCGGCTGATGGACGCCGCGGACGACGCCGGCGTCCCGGCACCGCGGACGGAGCTGCTCGACGAGGCCGACGACTGGGAGTCCGACCGGATCGTCAAGTCCCGGTACAACCTGCTCGTCGACGAGTACGTCGACTCGTTCGACCTGGGCGAGTCGAGCATCGCGAAACTGGTGAAACACGTGCCGGCGAACGAGTCGCCCGACACCGCGGCTATCCGGGAGAAGATGAGTCACACGCCCATCGTCCAGGAGTACGTCGACGGGACGGACGAGTACGTGTTCGGAGCGCTGTACGACCACGGCGAACCGCTGGCGACGTTCCAGCACCGACAGCTACGGGGCGATTCGTACACCGGCGGCGGCGGCGTCTATCGCGAAGCGGTCGACATCCCGGAACTCGAATCGGTGGCTCGCTCCCTGCTCGACGGCCTCGACTGGCACGGACTCGCCTGCATCGAGTACGTCGAGGACGCCGCCACCGGCGAGTTCAAACCGATCGAACTCAACCCCCGCATGTGGCAGTCGCTCGCGTGTGCGACGCGTGCAGGGGCGGCGTTCCCGCTCTGGTACTGGCTGCAGGCGACCGGTCGCCCCGAACTGGTCGACCCCGGGTACGAGGTCGGGGCCGGCACCCACTATCTGGCCGGCGAACTCGAACACCTGGTGAGCATCGTCCGCGAGAGCTCTTCTCTCGTCGACGGACCGTCGCTGTCGGGGACGACCCGAGAGATTCTGCGGTCGTGCTACGAACGGCCCGACTTCGACTACCTCCATCTCGACGACCCGGGCCCCATCCTTCGTCAGGCCCGCCGTGGATTCGCGCAGGTGGTCGACAGGCGACTCGGTTGACGAGGTCGTACGCTGTTCGGGCCGCACACCGAACGGCGAGCGGTCGAGAAGCCCGAGCGCGGGGCCGGGGTCGACGCCACCGAGAGGAAGGGACACCACAACCAGGCTTATGGACGACCGTACCGTCACCCACGAAACCCGAACATGACGACGATTCCGGACCGGTACGACGACCTGTTCGAGCGGGAGACGCTGGCGCACTTCGCGACCGTCCTGCCCGATGGCGCGCCCCACGTCGTCCCCGTCTGGGTCGACCGGGACGACGACCACCTGCTGGTCAACACCGTTCGCGGGACGCGAAAGGAGCGGAACGTCCGCCAGGACCGCCGCGTCGCCCTCTCGCTCGTCGACCCCGACGACCCGAACCGGTTCCTCGCGGTGCGGGGGGAGGTCGTCACGGCGACCGAGGACGGCGCGGTCGAGCACGTCAACCGACTCGCCCGCCGGTACATGGACGTCGAGGAGTATCCGCGGCTTGGCGAGGAGTCCGGCCCCAGACTCCTGCTCCGTATCCGCCCCGACGAGGTCACGACCAGCGAGTAGGGGCCGTCAGGTCCCCGTCGCCTGCCGCCACTCCTTCAGGCCGACGACCGCGCCGTCGACCTCCTCGGCGGGAGCCTCGGTCGCCGCCCAGTGGAAGAGTCCGGCGACGTCCTCGGGGCTCCGCCCTCGCTCGCCCTTCTCGCCCATCATCTCGGTCGCGACGACGCCCGGGTCCACACCGGCGACGGTCGCGTCGATCTCGGCCGCGAACCCGCGGACCAGCGCCTCCGCGGCGGCTTTCGAGACGGCGTAGGAACCGTAGCCGGGCCGTGACTCGTGACCGATGGCGCCCGTCGGCACGAGCACGCGCGCACCGTCGTTCACGTGCGGAAGCGCCTCGCGGACGGTCGCGTACGCGCCGCGGGCGTTCGTCCGCATCGTGTCGTCGAACGCCGAGTAGGACTCCTCGGCGAGCGGCGTCTCGCCGGGCGTGCCGTGATAGACGCCGGCGCACGCGACGACCGCGTCGATGCCGTCGCCGCCGAACCGCGCCGCCGTCTCCATCAGACGCTCCAGGTCGAACTCGTCGCGCACGTCGGCCCGGAGGCCGCGCGCGTCGCCGCCGGCGTCCTGAATGGTCGCGACGGTCTCCTCGACGCTGTCGCCGTGACGCCCGCAGACGACCACGCGAGCGCCGTCGTCCGCGAACGCCGCCGCGACTGCCTCGCCGATGCCCCGGGTACCACCGGTCACGACTGCAGTTCGTCCGTCCATGGACGAGACAGGACCGGCAGGCTGAAACCGGTTTCTGTCCGATTCTTTCGGGGCGAAATCGACCACGACAGTTTTCCCCCTGGAACGTAATCACCGGGCATGCACCGGCCGGGCCATTACGGCGTGGCGCTGGCGCTGTACGCGCCGCTAGGCTACGCGCTCGTCGCCGCCGGCCAGTCGACCCTCGCGCTCGCTGGGGGTCTCGTCACGCTCGCGCTGACGAACCTTCCGGACCTCGACGGCAAGACCGACCGACTGCAGCACCGCGGGCCGACGCACTCGCTCGTCTTCGCACTCGCGGTCGGCGTGCTCGCCGCGGCAGCGGCGGTCCCGTTCGGGTTCGAGGCCGGACCGGTCGCCGTCCTTCGGCTGGCGGGACTGGGCTTCGCCGTCGGCGTGCTGGCGGTCGTCGCCCACCTCGTCGCGGACGTGATCAACCCGATGGGCGTGCGACCGTTCTGGCCGTTCTCCGACCGGCGGTTCACCTTCGACCTCGTCCTGGCGAACGACCGGGCGACGAACTACCTCCTGTTCGCCGTCGGCGTGACGCTGGCGGTCGTCGCGTGGGTGCTCGGGCGCACGACGGCGTGACCGCGGCGGCCGCGTCTCGCAAGATAGTTGGCGCTCGCCCCCCGAACGGGAGTCATGACCGAGTACTTCGAGGTCCACGAGCGGGACGGGGCGGCCCGCATCGGGGAACTCCGCCTCGCGGAGCCGCTGACGACGCCGTCCCTCGTGGAGCGAGCGGACCGCCGCTCCACCGACGGGGCGAGCGGCGGACGCCGCGAGACGGCCGTGCTGGCGGACGCCGGCAGCCTCTGGCCCGCCGAGCGCGACGTTCCCGAGGGCGACGAGTCGAAGCTGACCGTCCTCCCGCACCGCGCGTTCCCCGGCGGGACCGCCGACGAGGTGATGGAGTCGTTCGCGGTCGACTACCCCGAGGTCGACTACCCGAACGCGGTCGTCGTCGCGCCCGAGACGGCCGACGACTACGGTGCCGACGGCTACGTCCTCTCGGGCGCGCAGGAGTTCGTCGGGCACGGCGCGGGGTTCCGGGACGCCGTCGTCGAGACGCGGTCGGCGATTCCGGCCGACAGCGCGCTGCTCCTGCCGGGGGTCGCCACGCCGCGGAACGTCGCCACGCTGGTCTACGCCGGGGTCGACCTCGTCGACGCCGACCGCGCGGTCGTCGCCGGCACCCAGGGAATCTATCTCACCACCGAGGGTCGCCACTACCTCGATAGCCTCGACGAGCTTCCGTGCGCGTGTCCCGCGTGCCGGCAGTCCGTCTCGGAGTTCGACCGCGAGGACTGCGTCGAGCACAACGTGAACGCGCTCCGGGCGGAGCTGGCGGTCGTCCGCGAACGCGTCCGGGCGGGACGACTCCGGGACTACGTCGAAGGACAGGCCCGCCACAACCAGTGGCTCACGGCGGCGTTCCGCGAGTTCGACCAGCAGTGGACGTACGTCGAGCAGCGCACGCCGGTCGTGCGCGACGCCGAACTCGCCGCGACGACCGAGGACAGCCTCCGTCGCGTCGAGATACAGCGGTTCGCGGACCGCGTGACGTCCCGGTATCGCAACCGGTTCTCGAACCCCCTCGTGCTGGTGCCGTGCTCCGCGAAGAAGCCGTACAGCGAGTCCCAGAGCCACGGCCAGTACCACGACGCCATCCAGTTCCGGGGGCACAAGGTGTCGATGACCAGTCCCATCGGCGTCGTCCCGCAGGAACTCGAACTCACCTACCCGGCCCAGCACTACGACTCGGCCGTGACGGGGCGGTGGAGCGCCGAGGAGAAGGAGTTCGTCGCGAGAGTGCTCCGGCGCTATCTCGAACGCAACGACTACCCGCAGGTCATCGCACACGTCCCCGACGAGGGGTACCGCGACGTCTGCGAGCGCGTGGAGGCCGCGCTCGACCTCGACTTCGAGTACACCGTCGAGGACCACCCGACCACGACGGAGTCGCTGGCCAACCTCTCGTCGGCGCTGTCGGACGAACTGAAGTACGGCAAGCGCGAGCGCCAGCACAACACCGTCCGCGCCATCGCCGACTACCAGTTCGGCGAACGCGCCGGCGACGACCTGTTCGAGTCCATCACCATGCAGAGTCGCTACCCGAAACTCCGGGTTCACGACGACGACGACGGCGAGCAACTCGCCGCGATGGTGCCCCAGTACGGCGTCCTCTCGCTGACGCTCGCGGGCGCGCGCCGCTGGGTGGACAGCGACGCCCCCACGAAGCGCGTCGAGATAGACGCCTTCGCCCCGCACGGCAGCGTGCTCGCGCCCGGCGTCGTCGACGCCGACGAGGACGTCCGGGTCGGCGACGAGGTCGTCGTCGAGGGGCCGAAGGCGTTCGCCGTCGGCCGTGCGTCGATGTCCGGGGCGGAGATGAGCGAGAGCACGCGCGGCATCGCCGTCAGCGTCCGGCACGTCGAGGAGAAGTAGCGCCGAACCGCCGTCAGTCGTACTCGTAGAACCCTTCGCCGGTCTTCTTCCCGAGGTCGCCCGCGTCGACCTTGCGCTTGAGGAGGTAGGCGGGCTTGTACCGGTCGCCCAGCTCCTCGTGGAGCGTTTGGCTGGCGTCGAGACAGATGTCCAGGCCGATGTGGTCGGCGAGTTCGAGCGGTCCCATCGGGACGTTCGTGCCGAGTTTCATGCCCGTGTCGATGTCCTCCCTGTCGGCGACGCCCTCGTCGTAGGCCCGGATGCCCTCGTTTATCCACGGCATCAGGATGCGGTTCGTGACGAAGCCGGGTTTGTCGTCGGACTCCCAGGTCTCCTTGCCCAGTTCCTCGGCGAACTCGTGGGCGAAGTCGACGACGGCGCGGTCGGTCTTCTCGCCGACGACGACCTCGACGCCTTTCATCACGGGGACGGGGTTCATGAAGTGCAGGCCGACGACCTCCTCCTCGAGGTCGGTCGCGCTGGCGATGGTCGTGATGGAGAGCGTGCTGGTGTTGGTCGCCAGCACCACGTCGTCGTCGACGACCGCGTCGAGGTCCGCGAAGACGTCCTGCTTGACGTCCATGTCCTCGACGGCGGCCTCGACGACGAAGTCACAGTCCGCGAGGTCGTCGAGTTCGGTGGTGCCCGCGATGCGCTCGGTCACCGCGTCCGCCGTCGACCGGTCCATCTTCTCCTTGGAGACGAACCGGTCGAGGCTCGACTCGATGGTGTCGAAGCCGTTCTCGACGAACTCCTCTTTCACGTCGCGCATGACGACGTCGTAGCCGCTCGTCGCGGCCACCTGTGCGATGCCGCTGCCCATGGTGCCCGCTCCGACCACGCCGATGGTGTCGATGGTTTCGAGGTCGCGCATGGGCGGGACTGCTTCCGGCACGGTTGTAAGCATAGCGGAACGTTTCAACGGACGGTGCCGGACGAGTGTCGTCCCCGAGTCACGTCGGCGGCTCGGACGCTGCCGGGAGGCCCCGGACGGTCGTCTCCGGCGCTCCGGTCGCCGACCCCGTCCGATCTACCGTTCCGTCGAAACATTCAAGAACCGATAGTGTGACTCGGAAACGAGTTGGGACGGCCGTGACGGAAAACGACACGAACGGGGAGACCGACGACGCCGCGGGGGAGAGCGACGCGCCCGACGAGTCGGCCAAGAGCGAGGCGACCGTGACCGACCCGACCGACCCGACCGACGTGAAGTTCGTCGGTCCGGCGACGGCCTCGACGCTGGCGGACGCGCCGTTCGACGCGGCGGCGATTCCGGCCCGCGACGTGTCCTACGAGATGCTGACCGAGGCGGGCGTCAACCCCGGAGTCGCCGCGCGCCTGCGCCGCGAGCACTCGCTGTCGTGGTCGTTCGAGAGCAGCGGCGACGACCTCGAACACCGCTCCGACCAGGTTCGAGGGCTCCGAGACGGCGAGCGCGCCTGGGTCGCGGCCAGTTCGGGCGACTGGGAGGACGCAGACGTCGCGACGACCGACGACGAGGACGACGAGCGCGCCTGGGCCGCGTCGGCCGGTTCGGCCGAGCGGGGGGACGCCGGCACCGCGACGACGGACGGCAGCGGGGACGCCGAGCAGGCCGAGGCGGCGTGGCGCGAGCGGAGCAAACCCGACCCCGTGACCGACGTGTCCGGCGTCGGGGACGCCGAGGCAGCGGAACTCGCCGAGGCCGGCATCACGTCGGTCAGGAGTCTGGCGACCGCGAACCCGGAACGGGTCGCCGACTCGCTCGGCCTCGACCGCGAGGCCGTGACGGCGTGGCGCGACGCCGCCCGGGAACTGCTGTGAGTTTACTACTTTCGTAGTTCCGATATCCGCCAGTAGAGGTTCCGAGACTCCGCGTAGCGGTGGTCTCGGTCTCCGGCGGACCACCACATTCATATATTTCGTCGCCGCAGTTTCCGACGATGATACCGCTGACTGACTCGCCAGTAACGCGCGACGGCAAGTCACTTATCCTCGCTATGGACCACGGACTGGAGCACGGACCGTCGGCCGACTTCAGTTCCGTCCCCGACACGCTCGACCCGGAGACGGTCTTCGACATCGCCACCCACGACGCGGTCACGTCGCTGGCCGTCCAGAAGGGCGTCGCGGAGACGTACTACCCCTCCTACGACGACGACGTCTCCCTGCTCGCCAAGCTGAACGGCACGAGCAATCTCTGGATGGGCGAGCCGTACTCGCCGCAGAACTGGACGGTGGACTACGCCGCGGAACTCGGCGCGGACGCCGTCGGCTATACCGTCTACTCCGGTTCAAACCGGGAGCCGGAGATGTACGAGGAGTTCCGGGACGTCCAGGAGCGCGCCCACCGCGAGTACGACCTGCCGGTCGTCATGTGGTCGTACCCGCGCGGTCAGGGGCTGAAGAACGACACGAAAGAGAGCGTCATCGCCTACGGCACCCGCATCGCCCACGAACTCGGTGCGGACATCGCGAAGGTGAAGTACCCGGGTAGTCCCGAGGAGATGGAGTGGGCGGTCAAGTCCGCCGCCGACACGAAGGTCGTCATGAGCGGCGGGTCGAAGGTCAGCGACTACGACTTCCTCTCCAGCGTCGAGGCCGTGATGAACGCCGGCGGCTCCGGACTCGCGGTCGGACGCAACGTCTGGCAACGCGACGACCCCGAGCGCATCCTCGACGCGCTCGAACAGGTCATCTTCGAGGGCGCGACGACCGACGAAGCCCTCGAATGATGGACGCAGTCGACGAGATATTCGAGGCGGTCGCGGCCGCCGCGCCGGAGATTCGGGGCGGGCTGGCGGGTCGCCGCCGGAAGGCCGACGAGGAGAACCCCAGCGGCGAGACCCAGCTCGCGGCGGACGTGTGGGCCGACGACCTCCTCGAAGAGCGACTCACCGCCATCGAGGGCGTCGGCGAGTTCGCCAGCGAGGAGCGCGAGTCGGTCGTCGACTGCGGGACGGGGCTGTCGGTCGCCATCGACCCCCTCGACGGCTCCTCGAACGTCGAGTCGAACAACTCGATGGGGACCATCGTCGGCGTCTACGACGCGTCCCTGCCCGCATCGGGCCGGGACCTCGTCGCGGCGGGCTACGTCCTCTACGGTCCCCTCACGACGATGATGGTCGCCCGCGACGGCGAGGTGACGGAGTACGTCGTGGAGAGCGGCGAGACCGGGAGCGCCTCGGAGCGACGCGGGCCGGGCGACCGTCGCGCGGTCGAGGAGGACCTCGCGCTCCCGGACGACCCCGTCGTCTACGGCTTCGGCGGACGCGTGCCGAACTGGACCGACGCGTTCACCGAGTACGCCCGCGAGATAGAGGACGAACTGAAGCTCCGGTACGGCGGAGCGATGATCGGCGACGTGAACCAGGTGATGACGTACGGCGGCGTGTTCGCCTATCCTGGTCTGGCGTCCCGCCCCGAGGGGAAACTCCGCCTCCAATTCGAGGCGAACCCGATGGCGTACGTCGTCGAGAGCGCCGGCGGCCGGTCCTCCGACGGCGAACGGTCGCTCCTCGACGTCGAACCGACGGACCTCCACCAGCGCGTGCCGGTTCACCTCGGCAACGAGGCGCTCATCGACCGCCTGGAAGCGACGCTTCGCTGACACCTCCGCTTCGATTTTTCGCGACGGTACCCGACTTCGACCGCGTGCCAGCACTGTCGGCACCGCCGCTTCGACGACCCGTCGATTCCTGTCGCCACGACCGAACGTTCGCCCGCGTTAGCGCCTCTCGTTCGTCGTCGCTGGCATCTTTCTAGGCATCTAGATTCACCATTCTTTAGTGTCGGTCGTCAACTGAGAGTGCGCGCAGGCATCATGAGTAATGAGTCACCATATCGGGACGACTCGGGGAAACGACAGCCGGCACATCCACCGCACGTACTCCGTGCGGAGCCCGGCGTGAGCAGGCCCTCGTTCGACGACATCTTCGACCTCCTCTCGGTCGAGCGGCGGCGGTACGCCATCCACTATCTCTCGGAGATTCCGGACGGCGTGGCGACGCTCGACGACCTCTCGGAGCAGGTCGCCGCCTGGGAGACGGACACGGCAGTGGCCGACGTTCCGGACGACTTCCGCAGGCGCGTCGAGGCGTCGCTTCACCACACGCATCTGCCGCGGCTGGCGGACGCGAACGTCATCGACTACGACGCCCGGAGCGAGTCGGTCCGGTACTACGGTCAACCGGTTCTCGAAGAGTACGCAGAACACGTCGCTGCGATGGAACTGCCGGACCAGTAATCCCGTTTTCGCCGTTCCGGTCGTCCGTCCCCGTCCCGATACGTCCCCGCCCCGACCGACGAGCCCCGGCCGTAGTTTAAGGACGATAGCGGTCGAAGCACCGACGTGCGACTCCACTGGCATCGCCGCGACCTTCGCGCGACCGACAACCTGGCGCTGGCGGCCGACGACCGCGTGCTCCCCGTTTTCGTCGTCGACCGCGCGATACTCGACCACGGCGCGCCGCCCCGGGTGTCGTTCATGCTCGACGCGCTCGATGCGTTGCGGGCGCAGTATCGCGAGCGCGGCGGCGACCTGCTCCTCGTCCGCGGCGACCCGAGCGACGCCCTTCCCGACCTCGCCGCGGCCTGCGACGCCGACGCGGTCACCTGGAACCGCGACTACTCCGGGCTGGCGACCGAACGCGACCGCGCGGTCGCGACGGCGCTCGCCGACGCCGGCGTCGCCCGCGAGCGGTTCCACGACGCCGTCCTCCACGAACCCGGAACCATCACGACGAACGAGGGGAGCCACTACTCCGTCTACTCGTACTTCTGGAAGAAGTGGCGGGACCGGGAGAAGGCGACCCCCGTCGCCGCCCCCGGTCGCGAGGACGTGGTCGACCCGCGCGACGCCCTCGGCGAGGACTTCGATACTGCCGCACCGCTGCCGTCGCTCGCCGACCTCGGGTTCGACGACCCGGAAGCCGACGTGCCGTCCGCGGGAACTGACGTCGCACGAGACTTGCTCGACGACTTCTGCGATGACGCCATCTACCGCTACGCGGACGAACGCGACTACCCCGCCCGGGCGTCGACCTCGCGCCTCTCGCCGCACCTGAAGTTCGGGACCGTCGGCGTCCGGACGGTCTGGGAGGCCACCGCCGATGCGACGGCCGCCGCGAGAGACGGGGAGGCGCGGGAGTCGGTCGAGGCGTTCCGGCGACAGCTCGCCTGGCGGGAGTTCTACGCGCACGTCCTCGACGCGCGCCCCGACGTGGTCACCGAGAACTACCGCGAGTACGCGAACGAGATCCGGTGGCGCGACGACCCGGAGGCGCTTCGGGCGTGGAAGGACGGCGAGACCGGCTACCCCCTCGTCGACGCCGGGATGCGACAGTTGCGCGCCGAGGGGTGGGTCCACAACCGCGTCCGGATGGTGGCCGCCGCGTTCCTCACGAAGGACCTGCTGATAGACTGGCGCGAGGGGTACGACTGGTACCGCCGGAAGCTGGTGGACCACGACACCGCGAACGACGTCGGCGGTTGGCAGTGGGCCGCCTCGACGGGCACCGACGCCCAGCCGTACTTTCGCATCTTCAACCCCGCGACCCAGTGCGCGAGGTACGACCCCGACGGCGAGTACGTCCGGGAGCACGTCCCCGAACTCCGGGACGCACCGACCGACGCCATCCACGAGTGGCCGGCGCTTTCAGACGAGGAGCGTGCGAACGTCGCGTCCGACTACCCCGCGCCCGTCGTCGACCACGCCGAGCGCCGCGAGTGCGCCATCGCGACGTTCGAGGCCGCGCGCGGTGACGGGTAGCTGAGAGTCGATGTCGTACGAGCGACTGCCGACCGTCGGTGCCGAATTCGGCCCGAACGGACGGTGAACCGGCGGAACGGCGTCGATCGCGGACGGCCTCGCCTAAACGTTTAACACCACCACCGTTGACCCACAGACGGGGGTTCACATGGCAACCTACGAGCTACCGGAACTACCGTACGACTACGACGCGCTGGAACCGAACATCGACGCGCGCATCATGGAACTGCACCACGACAAACACCACCAGGGGTACGTCGATGGTGCGAACGCGGCGCTGGAGACGCTCTCGGAGATGCGCCAGAACGACGAGTGGGGGGACGTGAAAGGCGTCGAGCGCAACCTCGCGTTCAACCTCTCGGGGCACGTCAACCACTCCGTCTTCTGGGAGAACATGTCCCCGGACGGCGGCGGCGAGCCGGGCGGCGAACTCGCGGACGCCCTGGACGACCACTTCGGCGGCGTCGACGCGTTCAAGAACCACTTCTCGGCGGCGGCGAAAGGCGTCGAAGGGTCCGGGTGGGGGCTGTTGCTGTACGACCACGTGTCCGACGAACCCATCGTCAGCATGGCGGAGAACCACCAGAACCAGACCCCGCAGGGGACGACGCCGCTACTCGTGCTCGACGTGTGGGAGCACGCCTACTACCTCCAGTACGAGAACAACCGCGGGGAGTACGTCGATAACTTCTGGAACGTGGTCGACTGGGACGACGTGGCCGAACGCTACGACGAAGCGAGCAGCATGGCGTAATCGTCAGCGGGATTACTGAAAATTATTTTTGTAGTTCTGAGACGTGTTATCATACAACTTCTCAAGGTTTAACAGCTAGAAGGGTGATGTAAAACGTGGAGGCTACACCATGCCAGAAAAATCAAACGCCGAACTGCCGCCACTTCCCTACGACTACGACGCGCTGGAGCCGCACATCAGCGAGCAAGTGCTCACGTGGCACCACGACACCCACCACCAGGGCTACGTGAACGGTCTCAACGACGCCGAAGAGACGCTCGCCGAGAACCGCGAGAACGGGGAGTTCGGTTCCTCGGGGGCAGCCATCCGCAACGTCACGCACAACGGCTGTGGCCACTACCTCCACACGCTGTTCTGGGACAACATGTCCCCGAACGGCGGTGGAGAGCCGGACGGCGAGCTCGCCGACCGCATCGAGGAGGACTTCGGCTCCTACGAGGGCTGGAAGGGCGAGTTCGAGGCCGCCGCGAAGAACGCGTCGGGCTGGGCGCTGCTGGTCTACGACCCGGTCGCCAAGCAGCTGCGGAACCTCGTCGTCGACAAGCACGACCAGGGCGCTCTCTGGGGCTCCCACCCCATCCTCGCGCTGGACGTCTGGGAGCACTCCTACTACTACGACTACGGTCCGGACCGCGGCGACTTCATCAGCAACTTCTTCGAAGTCGTCGACTGGGACGAGGTCGCCTCCCAGTACGACACCGTCCGTTCGAACCACGAGTAGGGATAATCCGCCGATTTTTTCGCCCGCCGACCCGCACAGCCGCCGGTCCGTCACTCGAGCGCGACCGACTCGTCGACGTCGTCGCGGAGCGCCGCCTGTACCGCCCGCTCTGCGACCGCGGCGGCAGTGGTCGCCGTGCGTTCGACGCCGTCCATCGCCGTCGCCCACGCGTACGTCACGTCGTCCTCGCGGTACGCCCGTCGTCGCAGGTCGGAGACGGCCTCCGCGAGCGAGCGACTGGACTGCACCAGCTCGTGTGGCGGCTGGTCGGCCGTCAGGGCCGCGTCGACGGCCCGTTCGACGTAGTCCCGCGACTTCTCGGCGTGACCGTCGAGTTCCGCCGCCCACGACACGGAGTCGACGCGGTCACGCTCGTCCACCGCCTCGGCCGTGCGCTTCGCCTGTTCGGCGACCGACGCGAGATGCCGTGACACGGCGTACCGGTCGAACATCGCCGGCCGCGAGTAGCCCAGGCTGTCGAGCGACTCGACGTCGGTGAGCGACCGGTGGAAACAGCTGCTGGCGACGTCGAGTCGCCGCACGACGTCGTCCCAGCGGCCGGCGGCGCTCCCGGCGACGGTGGCGTTGCCGTCGAGCAGCGCCCGGACGGCGTTCCGGTGCATCGACAGGGCGGTGTACTGCAACTGCAACACCGTTCGCTCGATGGACACCGACTCCGTGTCGAGGATAGTTCCGAACAGGAGCTCCGCCTCCGTCTCTCGCTGGAGCTGGAGTCCGGTGCGGTCGGCGACCACCGTCTCGGCGGCGCGACGATGCTCCCGCTCGATGCCGTCGTCGCTTCCGAGCGCGAACTGCTCGTTGCCGGCGGCGTACAGCGCCTCGACCGTCTGCCGGACGTCCGCCGCTGACATCCCGGTGACGTCGACCTCGGGTCGCTCGTCGTCGCCGGCCCGGTCGGCTCCGATGACCAGCTCTCCGTTGTCGGACGGGTACAGCGGGAGTTGCATCCCCGCTTCGACGCCGTGGTGGTCGGCCCACTCCTTCGGCAGCGATATCGTGTACGTCGAGTTGCCCGTGAACTGGACCTTCCGCGTCTCCAGAGTGCGGTCCATGCTCATCCGAACTTTCCGGTGACGTAGTCCTCGACGCGCTGGCTGTTGGGGTTCTCGAAGATGTCGTCGGTGTCGCCGTACTCGACGAGTTCGCCGCCGGTGAGGAAGACGGCGGTCTGGTCGCTGATGCGGGCGGCCTGCTGCATGTTGTGAGTGACGACGACGACCGTGTAGTCGTCGGCGAGTTCTTCGATGAGCTCTTCGATTTTGGCGGTGGCGATGGGGTCGAGCGCGCTCGCGGGCTCGTCCATCAGGATGACTTCGGGGTCGACCGCCAGACACCGCGCGATGCAGAGCCGCTGTTGCTGGCCGCCCGACAGCCCCAGCGCGTTGTCGTCCAGCCGGTCTTCCACCTCCTCCCACAGGGCGGCGTTCCGGAGCGAGCGTTCGACGAGTTCTTCCTCCGCGTCGGGGTTGGCGTTGCCGAGCAGGCGCGCGAGCAGGCCGGTGTCGACGTCGCCGTGCTTGCGCGGGCCGTACGTGATGTTGTCCCGGATGGACTTCGGGAAGGGATTGGGCGACTGGAACACCATCCCCACGCGTTTGCGCAACTCGACGAGGTTGACGCCGTCCTGGTAGATCTCCTCGCCGTCGAGGGTCACCGACCCGTCGACTTCGGCGGCGTCGATGCGGTCGTTCATCCGGTTGAGACACCGTAGGTACGTCGACTTCCCACACCCCGACGGCCCGATGAGCGCCGTGACGCTCTTCTCGGGGATGTCCATCGACACCCCCTTCAGCGCGTGGTCGTCGCCGTAGTAGACGTCCATGTCCTCGACGGAAAGTTTCGTCGCGCCGTCGAAGCGGTAATCCGTCCACTCCACTCGAATCTCCTCCTCGCTCTCGCCCGTCGTGGTCGTGTTCGTCGGCTGTTCGTCTGCCTGGTTCGATCGGGTGATTTCGACGTTACTCATTGTGTAGCTTCCTCCGGAAGTAGAACCGGCTGCCGATGCCTATCGCGTACATTCCGAGGACGACGACGAGCAGCACCAGCGCGACTCCCCAGCCGAACTCGGCAGTGGTGAATGCGTCGCCGGGGACGTGGCCGGCAGTGATGGACGTGTAGAGCTGGTAGGGGAGCGCACTTCCCCGGTCCAGCAACACGGGGTTGGTCACGAACGGGGGCGTCGACGTGAACTCGAACGAGCCGAGCACGTCGGGGGTTCTGCTCGGGAACGGCTGTCCGCCGAACGTCAACAGCAGCGGTGCCGTCTCGCCGGCGATGCGACCGACGCCGAGGATGATGCCGGTGATGACGCCGGGCATCGCCGCCGGGAGCACGACGCTCCTGACGGTCTGCCACTGCGAGACGCCTAGCGCCGCGCTGGCGTCGCGGTACTCGTCGGGGACCGCCTTGATGGACTCCCGGCTGGTGATGACCACCAGCGGCAACAGCATGAACCCGAGCACGATTCCGCCGCCCAGGAGGGACTTCGTGCCGTTGCTGACCCGCGGCAGGACGAACGCCAGCCCGAACAGCCCGAACACGATGCTCGGCGTGCTCCAGAGGCCGTTGGTCGCCACCTCGACGAGCTGCGTGAACCGGCCCTTCTCGGCGTACTCGGTGAGGAAGACGGCCGCGCCGACGCCGAGCGGCACCGCGAACACCACGGCGATGAAGACGAGCCAGACGGTGCCGACGATGGCCGGCAGGACGCCGGGCACCTCCACGAAGAGGCTCGACGCGACGTTCGTCAGGAACGGAATTTCCAGGTTCCCGACGTTCGCGCCAGTCAGCACGGTTTCGATGCCGTTGACGACGATGAACGCGACGAGGAGGCCGAGAACGGCGAGCATCCCGAAGACGCTCATGGAGACGAGCAGGAACGCTCCCTGCTGGCGACCGCGAGCCCCGAATCCCGCGCGGGCCTTCGCGGCGCTCCACGACCCGACCAAGGCCGCGACGATGGCGAGCACCGGGACGACGACCGACCCGACGAGCGTCACCGACAGATTCTCCGGCGACCAGGTCCACCCGGCGTCGAGGAGTCCGGAGACGACGACCGCCCCGGCGAACAGCAGGAACGCGCCCGCGGGAATCGTCGACCCGACGTCCTCGCGCGGAAGGACGGTCGCGGCCGCGAACGCCGCGCCGAGCGCCAGTGCGCCGCCGACCCAGCCGACTGGACCGAGACCCAGCGTCTGCGAGGCGACCAGTGCGCCGACGACGACGCCGACGCCGCCGAACAGCGTGCCCGGGAACAGGCCGGCGGTGTCGACGGGGTCCGTCGGGAGGACGCCGTACCGCGACGCGGCGCCCTGCGCGAGAATGCCCGCGCCCATCGCGAGCAGGCAGAGACCCAGCGCGTCGAACAGGGAGACGCCGAACAGGGTCGTCTCCTCGCCGACCCACTGGAACAGCGTCGTCCAGCTCGCGACGAAGACGGCGAGTCCGAGTCCGACGATGGTGGTCGCGAGCCGGTCGCCGACCGTTCCGTCCTCGACGACGAGTCTGGTCCGTCGAACGTCGCTCATCGGCTCCCCCCGAACTTCCGCTCCATGCGGGCCTCGACGTACTGCGAGACGACGCTCAGCGCGAAGACGGTCGTGAAGAGGACGACGCCGGCGGCGAACAGCGCGCTGTAGTGCGTCCCGGAGGCGTTACCGGCCTCGAAGGCGACGACGGTCGTCAGCGTCTCGCCGACGCCTCCGAACACGTCGTACAGCGGATCGGGGAACGCCTTCGTGTGCGGAATCATGACCGTCGCGGCCATCGTCTCGCCGATGGCGCGGCCCACTCCGAGGAGAACGGCCGCGGAGACGCCGGAGAACGCCGCCGGGATGGTGACGCTCTTCATCGTCTGCCAGTCGGTCGACCCGACGGCCAGCGACCCGCTCTTCATCGACTCCGGCACCGTCGAGAGCGCGTCCTCGGCGACCGTCACGATGGTCGGCAGCGCCATCACGCCGATGACCGCTCCGACCGTGAAGTAGTTGCCAATCGTCGGCGTCCGCAATTTCGCGTAGAAGAAGTCGTTGATGATGACGAACCCGACGAACCCGTACGTGATAGACGGGATGCCGGCCAGCAGTTCGACGCCGGGTTTGACGACTTCCCTGACGGTGTCCGACGCGATTTCGCTGAGGAACAGCGCGCCCGCGATACCGAGCGGGGCAGCGACGACGGTCGCTATCAGCGTGGTCAGGACCGTACCGAACATCATCGGCGTGAGCGAGTACGTGTCACCGCCCCACAGCGGCTTCTCCGTGCGGAGGAGCAGGTCGAGCCCCATCGCTCGCATCGCCGGCAGTGCTTCCTTGACCGTGAACGCGATGATGAGTCCGAGGACCGTCACCGTCGCTATGGTCGCGAGGAACGTGAGCCCCATCGCGGTCTCGGGCTGGTACGCGAACCAGCCGACCGCGACGAGCGCGATGAATCCCACGACCGGAACGACGGTCCACCGCGAGCTGTTCATAAACAGGACGAACGCCGCGAGCAGGCTGACCGCTCCCAGTCCCCAGACGGCCAGTGCGCCGTCGTCGTGCTGCGTCCGATAGTTGGTTACGCGTGTCGATAGTACGTCTAGCATCTGAATAATGTGGTCGAGGTGATTGCGGCGGCTACTCTCGCTACGTCCGAGACGTCACTCGTACTTGCTCGGCTTGACCTTCTCTCGCTGCTTCTCGAGCCGGTCCGTCGGGAGCGCGAAGTAGTTGTTACCCTTCACGAACATCTCCTGTCCGAAGTCGCTGAGGACGAAGTTGAGGAACGCTGCCTCCTGTGCCGAGGTGTTCTCCCACGTGTATGCGTGGAGGTCGCGCGAGAGCGGATACTCCTTCGCCCCGAGGTTATTGCCGTACTCGTAGACGGTGTCCTCGATGTTGAGCGCTATCGGGGGGACCTGGCCGCTGGGCTGGACGAACGCGAGCGCGATGTACGCGATGGCGTTGTTGGCCTTGGAGACGGCCTGCTGGAGCTGCTGGTTCTTCCCGTAACGCTGGTCGGGGTCAATAGACGCCTTGGGGTCGCCGTAGACGTTCTTCCGGAACGCCGTGTCGGTACCGGATCCCTGGGCGCGGCCGAGCGCGAGGATGTCCCGGTCGGGGCCGCCGACCTCGCTCCAGTTCGTTATCGTGCCCTTGTATATCTTCTTGAGCTGCGAGAGGGTGATCTGCTCGACGCCCGCGTCCTTTATCTCCTTGCTCACGACGATGGGCTGGCCGTCGACGCCGACGACGTGGTCGACGAACTTCTTCATCTTGGAGTCGGAGACGTTCTTCCCGGCGAGTTCGGCTTTCGCCGACGCGCTCGAGTCGCCGATGTCGACGCGTCCGTTCATGACGCCTTCGATGCCGGTTCCGGAGTGCGAGAGCGCGATGCTCACGCGGAACGGCGGCTTCGACCGCTTGCCGGTCGCCTCGTAGCCGTACTCGCCGGCGAAGAAGTCCGCCAGTCGCGCGTCCGTGCTGTACTGCTCTTTCGCCCACTTCTTCGGCCAGTAGTCCTCGTCGCCGGGTTCGGGGTTCGAGTTCCAGTAGCTTGCGGCCGTGTTCGTGATGGGGAACACGGTCGAGGAGCCGTCGCCCGTCAGGACGTCGGTCTGGAGTCCCTTCTTCCCGCCGCCGTTATCGTTCCCGTTGCCGCCGCCATCACCCGACGTGGTGCCGTCGTTGCTGCCGCCGGAGCCAGCACACCCTGCGAGCGCGAGGGCGCTTGCAGTTCCGGTCGCCGCGATGAACGTTCTCCGCGAGGTGCCATCTTCGAGACGCTCGGTGTTACGCGTCATCCGGGCGGAACTGCGCAGTATCAGTTAAAAACCCCTTATAATAGGGGTACGTAGCGTCTACCCTCCGAACGTACGTCTCAATCCGGACATAATCTAGTATTTGTGCTATATAGAAATAGGGACGGATACGTCCGGTAGAGAGCCGTACCGTCGTCTCTACGACCGGCCGGCGTGTTCGGACGAGCGTCGTGGCCGCGGTTCCGACCCGGAAGAGTCCGCCGCGTTCACTCGCTCGGGGTCACCGACGCGAGCTCGTATCTCGACGCCGTCTCCTCCACGCGTTCGTTGAGCGTGGCGAACTCGTAGCCGCCGTCTCGCTGGTCGAAGCTGGCGAACACGCCGAGACGGTAGCCGTTCTCCCCGAAGAACGTTCGGAACTGCTCGAAGTCGTCGAACCCTCGGGCCGTGTACTGGTAGGACGCGTAGTACAGCTGGTCGTACGTGTCGCGGGTGACGAACCCGTACCGCTCGTTGTCGACGAACCGGGCGACGTCCACCGTTTCGAGTTTCTCGGCCACGTCTTCACGGAGGTAGAGGGCTTCGAACGCCGACTGGTCGAACAGCCAGACGTCGCGGAGCGACTCGCCACCGAACTCCGAGAAGACGGAGGCGAGCGCCGTCTTCGCGTCGTCTTCAGGTGCGTCGTTCTCGTCGCGCATGCGATGGGATATCAGGAACACCATCCATAAAAACTATGTTATATTACCACTCCTACAGCTCCCGGCGGCAATGTCGTCGCCGGCCGAAGGTCGGCCGGGCCGGACGTCCGAACGCCTCCGTTCGAGCGGTCGGGACTCCTTCGAGCGCTCCCCGGCGTTAAAGATAAGTACTGTGGTCTGGTAACACGATACATGGAGTTCTCCGAGAAACTAGAGTTCGGCCACGACGACCGCCGCCGAATATACGAGTACGTCGAACGGCACGGGGCCGTCGACGCCGAGGACGTGCGGGAGACACTGCACGTCGACCCCGGCGGGTTCCGCCATCACGTCGCCATCCTCCGTCGGGACGGCTACCTCTCGGAAGACGACGGCGTCCTGACGGTCGCGCTTGAGACCGGTGCCGAGGAGGAGTACGAAACTGACGACGTGGAGTTCACCATCCGGCCCGCGCGCCAGGAGGACCTCACGGGTATCGTGGGCGCCATCCGGCAGGTCGCCGAGCAGGGACGCTACATCGTCGCCGAGAGCGTCGCCGACGAGATCGACCATCAGGAGACGTTGCTGCGGCACAACGAACTCGAATCACGGATGTTCTTCGTCGCGATGGTCGGCGAGGACGTGGTCGGGTGGGTGCATCTCCACGCGCCCGAACTCGACAAGCTCAGTCACACCGCCGAGCTTACCGTGGGCGTGCTCGACGAGTACCAGGGCAACGGCATCGGGAGCCACCTGCTCGAGCGCGGTCTGGAGTGGGCCGCCTCGAACGGCTACGAGAAGGTGTACCAGAGTGCGCCCTCGACGAACGAGCGCGCCATCGAGTTCCTCTCGGACCACGGCTGGGAGACGGAAGCCGTCCGGGAGAACCACTACAAGATCGACGGCGAGTACGTCGACGAAGTGATGATGGCCGTCGAACTCTGAGAGAACCGCCGTCCGGTCGTCACTCCCCGTGGTGGACCGGGAACGCCACTTCGACCGTCGTCTTGTACTCCGTCACCTGACCGTCCTCGACGTTCGCGGTCCAGTCCTCGACCTCGATACCGTGGATGTCGTCGATGGTCTGGCTCGCCTCCTCGACCGCCTCGTGGGCCGCATCTTCCCAGGACTCCTCGGACGTGCCCAGCACCTTGATGATTTTTACTGCCGTCATGGCCAGATGGAGTACGCTAGCATCCGTATAGCCGGTTGTGGCCGCAGGGGGCGGGGCCGGCGCGTCGGGCCGGCGACGAGAGGTTTAACAGCGCGTCTCGAGAACCGTCTCGCATGCAGACCCACATCGTCCCGGTCGGGTTCGACTACGACCGGCTCATCGCGCCGCTGGTGCGCGACCAGCTCGACGTGGACCGGGTCGTCCTGCTGGAGGGGGCGGTCGGGAGCCAGGCCAACGTCGAGTACTCCCGGAACCTCTCCGAGAAACTGGAGAAGGACTTCCGGAACCTGCTCGGCGCGGCGACCGAGCGCGTCGTCGTCGGCGACGTGTACGACTACGACGCCGCCTTCGAGCAGGCGTTCGACCTCATCAACGCGGAACTGGACCGCGACAACGAGGTCTGGGTGAACATCTCGGCGATGCCGCGGACGGTCAGCTTCGCCTTCGCCACCGCCGCCCACTCCATCATGGTCGAACGCCAGGAGGACCGCGACCGCATCCACACCTACTACACCGCCCCGGAGAAGTACCTCGAAACCGAACTCGCAGAAGAGCTCCGCGAGCAGATAGACCTTCTCTCGGACCTCCGCGAGGACGGCGTCGACGACGGACGCGTCGACGAGCGCCTCGACAGCGCCCGGGACCTGCTCGCGGAGTTCGACGAGCGCGGGACGACCATCGGCGCGAAGGAGGTCGACGGCGGCCACATCGTCGAACTCCCGGTCGCCTCCTTCTCGAACGTCAAGCCGTTCGAGGAGCTCATCCTCTTCACGCTCGGCGAACACGGCGAGTTCGAGAGCGTCAGCGAACTCGCCCAGGAGCTCGCCGGGGAACTCGGCGAGGAGTACACCGACAGCTTCCGCTCGAAGGTCATCTACAACGTCGACCGCCTCGGGCCGGGCGGCAAGGGGTACGTCGAACAGGAGGAGCACGGCAAGTCCTACCGGACGACGCTGTCGCGCATCGGGGAGCTGTGGGTGCGAGCTCACGCGAACGGCGACCGGCGGTAGCCGGCGACCGGCAAGAGTCGGGAATCACCTGCCGGACGACGGTCGGGCGTCGGCTTCCAGCTTCTTCACTCGCGTCGACAGCGCCAGGAACGTCGCGGCGAGCGTCAGCACGACCGCGCCGGCCGCCGCTATCTCGTGGGTCGGCGAGGGGTGGCTGAACCCGACGACGTCGCTGGCCTCGACGAGGCGCTGGCCCGGCAGCGTGGTGTGGTGGGGCGTGCCGACGAGCGGGACGAAGTAGTCCACGAGGTCGTTGAACCCGTACCAGACGACCGCGACGAAGACGGCCCACACGGGGAAGTCGCTGTAACGGTGGATCAGAAACGCCTCCGCGACCATGGCGAGGTGGCTGCAGAAGAGGAAGGCGTACATCGGCCAGCCGACGCCGATGAACCCGGGGAAGAAGGCCGCGAGGACGAACGGCGTCCACGCGCCGAGCTTGATGCAGCCGAAGAACGCCAGCGCGTTCACCCACTCCTGGTTGCGGCCGAGCTTCCACAGCCCCAGCGAGAGCGCGATGAACAGCGTCGCCACGGGGCTGTCGGGGACGAGCGGCCACATCACGGCGGGCTCGCCGGCGAACTGCCACGTTATTAGCGGGTCCGACGCCGGCAGCGGGTGGAACCCGTAGTACCAGAAGCCGAAGGCCGTTCCGAGGAGGTTGACGGCGACGATGAGCCAGGCCGCCCGGAGGCCGAAGTTCTCCAGCCACACCGGCAGCGGCGCGACGTACCGCGGCAGGTCCTCACGCGCCGGAAGGTCTCCCATGTCCGCGGCGAGGGATGGAGCAGGCAAAGACTCTTCGATGCACTCGGTGTCAGCACCGCATCGAGAGAGAAGGTTGATTAACGGCGAATCCCAACCCATCGGCAATGGCACGGACAGCGAAGAAGGTAGAATCGCTCATCGCCGAGGACGGGGCGATGGCGGACGCTATCTCGACGGTGTACGAACGCACCGACGAGGGCACTCGCGAGGTCCAGTGGGGCGACGTGAGCGACGACATCACGAGCGGTCAGTGGGGTCGCCTCATCGAGAAGGGCATCCTCGTGGACGGCGACGAAGGGTTCGAACTCTCGAACCCCGACGCGGTCGAGCGAGCGCTCGAAGACGAGGACGCCACCGTATCGGCGACGACGAGCACCGACGACGTCGACGACGAGGGGAGCTCGTGGTCGAAGTGGGACAAGATAGCGGCGGTGGCCAGCCTCGGCCTGTTCGCCGGCTACTCCGTCGGCCCCATCAAGAACACCATCGGGAGCATCCTCAACGTCGCGCTGGGTCCCATCGAGAGCGTGTTGCCGTTCTACGTCGTCATCATGATTCTCGCCATGCTGACGGGGCTGTACTCGACGCTCCTGCAGGACAACCTGATGGACATGGAGAAGATGGGCGAGTACCAGGAGCGGATGAAAGAGATACAGGAGAAGCGCAAGGAGGCGAAAGAGCGCGGCGACGACGAGGAGATGGAACGCATCCGCGAGGAGCAGATGGACGCCATGGGCGACCAGGCCGGGATGATGAAAGAGCAGTTCCGGCCGATGGTGTGGACGATGTTCCTCACCATCCCCGTGTTCCTCTGGATGTACTGGCGCATCAGCTCCGCGAGCGCACCCGTGACGCCGTCGGGGCTCGTCATGCCGCTCGTCGGTAACGTGAACTGGACGGAGGGCATCATCGGCCCGATGCAGGCGTGGATCGTCTGGTACTTCCTCTGCTCGATGGGGTTCACCCAGCTCATCCGGAAGTCGCTGAACATCCAGACGACGCCGACGTAACAAAACCTCTTTGTCTCCCCTGCTCGCAGTGCGGATATGTTGATCACCGTCTCCGGACCGCCGGGTGTCGGAAAGAGTACGACGGCCTCCGAACTCTCTGCGGCGCTCGATCTCGAACACATCAGCGGTGGGGATATCTTCCGCGAACTCGCCGACGAGCGAGGCTACACCACTCTGGAATTCAACAAGCTGGCCGAGCAGGACGACCAGATAGACCGCGACCTCGACCGGCGACTGCGCGACATCGCCGCGAACCGCGACGACGTCGTCCTCGAATCGCGGCTGGCGGGCTGGCTGGCCGGCGACCACGCCGACTTCCGGGTCTGGCTCGACGCGCCGCTTTCCGTCCGGGCCGAGCGCATCGGCAACCGGGAGGACAAGCCGGTCCAGAAGGCCCGCGAGGAGACCGCCGCACGCGAGGGCAGCGAGGCGGACCGCTACCAGCAGTACTACGGCATCGACATCACGGACCTCACCATCTACGACCTGTCCATCAACACCGCCCGCTGGGACGCCGACTCCGTGGTGGACATGCTCGAGACCGCCGTCGAGGACTACGACCCGGCGGCCGACGAGGGGAAGTACCCCATCGAGATGGACTACGACTTCTGACCGATGAATCTCCGTGGCCCACCGGACGAGCGCGACCCCCGCGACCTCCTCGAGTTCGGCGTGGTCAACCTCGACAAACCGCCGGGACCCTCCGCCCACCAGGTCGCGGCCTGGGTCCGTGACCTCTGCGACGTCGAGCAGGCCGCCCACGCCGGCACGCTCGACCCCAAGGTGACGGGATGTCTCCCCGTGCTCACCGGCGCGGCAACCCGGCTCTCGCAGGTGTTCCTCGAGGGAACGAAGGAGTACGTCGCGGTGCTGGAACTGCACGGCGACCCACCCGCCGACCTCGAGGCCGTCGCCGCCGAGTTCGAGGGACCGATCTACCAGAAGCCGCCCCGGAAGAGCGCGGTCGTCCGCCAGTTGCGCGTCCGGGAGATCCACTCCCTCGACGTGCTCGAAGTCGAGGGACGGCAGGCGCTGTTGCGGATTCGCTGCGAGAGCGGCACTTACGTCCGGAAGCTCTGTCACGACCTGGGGCTGGCGCTCGGGACGGGCGCGCACATGGGCCACCTGCGGCGGACGGCGACCGACCCCTTCGACGACATCGACCTCGTGACGCTACACGACCTCTCGGACGCGCTTGCCAGATGGCGCGAAAACGACGACGACGATTGGTTGCGCGAGGTCGTCAGCCCGGCCGAGCGCTCGCTGGACCACCTTCCCCGGGTGACAGTGGCGTACAGCGCCGCCGAGGAGATCGCGAACGGCGCGCAGGTGTACGCGCCGGGCGTCATCGACGCCGAGGCCGCCGCCTCGGACGACGGACTCGTCGCCTGCTACACGCCCGACGACGCGGTGGTCTGTCTCGGCCGGATGGTCGGCGACCCCGACGCCGAGCGCGGCCGGGTCGTCGAACTGGAGCGCGTGCTGGTCTGACTCGACTGCCGGTTCGCGCGCTTTTTTGACACCGCCGGAACACCTCCGCGTATGCAAGTCGGCACCGCCGAATCCGCGCCCGGCGAACTCGCCACCGGGTGGCTCGACGTGACGGACCTCCCCACCGGAACGCCCGAACGACTCCCCGTCCTCGTCGCGGAGGGCGAGGACGACGGCCCGACGCTGTGGATCACGGCCGCGATTCACGGCGACGAGGTGACCGCGATGGCGACTGCACAGGACACGGTGGACGAGGAACTCGCGGAGCGCCTCCGCGGGACCGTCGTCTGCCTGCCGAACCTCAACCCCGCGGGCCTCCGGCGGAACGCCCGGACCTCCTACTACCACGGCGACGACCCGAACCGCTACTTCCCGGACCCGGACGCCGACGGCTCCTGCCCGCCGCGCGTGCAGGAACTGATCGACGAGCGCATCTTCGAGGCGTTCGCCGACTCCGCGGACGCGCTGATCGACCTCCACACCGCGCAGGTCGGCTCCGTGCCGTTCGTCATCCGCGACCGCGTGCTCTACGGGGAGACGTCGGGAACGGCGGACGGCGACGAACGGCGCGCGGAACGCGACGAGGACGAGGCCCGGGACCTCGCCGACCATCTGGACCGGCTCGCGGACGCCTTCGACTTCCCGGTCGTCAACGAGTACGCCGCCGAGGAGTACACCGAGCGGAACCTCCAGCGCTCGACCGCCGGCGCGGCGCTGAACAACGCCGGCATCCCGGCGTTCACGGTCGAACTCGGGAGCCACAGCGTCGTCGAGGAGGACGCCCGCGCCCTCGGCGTGACCGGCCTCCGGAACGCGATGTGCGAACTCGGGATGCTGGACGGCGACCCCGAGCCGACCGGCCTCGACGCTCCGGTCGACTTCCCGGTCAAGCGCGCGGTCTACCCCCACGTCGACGCCGCGGGCGTCGTGCGCCACCGCGTCGCGGCCGGCGACGTAATCGAGGCGGGGGAGGTCGTCGCGAACGTTGTGACGCCCCACGGCGAACGCCAGGCGACCGTCGAGAGCGAGCACGACGGCTACGTCCTCGGGCGCTTCGAGGGCGTCGCGGCGTACGAGAACGACCCCGTGGCGAGCCTCGCGGTGCGGGACGAGGGGGACCTCGTCGTACCGCGCGACGCCGGGGAGTGATAGCAGTCCGGCGGCGTGCCGCGGTTCCGCGCGCGAAACGAAGCGCTTAAACGGGGGACGCGCATTTTTCGAGTTGCAAGGCGGGACCGTGGGGTAGTGGTATCCTCTGCGCATGGGGTGCGTTGGACCCGTGTTCGAATCACGGCGGTCCCATCACCGATTCTCTCGCGTTTCCTACTTCGGCAGTATCGTCACGGTTCAGTAAATTACTAGTTCCATTAAGAGAAATAAATCGGCCAGCTCCACGTGGGAGTTTCGCTTCGGCCCCTCCTTCGACGAGCGAGACGTCCTCTCCCGGGAAATCCTCCGTCAGCCGAGTCCCTCCGACCGGCCGCTGACAGTGGCGGACCGCCCCGACGACGCCCTGCGGCGAGCGTGGCAGACGCAGGCCGCGAGCGTCAGCAGGCAGCCGTACAGCAGCGGGGTCCCGAGGGTGAACAGGGGTTCGGCGACCGCGAGGACGGCCGAGCGCACGCCCGGCGGGGGCGAGAGGGCGTCGAGGACTCGCCGGACGCTCCGCAGCGTCGCCGGGAGGCTGGCGACCAGCGCCCCCGCGACGAACAGCCGTCCCGCGCGACCCTCCAGCAGGTAGAGCAGGGGGACGAGGGGGAAGTACAGCAGGGGGAAGTAGACGAAGTACGTCGGAAAGAACAGGAGGACGGCGACCAGCGTGACGTGGACGCCGACGAGTCGGTCGGTCGCCGTGTCGAGGCCGCGGTAGCAGTAGGCGACGACGGGCGCGAGCAGCGCCGCCGCCAGCACGGGGAACAGCGTCGGGTCCAACCCCGGCAGGAGCACCGATAGCGGTCGCCGGAGCGTGAAGTACGGTGCCGCCGGCGCGAGACCGCCGACGAACGCCTCCCGGTACAGGCGCGGGAGCACCGCGTCGTGGAGCCACGTGCGGTGGGCGTCGAGTCCGAAGAGAGGGACACCGACGAGCAGGAGGCCGCCGCCGGTCGCGACCGCCGCGGCGACGGCCCGCCAGGCGCGCCGCCGGAGCAGCCAGAGGCCGACGCCGGCCGGGAACACCTTCACCAGCGCCGCCAGGCCGAACGCGACGCCCGTGGTCTCCTCGTCGCCGCGTTCGAGCGCGACGAATCCCAGAGCGAGCGCCAGCGCGAGCGGGAGGTTCGTCTCGCCGTAGAACAGCGACGGCACGGTGTGGACCGACAGCAGGACGTAGCCCGCAACGAGCGCGACGTCGACGGGAGCCAGGGGGTAGCCCCGGCGTTCGATGGACCGCACGACGAGCAGCGCCAGCGCCAGTCCGGCGGCGAGTTCGAGGACGGTGAAGAGCGCGAATGAGACGAGCCAGTCGCCGACGAGCGCGAACGGGTAGAACGGGAGAATCGTCACCGGCGGGTAGACGTACCCGTACGCGGGATGGGCGGGCGGGGAGACGGCGTACATCCCCTGGCCGGCGAGGCTGGCCCGCGCCGCGTAGTAGTACACCTGGAAGTCCATGCCGAACTTCCAGGACTGCACGACGGACTTGTACGCCAGCATCGCCACGCCGAGCACGAGACCGCTGGCGAGCACGAACCGGGGACCGGCGCGTCGCACGTCCGGGCGCTCGCATCGGGGGTACTTTACGATAGTGGTCGGCGGTTCGAGAGCTATCCACGTCGGTCGTCGCCGCCGTTCCAGCCGTACTCGACCCCGTCGTCGCGGTCGTCGCGGCCGCTCCAGCCGTATTCGACGCCGTCGTCGGCGTCGTCCTGACCGTCGCCGGACCGGGCGTCGCTATCGCGCGCGTCCCGGCGCGCGACGCGCTCCGCGCTCTCCCAGTCGTGGCCCTCGGTCCGTTCGCGTTCGGTCTCGGAGTCGACGAGCGCGTAGAGGACGAGCGGTGCGGCTATCGCCAGCGCGAGGACGGCCAGGAACGCGAATCCGAAGCCGGGGGGGACAGCGGCAGGAGCGGAGACACGTCCAGAAACGCCATCTCGCGGGGCTTAGTCCTTCCGCCGGCCCGGGTCGGCGGTCGAGGGAGGCAGCGGCGGGGACGCCGCCGAGGAACGAACCGGCCGACGTGCCGCGACTAGAAACGACCGACGTGGCCGTAGTAATTAAGAAAGCTTATTCGAGACGACCCCGGACCCAATCACCATGGTAGAGTTGCAAGTGCCGGAGGTCGATTACACCCGGTACTCGAACCGACAGCTCGCGAGCGTTCCACTCGCCGTCCTGACGCTCGCGTTGCTGGTCATCGCCGGCTGGTACGTCACCACCGGCGCACCGGTGAGCCCTGGCACCGAGTTCACCGGCGGCACTGAGATGCGTATTCAAACGGACACACCGCAGTCGCAGATAGATGCACAGTTCGACGCCGAGGTGACCTCGGTGACCGCGACGCAGTCGGGGACGAACACCTACATCGTCGAGTTCCAGTCGACGAACACCGACGCCCTTCGCGCGCAGGCGAACCAGGCCGGCTTCGAGATACTGTCGCTACAGAGCACGTCGGCGAGCTTCGGGGGTAACTCCCAGCGGCTCGCGCTGTACGGCCTCGTCGCCGCGTTCGTCGGCATGAGTCTCCTCGTCTTCGCCATGTTCCGGACGTTCGTTCCCTCCGTCGC
Organism: Halomicrococcus pelagicus; assembly: GCF_050954125.1. Lineage (NCBI taxonomy): Archaea > Methanobacteriati > Methanobacteriota > Halobacteria > Halobacteriales > Haladaptataceae > Halomicrococcus > Halomicrococcus pelagicus. The sequence continues at coordinate 154,688 of NZ_JBPBWC010000001.1, read as the reverse complement.
CGTCGTCGTCTCGGCGTTCAGCGACATCGTCATCCCGGTCGCGCTCATGAACGTCCTGGGCATCAAGCTCTCGCTCGGCACCGTCGCCGCGCTCCTGATGCTCATCGGTTACAGCGTCGACTCCGACATCCTGCTGAACAACCACATTCTACGCCGCTCGGGCGGGTTCTACGAGAGCACGTACCGTGCGATGCGGACCGGCGTGACGATGACGCTCACCTCCATCTCCGCGATGTCGGTGATGACGCTGGTCGCCGCGTTCTACGGTATCGACCTGCTCACCGCCATCGGCGTCGTGCTCGTGATGGGACTGGCGACTGACCTGATGAACACCTACATGCTCAACCTCAGTCTCCTGCGCTGGTACAAGTACGAGGGGGTAGCCCGATGAGCCTCCGAAGCAACTGGCGCGTCATTCTGCTCGTCCTCCTCCTGCTCGGCAGCACGTTCGCGCTGTTCGCACCCGGGGGAGCCGTCGCCGGCGGTAGCGACGGGAACAACTTCACCACCAGCACCAGCGACGGCCCGACGAATCTCAAGTTCGGCCTCGAACTGGCCGGCGGGACTCGCATCCGCGCGCCCGTCCAGGGCGTGACCGCCGAGGACGTCCAGTTGACGCGGGACGTCAGCCAGAGCGAGGCCCAGAAGCGAGTCGCCGACAATCTCTCCGGCGCCGACGTCGGGGACGTGATGGTCCGCCGGACCCAGGAGGGCACCACCGTCGAGGTGTTCGTCGATAACGTGACCACGGCGGAACTGCAGACCGCCCTGGACCAGGCCGGCATCGAGTACGGTTCGGTCCGGACGGGCGTCACCGACACGACGCGCGACGAGATCGTCCGCATACTCAGCGACAAGATATCGAAGGCCGGCCTCGCCGGCGGACGCGTCCAGCAGGTGACGACGGCGACGAACGAGCACTTCATCGTCGTCGAGATGCCGAACGCGAACCAGAGCCGGATGAAGGAACTGGTGACGAGCAAGGGGAAGGTCCAGATCGTCGCCCACTACCCGACCCAGAACGGGTCGGAGAACACGACGGTCCTCCGCCAGGGCGACTTCGCCAGCATCGGGTCCGCCGAGCAGGACCAGAGCGGCACGTCCTACGTCTCCGTGACGCTCAACCAGCAGGCCGCCGAGCGGTTCGCCCGCGTCATGAACCAGAACGGGTTCACGAGCGGCGAGGGCATCCAGGCCTGTAACTACCCGGCGAGGAACGCGAACAACGCCGGCTACTGCCTGTTCACGGTCGTCGACGGCCAGGTGGTCTACGGCGCCGGGATGGGCAGCGACCTCGCCCCGTCCATCAGGAGCGGCAAGTTCGTCCAGAACCCGCAGTTCCGGATGATAACGGGCAACATGTCGGAGGCGCGCGAACTCCAGATCAACCTCCGCGCCGGCGCGCTCCCGGCGGCGCTCGACACCCAGGCCGGCACGACGACCTACCTCGCGCCCAGCCTCGCGACGGACTTCAAGGTCCAGTCGCTCATCGCCGGGCTCGCGGCCGTCCTCGCGGTCAGCGGCACGGTCTTCGTCCGCTACGGCAAGCCGCAGGTCGCACTGCCGATGATAGTGACGGCGCTCTCGGAGGTGGTCATCCTGCTCGGGTTCGCGGCCGCCGTGCAGTTGCCGCTCGACCTCAGCCACATCGCCGGGTTCATCGCGGTCATCGGGACCGGCGTGGACGACCTCATCATCATCGCCGACGAGGTGATGGCCGAGGGCGACGTCTCGTCGGGCCGCGTGTTCCAGTCGCGGTTCCGGAAGGCGTTCTGGGTCATCGGAGCCGCCGCCGCGACGACCATCATCGCCATGAGTCCGCTGGCGGTCCTGTCGCTCGGCGACCTCCAGGGCTTCGCCATCATCACCATCCTCGGCGTGCTCGTCGGCGTGCTCGTCACGCGCCCGGCGTACGGTGACATCCTCCGGTACCTGCTCACCGACCGCTGAGAAACCCTTTTTTGCCGTTCACTACCGATACAAGCACGGCCTGACGCCGTCACAGGCGGCGATTACGCGGACAACGATGCGTCCCCTATAACAGCGCGGTCGTGGAACCGGGGACGATGCTCGACCACCTCCACCACGGCCGGAGACGCGTCGCCGTCGAGATGGACCGACTCCGTCTCCGGGCCTCGAACGGCCGCGTGCTCGACGCCGAGACGGCGGTCCGGTCGCTCCCGTCCGACCCCGGCGTCGTCTTCCTCTGTCTCGGGAACATCTGCCGCAGCCCGCTCGCGGAACGCTACTTCCGGACGCGTATCGAGGAGACGGACTGCGACCCGTCCCTCGTCACCTCCGCCGGATTCGTCGACGCCGAGGGTCGGGAGAGCCCCGACCCGGCGGTCTCGGCCGCCCGCGAGCACGGCGTCGACCTCGCCGACCACCGCTCCCAGCGCGTGAGCGAGCGCCTGCTCGACGCCGGCGACCTCGTCCTGCTGATGGACGCCTGGAACTACCGGGACCTGAAGCGGGAGTTCCCGGCCGCGCTGGAGAAGACCTGCTTCCTGAAGGCGTTCGACCCGGGGACGGACTTCGAGATAGCGGACCCGTACGGCGACGACCCCGAGGAGTTCCGCGCGGTCTACGACGAGGTGACCGACGCCGTCGACGAACTCGTCGACGCGCTCGCGAAGCGATGAGCGAGGCGGTCGTCGTCCCCGCCATCGGAACGGGTAGCAGTCTCGCCTGCGTGCGGTCGCTCGGCCGGCGCGGGATTCCGGTCGTCGCGGCCGCCGCGTCCGAGAGCGCGCCGGCGGCGGCCTCGAAGTACTGCCGCGAGACGGCCGTCGTCCCCGACCCGTCGACGGGTCTCGGGGCCTACCGCGACGCCCTGCTCGCGCTCGCCGACCGCGACGACGTGCTGACGGTCGTTCCGCTGCGCGAACCGGACGCCTACGTCCTCGCGCAGAACCGCGACCGGTTCGCCGAGCGCGTCGCCGCGCCGTGGCCGGCGTTCGAGACGTTCGAGCGCGTGCGCGACCGCCGCCGCCTCTTCGACGTGGCCGAGACGGCGGGCGTCCCGGCACCCGAGACGGAGGTGCTAGACGGGTGGGACGTCCGGGCGCGCGACGCGGTCGTCAAGTCCCGGTACACCGTGCTGGTCGAGGACGACGCCACCGCGTATCCCGACGTGACCGTCGTCCCGGCCGGTACCGACCCCGACCCGGACGCCCTCGAAGAGCGGATGGGTCACCGCCCGCTCGTCCAGGAGTACGTCCCGGGCACCGACGAGTACGGCTTCTTCGCGCTCTGTGACCGCGGCGACCCCGTGACGACCTTCCAGCACCGGCGGGTGCGGAGCTACTCCTACACCGGCGGCGCGAGCGTGTTCCGGAAAGCGGTCGACGAACCCGACCTCCGGGAGCACGGCACCGCGCTGCTGTCGGCGCTCGACTGGCACGGACCGGCGATGGTCGAGTTCCGGCGCGACCCCCGCGACGGCCGGTTCAAACTGCTGGAGGTCAACCCCCGCTTCTGGGGGTCGCTCCAGCTCGCGGTCCACGCCGGCGTCGACTTTCCCCACGAGTACTACCGCCTCGCGGCCGGCGACGGAGCGTCCGCCGGGAGGGAGGAACCGGCACGCGAGACCGGTGACGGCCCGTCCGACGTGGCGGCGGAGTCGACGTACGAGACCGGTGTCGGCAGTCACGTCCTCCGGGGCGAACTCGCGTACCTCGCCAGTCTCCTGCGCGAGGGACACGACCCCGCCGAGCGACCGTCGCTACCGGCGGAGACGGCGAGAATCCTGGCGTCGCTCTGGCGGGAGCCGAACTTCGACTACTGCTCGCGCGACGACCCGAAGCCGTTCGTCCGCGACGCGGCCGGGGTCGTCGACGAGTACGCGCCGTCGCTGTCGGGCGTCGCGGCCGCCGGGCGTGCGGTGCCGACGGTCGCGCGGCGACTCTGGCGCAGGTGAGTCAGAACTCGTCGAGCGCGGACTGTTCGCGGGCGGCCAGCACGTCCTCGCAGGTGCTCCAGGAGGCGCGCGCGCAGTCGGGGAGGTCGCCGTGGTCGGCGACGTACTTCCGGAGGAACTGGCGGGTCGTCGGGTCGCTGGGGTAGCCCGACCCGAGGTCGCCGTACTCCTCGGCGAGGCGGTCGACGTGGGCGTCACGTTCGACCTTGGCGACGACGCTGGCCGCCCCGACGACCGCGTGGCGCTCGTCCGCGCCGTGCTCAGCCGTCACCGAGACGGGGACCGATGCGGCGTCCGCGACCCGGCGCGCGAACCGTCGTTCGCTGGTGTCGCCGGCGTCCACGACGCCCCGTTCGTCCGCCTCGGCGACCCGCGAGACCGCTCGCGCCTGGGCCGCGACGGTCAGTGCGTTCATGTCGGTCGCCGGCGCGTCGATGCGCTCGACCGGAACCTCGGCGACGCCGACCGCGACGCCGTCGCTCGCGCGCAGGTCGGCCGCCAGTTCCTCACGGCGGGCCGGCGCGAGGTTCTTCGAGTCGTCGACGCCGTCCGGCAGGTCGGCGGAGTCGTCCACCGCGACCGCCGCGGCGAACATCGACCCGAGCACCGGTCCCTTGCCCGCTTCGTCCGCCCCGAACACGGTCGACCGATGGCGGTCGCGGTACATGGTCGTTGCCCTTCGCGGTCCGGCGAGCGTCACGCATTCGTTCGCCCGGCGCGTACGCCGGGGCATGGTACGCGTCGCCGTTGACGACCGGGAGCCGTCGGTCGTCGTTCGGGAACTCAGGGAGCATCCGGACGTCACGGACGTCGAGGTCCGGCGGTTGGAGGCCGGTGACCTCGTGGTCGGGAAGGCAGGGTTCGAGCGCAAGACGCTCGACGACTACGTCGGGTCGGTCGTGGGCCGGACCGGGTCGGACCTGCGCGACCAGGTGCTGAAGCTGACCGAGGGGTACGACCACGCCTACGTCCTGCTGGAGGGCAACCTCTCGGACGTGGCCGAGATGAACCCCGGGGTCCGGCAGGCGGTCGTCCACGGGTCGATGGCGTCGTTCACCGCGCGCCACGACGCTCCGGTCCTGCCCTGCTCCGACTGCGAGCGCCTCGTCGACGTGGCGGTCCGCATCGGCCGCAAGCATCTCGAATCCCCCACCGCGCGCCCGGTACCCTCCGGGACCGTGACGGGACGGACGGCGCCGACGACCAAGCGCATCTACGGCTGTATCGAGGGCGTCGGCCCCGCGACGGCAGACGCGCTGTACGAGGCGTTCCCGACCGTCGAGGCGCTGCTCGGCGCGTCGGAAGCCGAACTGCTCGACGTGGCAGGCGTCGGCGAGAAGCGTGCTCGCGCCATCAGGGCGGCGTTCTGCGAGACGGACTGAGGAGCGGTGGACGCCGCGCCGGCGGCGCGTCCCTCGTCACTCGCCCGGGTTCGCCTCGACGACCGCGCCCTGGCCGACGTCCTCCCGCTCGACACCGTCGAACTCCAGCACGAAGTCGGGCCCGAACGCCGACGCGGGCGTCTGGAAGCCGGACTCGACCTCGCCGTCGGCGACGCGCCGTGCGGCCTCGACCGCGGTCCGGGCCGTCAGTTCGTAGGTGTCCGGCGCGCGGAGTCGCGCCGTCGCCCGGTCGCCCTCGTCGTCCTCGACCTCGCCCCACACGCGGCTGACGCTCTGGGCGCGCTCCTCCGCGGTCGGGCCGGAGACGGTCGCGTCGACGACCGCCTTCATCGCGCGCTGGACCGGCCGCGACCCGAGGACGGACGACAGCGGCCCCGTCCGGCGCATCACGGAGAGGGCGTACTCGGGCACGGTGGCGTAGGTCTCGATGTCGTCGATGCCCGTCGTGTAGTAGGCGGTCGAGACGTCGCCCCAGGGGATGGTCACCGCCGTCTTCGGCCCCTGACCGAAGTCCACGTACCGGGTCTTCCAGGCCGCCGGGACGGTCCGGATGGTGCCGTCCTGGCGCACTGCGCCGGGCCGCGAGAGCCCCTCGACGATGGATTTCGCCGTTCCCGGCGAGAAGGTGCCGAGGCCGTCGATGGCGAGCGTGAGCTTCGTCGGCGACGACAGCTTCGACCGGAGGTGGGCGGCCAGACAGTCCGTCGGCACCACGTCGAACCCGGACCCCGGCAGCAGGGTCACGTCGGCGTCCTCGGCGTCGACGTCCCGTCCAGCGATGGTCTCGAGGACGTCTATCTCGCCGGTGATGTCGAGGTAGTCCGTCCCGGCCGTCAGGCACGCCGTCGTGAGCGGCCCGGCGGTCGAGGAGAACGGGCCGGCGCAGTTCAGCACCGCCGAGACGTCTTCGATTCGGTTCTCGACCACCTCGGGATGTTCGAGGCTGAACACCCGGTGGTCGAGTCCGAGGTCGGTCGCCTGGCGCTCGACCTTCGCGGCGTTCCGTCCCGCCAGAACGGGCGAGAATCCCCGGTCGACCGCGGTCTCGGCGATCAACGCCCCCGTGTAGCCGTACGAGCCGTAGATGAGCACGTCGTCCATAGTGGAACGTGGGGCGGAAGTCGAAAAAACGCAGGGGCCGAACGCGTCGCGACCGTTCAGAAGTCGGTCAGCTTCGCCTCGGTCGCGCCCTTCGCGTCGGTGTCGAACTCCGAGAGGCCGACGAACTCCAGGCCGTCATCGCGGAGCGCGCGCTCGACGCGCTCGGAGGCCGAGGGCGCGACGAGCATCCCCCGCACGTCCTCGTTTCCGGCGGCCTCTCGCGGGTCGCCAGACGCCGACGCCGTCTCCTTCGAGGCAGGGTCGTCGCCGCCGAGCGACGCCGTCGGACCCTCCCCCATCTCGTACAGCGAGACGTATCGCTTGAGCTGGTCGAAGTGGTTCAGCGTCGCCTGGATGCGCTTTACCTCGACGACCACCGGGGTTCCGTCCTCGTCGCGGGCGAAGAAGTCGATGAAGCCGTACTTCGTCTCGCGCTCGTGTTCGACGATGCGCAGTCCCTCTTCCAGCGCGTCGGGGTTGGACTCGATGTACTCGTGCATCTCCGCCTCCGTCCCCGACTCCTCGTACGTCGCCCCGTCGGTCGCGTCGAACCGTGTCAGCGAGTGGGCCTCGTGGACGCGCACCTCGACGCGCTCGTTCGGGGTCGTGCGCCGCGCGAGCAGGACGGCGGTCCGGGACGGCTCGTCTGCAGCGTCCGCCTCGCTCACGCGAGCGGAGACGGTGCCGCCGCCCGGCATCCAGTTCACCGGCTCGTTGCCGGTCGGCTGGTGGACGAGGAACGTCCCGTCGGGCTTGGCGACCAGGAGGCGGTCGCCCGGCCCGAGATAGCCGCTCGTGCGTCCGTCGTACTCCACCTCGCAGTGCGCCTGCACCGTCAACACCGCACCGTCCCGGAACGCCGCCTTCGCCGCTTCGACGAGGGCGTCCGGGTCCGGCGCGTCGAGTTGCTCGACGACCATCCGTTCTCGGCGGTGGTTCCCTCCGGAGCAAAAAGGTAGCTGATTCGCGGCGAGAGCGCAGGTCACCGCGAGACGCGACCGTCCTGGCCGCCGGCGTCCGCGGCGCGGTCACACCGACGTGGCTCTGGTCCCGCTCTTGGCTCCGGTCGCGTCGGAGATGAGTCCGTTCACGCGCTCCGGTTCGCGCACGCAGTCGAACACGATCTCCGGAACGTCGTTGCCGGCCGTGTCGAGGGTGAGTTCGCCGCAGTTGGCCGGTCGCTGGAGGAGCGACTGCGCGAGCGAGACCGTCTGGACACGTTCGAGACGAACCGTGTTCTGGTGCTTGTTGAGGAGCCCCGTCTTCTTGTACGCCTTCTCCGTGGTGACGACGTAGGTGATGGTCCTCGTCTTGACGTAGGCGGCCGCGGCGACGCCCACACCCGCGACCACCGCGAGCCAGCCGAGCAGCCGCCAGTCCGGCGGGAGGAACGTCGCTCCGATGAGGCCGAGGACGATAGCGACGGCGGCGACGACGAGCCACCGTTTCACGAGATACAGGCTCGGATGGTCGCTCCACACGACCGTTTCCTCGCGTCCGAGCGTCACCCAGTCCGGCGCGTCTTCGTCAGTGGACATACGTTCAGTAGTCGCGCAGGCCCCTTATTTGTCGGGAGCTACCGGAAACGTGAACAGTCGCCGAGAGCGAACGGTGGAAGTCGGTCAGAACCGGTCGTCGACCTGCCGGTAGGTCTCCTCGAGCGTCCCGGAGTTGTCCACCGTCACGTGGTCGACGGAGATGGGGTCGAACCGCTCGCGGTAGGTCGCGTACACCTCGAAGTCCGCGTCGCTCTCGTCGTCCTCTCGCTCGGCTATCCGCTGGCGGACCCCGGCTTCGCCGCACTCGACCCGCACCAGCGAGAACCCGACATCGGTCGTCGCCGCGAGCGACCGGGCACGCTCGCGGTCGCGCTCGCGCCGGAACGTCGCGTCGAGGACGACGCTGCCCCCATCTTCGAGCGTCGTGCGCGCACGGTCGAACAGTTCCCCGTACACGTGCCGGGACTCCGCCTCGGTGTACTCCGGGTCGGGGAAGAGGTCCTTGCGGACCACGTCCGTCCTGAGGAGTCGCCCGTCCACGCGCTCGGCGACGCGTTCGGCGACGGTCGACTTTCCGACGCCCGGCAGCCCACAGACCGCGACGAGCGTCGGCGTTCGCGCTCGCGCGTCGGTCGCGTCGACTTCAGCCACCGGAACCACCTCTCTCTCGAGTCCGGCCCGAACGAGCGGTCGCGGAAGTTTCAGTCATTCGAGTAATGCTGGCGGTGAACCCCATATCAATGTAGCGCAACCGGGTTCGGCGCGACCGCTCACAGCGAGACGTGCGAGAGGTCCGACTCCAGTCCGTCGACGTGGGCGTTGAACGCCTCGACGAACGCCGCGAACTCGCCGGCGAGTTCGCGCACGTCGCGCGTCGACGGCGGTTCGTACTGCGAGAGCAGGTAGACGCCGCCCTCGCCGCCGACCCGGAGGTACGACGCGCCGTCTCCGTCCCACTTGAGCTCCCACCGGGTGCCGGACACCCGCGTCGAGAACGTCCCGTAGTCGCCGCCCTCGTACCGGGAGAGTTCGTGGGCCATCCGGTCGGTCGCCTCGCGGACGCGTTCCAGGATGCGGTCGCGCTCGCTCACGACGGCGTCGGTCGACTCGACCGCGGGGAAGTCGGCGGACACGTCGTCCAGCACGCCGTCGAGCGACGCGACGTAGCGGTTGTACGACGCCACGAAGGCGTCGTAGTCCGCCAGTGCCGCCGCGAGCGCCTCCGGTTCGGGCTGGCGCTTGGTCGAGACGACGTACGTCTCGCCGCGGCCGCCGTCGAAGCGGAGGTACTGGAGGTCGCCGGCCTCGTACTTGACCGTCCACTCCCCGTCGTCGGTCCCGAACGTCCGCTGGCCGTAGTCGCCCCCCTGGAGGCGGGCGAGTTCGCGCGCGATCTGGCCGGCGTGGTCCCGGACGCGAGCGACCACCTCGTCCCGGCGCTCGGCGACGGTCTCGGTTGAATCGACGTCCAGTTCGAACGGCTCTGTCATCCACTCGTCGTCGGAGTTCGAGGGAGATAACGGCTGTGACGCCGACCGGAGAGCGCCAACGGAGCGGTTCGACGACGACGGCCCGGAACCGGTCGCGTTCGCTCGACGGTCGCCGGGTCGGGCGTTCGTCTCGCGGTCGTTCTCGTCGGCCTCCGGATTCGCCGAGGAAACCCGAGCCATCCTGCAGTTCAGGACGTCCCTAAGAGCCGGACGCGGGCTAGGCGGTTCGTTACAGCGGACGCCGACGGAAAACGGTGGCCGCGACTTATCAGTTCCGCCGGCGAAGACGGTCACCATGCAATCGACGTACCTCCGCCGGCGGACCGTCATCGCGGCGAGCGCCGGCCTCCTCGGACCGGGAGTCGTCGCCGGCGGCGACAGAGACCGCGACGCGAGCCAGCCCGACCGGGACGGGGGCGGCGCACGCAACCGCCTCGTCGTCGCGGGGGGCAGCCCCGAGAACGTCGTCGAGTACCAGTTCGTCGTCAGCGGTCGAGCGCGCAGGAGCGGGCGGGCGGGCGACGCGCCGGTCGACGACAGCGCCGTCACCGTCGACGAGGAAGACCGGATCGAGGACGGTAGCCTCGCCAGCGGGGCCGTCGCGGGCGGAGCCGACGCCTACGTCTTCACCGGGCGGATATCCCGGTTCAACATTTCGCTCACCCGCCGGAGCGCCGACGAGGTTCGACTCTTCCTGAACGGCGAGCGCGTCCGGCCGAGCGAGCTTGGCGACGACTCCGCCGCCGGGACGCCCGTCGAGTTCCTCGACTGCAACACGGCGGTCGTGACCGGCGACTTCGAGGGGGTGCAGTTGAACGTGAGCTTCTGGGCCGAGAGCGGCCTCGGAACGAGCGTCCTCTTCCCCGGTCCCGTCAGCGGCGTGACGACGCTCCACCCCGCCGACCAGTTCGCCCCCGACCCCTTCGCCCTCGATTCGGTCCGCCTCGACCCCGACCCCATAGAGACGCCGGGTGCGCCGGCGCAGTTCAGCGCTGCGAACCCCTTCGCCGGGCCGTGGTGCGAGGACGAGGAGAACCAGTTCCCGAACCACCTGGTCGTCGCGGGCGGTAGCCCCGAGAACGTCGTCGAGTACGGGTTCGCGGTGACCGGCAGCGCGAGGAAGACGGACAGCGCGGGTGACGCCCCCGTCCCCGAGAGCGCGGTCACCGTCGACACGGAGGACCGGGTTTCGAACGGGCGGGTCGGCGGTGCCGTCGCGGGCGGGGCCGACGCCTACCGCTTCTCCGGGGCGATAGCGGCGTTCCGCGTCGGCGGGTCCGCGGCGATCTTCCTGAACGGTGAGCGCGTCCGACCGGACGACCTCCACGGGTCGGCGCGCTCCGGCAACTGAACGGACGACGTGACGACCGCGGTCGCTCGCGGTGGCGAACCGCCGAAGAGCGGACCGCCGCGGGTCGAGTCGGACGGCGGGGAGCGGAGGCGGGCTACGGCGGCGGCCGTGGAGCGCCGACGCGAGGCCGAAGCCCTGAAAGGGGCGTCGTCCGACGGTGGAGGTAGCGATGTTCGGCGTCGAAACGCTCGCGGTGTTCGTGCCGGCCGCGCTGGCCCTGGTGCTCGCGCCGGGACCCGACACCGTCTACGTCCTGACCAGGTCGATAGGCGGCGGACGACGCGTCGGCGTCGCGTCCGCCGCCGGTATCGGCGTCGGCGTGCTCGTCCACACGAGCGCGGCGATTCTCGGCCTGTCGGTCGTCGTGCGGCGGTCCGCCCTCGCGTTCCGGGTGGTGAAGTACGTCGGCGCGGCGTACCTCCTCTACCTCGGCGTCGAGACCCTCCGGTCGTCGCAGCAGTTCGAACTCGACGGTGCCTCGACGACGTCGACCGACCGGCGGACCAGTTTCGCCCGTGGCGTGCTCGTGAACGTCCTCAACCCGAAGGTGGCGATATTCTTCCTCGCCTTCCTCCCGCAGTTCGTCACTCGAACCGGCCCCGTCACGCCCCAGCTGGCCGCCCTGGGACTGACGTACGCAGTACTGACGCTGTCGTACCTCGTGGCCGTCGCGCTGCTCTCCGGGACGATTCGACGCGTGCTGGCGGCCCGGTCGTGGGTCGAGGACGGCCTGCGCGCGGTGACCGGCAGCGTCCTCGTGGGACTCGGCGTCCGCCTCGCGGTCGAGGAGTCGGCGTGAGTCACGCTCGGACCTGAACCGCCGTCGATACGCCTCGCCGTCGCTCGGCGATGGAGGATGGGTAAAAGTGGGCCGGCGCGAATTTGAACCGGGCGAGACTCGCTACGCTCGTCTCGCTTGCTCTCGTTCGCTTCGCTCACGAGAACGCGGTTACGGCCACCCCAAGACCGCCGCTAGAGGAACGAAAGTGGGGAGAAGTGGGCCGGCGCGAATTCGAATCGCGGTTACGGCCACCCGAAGGCCGAAGGATACCAAGCTACCCCACCGGCCCGCAACTTCAACAAGGCAATCCCCGCCTTTAACGCTTCCGAAATTCACCCCCTCTCGTCGAGCGCAGTTTCGACGTACGAAAGCGCCTCCTCCGGCGTCACGACCGCCTCGACGCCGGGCGCGTTATGGGTGCCGAGGCCGGCGACGGGGCGGTCGAACACGCCAGCGAAGCCGAGTTCCGACAGCGTCCCGGGGCCGCCGTCGATGGCGACGACGGCGTCGCCGTTCAACACGACCAGTCCGTTCCGGGCGTGACCCAGGCCCGTGGCGATGGCCACGTCGACGTGGGGGTTCGCGGCGTCGCGGTCCTCGCCGGGGAGGATGCCGACGGTCCGGCCGCCGGCCTCGCTCGCGCCGCGACAGGCGGCTTCCATGACCCCGCCCAGGCCGCCACAGACCAGGTCGTGGCCGCGCTCGGCGACCAGTCGACCGACCGCCTCGGCGCGCGCTGCCTCCTCGTCCGTGACGGTTCCCCCGCCGACGACGCTCACTCGCATGGTCAGTAGTCGGCGTACCCCGCGGTGTCGAGGTAGTTGTGTGCGACGGTGATGGCGTGGTCGCCGTGGAGCAGTTCCGGGCCGAGCCGCACGCGCTCGTCCCCGGCGTCGGCCAGCAGGTCGGCCTCACGGTCGGTGAAGTCGCCGTGGTCCGAGAGCACGAAGACGGGATTCTCGGGCGGTTCGACCTCGACGACGGGGCGGCCGTCCTCGTGGAGTTCGACGACGGTGCCGTCGCGGGCGGCCGCCTCCAGCACCGGCTCGAACCCGCGCTTGGAGACGTAGACGCCGGGCGTGCTCTCCTCCTCGATGTGGCCGACCGCCTCCCCTCTCGCTTCGAGGGCCTGCCGGACGAGCGCGGCCGTGCTGCGCTCGTCGGGGTTGAGCCGCCGGAGCTCCGACCCCTCGAAGCGTATCGTCACCTCGTCCTGATGGACGAGAAAGCAGCGCACGTCCTCGCGGATGGCGTGCGAGAGGAAGAAGGCGCTGTTGACGCAGCGGCAGAGGGCGTCGAGTCGGCCCGCACCGCCGGCGAGGTCGTCGAGCGAGAACTCGGGGGTCGTCGGCGCGTCGTGCCCGAGGACGATGAACTGTCGCATGCCCGGAGGCTGTCGGCGGGTACGTAAGTCGTTTGCTCACCTCGTCGCGGCCGTTTCTGAAAGCTGACAGACGTGCGTCTGACGCAGCTTTATGGTGACACCGTTACGCATAGATGATATGACTAGCCAGCGCGACCGCATCGAGTCGCTCGAATCGCGGGTCGAGGAACTCGAGGCGACCATCAGGGGGCTCACGGAGGAACTCGTCGAGGCGAACCAGCGCATCAAGGACCTGGAGACGACCGAGGAGGAGCGCGACGTGGCCGCCGAGTCGGCCGGAGCCATGAGTGCGTCCGCCGACGGGCCGGCCGCGGCGGAGGAAGCGCCCGCGGACGAAGAGGCTAAAAACGACGAGTCCCAGGGAGAAAACGAACCAGAAGACGAGGGTGGTTCCGAACTCGGCGACGACATCATCGTTGCGTAGGGCCGTTCTCGTCCTCACGAGCAACCTATGCACATAAAAAAGCTCGTCCTCGACAGCTTCAAGAGCTTCGGCCGCAAGACCGAAATTCCGTTCTACGAGGATTTCACGGTGGTCACCGGTCCGAACGGCTCCGGGAAGAGCAACATCATCGACAGCGTCCTGTTCGCCCTCGGCCTCGCTCGAACGCGCGGCATTCGGGCCGAGAAACTCACCGACCTCATCTACAATCCCGGGTACGAGGAGGGCAGCGAGTCGACGAGCGGGCCCCGCGAGGCCAGTGTCGAGGTCGTCCTCGCGAACGAGGACGGCACGCTCGACCGCTCGCAGGTCGTCAACGCCGCCGGGTCGGACGACGTCGGCGACGTCGAGGAGATTCGCATCAAGCGCCGCGTCAAGGAGACCGAGGACAACTACTACTCCTACTACTACCTGAACGGGCGCTCGGTCAACCTCTCGGACATCCAGGACCTGCTCGCGCAGGCCGGCGTCACCCCGGAGGGGTACAACGTCGTCATGCAGGGCGACGTGACGGGCATCATCAACATGACTCCCCACGAGCGCCGGGAGATAATCGACGAAATCGCGGGCGTCGCGGAGTTCGACGCGAAGAAGGAAGACGCCCTCGGAGAGCTAGAGACCGTCGAGGAGCGCATCGAGGAGGCGGAACTACGCATCGAGGAGAAGCGGGACCGCCTCGACCAGTTGCGCGACGAGCGCGAGACCGCCCTCGAGTACCAGGGCCTCCGCGAGGAGAAAGAGGAGTACGAGAGCTACCGGAAGGCCTCAGAACTCGAAGAGAAGCGGTCGGACCTCGAAGCCACCCGGCGGGACATCGACGAGCGCGAGGACGAACTCGCGGACCTCCAGGCCGAACTCGACGAGAAGCAGGGGCGGGTAATCCGCCTCGAGGACGAACTCGAAGAGCTCAACGCCGAGATAGAGCGCAAGGGCGAGGACGAACAGCTCGCCATCAAAAGCGAGATAGAGGAGGTCAAAGGCGACATCTCGCGGGTGGAGGACAAGATAGCGTCCGCCGAGGAGCGCATCGAGGAGGCGGAGAACGAGCGCCGACAGGCGTTCGTCGAGATAGACCGCAAGCAGGAGACGGTCGACGACCTCGAGGACGACATCCGCGAGGTGAAAATAGAGAAGGCCTCGGTCAAGAGCGACATCCAGGGGAAGGAGACGGAACTCGCCGAGGTCGAGGCCGAGATAGAGAGCGTCGACACCGAGTACGACGAGGTGAAGGCGGAACTCGCGGAGAAGAAGGAGGCCCTGGAGGAAGAGAAGAGCGCGAAGAACGAGCGCCAGCGCGAGAAAGACCGCCTGCTGGACGAGGCACGCCGCAAGTCCAACGCCGTCGAGGAGAAGCAGGCCGAGATAGACGCAGCACGGGAGAAGATTCCCGAACTGGAGACCGAACTCGACGACCTCGCGGACGAACTGCTGAAGGCCGAGCGCAACGAGGAACAGATCCAGGGCGTCGTCGACGACCTCAAGCAGGAGAAACGCGAGCTACAGGACGACCTGGAGTCGGTCGAGAACGACCTGCAGGCGCGCCAGCAGGAGTACGCGGAACTCGAGGCGAAGGCCGACGAGAGCGGCGACTCCTCGTTCGGTCGGGCGGTCTCGACCATCCTGAACGCCGGCAAGGACGGCGTCCACGGCGCGGTGGCACAGCTCGGGAGCGTGGGCCAGCAGTACGCGACCGCCCTGGAGACGGCGGCGGGCGGTCGGATGACCCACGTCGTCGTCGACGACGACAGCGTCGGCCAGAGCTGCATCGAGTACCTCAAGTCCCGTAACGCGGGTCGGGCGACCTTCCTGCCCATCACGAAGATGAGCAACCGGTCCCTGCCGAGCGCGCCGAACCTGCCGGGCGTCGTCGACTTCGCGTACAACCTGCTGGAGTTCGACTCGGAGTACGCACCCATCTTCTCGTACGTCCTCGGGGACACGCTGGTCGTCGAGGACATGGAGACCGCCCGGGAGCTGATGGGTGACTACCGCATCGTCACCCTGTCGGGCGAACTCGTCGAGAAGAGCGGCGCGATGACCGGCGGGTCCAAGAGCGGGTCGCGGTACTCCTTCTCGGCGTCCGGCAAGGGCCAACTGGAGCGTGTCGCCCGGAAGATAAACGAACTCGAGGACGAGCGCCGGTCGGTTCGCGAGTCGATACGCGACGTCGAGGAGCGACTGGACGACGCCCGCGACCGACAGGGCGACGCCAGCGACCAGGTCCGTATCATCGAGAACGACATCGAGCGCAAGGAGGAGGAACTGGCGTCGTTCGAGGAGAAGATAGACGACCTCGAGGCGGAGATCTCGGAGCTACAGGACGAACGGGAGTCGGTCGACGAGCAGATGCAGGAGATAGAGGCCGACATCGCCGACCACGACGACGCCATCGCCGCCATCGAGTCCGACGTCGCGGATCTCGAAGCGGAACTCGAGGACTCGAAGATTCCGGAACTCACGGCGCAGGCCGAGGAGATAGAGGACGAGATAGACGACCTCGAAGACCGGATGGACGAACTCGACGGCGAACTGAACGAACTCCAGCTGGAGAAGCAGTACGCCGAGGACGCCATCGACGACCTCCACGACGACATCGAGCAGGCCCAGAACCGCAAGGCCGACCAGGAGGAGGTCATCGAGGAACTGGAGGCGAGCATCGCGGAGAAAGAAGAACTCCTGGAGGAGAAGCGCGAGGCCGTCGCGGAGCTGGAGGACGAACTCGCGGAACTCAAAGACGAGCGGTCGGACCTCAAGGAGGACCTCCGGGACGCCAAGGAGGTCCGGGACGCGAAGCGCGACGAGGTCGAGAAGGTCGAGAACCGCCTGGAGAGCCTGCGTCGGAGCGCCGGGCGACTCGAAGACGAGGTCGCGGAGCTTCGCGAGGAGGTCGGCGACTACGACCCCGAGGAGGTGCCGGACCACGACGAGGTCGAGGAGAACATCGAGCGCCTCGAACGCCAGATGGCGGAGCTGGAGCCCGTCAACATGCTCGCCATCGACGAGTACGACGAGGTCGAGTCGGAGCTCGACGAACTCGAGGAGCGGAAGGGGACGCTGGTCGAAGAGCGCGACGGCATCCGCGACCGCATCGACTCCTACGAGGCCCAGAAGAAGTCGACGTTCATGGACGCCTTCGAGGCCATCGACGACCACTTCAGGGACATCTTCTCCCGGCTCTCGAACGGGTCGGGCGAACTCCACCTCGAAGACGAGGACGACCCCTTCGACGGCGGCCTGACGATGAAGGCCCAGCCGGCGGACAAGCCGGTCCAGCGCCTCGACGCGATGTCCGGCGGCGAGAAGAGCCTGACCGCGCTCGCGTTCATCTTCGCCATCCAGCGCCACAACCCCGCACCGTTCTACGCGCTGGACGAGGTGGACGCGTTCCTCGACGCCGCCAACGCCGAGCGCGTCGGCGAGATGGTGGACGAACTCGCGGGCGACGCGCAGTTCGTCGTCGTCTCCCACCGCTCGGCGATGATGGAGCGGTCGGAGCGCGCCATCGGCGTGACGATGCAGGGAGACAACGTGAGCACCGTGACCGGTATCAAACTCGACGGAAGTCAGGAGGTGCCCGCCGATGACTAGCGAGGAACCTCGTTCCTCGGAGAAAGCGAGCGGAGAGGCTCCGGAGGAAAATCGGGACGATGGCGACGTTCCGCTGGACATCTCCGGTCACGAGGAGCGCAAGCGGGAGCGCGAGGGCGACGCCGAGGCCGGCGAGAACGGCGAGGAGAACGGCGACGGCGTCCTCCCGGGGGAACTCGCGCCCGACGACGAGGACGACGAGGCGGTCGAGCCGGTCGAGTTGCTCGTCCAGATGGCCGAGGAGGGCGAGATAGAGCCGTGGGACATCGACATCGTCGAGGTGACCGACAAGTTCCTCGACCGCCTCGACGAGGCGGACCTGCGCACGTCCGGCCGCGCGCTGTTCTACGCCAGCGTCCTCCTGCGGATGAAGAGCGACGCGATGCTAGCGGACGACGACGAGGACGAGGAGCCCGAGCCGGAGCCGTGGGAAGCGCCGATGGCGATGGACGACGGCGCTGACGCGCCGGCGTACGACCCTGTGGACTCGCTGGAGCGCGAGATGGAGCGCCGACTCGACCGCAAGCACGCCCGCGGAACGCCCGAGACGCTGGAGGAGCTCGTCCGGGACCTCCGCGAGCGCGAGCGGGGGTCGTGGTGGAAGGAGTCCCGGAGCTACGACACCAGCGACTCGCCGGAGGGGTACCAGCGGGGCACGCAGACGCTCGACTACCACGCCGGCGACGACATGCGGCTGGACGACGAACCGACGGAGAACGACGTGACTGGTACGACCCACGACGAGGACATCGAGTCCGTCATCGACGACGTGCGGTCCGAACTGGAGACCCAGTACGACCGCGGGCGCAACGAGGTGCTGTACGCCGAAATCGAGGACGTGGGTCCGACGCGCGTCGAGACGTTCCTCTCGCTCCTCTTTCTCGCCCACCGCAATTTCGTCCTGCTGGAGCAGGACGAACTGTTCGGCGACCTCTGGGTGCAGAACGCCGAGATAGCGGACGAGCGTGCCGAAGAAGTGCTCGCTGACTGACCGCGGCGACGCCGGTCGTGACGCTCTGCTTTCGAGTCGACGCGGCGTCCGAGCCACCGGTCGGGAGGCCGAGATACTTGTCGACGGCCGTCGTAGCCGGCAGGTATGCGTCCGCGACGCGCACTGGTCGCGGCGCTGGGGGTCGCCGTCCTGCTGTCCGCGGTGGGGGGCGGTGCTACCGGCGGCGCGACGCGAGCCGAGAACGGTACCGACGCGACGACCATTCGAGTGTCCGGGGCCGGCGACGTCGAGGCGGACCCGAACCAGGCCGTGCTGGAAGTCGCCGTCGTCCAGACGGCCGACGACGCCGACGCGGTCAGACGGGGACTGGCCGCGAACGTCTCCGAGATGCGCCGGGCGCTCCGCGAGGCGAACGTGAGCGACGACCAGGTCCGGACGACGAGGTTCGACATCGGCGAGGACCGGGACGAGACGGGAGAGCCGGCCGGCTACCAGGGCCTTCACGCGTTCGAGATAACCCTGAACGACACGTCCCGCGTGGGAGCGATAATCGACGTGGCCGTGGAGAACGGCGCGAACCGGGTCGACGGCGTGGCGTTCACGCTCTCTGAGGAGCGCCGGAACGAACTCCGGGCGGCGGCGCTCCGCGAGGCGGTGACCAACGCTCGCGCCGACGCGGACGCCGTCGCGGCCAGCGCCGACCTCGCAATCACGGGCGTCCGGACCCTCTCGACCGTGGAGTCGGGGGTCGCCCCCGTCCGGACGGACGTTGGCGGGGTCGCTGCGAACGCGGCGAAGACGGACGTGGAGTCCGGGCCGGTGACCGTGTCGGTGCAGGTGGTGGTGACCTACGAAGCCGGGCAGGAGGAGAAGTCCGCGGCGGCCTGAACGCTTTTTCCGGGCCGTATCCTTGCACGAACGTGCGTCTCGTACACGTTCTCACCCCTGACGACAAGCGCGACGAGATACTGGCGACGCTTGACGACGAGGACGTCGACTACGTCGCTACGGCTGCGCAATCCGGGGAGAAAAGTACGCTCGTAGAGTTCCCGGTCCCGACGGACGCGGTCGAAGACGTGTTCGAACAGCTCCACGAGGCCGGCCTCGCAGAGGACGCGTACACCGTCGTCGGCAGCGCCGAAACCGCGACCACGCCGTCGATGGAGACGCTGGAAAATCGGTACTCCAGCACGTTCTCGCCGCTGGCGACGACGATGCTGCGGTCGAAGGCGCGCGACATGGCGCGGGACTGGTACTCGTTCGTCTGGATGGTCTTTCTGTCGGCGATCATCGCCGCGGGCGGACTTCTCGGCGACTCCCCGGCCATCGTCGTCGGGTCGATGGTCATCGCGCCCATGGTCGGCCCCGTCCTCACCGCGGGCGTCGGCGCAATCACCGGCGACGGCAGGATGCTGATAGACAGCATCCTCTACCAGGTCGCCGGACTGTTCGTGGCCATCGTCGGGGCGACCGCGTTCAGCTTCCTGCTCAAACTGGTCGGGTTCGCCCCGACGGGGCTCGGGGTGACGGCGCTGGAACTCGTGAACGTTCGCCTCGCACCGACGGCAGTGTCGGTGGCCGTCGCGCTGGCGGCGGGCGGCGCAGCGGCGTTCTCGATCACGACGAAGGGGCCGACGGCGCTCGTCGGCGTGATGGTCGCGGCGGCGCTCGTTCCGGCGGCGGCGACGACCGGCATCGCGCTCGTCTGGGGCTCGCTCGCGGTCGCGGTCGGGTCGTTCCTGTTGCTCGCCGTCACGCTCGTCGCGATCAACGTCGCGGTCTGGGCCACGCTCCGGTTTCTCGGCTACCGGTCCGAGAACGGCGTCGTCGGCCACGTGAGGAAACGCACTCCGATACTGGTCGCGGCGGTCGTCCTCCTCGCGGCCGTGGGCGGCGTGCTCTTCGGCACGTACGAGCAACTGTCGTACGAGCAGCAGGCGACGGAGACGGCGTCCGACGTCGTCGCCGACGAGCGGTACGCCGGTCTCGACGTGGTCGCGGTTCGTTCGGGGTACGCACCTCCGTTCCTCTCCTCGTCGCGGACGGTCACGGTGGTGTTGCAGCGAACGTCGGGCCGGGCGTATCCCGACCTCCCGGAGCGGCTCAGGCGACGCATCGCGGCCGAGACCGGCGAACCGGTCACCGTCCACGTCCAGTACAAAGACTACGCGGTCGCACGTCCGGAGCGTCAGCCGTCGAAGGGGAGTTCGGGTTCGTACCCGATCGCTTCGACGGCCGCGTCGAGCGTCTCGTCGACGTTCTCGCCGTTCTCGACGCTCATGAAGCGGTCGGCGTCGACGTCGGTCGAGAGGTCGGCCTTGTTGCAGACGGTGAGCACGGGAGTGTCGCCGAACTGCTCCGCGACGGAGTCCCGGAGCGCGAGCTGTGCGTCGACGTCGAACCCGCAGTAACCGCTGGCGTCGACGACGAACAGGACGCAGTCTGCGAGATGTTCGAGCGCGGAGACGGCCTGGGCCTCGATGTCGTTGCGCTCCGCCGGGGGGCGGTCGAGGAGGCCGGGCGTGTCGACTATCTGGTAGCGGACGTGGTCGCGCTCGAAGTGGCCGACGCGAACGCCCTTCGTCGTGAAGGGGTACTCCGCTATCTCGTTGCTGGCGCGCGTGACCGCGTTGACGAACGACGACTTGCCGACGTTCGGGTAGCCGGCGACGACTACGGTCGGGTCGTCCGGGTCGATGTCGGGCAGGTCCCGGAGGTCGTTGCGCGCGTCGCCGACGCGCGCCAGGTCGTCGCCGACCTCCTCGACCACGTCGGCGAGGCGAGCGAACGCCTGCTTGCGGAACTTGCGCGAGGTGTCCGCGTCGCCGGAGAGTTTCGCCTGGTACTCCCGGCCGATCTCCTTCGTCTTCCGGGCGGCCCACTGTATCTCGGAGAGGCTCTGGCGCACTTCGTCCACGTCCACGATGGCGTCGGCGAGTTCGTAGTAGAAGGGGTCGACCTCGCCGAAGTCGGGCCACGCCGTGACGACGTTCTCCAGGTTGTCCGAGAGAACGTTCGAGGCGGTCTGGAGCATCGACTGCTGGGCTTCGACGCCGCTCTTGGCTCGGCCCGCGCGCGCCGCCCGCGAGAACGCCATGTCGAGTAGCTCCTCCGACGTGGGCGTCGTCGGCAGGTTCTCGAAAATCATGGACGTGCGTACGTCCCCGTCGCTTAAAAGGCCGTCCATAGCCGGTTTCGCGGGGCGCTCCACCGGACGAGCGCTCGACCGAGAACCCGTCGGCCGACCCGTCAGAGATGACAACCATCTGTCGGACATCCTTTTGTCGGCCTGTCACCTCTTGGCAGAGAAGATGACGCCGCCGGACGAAGTTGGACTCAGGGTGACGCTGGACATCTGGCACCCGGACTGCTGGACGCTTCAGGTGACCGAGCGTGCGCCCGGCGGACTGCTCGGCCACGGCGTTCACAGCATCGAGGGACTGGCGACGGGACGGTTCACCGCCTACGGCGACTCTACGGAGACGGTGGACGCGCTCGTCGATGCCATCGGCGACTCGCCGCTCACGGACTCGGTCTGGGAGACGGAGCATCCCCACGCGAGCGACGCCGACGCGACGGCGTTCGGCAGCGCGACGCGCGGGATCGTCGTCCGGTACGACCTGAAGAACAGCATCAACGACGCGCTCGTCTCGCGGGGGTTCATCCCCGACGAACCGGTCAGGATGCACGGCGGCCGGGAGTACTGGACCGTCATCGTCGACGCGACGCGCGAGGAGGTCGACGAGCGCGTCGCCGCCGTCGAGGAGGAGATGGACGCCGACGTGCGCGTGCGCCACGTCGCGACGGCCGAGACCGGGGCCGGCATCCTCCGCACGGACGACCTCTCGGAGCGCCAGCGCGAGGCGTTCGAACTCGCGCGTCGACGGGGGTACTACGAGTGGCCCCGCGAGTTGACCGCCGCCGACCTCGCAGAGGAACTCGGCGTCTCGAAGGCCACCCTGCTGGAACATCTGCGCAAGGCCGAGGCGAAACTGCTGGGGTGACGCCTCACTCGACCCGTTCGCGCGCGGCGGCGACGACGAGCGGGAGCGTGATGGTCGCGTCGGCGTACACCGAGACGTTCCGGGCGGCCTTCTCCAGTTTCCCCCACGAGCGCGCCTCGTCCAGGGTCGCGCCGGAGAGTCCGCCGGTCTGGGGTGGGTCCATCGTCAACTGGACGGCGTAGTCGTAGGCGTCCGGGGAGACGAGCATCGTCTGGAGGACGTAGTTCTTGGGGACGCCGCCGCCGACGACCATCGCGCCCGCCTCGTCCGCGTCGAACGCCTGGTCGGTGATGGTCGTCATGTCCGCCAGCGCGTCGAGCGTGAACTCCGAGGTCTGGGAGTACATCCACGCCTGCAACCCGAGCACCGAATCCTGCACGGCGGGGCAGTAGACCGGCACGTCGTTCTCGTAGGCCGCGGCGGCGATGCCGGGACCCTCGTCGACGCCCTCGCGGTCGTTGACCGCGGCGTTCGCCCGGCCGAGTTCCTCGGTGAGCCGCCGGATGCTCACCGCTCCCTCAGCTTCGAGCGGGGGGAACACCTCCTCGCGGAGGTGGCCCTCGAACAGCGCGAAGTGCTCCTGGGGCAGGTAGACGTTGTAGATGCGGTCGACCTCCTCGTCGCGAAGCCGTTCGTCGTGTTCGCGCATCGACGTCCCGGACCGTTCGTCGTGGCCGCGTTGGTCCGACTCGTCCGAGTGCGAGCAGGGCGGGCCCGCCCGTCCGTGGTGGTGTTTCCCGCCGATGGCCTCGATGGCGTCGTGGGTGAGGTTCGCGCCGGTCGTCACCAGCGCGTCGACGTGGCCGTCCCGGATGAGGTCGGCGACGATGCGTCGCATCCCGGTGGGGACCATCGCACCCGCCAGACCGAAGAAGTTCGTCACGTCCTCGTCCAGCATCTCGGCGTACACGTCGACCGCTTCGTGGACGGTGGCCGCTCCGACGCCCGCCGCGCCGTACTCCTCGGCGAGTTCGCCGACCGTCATCCCGGCGCGGGCCTCGGCGTGGGCGACCGGGTCGTGTTCGAACTCCTCGCGGTGAACGTGGTCGTCGTCGCTCATGTACCCTCCTTGCGGACCCTACCTGCTTCAACGTCGCGATTACCGGACGACTCCGTCGAGCTCGTCGACCGGAGCGACGGTCGTCGGCCCGCGTCGAACGGGGTCACGACGGCTCCGTACGTGTCGCTACGCGACGTGACCTCGTCGGAAGAACTGTGTTGCCGACTACCCAGCGGGCGCGCGTGGCGTCGGGTCAGTCGCCAGCGGCGCTTCGATTGGCCGCAACCTGACGGTTCGGCCATCGGGGCCGGTCGGCGACGGCCCGTGTCCGGCGAGAGCCGGGACGTGACCCGGTTGTCCCGGCGGCCCTCTCGAGCCGTGGAGACCCGCCGGACACACGATTCGATTCTCGACGGCCCGCGTTTTAATACCTCCCATTTCGAGCGAAATCGTCCGGCGATGGTGTCAGAACGAGGAAACGACGGCGGTCAGAGTCCGGTCGGCGCGTCGACGAACGTCGTCGCCAGCCCCCACTCGTCGGCGAGCGCGCGGAGCGACCGCACGCCGAACGTCTCCGTCGCGTAGTGACCCGCGAGGAAGACGTTCACGCCCGCTTCGCGGGCCTCGTGGTACGCCTTCTGCTTTCCCTCGCCGGTCACGAGCGCGTCCGCGCCCGCAGCGGCCGCCTCGTCGAGCCAGTCGATGCCGCTGCCGGTGACGATGGCCACGTCCTCGACGCGCTCGGGGCCGAAGTCGAGCACCTGTACGTCCCGGCCGCCCGTGTCGAGTTCCGCGTCGAGCGTCGCCCGGAGGTCGTCGCGGTCCCACTCGCCGCGCCCGCGCTGACCGACGTGTTCGGGTCCCATGCGCCCGAACGCCTCGCGGTTGTCCAGGTCCAGCAGGTCGGCGATGCCGGCGGCGTTGCCCAGTTCCGGGTGTGCGTCGAGCGGCAGGTGGGAGACGTACAGCGCCACGTCGTTCTCGACGAGCGCGGCGACGCGGTCGTGGGTGCGGCCCGTCACGCGCTCGAAGCCGCCCCACGAGAGGCCGTGGTGGACGACCAGCGCGTCGGCGTCGCGGTCGGCCGCCTCCTCGATGGTCTGGGCGGCCGCGTCGACGGCGAACGCCACTGTCTCCACCTCCTTTTCGTCCGGCCCGACCTGGAGTCCGTTCGCGCTCGCGTCCACGTCGGCGAAGTCCTCGGTCCGCAGGCGCTCGTCGTAGCGTTCGGTGAGTTCGGCGAGGTCCATACAGTCCGTTGGTCGCGCGACCGGCTTGTATCTCCCGAACGACGGGACCGGCGGGAATCGTCGGGACCGAGCGGTCGCGCCTACGCACGGAACGCGGCCCACCGCAGCGCGTCGTCGAACTTCACGGCCGACTCGTACCGGTCGCCGGGGTCGTCGGCCATCGCGGTGGCGAGCACGTCGTCCAGTTCCGGCGGAAGCGAGGGGTCGCGGTCGCTCGGCGGCGTCCACTCGTCGTCGGTGCCGGCGGACGGCGCTTCCCCCGTGAGGGCGTAGTAGGCGGTCGCCGCGAGGCGGTACTGGTCGGTCTTCGCGTCGGCGTCGTCGCCCGCGACCTGCTCCGGCGCGGCGTACGCCGACGCGTCGTGCCGCTCCAGCGCGGCCGCGAGTTCCCAGTCCCCTACCACCGCGTCAGTCGGGTCGTCGAACAGGACCGTTGTGGGCGAGAGTCCGCCGTGGACGACGCCGTCGCCGTGCGCCCGGTGGACGGCCACGTTCGCGGCCGAGACGGCGTCGACGCGCTCGGCGACCCGGACGTCGCCGGCGTCCGCGAGCGAGCGTCGGAAACAGGGCGTCCGGACCCACGGCTCCGGGTCGTCGCCCCGGTCGAGAACGGTGAGGACGCCGGGGCGGTCGTCCATCGCCGCCCAGCGCTCGACCGCCGCGCGGAAGGCGTCCGCCCGGTCGGGGTCGGTCAGGTGCGTCTCGGCGACGACGCGAGGGCCGTCCCCGGTCCGCTCGCGCACCCGGTACGTCTCGGTCGCCGGCCCCGTGCGGAGCCGTTCGAGCGTGCCGTACTCCGGGTCGGAATCGTCCGGGTCGACGACTCCCCCGGCCGTTCGGTCGGCGGCGTCGAGTCGACGGTACGCGGCGAGCACGCCGGCACCGCCGAGGACGCCCGCGAGCGCCATGCCGGGACCCGAACCGAGGAACTCGCTCGCGTCGTCCATCGCGGCGGCGAGCAGCGAGCGCTGGCGCTCGATGGCGTACAGGCTCCCGTCGTTGGCCCCGGCGAAGACGAGTTCGTCGGTCGCCTCCGACCACACCATCTCCCGGGACGCCCGCTCTCGTTCGTCCACGGGCCGGTCCGTCGTCGTCTCCGCCGCGGACGGCACGAACCGCCACTGCCGGTCGCCGCTCCGAGCGTCGAGGGCGTACGCCCCGCTGCCGACACCAACGTAGACGCTGCCGCCCATCGCCTCGCCCCAGAGCGGGTTCATCGTCCCGTCCTTCTCGAACGACCACTGCTCGTCGCCGTTCGCCGCGTCGACCGCGTAGAGCGACCCCTCGCGAGTCGGCGCGTACACCGTCCCGTCGGCGACGTGCGGCGAGAGACCCGCCATCACCCTCCCGGTCTGCGTCTCGAACCGCCACTTCTCGTCGCCGCTCGCGACGTCGACGGCGTACAACCTCGCTCCCCAGACGTACATCGTCCCGTCGTGAACCGTGCCGGGGAACCAGTGCCCGTCGGACCGCACGTCGAGTTCCCATCGCCGAGTGCCGTTCGCGACGCCGAGCGCGACCACGCCGCGCTCCCCCCAGACGAGGACGCGCTCGCCGTCGGTCGCGACCGGCCGCCAGTTGCTTCCCGACAGGGTCTCGCGCCACCGCTCGGTCCCGTCACTGCGGTCGACGGCGACGACCGACCCGCGGTCGGACAGGAACAGCGACTCGTCCGTGTGAATCGGGAACGGGGAGAGCACCGAGGTGAACAGGTGCTCGACGCCGTCGAACGTCCATCGCCGCTCGCCGGACCTCGGGTCGTACGCGACGAGCGACTGGTCCCAGGAGACGTACAGCTCGCCGTCGACGAGTCGCGGGCCGCTTTCGGCCGTCCTGTCCTGACTCTTCTTCCACTCCACCTGACCGCTCTCGCCGTCGAACGCGTACAGCGTCGAGACCGCCTGGTCGTCGTTGCGTTCGATACCGACGGCGTACACGAGGCCGTCGCCCGTCTCGTGGAACGACGCGTGGTCGCCGAACGTCCGGTTCCACTTCTCGTCGCCGCTCTCGACGTCGAAGGCGTGCAGCGACGCGCGCCAGTCCGAATCACCCGACGGATTCGACGGGTCCGACCGGGTGACGGCGTAGGCGGTGTCGCCGTCGACGGTCACCGGATAGACGAAGTCGACGTCCGACGGGTCGAACGTCCACCGCACGGAGGGCGCGTCCTGCGATACCGTGGTCGGCGAACTCGTGGTCGCAGCGCCGCGACCGGTCGCACCGAGCGCGGCGGCGGTGAGGAGGCCGCGTCGGGAGAGCGAACTGCCAGTCGGGGAACCCATATCAGTACGATTTCAGAGTAATTATTTATATTTACTCACGCGAGAACGTCGGGCCGGCTACCGACCCAGCGACTCGGACATGCGCTCGGGGAAGCCGCGAACGAGGTCCATCAGGTGTCGGACGATTCCGCGGTCCTCGGTGTCACCCCGGAGGTACGACCGCGTGCGCTGGCTGACCATCTCCACGCTCACGACGAGCAGGAAGATGACGATGATGGTCGCCATCATGTTCGTGTACGCGAACAGCCCCTGCTGGGTCTGAAGGATGCTCCCGAGACCGCCGGCGCCGATGAGACCCATCGTCACCGCGATGCGGACGTTGATCTCCAGGATGTACATCGTCCACGCGATGAACGGCGTGAACACCTGGCTGAGCATCCCGAACACGATGGTCTGGACCCGGTTCGCACCGGTGCTCTCGATGGCCTCGATGGGACCGTCCTCGACCTCTTCGAGCGCGTCGGTGAACAGTCGACCGAGATTGCCGACGGTGTCGGTCCCGATGGCCAGCGTCGCCGTGAACGGCGAGAGACCGCCGAGCGGGATGTAGATGAGCGCCCAGACGAGCGCGGGGATGGACCGGATGGTACTCATCGTCCCCCGGAAGATGAAGTTGAACGGGAACGGCGTCACGCGTTCGCTGCCGAGCACGCCGAACAGCAGCGCCCCGGGGATACCGAGCACCGTGCCGGCGAACCCGATGGAGAACGTGGTGATGGCGGCGTCGACGAACGTCGACCCGTTCTTCGGTTGCTCGACGGTGATGAACTGCCAGTACGCCCCGAAGTCGACGAACGGGACGCCGTTGTACGTCGTCGTCGGGACGAACTCGCCGAGCGCCTCCCTGAACGCGGGCCAGTACTTCACCAGTTCGGCGATGGAGAAGCCGACCTGGCCGAGCGTGAACGAGAACAGGTAGCCGAACAGCGCGACCCCGACGAGCCAGAACAGGCGACTCACCGTCTTCGACCGTTTGAGCTCCGTGAGGCGGTGTTCGACCTCGTCCGTGCCGGCGTAACCGATGCCGAAGTACGCCCGGAGTCGCTCGACGAGCCCTCGTTCGGCGCTCATGCGTTCGCCTCCTGGTTTCGGATGGCGTCCGTCTGGATGTCGCCGTAGATGGTGTCGATGACGTCGATGGAGAGGTCGTCCTTGTACCCGTCGAACACGGCTCGACCCTCCTTCATGCCGATGAACCGTTCGCCGAACTCGCGGGCGAGGTTGACCTGGTGGAGGCTGGCGAGCGTGGTGAGGTCGCGTTCGTCCGCCGCGTCGCGGATGTACCCCATCACGGACTCGGCGCTCGCCGGGTCGAGGCTGGCGACCGGCTCGTCGGCGAGCAACAGCGTCGGCTTCTGGACGAGCGCTCGCGCGATGCCGACCCGTTGCTGCTGGCCGCCGCTCATGTTGCTCGTCTGCTGGTGGGCCTCCGCGAGGAGGCCGACCGTGTCGAGCGCGCGGAGCGCCTCGAGTTTGTCCTCGCGATCGTTCCACTGGAAGACGCTGCGGAGGAACGACGTTCGATTCAGCGACCCCGTCAGCGCGTTGGCGTACGCGCTCAACTGGCCGATGATGTAGTGCTGCTGGAAGATCATCGCGACGTCGTCGCGCGGTCCCCGGATCTCC
This sequence comes from Halomicrococcus pelagicus, assembly GCF_050954125.1. Taxonomy (NCBI): domain Archaea; kingdom Methanobacteriati; phylum Methanobacteriota; class Halobacteria; order Halobacteriales; family Haladaptataceae; genus Halomicrococcus; species Halomicrococcus pelagicus. Next base: position 126,616 of record NZ_JBPBWC010000001.1, on the reverse strand, counting down.
TCGCCGTCGATCTCGACGGTGCCGCTCGTCGGCTGTGTCAGTCCATTCAGACAGCGGAGAAGGGTGGACTTCCCGGCCCCCGACTCGCCGAGGATGACGACGAACTCCCCGTCCGGTATCTCGAACGAGACGTCTTCCAGCGCCTGTACGTCTCCGTACGATTTGCTCAGATTCTCTACTGTTATAGTGCTCATTGTTCGTATCGGTGGTCGCCGAGCCGCCTCGCCGCGGTCCGTACTCCCCTACAGAATTACACTGTTAAAACGACACGAAAGATTTCGGACGGTTAGTTGCCGAACTCCAGACCGAGATTCTCCTTGACCTTCCGAACCGGCTCGTAGTCACTGGCGTCGCCCTTCTCGAGGCCGGTGAACCAGAGTTCTTCCTCGGCCTCGCTGCGCTTGAAGTCTTCCTTCTTGGCGTCGAGCAACGCCTGCTCGACGTCGCTGCGCTTGGACGAACTCCAGTTCGAGCGCGCGAGGATGGGAGCGCGCGGAATCGGCTGGGACGCCTTCAGCAGGTCGAGTTTCGGGTCCTCGGTGCCCGCGTCGTCGAAGCCGGCCGCGATGTCTTTCACGCGCTGCGGGAACTGGTCTTTCGGCACGTTGCCCATCGTCGCGAACGCGCCGGTGCCGGCGGCGGCGACGTCCGGGCGGTTTATCATGGCCTTCTTCGCGTTGTCGTGGTTGCTCCAGATACCCTCGAAGTCCTTCGGCTCGCCCTCGGGGGCCTGGCCGATGTCGAGACCGGCCTGCTTGAGCATGTACAGCGGGAACAGCGAACCGCTGGTCGACACCCTGTCCGCGAACGCGACCGTCTCGCCGTTCAGGTCCGAGAGGTCGCCGATGGAACTGTCCGCCGGGGTCGTGAGCAGCGAGAAGTACTTCGCTGCACCGAAGGCGACGCAGATGCCGATGACGTCGGTGACTCCCTTGTCGGCACCGACGACGGCGAGCGTGGGCGAGGCGTCGGCGATGTCTGCCCGGCCCGATTTCAGCGCCTGGAAGACGGCCGGGTAGTTCGCCGCCTTCCTCGCGTTCACCGTGACGCCCGCCGCCTCCTCGATGTGCTTGATTACGCCGGCGTACTGCTTCTTGACGTTCACGCTGGACTCGGCGGGCGTGAGGATGAAGTTGACCGTGCCGTCGGAGCCGCTCTTCGTCGTCGTCCCGGTGCCCGTCCCCGGACTGTCGTTCGTCGTGTCGGTGGTCGTTCCATCCGAACTACCGTCGTTCGAAGTACAGCCTGCCAGTCCCAGTGCACCCGCTGCGCCCGCGGACTTCAGGAAGGTACGTCGGTTGACCATTCTGAATCATGTTGTCCGTTCGCCACTTACCCGATAAATATTCCTATTCTTATTATATAGATATTCTTAGATTTTTACGGGCTGACGTCCTTAGAGTCGATAATACGACCCATAGAGGACCTCTAGAGCCACATATAACCTGACGATACAGTTTCATTTACTTTTTGTTTATATTCAAATATAGGTAGGGAGACGGACACGATGGACGCGACGAATGCGATAAACGAGGGCAGGGAGCGGACGGTCGAACGATGAAGCGATGGACGACCGTTCGAAGCGTCCTTCGAACGCCTGCGCTGGTCGAGGACCGCCCCGGGACTGCTGCCGGAACGGAAAGGGACTTGCCTGCAGGGACACTTCGTTCATACATGAGCGCCAGTTCTCAGCGACGGGCGGCCGAGAGCGCGTCGGTCGTCGTCGTCGACTACGGGCTCGGGAACCTCCGGAGCGTCTCGCGCGGCCTCGAACGCGCGGGAGCGGACGTCGAGATATCGGACGACCCGGACGCGTTCGATGCCGCGGACGGCGTCGTCCTGCCGGGCGTCGGCGCGTTCCGCGAGGGCGTCGAGAACGCGGGGCCGTACCGTGACGCTCTCGTCGACGCCGCCGAGCGCGGGACGCCGGTGTTCGGCATCTGCCTCGGGATGCAGATGCTATTGACGTCGAGCGAGGAGTCCGAACGAACCGGGGAGGGCGACGTCCGCGGACTCGACCTGATTCCGGGGACGAACTGCCGATTCTCCGGTGGAAAGAAGGTGCCGCACATGGGCTGGAACCGGCTCTCGGTGGAACGCGACCATCCCATCGTCGACGGCGTGGACGATGGGTACGCCTACTTCGTCCACTCCTACTACGCGGTCCCCGAGGACGACGACGCGGTCGTGGCGACGACCGACTACGAGGGGACCTTCCCCGCGGTCGTCGCGAACGAGACCGGCAACGTGTTCGGAACGCAGTTCCACCCCGAGAAGAGCGGCGAGACAGGCCTGCAGATACTCCGCAACTTCACAGACGTCTGCCGGGAGCGGTAGGGTCGTCCGGGGCGACGCCTACAGGAAATCGCGCACGTCGGAGTACCACATGTCGTGGTGGTCCATCTCGTCGACGCGCCGGGCGATCTCGTACGCGAGGACGTGCCAGCACAGCGACTCGGGGTCGTCCGGGTCGATGTTGTACTCGCTGTCCTTGCAGGTACAGCCGTCCTCGACGACGTACTCGTCCTCGTAGCCGACGACGACGACGAAGTCCCGGTACTCCTTGACCCGCCGTTCGGTGACCGCCTCGATGGCTCGTCGACCCCGGGTGCCGTGGACCGCGAGGAGGCGTTCCGTGGCGTCGGGCGTCAGTTCTCCGTCGTCTTCCAGGGCCGCCTGCCACTCCTCGACGGCGTTCACGCTGGAACCTCCTCGTGGCGTTCGCGGGCGTGACGCTGGGAGAGCACCGGGAGCACGACCGGGCCGTTCGAACGGATGCGACATACGCGTTCCGGTCGCCGCATCGCGGTTCGGGTCGTCCGGGGGGCGGGCGACCGTCGAGGGACGCCTCGACAGTCGCACGGCGACGCCCGCACGGAGACGGAATCCCATCCCTTTTCGCACCGGACCGTCGAATCTCGACCATGAACGTCCGCGAGGGAGGAGTCGAAGTCGAGGTCCCCGAACAGAGGGGCGAGGGCATCGGCGACGAGGTGTTCTTCAATCCCGTCCAGGAACTGAACCGGGACGTGACCGTCGCGGTGCTCCGGGCCTACGAGGACCGCGAACCGCGCGCGGAGACGTATCTCGACGCGATGGCCGCCTCCGGCGTTCGCGGCGTGCGGGCCGCGGCCGAGGGCTGGGACGTCACCTGCGCCGACATCGACGACGACGCCGTCGAACTGTGTCGGGAGAACCTCGCTCGCAACGACCTCGACGGCGAGGTCGTCCACAGGAACGCCAACGGCCTCATGCACGAGTCCGTCTTCGACGTGGTCGATATCGACCCCTTCGGGACGCCGGTGCCGTTCGCCGACGCCGCGTTCGCCAACACCCGCGACCTGGTCTGCGTCACCGCGACCGACACCGCACCCCTCTGCGGCGCACACTTCCACAGCGGCGTCCGGAAGTACGGGGCCGTCCCGCGCAACACCGACTACCACGCCGAGATGGGCGTGCGAATCCTGCTGTCGGCGATGGCCAGGACCGCGGCGCGCTACGATGTCGGCGTCGCACCCCTGCTCACCCACGCGACGAACCACTACGTCCGGACGTACCTCGAACTCGACCACAGCGCGACCGACGCGAACGCCGCCGTCGACGAACTCGGCCACGTCTACCACTGCGAGGACTGCCTCCACCGCGAGTACGACCGGGGCCTGATAGCGAACCCGCCAGCGTCGTGTCCGGCCTGCGAGAGCGACCGCCTGGTCACCGCCGGTCCCGTGTGGCTCGGCCCGGCCCACGACGCCGACTTCGTCGCGAGCGTCCGCGAGGCGGTCACCGACGACATGGGAACGGCGAAGCGCGCGCGGAAACTGCTGACGACGCTGGAGGCCGAACTCCACGAACCGACCCACTACGACCAGCACCGCCTCTGCAAGGAGTGGACCCGGGAGGCGTCCGGCATGGACGAGTTCCTGGAGCGACTCCGGGACGCCGGCTTCGACGCGTCGCGGACCCACTACGGCGGGACGACGTTCAAGACGCCCGCCACCGTGGCGGAGATTCGGGAAGCGACCGGTCCGGAGTAGCGAGGGAGTCGGCCACGCCGTCGGCGAACGGTCGTGCGCCGGGACCACTTGCGACCGCGGAGCGACGCGGACGCCCCTCCTCGCGACCTCCGTCACGGCGTCCCCCGCCGGACGGTCCGTTTCGTCCGGTGGTACGTTCTGCCGGAGCGAGAAGCGGAGAGTGTGACCGGTACCGTGTGCGGCAGTGAGTCGGTTGTGAACGTCCCGCACGGCGGAGCCGAAACCGGAGCGGGCGTCTACCGGCGTCGGGTCGGTCCTCGCGTCGTCGTAGGGTACGACGGTTCGCTGCCTCTACCGGCGAGAGGCGACAATAGATGCGGAGAGGCGGGCTTCCAAAGGCGTGCTCGCCGTGCGAGTGGACGTGAGCCATCACCGCCGAGACATCGACGCACCAGGGGAACGCAACGGGAGGGAAGGCCAGTGAACACGGTCGAGGAGTGGAAACAGAACAAACACCCGCTCGACGTCGTCGAGGACGTCCGTCGGTACGCCGAGGATGACCTCTCGTTCGACGAGATAGAGGAGCGAGCGGGCGACGGCGAGTGGGAGCGTCTCAAGTGGGCGGGGATGTACACCCAGAAACAGCGGGGGTACTTCATGGTCCGGACGAAGGTGCCAGGCGGCCGCCTGACGCCGGCGCAGGCCGAGACGGTCGGCGAGGTAGCCGACGACCTGGCGCGAGCGCCCGAGGAGCACGGCGGCGACGCACAGAACCCGCTGTTCGGGGACGCGTACCTGGACATCACCACTCGCCAGGACGTCCAGATGCACTGGATCGAACTGGAGGACGTCCCCGAACTCTGGCGGCGCTACGACGACGTGGGTCTCACCACCGTCCAGGGGTGTGGCGACTCGGCGCGGAACGTGCTCGGGTGTCCCGCCGCGGGCCTGACGGACCACGACTGCTTCGACGCCCAGCCCATAGTGGACGCCGTCTCGGAGTTCTTCACCGAGAACCGCGAGTACGCCAACCTCCCGCGGAAGTTCAAGATGACCATCACGGGGTGTCGCCACGACTGCGCCCAGTCGCAGATCAACGACGTTGGCATGACGCCGGCGAAGAAGGAGATCGGCGACGAGTGGTACTACGGGTTCCACGCCCGCGTCGGCGGCGGCCTCTCCGACGGCCCGCGGATGGCGTCCGACCTCGACGTGTTCGCCCGCCCGGAGGACGCCGTCGAGTTCACCCGCGCGGTCGCCCAGACGTTCAAGGAACTCGGCGACCGCAACAACCGGGGCGTCTGCCGGATGCGCTACCTCGTCGAGCAGATGGGGGCCGACGCGTTCGAGGAGGCGGTCCGCGACCGGTGCGAGGTCGACCTCCTGTCGCGGGGAACCGACCTCACCGAGGGGTACGTCGGCGACCACGTCGGCGTCCACGACCAGAAGCAGGACGGTCTCCAGTACGTCGGCTTCAACGTGGTCTCCGGGCGCATCGGCGGCGACGAGTTCGCGGAGGCCGCGCGGGCCGCGCGGGAGTACGGCACCGAGGACAGCACCGTCCGCCTCGCGACGGACCAGAACTTCCTCGTCACGCACGTTCCGGAGGAGAACGTCGAGGACCTGGTGAACGAGGCGTTCGCCGCCGACTACCAGCCGGACCCCGGACCGTTCGCCCGCGGCGCCGTCGGCTGCACGGGCAGCGAGTTCTGCAACTACGGCATCATCGAGACCAAGAACCGCACCAAGCGGTGGGCGCGCGAACTCGACGAGCGCATCGACACGCCCGACGACCTCGACGTCGTGCGGATGCACATGAGCGGCTGCTCGGCGTCGTGCGCCCAGCCCCAGATAGCCGACATCGGCTTCCGCGGCGAGACGGTCGCGGTGCTCGGCGACGACGAGGCGAAAGCGCGCGTCGACGACGAGGGGACGGAGCGGTTCGAGTCGGAGGTCGACGAGCCGGTCGACGGAGCGGGCGACGACAGCATCGTCGAGGGCATGGACGTCGGCCTCGGTGGGAGCCTCGGCGCGGACAACGCCTTCATCGACTGGATCGAGACGGCGGTGCCGGCCGACGCGGTCATCCCTGCGCTCGAACGCCTGTTCGAGTCGTACGCGGAGGAACGCCGCGACGGCGAGCGGTTCTACGGCTGGAGCCGCCGCACGGACGGCGACCGCCTGCGCTCTATCATGCAGCAGGCCGACGCCGACGTCTCGGGAGGTGTCGCGGTCGATGACTGACCGCGACCCCCGTCGGACCGACGACGACGGCGGCGAACCGCTGCCGGGCGTCCCCGAGTACGAGAGCGGAGACGAAGACGTCGTGCCGTCGGTCGCCGACCGGCCGGAACAGGGCGGGTCGAGGGACGACCGGAGACCCTTCGAGTACCGCCGGGCCGACGCGTCCGACGAGCGCCCCGCGGACGGTGCGCGCAGCGAGACCGGCCGTTCCGACGCGAGCGACGCCTGCGGTTGCGGGAGCTGCGGCTGCGGGGGCGAGTCCGACGCAGAGTCGAGCGGTTCGACGGCCGTCGCGGACGGCGGCGCGACGCCGGCGAACGTCGACGGCGAGGGGAACCTCCGCGACGTCGAGTTCACTGCGCCCGCGGAGGGCAAGAGCCAGGACTTAGAGAACGGCGACGCGCCCGACGAGCGCGTGGGCGTTCCCGAGGACGTCACGCTCGACACGCCGGAGTACGGCATCCGCAGCGAGATGAACGACATCGACGCGCCGGACGACAAGACGTGGTTCATGGAACTGGACGACGCGGTCATCGACGAGGACCGCTGCATCCAGTGCGGCACCTGCGTCGCGGCGTGTCCCTCGGACTCCATCGGCATCGGCGACGACGGCCTGCCGAAGCTGGTGAAGATGTGCACCGGCTGCTCGCTCTGCTGGGACTTCTGTCCCCGCGGCGGCATGCGCTACGAGCGCCAGTGGAAGATAACCGGCGGCGACGACAACGTGAGCGGTGCGGGCGACCCCATCACCGAGTACTCGGCGCAGGTCCGGGACGACTGGCGCGAGAGCGCCCAGGACGGCGGCGTGGTGACGGCCGTCCTGAGCAGCCTGCTGGAGGCCGGCGAGATAGACGGCGCGCTCGTCGCCATGGAGTCCGACGACGAACCGTGGAAGGCAGAGAGCTTCCTCGCGACCACCCACGAGGAACTGGTCGCGAACGCCGGCAGCTTCTACAACCAGACGATGGCGCTCGGCAACCTCGACCTCGGCCGGTGGGAGCACAAGCTCCCCGACGAGGACCTCAGCCTCGCGCTCGTGGGGACGCCCTGCGAGATAGAGGGCATCCGAGCGCTCCAGGACTTCGAGTGGGACTACCAGTCCCACGAGACCGGCGTCCGCGCGGTCGATTACACCATCGCGCTGATGTGCACCAAGAACTTCAATCACCAGCGCCTCTTCGGCGACCAGCTGGAAGAGAACCACGGCATCCCGCCCGAGGACATCGAGCGCCTCGACGTGGTGGACGGCCGCCTGACCGTCCAGGGCCGCGACGGCGACGTCCTGCTCGACGAGGACATCCGGGAGTTCCACGACGCCGCCCTCAAGGGCTGTGATGAGTGCGCCGACTTCACGGGCTACGCCGCCGACCTCACCGTCGGGTCGGTCGGAAGCTCCGACGGGTTCTCGTCCATCATCGTGCGGACCGAGACCGGGGAGGAGGCGTGGGACCACGCCGAACCCGCGCTCGACTACCACGACCTCGAAGACCGGAGCGCCGTCGGCGGCCTCCAGAGCTGGGACAAGAGCCGGGCGTTCGAGGCGCTCGAACGCCCCTTCGACCCGGACGCGCCGCGGTTCATCGACTACACGGACCACGTCGAGAACTACGGCACGACGCTCAATCCGCACGAGGAGGACCACTGAGGCGGTTCGGTCACGCGTCGCGCCACTCGTCGGCGGCGCGCGCGGCAAGGCGGGCGACCCGGAGCGGTTCCGGCCGGCCGCCCTCCGGTGTGAACGCCCGGACCACGTCGCCGGCCTCGCGCTCGTCCATGCCGACCGAGCGGACGAAGACGGTCTGGTCGTTGACGGCGAGTTCGCGGCGCGGCGGCTGGTCGCGGTAGACGTCGCGGCGGCGGGCGAGTTCCTCGCCGGAGAACTCGGCGTCGAGGGCGTCCTCCAGGCCGTCGCTCTCCTCGAAGGTGACGGAGACGACCGGACGCTCGACGGCCGCCTGAATCCGGTTGAGGTCGAGAACGTTGTACCACGACAGCGCCATCCCCGCGAGGAGGACGTAACGCACGTCCTCGCGGTCGAGGCGGGCGACGAGGTCGACGACGGCGTCGGTGGCGTCGGTGCCACCCACCGTACAGGAACCGAAAACGAATCCGTCGACGACCCGGCTGGCGCGGGTCACCGCACCGGCGAGCGTGCTGGCGTCGCCGCGGTACGACTCCGCGACGCCGAGCGCACGGACGCCGGATTTCACGTCACTCCTCGTCTTTGATGTCCGAGAGCCGGTCGATCAGTTCGTCGTTAGACGCTCCGATCTCGAAGTCGACGCTCCCGTCGTGGTCGTGTTCGGTGGTGTTCACGCCACTGTCGTCGTTCAAGTCGGCGTCGTACTCCTGGTTGTCTTGTTCGGATTCGTCGTAGCTCCCGAAGCCCATACTGATTGTCACTACTCGCTTCGGCTACTAAAATCGCACGCCGCCCGTCAGGACTTTGCCAGTTGCGCCGTAACCGGCCAGCATGCGAGTCTACAACGTCACCGCCGACGCCGAGACGTTCACCTGCAACGCCTATCTCGCGCTCGGCGACCGGACCGTTCTCGTGGACGCGGGAGCGATGGACGGGGTCGTGGAGGCGGTCCGGGAACGCACGGACGACCTCGACGCGGTCGTGCTCACCCACCAGCACGGCGACCACGTCGAACGACTGGACGCCGTCCTCGACGCGTTCGACGCCGACCTCGCGGCGTACGCCGACCACCCCCGACGAACCCGCGAACTGGCCGACGGCGACGTCGTCGACATCGGCGACGAGACGTTCGAAGCCGTCCACACGCCGGGCCACGCCGACGACCACCTCGCGTTCGTCGGCGACGCGACCATCTTCAGCGGCGACGTGGTCGTCCACGACGACGGCGCGTTCGACGACGGGAGTTTCGGCCGCACCGACATGCCGGGACAGTCCCGCGAGCGACTCATCGAGAGCCTCCGCGAGATACTGGACCGCCTCCCCGACGGCGTCGAGAACATGTACGCCGGCCACGGCGGCGAGTTCCACGGGGACGTGCGCGAGGTGATAGAACAGGCGCTGGAGCGCGCCGAGCGACGCGAACCGAAGTATCCGGACGAGTAGCGGCGTCGCACGCCACGAAACTTTTTCGTATCAGTTATCGTACTACTGGGTATGCCCGGTCCCGTCTTCCTGGAAGGCGACGGCATCGAACTCAGGACGGTCGAGGAGGAGGACCTGGAGTTCCTCCAGGCGACCATCAACGACCCGGCCGTCCGGGAGTATCTCGGCAGTCGACCGCCGATAAACGGTCGGCAAGAGCGAGAGTGGTACGAGGAGCGATGTTCGAACGATGACCACACGAACCTGCTCGTCTGCCGGGACGGCGAACCGATGGGGTCCGTCGGTCTCCACCCGAAGGACCAGACGGAGGCCAGCGCCGAGATCGGCATCTTCCTCGCCGAGCGGTACTGGGGCGAGGGGTACGGCACCGAGGCGAGCAGGCTCGTCACCGACTACGCGTTCCGCGAGCGCCGCCACCACCGCGTGATGGCCCGCGTCTTCGAGGGCAACGCGGGGTCGGCGCGCATCTGGGAGAAACTCGGCTTCCGCCACGAGGGGCGGTTCCGGGAGGCCGAGTTCCTCGACGGCGAGTACGTCGACGTCGACTACTACGCAATCCTCGAAGACGAGTGGTTCGACGGGGAGCGGTAGCCAGCGGTGGACGCGCCGCTCGTGGCGGGTCGGCGTCGAGGAGAATCGGTCGGCGGTTACGCGCTGCGCGACTCCGTGCTCTTCGGGCGGAGGTTGCCGTAGCCGCACTTGCGACACTGGTCGGCTCGCTGGGGGTTCCGCGCGTTACACCGCATGCAGATCATCTTCTTGAGCATCCGTTCTTCCGCGGGGTCGAAGCTAGCCATACCGTCGATTTCGTCCGACCGCGTTTAAACGTTTCCGAGTCGCTCTCACCGGCCGGCGTCGAGATACTCCTGCTGGACGGCGACCACCTCGGAGGAGTCCTCGCAGTCGGCGTACCGCCGCAGCGGTTCGGCGTTGAGTTCGAGGAAGGTCTCCCCCCACGTGAACTTCCCGAGGATATCCTCGGCCTGCTCGCGCTCGCCGAGGATGGAGAGCGCCGCGGCGAACGCCTCGACGGTCGTCAGCCGGAACGGCTTGCCGTAGTTGACGGGGTTGGCGGCGACGAGGAACGGGAGCGCCCGGTGGACGCCGGGCATCTCGAACAGGGCCGCCTCCGCGGTCTCCCACGAACAGTCGAGCGCGACGAGGCGGTCGCTCTCGGCGCGGTCGGCCGGCGACAGCGCCTGCTCGGCGTGGGGGTTGAGCACGACCCCGTACGGCGTCGCCCGGGTCGTGCGATGGAGTTCCGCCATCTCGAACCGGGCGAGCTTTCGCGCCGTGCACTTGTCGGGGTCGTCGTCGCCCTCGTAGCGCACGTGGAGGTTCACGCTCTCCCGTAGGAGCGAGTCGGTGAAAAGCGTCCGGAAAGGAGTCGAACGCGCCGCGCGGGACCCGCCCGGGGCCGAGTTCCGCGAGACGCCATCCTCAAGGACGACCCCTGCGTCGTCTCGGGCATGGACGCCGAGACCGTCGTTCGGGGGTACTATCGAGCCATCGACGACCACGACTACGAGGCGTTCGCCGACCTGCTGGCTCCGGCGGTGGTCCACCACCGTCCCGACCGGACAATCGAGGGCCGGGAGACGCTCGTGACGTTCATGCGCGACGAGCGCCCGGACGCGGAGACCAGCCACGAGGTGGACCGGGTGTTCGCGGACGCGACGCCGGGGGACGGAGACGCGACGGTGGCGGTCCGGGGGCGACTCCGCGACGCGACGGGCGAACGATTGTTCGCGTTCGTGGACGTGTTCTCGGTCGCTGACGCACGGATAGCGGAGATAGAGACGTTCACGCGGTAGGCGGCCGGGGTGCCACGAGAGAAAAACGGTTATCCCGACGGGCGAGAGACTGGGGGTATGTTCGACAAGTCCACCTGGATTCGCCTGCCCCGGAACGTGGTGGTGGGTCACGGCGTCCTCTCGGAGACGGTGGACGCCGTCAGCGAACTGCATCTCGACGGGCGACCGCTGGTCGTCACGAGTCCGACGCCGCGCGAGGTGGCGGCCGAGCGCGTCGCCGAGGGCTTCGAGGACGCCGGCACCGACACCGAGACCATCGTCGTCGACGAGGCGAGCTTCGACGCCGTGACGCGGGTCATCGACGCCGCCCGGGAGGCGGACGCCGGCTTCCTCGTCGGCGTCGGCGGCGGGAAGGCCATCGACATCGCGAAAATGGCCAGCGACGAACTCGACGTGGGGTTCGTCTCCGTCCCGACCGCGGCGAGCCACGACGGCATCGTCAGCGGACGCGGCTCGGTCCCCGACGAGGGGACCCGCCACAGCGTCGCCGCCGAACCGCCGCTCGCGGTGGTCGCCGACACCGAGATCCTGGCCGACGCGCCGTGGCGACTCACCACCGCGGGCTGTGCGGACATCATCAGCAACTACACCGCCGTCAAGGACTGGCGGCTCGCCCAGCGCCTGCAGAACGTCGAGTACTCCGAGTACGGCGCCGCGCTCGCGGAGATGACCGCCGAGATGCTGGTCGACAACGCGGACTCTATCAAGCCCGGCCTGGAGGAGTCGGCGTGGGTCGTCGTGAAGGCCCTCGTGTCCTCCGGCGTCGCCATGTCCATCGCCGGCTCCTCGCGTCCCGCCAGCGGCGCGGAACATCTCTTCTCCCACCAGCTCGACCGCATCGCGCCGGGCGCGGCGCTGCACGGCCACCAGGTCGGCGTCGGCTCCATCGTCACCGAGTACCTCCACGGCGGCGACTGGCGCGGCATCCGGGACGCGCTGGCGACCATCGGCGCGCCGACGACGGCGGAGGAACTCGGCATCGACGACGCCACCGTCATCGAGGCGCTGACGACCGCCCACGAGATACGCGACCGCTACACGATACTGGGGAACGGCATGAACGAGGCGGCGGCCGTCGAGGCGGCCGAGACCACGGGCGTCATCTGACGGTCCGACCCCGAATCAGTCGTCGCGGACTTCTGTTCGGCCGATTCACTGTCGGGTGTGACACGTCCGTAGACGGGGAACCGCTTACCTCCGTTCGCCACTCGCTACCGCTTCGCTCGCGACGGGCCAGCGACGCGGTCGGGGCGGAGAAATCGAACGGAGTGGGGCGAAAGCGCCCGCCGGCTCAGCTCAGGTCGACGCTCCGGAATCGCAGGTAGCCGAGCACCACCGGGACGACGAGCCAGGCGAGCAGGATGACGAACAGGAACCAGCTGTCGAGGTAGAACGGAACCTCGCCGAGGACGGCCTCGAACTGGGTCGTGGCGTTCTCGTTGATGAGCAGGGTCGAGAGCGTGGAGTAGGCGTTCTTCGGGTTGAGCACCTGCACGAGGAAGAACCACGGCGGCAGTTCGCCCGTCGGCAGTCCGCCTTCGACGACGTAGTAGACGCCGAGCGGGACGAAGTCCCAGATGAGCTGGAAGACGAAGAACAGGCCTATCGCGCCCGCCATCGCCCGCGACCGGGTCGCTGCCAGCGACGAGAAGCCGATGGCGATGCCGACGAAGGCGGTGGCGAACAGCAGCGTCAGCACGCCGAGTACGGCGAAATCGACCACCGGGACGGTCCCGTAGTTCACCAGCAGGACGGCCGCGCCGGCGACGAAGGCGACGAGGGTCGCCACGCCGACGACGACGGCCCGTCCGACGAGTTTGCCGAAGACGACGTCGCCGCGCGTGTGGGGCAGGCCGAGCAGCAGCTTGATGCTTCCCGACTCGCGTTCGCCCGCGATGGCGAGGTAGGCGACGACGAGCGCCGCGAGCGGGATTATCAGGCTCGCGGGCGTGCCGAGCCAGTTGATGGCGTCGGCGGCGCTCGGGTTGCTGTTCATGGCGTCGTAGGCGTACATTCCGCCGGCCGTCGTCAGCACGAACAGGACGGTGATGGCCCACAGCATCTTCGAGCGAGCCGCGTCTTCGAAGTCCTTGCGCGCGACGACCGCCCAGCTCATGCCGACACCTCCTCGCCGGTCCGGACGTCGTTCGACCCGGACGTGTAGGCGGTGAAGAGGTCCTCCAGCGAGGACTCCTTCGTGGTGATGTCGGTCACGGTCGCGCCGGTCTCCTCGACGCGGTTGATGACCTTGGCCTTCGCGTTCGAGGCGGTGTACGTGACGGTGAGGACGCTACCGTCGGTGGTCGCGTCGGTGACGCCGTTGACGTCGCGGACGGCGGCGACCGCGGACTCGTCGAGCGGCGGGTCGACCGTGAGTTCCATCGTCGCACCCGTGCCGACGGACTCGCGCAGTCCGTCGATGGTGTCGACGGCGACGAGTTCGCCGTCGCTCATGATGCCGACGCGGTCGCAGACGGCCTCGACCTGCGAGAGGATGTGGCTGGAGAAGAACACGGCCGTGCCCGAGTCGGCTTCGGTCCGGATGATGTCGCGCATCTCCCGGACGCCGTTCGGGTCGAGACCGTTGGAGGGTTCGTCGAGGATGAGCAGGTCGGGGTCGCCGACGAGCGCCATTCCGAGCGTGACGCGCTGGCGCATCCCTGTGGAGTAGTCGCCCGCGGGTCGTTCGGCGTCGTCGCAGTCGAGGCCGACGCGGTCGAGGAGGGCGTCGACGTCGTCGTCGCTCCCCTTGGAGTCGATGGCGAACTGGACGTGTTTGCGCCCCGAGAGCCGGTCGTAGAGGTCGAACGTGTCCGGCAGGATGCCGATGCGCTGGTGGATCGCCTGCGTCTCCTCCTGTGCGTCGGCCCCGAGGACCGTGGCAGTGCCCTGGGTTGGTCTGACGTAGTCCAGCAACATGTTGATGGTCGTGGACTTGCCCGAACCGTTCGGACCGAGGAAGCCGAAGATTTCGCCCTCTTCGACCTGGAGGTCAAGGTCGCGAACCGCGACCACGTCGCCGAACCGCTTCGTGAGACCGTTCGTCTGGATGGCGGCCATGTCGGTTGATTGAACGGAACGTAGTTAAAAGTACGCTGTCATGTATGGGCATACCACCGTTTCGTCCCCTCTATCGTGCAAATTCGCCGGGATATTCCTGCGGCGCTGGAACGCTGAAAGGTCGACGGAATCCTCTCCGGGGTCGGCGCGCTCGAAGGAACGGTCGCGAACGGAGACGAGTCACGCCGCGAGCGCGACCGTTTCTGGAGGTGGAGCGGTCCCGGCAGTCCGAGCAGCGGGGACGACCCCGGGAGTGTGAACCGACGAGGGGAGGAGACGCGGGGGTTCAGTACGGCAGGATGCGGAACCCGTTCGGGAGCGCGTACCCGAGTATCAGGAAGAGGAGGGCGGAGATGGTCGCACAGATGACGGCGTAGGGAATCTGGGTGCGGACGTGGACGAGGTGGTCGCTACCGCTGGTCGAGGACGCGAGGACGGTGGTGTCGCTGATGGGCGAACTGTGGTCGCCGAAGATGCCGCCCGAGAAGACCGCGCCCATCACGAGGGGAAGGTTCGCGCCCGTCGAGAACGCCACCGGGATGGCGATGGGGAACATGATGCCGTAGGTCGCCCAGGAACTCCCGTCGGAGAAGCTGACGGCGCTGGTGACGAGGAACAGCGAGAGGGGGACGACGGCGGCCGGGACGCCCGAGAACCAGTCTGTGACGAACGCCGAGATGCCGAGCGTCGTCACGGAGTTCTGGATGGCGGTGGCGAACATGAGGATGACCGCCGCGAGCAGGATGCCCTTGAACCCACGCATCATCGCGTCGGTGGCGTCCTCGTTGCTCGGGATGTCGCCCCGGAGGCGGTAGAGGACGAACGCGACCACCAGGCCCGCGGTCGAGGCGAGGCCGAGGCGGATGCCGCCGATGTCGAACGCCCACTTGCCGCCCGCCGGGAGCATGAACTCGTACCCGCCGAGCGAGAACAGCGTCGTCATCTGAGGTGCGGAGACGACGGGGCTCGGGCGCCAGAACATCGCGCCGAGGCCGACCAGTATCATGGTGGCGATGGGGATGGCGAAGTTGCGCCAGTCGGGGTCCGCCGTCTCGGACATCTCGTACTGGTCCATCTCGCGGGATATCATGGGGTCGTCGTTCTCGCCGACGACGCCGCCGCCGTTGCGCGCCCGCTCCTCCTCGTGCTTCATGCCGAAGATGTTCGGGAACACCTGCCAGGCGACGAGGCCGGCGAGGACGAGCGCCGTCCACGAGTAGAAGCCGAACGCGAGGCTGTTGAAGAACAGCGGCCATATCTGGGCGGTGGCGGCGGCCGGGCCGTCACCGGTCTGGGTGACGTAGTTCCCCATGTCGGCGGGGAGGCTTCCGCTCGTCGCGGCCTGTTCGATACCGCTGCCGATGAAGCCGATGAGCGCGACGCCCCACGTCGAGTAGAAGGCGAGTCGCGCGGCGGGCGACCCGGCCGAGTCGACGTAGTAGGCCAGTTTCGCCCGCGAGACGTCGTACTTGTCGGTCAGCGGGCGCATCATCGAGCCGACCACGAGGCAGTTGAAGTAGTCGTCGATGTGGACGGCGATGCCGGCGAGGAACGCGGCCTTCTCGGCGTCGGCCGCCGAGTCAGCCCGCTCGGTCAGTGCTTCGAGAACGCCCTGTATCGCCCCCGCCCGTATCATCAACCCTATCATGCCGCCAATGGCGAAGATAGCCATGAGGACGTTCTTGACGTACCAGGTCGAGGAGAAGAGGGGCGCGGTGGCGATGAGTTCTGGAACGTGCTTCACCCCGAACACCGCGCCGAGCGCCGGTCCCAGCGCGCCGCCGCCCATGTCCGGGGGGACGCCGACGGTCTCCGGCCTGAACGCGCCGTAGACGACGCCGGCGCTGGCGACGCCGACGAACAGACCGATTATCGCGTCCCGGGTGTACCACGCGAGACTGATGGCGAGCAGTGCCGGGAGTAGCGACCACGGACCCGTAGTTATCTCTTCGAGAGCCATACCCCCCTTTGCCAACCCCGGCGATAAATGAGTTATGGTGGTTGCAGAAGAGAGAGTTCAGAATGAAAAACGTACAGCAGAAGAGACGTCAGGAACAACTATCGCAAGCGGGGCTCGGTTAGCGGACCCGGGAGAGGAACTGCTTCGCGCGTTCTGTTTCCGGGCTGTCGAAGAGGTCCGACGGCGGCCCGGTCTCGACGATGCGCCCCTCGGACATCAACACGACGCGGTCGCCCACTTCGCGGGCGAAACCCATCTCGTGCGTGACGACGAGCATCGTCATCCCCTCCTCGGCGAGCGTCCGCATGACCCCCAGGACCTCGCCGACGAGTTCCGGGTCCAGCGCCGACGTCACCTCGTCGAACAGCATCACCTCGGGGTCCATCGCCAGCGCCCGCGCGATGGCGACGCGCTGTTGCTGGCCGCCCGACAGCTCCGCGGGATAGGAGTTCATCTGGTCGCCCAGTCCGACCGCCTCCAGCAACTCCCGTCCGCGCTGTCTGGCGTCGGCCTGCGAGAGTCCGCGAACGCGAATCGGTGCGAGCGTGACGTTCTGCAGCGCGGTCTTGTGCGGGAAGAGGTTGAAGTGCTGGAACACCATCCCGACCTTCTGGCGGAGGCGGTTCACGTCCACCCCGGGTGCGGTGATGGACTGGCCCGCGATGCGGACCTCGCCGCTCTGGATCTCCTCCAGTCGGTTCGCACACCGCAGTAGCGTGGACTTGCCGCTCCCGCTCGGCCCGATGACGACGACGACCTCCTGGGGGTCCACCGCGAGGTCGACGTCCTTCAGGACGTGGGCGCTCCCGAAGTACTTGTCCACGCCGTCGAACTCGACCATCGGCTCGCCCGTCACCTGCTCCGCGGTCGTCCTCACGGCGTCGCTCATCTAGTGGTCACCCCAGGTGAACCAGTTTCTCGACCCCTCCCCATCCTCGCCGTCCGACCCCCACTCGGCGCGAGTTTCGAGGTACTGGACCAGTCGCATGAGCGGAAGCGTGATGGCGAGGTACGTCACCGCGACGAGAACTATCGGCGTCCACGGGTCGAACTGGTTGGAGTTGATCTCCCGGAACACCGTGAGTATCTCGGGAAACGCGATGACCGTCAACAGCGAGGTGTCTTTCACGAGGATGACCTGGTCGTTGCCGATGGCGGCCAGCGAGTTGCGCCACGCTTGCGGGAGGACGACCTCCCGCATCGAATCGACGTACGCCATCCCCAGCGACCGTGCGGCCTCCATCTGCCCCTCCGGAACGGCGTTGATGCCGCCTTTGATGGCCTCGCCGACGTAGGCCGCGTGGTTCAGCGTCAGCGCGATGACGGCCGTGGCGAAACTCCAGTTCCCGACGGGGAACTCCCCCGGCGGCCACAGCGACGGGATGCCGAGGTAGATGATGAAGAGCTGGAACAGGAGCGGCGTCCCCCGGAAGAACTGGACGTACGCGGTGGCTATCGCGTGGGTGATGGACGTACGCGACACCCGTCCGAGACCGACGAACACCCCCGCGGTGACCGCGAGGACGCTGGAGATGACGACGACCTTGACGACGCGAACGAACGCCTCGACGAACCGCGGAATCACTGCGAACAGCAGGTCGTAGTCCACGTACTCCAGCAGGACGAGCGCGATGAACGCGAGTATCGCCGCGGTGAACAGAAGCGACACCGCGATGCCCGCCCACCTGACCCGTTCGTCGGTCACCACCCCCTCGCCGACCGAGACTTCGCTGCCGGGGTCCTCGGTGTACGTCTCGCCCATTGGGTGTTATCCACCCGTGGTCGTGGTCGTCTCCGCGGTGGCGTTTCCGGCGGTCGTGGTCCCCTGACCGCGTTGCACGATGCTCTGAGGCGGTTCGCCGGGGAAGTACTCCGTGTATATCTCCGCGTAGCGACCGCTCTGGATGACCGCGGCGAGCGCCTCGTTGACCTGCTGGCGGAACTCGTCGTCGTCTTCGCGGAAGGCGATGCCGTACCGCTCGACCGTGAGCGTCAGGTACGGCGGCGCGTTCTCGAACTCCCTGGCGGCCTCCCCTTCGCCCTCCAGCATGACGATGTTGTCCCTGTCTTCGGTGTACTGGAGGTTGACCGCGTTGTCGTTGATGACCGCGACCGCCTGCCCGTTTATCAGGGCGCTGAACGCGCCCGGAATCTGGTCGTAGCTGTCGACCGTGAGGTCGCCGTCGAACTGCTGTTTCAGTTCCTGGGCAGCGGCCTCCCCCGTCGTCCCCTTCTGGACCGCGACCGTCTGACCCCGCAGGTCCTGGAGCGACTCGATGCCGCTCCCCTGCAGTATCGCGACGGTCTGGTAGGCGATGAAGTACGGGTCCGAGAAGTCCACCTTCTGGTCGCGCTCCTCGTTTATCGTCATCGCCGACATGATGATTCGGAAGTTGCCGTTGTTCAGACTCGGGATGATGGTGTCGAACCCGGTCTGGACGAACTCGTACTGCCGGCCGAGTTCTCCCTGGAAGATGGCTTCCGCCATGTCCACGTCGAACCCGGTGAGGTCGCCGCCCTGGGTCCGGTACTCGAACGGCTTGTACGGGATGTCCGAACCGATGCGGACGACGCCTCCGTCGTCCTGCGCGCCGACCGTCCCGGCGACGGTCAGTCCGGCGATAGCTCCCGCGCTCCCCCTGAGAAAGTTGCGTCTGTGCATTCCGTGTTCCCCCGCGAACAACATGGTCGATGGCAGTATATAACTTTACTATCAGTTACCCGGGGGTGGGGGCTAAAACTTTCCTCGGGGGGAGAAAATCACGGCGAGGAGCCGGAGAGACGTGTCCCCTAATCGTCGGAGGGATAGCCGTCGGCCGTCTCGGTCGCCGAGGCGGTCTCCGCGCGCGGTTCCTCGTACGCCCACAGCGTCGCCGCCAGCAGCGCGGCGAAGATGACGAGCGCCGCGGCGTGGTGGGCGACCTGGACCCAGACCCCGTAGAACAGCACGGTCCCGCCGCCGAGCAGTATCTGGACCGGGAGGACGACCAGCGCCAGCGTCGCGGCCGCCCGGATGCGCGTGCTGTCGTAGTACTTCCACGCGCCCCACGTCGTCCCGAGGATGAAGAATCCGGTTATCATCGCCACCAGACGGTGGAACCACTCGATGAACCCCGGCACCGTCTCCCAGAGAAGTCCCCCGGCACAGAACGGCCAGTCGGCGCCACAGGACAAGCCCGCGCCGGCCGAGGCGGTGTAGACACCGAGCAGGATGAGCGCGAAGGTCAGCGCCGTCGTGACCGCGAACAGCCGACGGAGTCGAGCCCCCATCAGGCGTTCACCTCGATTGGGTCGGTGCGTTTCATTCCTATTCGAGAGCGTTGGGAGGCGGCGCACTTAGGTCTGTCCGACCGCGATTCCCGGCGCTAGCTCGGCCCGGCCGGACGACCGCGGTGCGCTTCCGACGGCGGTCGCGGGACGCGGTGCCGGCGGGGTGTCGGTCGGCGTGTCGCCTGCGGTCACGACGAGGGCGACCGGCGGCGGTCGACGACCTCGTCGCTCCGGCTACCGCCGGCCGCCTGCTCGACCCGGCGGAGCAGGTCGGGACGGGCCAGCGCGTACACAGTGTCGCCGGCCGCGAGCACCCGCTCCCGGGAGGGGAGCGCCGCTATCCCGCCGTCAGTCGGCCCGACCGCGACGACGGTCACGTCGAGGCCGCCGACGGGAAGTCCGACGAGGGGCGAGTCCGGGGCGAGCGTGACGACGGCCATCGTCACGTCGGCGGCGCGCAACTGCGCGGCGAACTCCCGTTCGGGGCGTTCCCGGGCCGGCAGGGTGACCAGCCGGTAGGACGTCGCGTCGTCGAGCGCCGCCGCGTCGGCGTCGTCGACAGCGAGCGTCACCACGTCGCCGGCCGCCGCCCGAAACTCGGCGGTGGCGACACGCTCCGGGCCGGCGTCGCCCTCGCGCCAGACGCCGACCACGTCGCCCGGGCCGGCGCTGAACGGCGGATCGGCGCGCACGGCCACCGCCGCGGTTCCGGGCGCGAGCGTCGGCCCCAGACCGGCGACGCGGCGGCCCACCGCGAGATACTCGACGGTTCCGTCGTCGGCGAGTTCCACGTCGACGTGACCGACGCCGTAATCGTCCTGGAGCCTGGCGACGAGGCGGGCCCGGAGTTCGGCGACCGTCAGACCGCGCGGGAACGTCAGCGTCTTGCCGGCGAGCGACGCCTTCGTCTCCGGTGGCGTCGAGTCGTAGCCGTCGACGTCCGCGATAGTCTCCGGAAGCCTGACGGTGATGACGCGGCCGACCGCGTTCACGATGCGGCTCACGTCCCGGTCGAGGGCGGTCGCGTCCGTGACGGTGGCCACGTCGGTCGTGAACCGGTCGCCGAAGCGCGCGCCGACGGCGGCGGTGAGCGACGCGACGGCGAACGCCACGACGGTGACGAGCGCCTTCGTGAACCCGAGCAGGTCGGTGTCGCCGCCGACGAACTGGGCGAGCGCGTACCGTGTGTTCAGCGCGAGGCCGACCGCTCCGAGACCGGCGAGGACCGCGACGCCGTCCGGGACGCGCTCGCGGGCGTACCAGCGGTGGAGGGCGGCTGCGCCGGCCGCGACCGCCGCGGACAGGAGTGCAAGTCCCCCGACCCGTGCCATCGCCTGCACCGTCCTCGTCGCGAGCGGTTCGGTCACGCGACCGCCTCCGCGAACCGGTCGAGCGCCGAGCGTGGCCCCACGGCGAACAGTTCGTCGCCGGCCGACAGCGCCGTCGGACCGCGCGGCGCGACGGTCCACTCGCCGGAGCGTCGGACCGCCAGCACGGCCACGTCGTAGCGTTCCCGGACGCCGACGTCGCCCAGCGTCGTGCCGTCCAGCGGTCCGCCGGCGCGCACGGCGAATTTCCGGAAGCGGTTGCCCGCTCGCCGCAGCAGCCCCAGGAGTTCGAACTCGCGACGCGTCCCCCGGGAGCGAACTCGGACCCCGACGTCCCGGCAGTCGAGAACGGCTGTCGCGTCGGTGCTCGGCACGGCGACGGTCACCCGACCCTCGCCGCCGGTCGTCGTCGGCGTGCGCGCCGGCGCGTCCGGAACGTCGGCGGCGGTTCCGTCGTCGGTCGTCGGTGCGGTTCCGGTCTCGCCGTCGTCCTCGGCCGGCGCGACGCCGTCGCTCCTGGCGCTGACGACCGTGCCGGCGAGTTCCCGGTCGGGTAGCGAGAGGACGACCTTGTCGCCGCGCGCCAGCCCCGTCGGGACGAGCGCGGGGACGGAGACGGCGCGCTGGCCCGCCGGTACGCGGCGGGAGAGGCTACCGGCCGGCGGCGCGGCGGCGACCGAGGCGCGGCCCCGCGAGTCGATGCTCACGGCGACGTCTTCGAGGTCGTAGTCGGTGCGGAGTCGGTCCGCGAGCCGCGTCTCCAGTTCCGAGAGCGGGAGGTCGGCGGGGAACGTCCACTCCCCCTCCCGAATCGCGGTCCGGAGGTCCTCGGACAGCGGCGGATGCCCCTACACGTCGCCGACCTCGCCGGCGACCCGGACCCGCACCTGACCGAAGTCGCCGACGCGCTCGACGACGTCCGCCGAGAGGCGGCCCGGAGCCAACCGCCGGAGGTCGACCCGGCGGGGGAAGGTCGCTCCCATCGCGTCGCCTTTCGCGTGGGAGTACTGGACGGCCATCATGACGACGACGAGCGCGACCACGGCCGCCGGCGAGTTGACGACGCTGGGGTCGATGAGGCCGAGGAGTCCGCCCTGGACGCCCGCGATGGCGACGCCGAGCACGACGACGGCGAATCCCGGCAGCGTGACGCCGGTCACGTAGCGGAAGACGAACCCGAGGCCCCACGCGACCAGCGCAGGGACGACGCCGGTCAGCGCACCGAGGTAGAGTCCGAGCAGCAGTTCGACCGGTAGCGACCCGTTCATATCTCCGCACAGACACGGGGGTGTTAAATATCCCGTCGGCCGCAACGGGCGAGCGTTCTCGCCGGGACCGTCCCGGCCGGAACTCGCCGGCGTACGGCAGACGGGGCACGTACCGACAGGTTCTCCGGGCGAGGAGTAGAACGCGAGGTATGGAGGTGAACGAGTGGCGCGAACGCCACGGCGGCCGGATCACCGTCGGACTGACGACGGCGGTGGCGGCGCTGTCCATCCTCGTCGGCATCGTCAACATCACGCCGACGCCGCTGCGGCCGTTCCCGGGCGTCGTTCCGTCGGTCGCGTCGCCCGTCGTTGAGCAGATGGCCGCGTTCACCGGCGTTCTCACCGGGTTTCTCGTCCTCACCGCCGCGTTCGCGCTGCGACACGGGCTCAGGAGCGCGTGGTACGCCACGCTCGTGTTGCTCCCTGTGACGGCGCTCCAGGGGCTCGTCCAGGCCAGTCCGCACTCGCTGCTGCTCGTCGTGCTCTCGCTGGTCGCGTTCCCCGTCGTGTTCGCGAACGGCGGGCGATACGACCGCCCGACGACGCTGACTGACTCCCAGCTCGCCGCCGGGGCGGCGCTCGTCGGCGTACAGCTGTACGGCACCGTCGGCACGTACGCGCTCCGCGACGAATTCCGGGGCATCGTCACGCCGATGGACGCACTCTACTACACCCTCGTCACGGCGAGCACCGTCGGCTACGGCGACGCGACGCCGATGACCCAGAGCGCCAGGCTCTTCGGCATGTCCATCGTCGTCCTCGGTGCGGCGAGCTTCGCGCTGGCGCTCGGGACGCTGCTCGGCCCCGCCATCGAAGCCCGCCTCGCACGCGCTCTCGGACGAATGACGACGAAACAGCTCGAACTCCTGGAGGACCACGTCCTCGTGCTGGGGTACGGACGACTGCTGACCGAATCGATTCTCACTGACATGGCCGACCGGACGTCGTTCCTCGTCGTCACCGAGAACGAGGAGGCCGTCGCGGAGCTGTCCGACCGCGAACTGAACGTCCTCTCGGCGGACCCGAGCGACGACGAGGTGCTCCAGCGGGCCGGCGTCGAGCGGGCGCGCGCCGTCGTCGTGGCGACGAGCGACGACGCGGAAGACGCGCTGGCCGTGCTGACCGCCCGTCATCTGAATCCCGACATCCGCATCGTCGCCGCCGCCGCGGAGCGGGAGAACGTGGAGAAACTGCGGCGCGCGGGCGCCGACGTGGTCGTCAGCCCCGCGGTCATCGGTCGGCTCGTCGTCGAGTCGGCGCTCGACGGACGGGGCAGCGAGTCGACGGTCGGTCCGACCGACGTCGAAGCGGATGAGTGACCCCGGCCCTCGCGGGTCGTCGGTGGGTCGCGTCGGACGGGCGGGACGAGCATCGCGACGCCGTGGTCACGGCCGATGGACGACGGCGACGTCGCAGTCGAGGTCGCCGATGCGCTGGAACGTCGGCGGTGCGACGAACCGCGAGGCGGCGCTGCGGTCGGTGCTCGCGCCGATGATGAACAGGTCGTAGTGGTCGTCGTTGGATGCCAGGAACTCCTCAATGTCGCTCCGGGCGACCCGCGTCTCGAACGAGCCGTCGAACGCCTCGACGAGGTCAGCGAGCATCGACTCGGTGGAGCGGCGGTCCCCCTCGCGGTCGATGCACGTACAGACGCCGACCGACCCGCCGCGGCCGACCAGCCGCCGCGCGAAGTCTATCATCGCGTGGGCCGTGTCGCCCGCCCGGCGAACCGGCACCAGCACGCGCCGCCACCGCCGCCGGGGCTCGCTGTCCGGCGCGGGGCGGTACGCGACGGCGTTGACGGTACCGCCGAACAGGGTCCGGACGAACCCCGAGAGCCCGCCCCGGTACTCCTCGTACGGGGTGACTATCAGGTCGCAGTTCATCTCGCGGGCGGTCCGGAGGACGGTCTGGCCGGGGTTCGAGCCGTCGCCCGCGACGACCACCTCGCAGCGAACGCCCAGCTTGGTGCGGATGCGGTGGGCCTGGGTCTCCAGCCGTTCGGCGGCGTCGTCGGCCGCCTGCGCCTCGGCGACGTCCTCCTCGGGGTCGAGTTCCGACGTCTCCGGGTCGACGAGCGTCGTGTCGGTCGCCGCCTCGGTCGAGAGCGTCTCGGCGGCCTCCGCTATCGCGCGGTCGTCGACGACGTCGACGAGGACGACCTTGCCGGCGTCGTGGGCTGCAGCGAGTTTCGCCCCGAACATCGCCGCTGCCTCGGCGTCCTCCCCTCGCATCGGTACGAGCACCTGGTCGTCGCCCTGCGTCGACCGGTAGAGGTAGCGCTCGCGCTGCTCGTAGAACTCGCTCCGCCAGAAGGAGAACGCCACGGCGACGACGCTGCTGGCGACGAACACGGAGCCGGCGTACTGCAGCAGGAAGTCACCGACGGTCCCGGAGTTCGAGAACACCGGCGCGATGAGCGCCAGCAGGGCCGTCGAGAACGCCGACGGCTCTTCGAAGTCGAACGCCCACGTCACTACGCCCGTGAGGAAGATGGTGAGCGCGGCCGCCACCGGCGAGACCCGCAGCGAGTCGGTTCCCAGCGGATCGTGTAGCGCCGTGTGCATGGCGACCCAGATGGCCGCGGTACCACAGAGCGCGCCGGCGGTCAGCCCCGCGACGAACTTCGTCGGCGAGGCGTACTTCCCCTCGGGGTCCGCGAACAGCGTGAACGTCCCGGATGCGAGCGGCGGGAAGAGAACGAACGGGAACACGTCCCCGGTGTTCGAGATGACCGTGACCGCCGCGATGAGGACCGGAACGAACAGGAGCACGGAGATGTGGACGAGATTGCTCGTGTGTTCGAGCCACGCGGCGAACTCCCGGAGCTCGCGCCGTTCGACTCGCCTGGCCCGCTGGAGCCACGGGCGAACGACGTCGACGAGGTCCCGTAGTACTCCGGACATCTGGCTAACACGAGCACGCTGGCACTCAAAAACCTGACTGACCGGCCGGGAGCGGTCGCGAGCGGCCGTCGGGCGACCCCGGCTTACAGCGACGTCACGGCGTCGAGCGAGATGCGAATCGCGCGCTCGACGTTGTCCTTCGCCTTCTCGGGGAGTTCCTCGTCCTCCGTGTCGGTTCCCTTCTGGGTCCCCTCGACGAGGTTGCCGTCGACGGTGCAGATAGCGCCCGCGGCCATCCCCTTCCGGCGGGCGATGGAGAAGACGGCCGCGGCCTCCATCTCCACGCAGAGGATGTTCGCCGCCTCCCAGTCGTCGACGTACTCGTCGGTTTCGGCGTAGAAGGCGTCGTCGCTGGCGATGGGTCCGACGTGGACGTCTTCGCCATTCGCCTCCGCGGCGTCGACCAGCGACGAGAGCACGTCGTAGTCCGGTACGGCGGGGTACTCGACGGCCTCGTAGCGCTCGCTCGTCCCCTCGTTTTTCGCCGCGCCCGTGGCGACGACCATGTCTCCGATGTCGATGTCCGACTGGAGCGCGCCGGTCGTCCCGACACGAATCACCGTCTCGACGCCGACGGCGTGTAACTCCTCGACGGCGATGGCCGCGGACGGACAGCCGATACCGGTCGAGCAGATGGTCAGTGGCGTCCCCTCGAACTCCGCGTTGACTACCTTGTACTCGCGGTTCTGGGAGACGACCGTCGAGTCGTCGCACTGGTCGGCGATGCGGTCGACGCGCCCCGGGTCGCCCGGGATGAGCGCCACGTCGTTCAGGTCGCCCTCCTCAACGAGCAGGTGTGGCTGCGTTGCCATGCGAGTGGGTTCCGGCGAAGCCGGCAAAAAGCGTCCGGGTTCGCGGCGACGCGCTGGAAACGAGGTCGTCAGCCACGTCGCGCGACCCGGCGAGAGCGCCGGCCCGAGACGACCGCACAAGGCTTATGCCCCGATTGGGATACGTGTCATTCATGTCACACTGTCCCGACTGCGGAGAGGACGTGACCGAACTGACGAAGAGCCAGGTCGCCGCCGACCACACGTTCAGCGCGGCGACCGTCTGGGAGTGTCCCCACTGCGGCGCAGTGCTCGGCGTGAGCGACAACGGCTAGGACCGCCGGTATCCGCCGTCAGGGCATGTACCGGACGCTCACGACGCCGTCCGCAGAGCGCACCTCCACCCGGGCGACGCCGAGGCGCGCCGCCCGCGAGAGCGTTCCCTCGTCGTCGAGCACGTCGGCCGCGGCGTCGTCGGTGTCCTCCGGCGGCACCGAGAGGACGTGAATCTCGCCGGTGCCGGCCCGCTCTTCGCGGGCCACGTCGCCGACCGCCTGGTCGGCGGCCAGTTCGCGCTCCCTGGCGGTCGGCGGTTCGTCGCTCGCCTCGACGTCGAGCGACCACTGGTCGTCTATCTCCACGACCGCCCACGTCACCTCCATCGGCGGTTCGGGCGCGACCGTGGCCTCGACAGCCTGGTCGACGTCGACGCCCGGATTCGTCGAGAGGGTGTGGACCTGCCCGTCGTGAACGTCTTTCAGCACCGCCGAGTCGTCCTCGGCGTGCGTGACGAGGAACGTGCTGGTCTTCTCGGTCATGGGCGAGCGTAGACGCCGACGCTTCTTCGGGGTTGCGTTCGTCGGCCGTCAACTGAGCAGGCGGTGGACGACGACGACGAGCGCGGCGCCCACGACCGGGGGAGCGAGCCCCCACAGCGGGGGGAGCGAGTAGAGGAAGGCGCCGACCGCGCCGGGGTCGGCCGACTGGAACTGCGGCGGCACGGAGATGGCGATGCCGGCGTACAGCAGGACGACGAAGGCGACGCCGGTCAGCGCGTGCGCGGCGTCGTAGCCGGGCGTGCTCTCGCCGCGACGGTGGCGACGCGCGACGAACAGCACGGGCGCGAACAGCGGCCCGAGGACGAACAGCGCGACGACGCCGAGGAACGCGTTCGCGGTGGTGACCAGCGCCGACTGGCCGACCGTCGCGAGGAACCAGCTCAGCAGTCCGAGCGCGAACACCAGCGCCAGCGCGGCACCGAGGAGGAAGCTAAAGAGCGCGTACAGTCGGAACAGCGTCGACTCCGACCGGCCGAACCCGTACCGGAACGCTCCGAGCAGGCCGGAGTACCCCTCGTCTCCGTCCTCGCCACTGGTCGACCCCTCGGGACCCGACTCGTCGGGCGGCGCTTCCCCGGGCGACTCCCGGGCCGCGGCGGTGTCGCTCATCACGTCCGAATCGGGGTCGAACGCAGGTAAATGGCGCGACTCCGCTCTCCCCGGTGACCGGCGGCCCTCTCGGATGCGCGGCGTCCGACCGTCCGAAACCGACAGACCCTTTCTCGAACGCACGAACCGCCAGGTATGAGCACCATCCGGGTCGTCTGGGGGACCGCCGCCGGGCCGACGAAGATGTCGTCGTACGACGCCGCGCTCGCGGACGCGGGCGTCCACAACTACAATCTCGTCCCCGTCTCCTCGGTCGTCCCCGCCGACGCGACCGTGGAGTCGGTCGGCACCGCGCCGGACCTCGGCCCCGCCGGCCAGCGTCTCACGGTCGTCGAGGCGGCCGCGACCCGCGCCGGCCCGGGACACGTCACCGCCGGTCTGGGCTGGACGACGGGCGACGGACCGGGCCTGTTCTACGAGGCCGCGGGCGAGACCGACGCCGAGACAGTCGAGGAGCGCGTGCGGACCGGGCTGGCCGCCGGCAGGGAGTTGCGCGACTGGGACTTCGCGGACGAGGAGACGAGGACAGTCGAGACCGACGCCGAGTCGGGCACCTACGCGAGCGCGGTCGTCCTGGCCGTCTACGGCGAGAGCGAACCCATCTGTTGAACCGCGAGCGACCACGACCGCTTATGTCGGCGGCCGGCGTGTGCGATGGTATGGGGGAACACGTTCTCGTCCCGATGGACGGCTCGGACCAGTCCAGGCGGGCACTGGAGTACGCGTTCGGAATGGAGGACGTCGACGTCACCGCCATCACCGTCGTCGACCCCTTCGACGTCGACCCGCTCACGCCGGGCTACCAGTCCCCGGTCGGCAAGTCCGGGATGCCGGGATACTCCCAGGAGTGGTACGAGAAGCAGTGGGACAACGCGAAGGAACTCCACGAGGAGGTGCGCGAGAAGGCCGAGAAGGCCGAGGAGTTCGATGGAGAGTTTGAGAGCGTCGTCAGGATGGGGAAGCCGGCGAACGAGATACTCCAGTACGTCGAGGACCACGACGTCGACCAGCTCGTCATCGGAGCGTCGGGGGAGAGCGGCCTCTCGCGCATTCTCATGGGGTCGACCGCGAAGACGGTGACGCGGCGCTCGCCCGTGACGGTGACGGTCGTTCGGTGAGTCGCTACCGGGGAGCGACGACGAGCCAGGCCACGAAGACGACGACGGCCCCGAGACCGGTGCTGGCGACCGCGTGGGTGCGCAGGCGGTCGAGCAGCGCGTGGGCGTCCTCGCCGACGCTCGCGACCTCGTAAACGTCGCCGCCGAGTTCGCAGCGCGGGAGGAAGTCCATCGCGACGTGGAGGAACACGCCGGCGGCGAACCCGAAGACGAGACCGTTGACGGCGGGGCTGGTGGGGAGTTCCAACAGCGCGGAGAGGACGGCGGCCACGCCGACGCCGCTAGCTGGCAGCAGGAGCACCGAGACGGGTTTCCCGGAACGCCCGAGACGGTGGGCCGCGACGTACCCCGCCGGCCCCTTGTGGGAGACGATGGCGAGGCCGAGCAGGAGGCCCAGGTCCGGCATGTTACCGTAGACGAGGCCGATGATGGCGCCGGCGGCGAGCGAGTGGGCGGTCAGTTCGACCGCGGCGTGGTCCATCGGGAAGTCCATGTGGGTCGCCCGGTGGCCGATGGTGTGCGCGCCGAACCCGGTGAGGACGCCGAGCGCGATACCGAAGCCGCCGTACCGGGGATGGTGACCGATGGCGTCCGGGACGAGGAAGACGGCAGCGCTCGTTATCATCGCGCCGCTGGCGAGGCCGAACGCCCAGACGAGACGGTCCACGTCGGTCGCGTCGCTCCTGCGCCCGCCGAGCACGGCCGCTCCCGCCATCGCCGCGAACGCGACCCAGCCGATGGTGACCACCTTCCAGAGGCCGGCCGTCGCCGCCAGCGCGGTACAGACGGCGAGCGCTCCCGCCCCTGCGAGCCCGATTCGAGAGAGTTGCGGCATCGTTATTAAGATTATAGCAGCCATTAATAAGCCCGTCGGTCGCCGGACGAATCGCGGTTGGCGACGAGAGTGCGGACGGTTCTCGGCCGCGCGGAACGCTTCGCGGTCGGGCACACGGTCGCATTTATCATCTCGCTGGCCGAACTTTCTGCATGAAGTTCGATACGGTCGAGGTCGACATCGGCACGCGGCGACCGGAGGTCCTCTTCAACGCGGCCGACGCCGAGGAACTCGGCGTCAACCCGCTCGACCGCGTCCAGATAGAGTACGACGGTCGGACCGTCATCGGCATCGTGGAGGTGACCGAGGAACTCGTCCCGGAGGAGACGCTGGGTGTGACCGAGCGGCTCGCACACGTCGACGGGACGGTCGACGTGACGCTGGCACCGAAACCCGACTCCGTACGGGTGCTCCACAAGAAACTCGACGACGTGGAGCTGGAAGCCGACGAACTACGCACCATCGTCGCGGACATCAACCAGGACCGCCTGAGCGACGTCGAACTCGGCGCGTACGTCTCCGCCGTCTACGCGAACGGCATGTCGCTGTCGGAGACGATGTACCTCACCGAGGCGATGACCGACGTGGGGGAGACCATCGACTGGGGCGAGTCGGTCGTCGCCGACAAACACTCCATCGGGGGCGTCGCGGGCAACCGCGTGACGCCCGTCGTCGTCCCCATCGTCGCCGCGGCTGGCGTCAAGATTCCCAAGACCTCCTCCCGGGCGGTCACCTCGCCCGCCGGCACCGCCGACACGATGGAGGTGTTCTGTGACGTCTCCTTCTCGCTGTCGGAGATCGAGACCATCGTCGCGGAGACGAACGGCTGTATGGTCTGGGGCGGCTCCGTCAACCTCTCGCCGGTCGACGACAAGATAATCCGGGCGCTGACGCCGCTGTCCATCGACCCGCCGGGGCAGGTCGTCGCGTCCGTCCTCTCGAAAAAGCGCAGCGCCGGATCGACGCACGTCCTCATCGACGTGCCGTACGGCGAGGGGTCGAAGGTCGACGGACTCGACGACGCCCGGGAGCTCGCCGAGGACTTCCAGCACGTCGGCGAGGACGCCGGGATGCACGTCGAGTGTGCCATCACCCAGGGCTCCCAGCCCATCGGTCGCGGTATCGGCCCCGTTCTCGAGGCCCGGGACGTGCTCGCCGTCCTGAACGGCGACGGCCCCGAGGAACTGCGGCTGAAGAGCCTCCGACTCGCGGACATCCTCCTCGACGGCTGCGGCTGCGAGGAGCGAGCCACCGAGATTCTCGACTCGGGGCAGGCACTGGCGAAGTTCCGCGAGATAGTCGCCGCACAGAACGGGGACCCGGACGTGACCCGAGAGGACCTCGGACCGGGCGAGCATCGGGCGGTCGTCCGCGCCGGGCGCGACGGCATCGTGACGCACGTCGACAACCGACTCGTCAGCGACCTCGCCAGACGTGCCGGAGCGCCGAAAGACGCGGGCGCGGGACTCGTCCTGCACCGGCGCGTCGGCCGGGACGTCCAACGGGGCGACGAACTGTTCACGCTGTACGCCGAGAAGGAGGGCAAACTGGACGACGCGCTGTCCCGGGAGCGTCGGGTCGAGACCGTCAGGGTCCGAGGTCGCGACGAGGCGCTGGTCGAGCGCGTGTGAGACGCCGCGTCCGTCGTGACGCGCGGTCTATCGCGGCGTGTCGGTGCCCCACTTGTCCAGCGCCGTGGCGAGTTCGGGGTTGTCGTCGGCGTACTCGGTGAGGGGGACGCCCTCCATCGTCGCGTCGATGGCCTGCCGGAGCGCCTTCGCGCCGGCGTGGGTGCCGTCGGGGTGGCCGTGGACGCCGCCGCCGGCCTGGATGCCGATGTTGTTGCCACAGCGGTCCATCAGCTCCGGGACGAGGCCGGGGTGCAGACCGCCGGAGGCCATCGGCAGCACGTCGTTCATGCCGTAGAGGTCCGAGTAGAGCCACTCGTTGATGCCGACCGTGTCCTCGTTCTCGAGTTTGCCGAGGTCCGCGGTGCCGGTGTGGATGTGGTCGACACCACAGAGCCGGGCGACCTGCGCGATGGTGCGCATCGAGACGCCGTGGTTCGGCACGCGGTCGAAGGCGGCGTGCATCGCGCGGTGGGCGTGGATGGCCAGGCCGAGCTCCTCACAGCGCTCCCGCACCGTCTGGACCGCGGCCCAGCCCGTCGTGACCACGTCGACCATGACGTACTCGCAGCCCTGCTCGGCGACGGCGTCGGCGCGGTCGAGCATCGTGTTCGCGTCGGCCGTGATGTTGACGAGGTAGCTCTTCGGTTCGCCCGTCTCCTCCTCGGCCTGGTCGCGCCGGGCGAGGCTCTCGGCGAGGCGGTCCTCGAAGGGGTTGAACGTCTGGTCGGTGAGGTTCTCGTCGTCCTTCAGCAGGTCGATGCCGCCGGTCCAGGCCTCGTAGCCGATCTGGGCGTGCTGGTCGGTCGAGAGGCCCACCTTCGGTTTCGGCACCGTCGCGGTGATAGGTCGGTCGCCCGCGTCGAATATCTCGTTGCGAACGTCGGTGCCGAACTGCGGTCCGGGGAAGGAGGTGGCGAGCTTCTCGGGCCACTCACAGTCGTTCAGCCGGATGCGCTCGACCGCCTTCATGCCCAGGATGTTGCCCGCGATGCAGGAGAGCACCTGGGCCATGTTGCCGTCCTCGAACAGTTCGTCGGGGTACGCGACGCCGACGGTGTTCCCGTCTATCTCGAACGCGGTCGCGCTGAGGTCGGTGACGGAGCCTTCGACCTGCAGTTCCGCCCACGTCCCGTTCGACGACTCGGAGGCGACGCGACTCGCCGCCGACTCCATGTCCATGTCCGCGGCCGGTTCGACGTGGAACCAGCAGACGAGTTCCGAGTCGGCGGGGTCGTAGTCCAGGTCGAGGAAGTCTTCGTACTTGATGCCGGGCATACCATTGCTATTCGCACTCATACATTAAAAATCCGACCGCCGGACGGCGGGATGAGACGGACTGCGCCGTCCGCCGACGCCGTCGCCTCTGCGTCGCTTCCCCCCGAGGGGTCGCCGCCGAAGCTACCAGAGGGTCCT
Organism: Halomicrococcus pelagicus; assembly: GCF_050954125.1. Taxonomy (NCBI): domain Archaea; kingdom Methanobacteriati; phylum Methanobacteriota; class Halobacteria; order Halobacteriales; family Haladaptataceae; genus Halomicrococcus; species Halomicrococcus pelagicus. The sequence goes on along the minus strand of NZ_JBPBWC010000001.1, from coordinate 94,492 downwards.
GCCGTTCTCGTCCACCCGGCCGACGTACAGCAGGTGTGCATACGGGACGAACGCGAGGAAGCTGTTGTCCGCATCGAACAGCGTGATGCCGTTGTCGCCGACCTCGTAGTCCTCGCACTCTATCTGCTCGCCGTCCGTGAGCTGTGCTTTGAACATGATTACCCACACGACGGATGGGAGTGTAAAGCTGTCTCCGGGACGGAGTGGAAATCACCAAGTTCGTCCCGCGAGTCACCGCGACCATGCGAGTTGGCGTCGGTAGTCGGAATCCAGTGAAAGTCGCCGCGACCGAGGCGGCGCTCGGCGACCGGTTCGACGCGACGGTGGAGTCCGTCGCCGTCGAGTCGGGCGTCGCCGAGCAGCCGTTCGGCGAGCGCGAGACGGTCGCGGGTGCGGAGAACCGCGCGCGACGCGCCTTCGAGGCCGGGTACGACCTCGGCGTCGGTCTGGAAGGTGGCGTCGCCGAAGTCCCCGGAATCGAGGGGCTGTACCTCGTCATGTGGGCCGCGGTCACGGACGGCGACCGCGTCGGACGGGGCGGCGGCGTCCGCCTGCGACTCCCCGACGCGGTCGCCGAACGCGTCCGGGCCGGCGAGGAACTCGGGCCGGTGATGGACGACGTGCTCGGCGAGTCGAACGTGGCGCGAAACCAGGGCGCGGCCGGCGCGCTGACGGACGGCATCGTCGACCGCGAAGAAGCGCTCGCGGGAGCGGTGGCGGGGGCGCTCGGCCCCTTCGTCACCGACCACTACTAGTCGTCGAGCGACGTCGGGTCGGAGTCGACCGACATCTCGCTGCCCTCCTCGACCGCGGTGGTGAGCGAGACGTTGAGCGAGAACATCGACCCGACGCCGCCGACCAGCGTGACGACGTTCTTCACGGCGTGGTCGAGGATGGCCGCGCCGAGCGCGATCTCCCAGCTCAGCGGCGTGAGACCCCAGACGAAGACGGTGAACGCCGCCTCGTAGAGGCCGACGCCGCCGGGAGACAGCGGCAGCACCTTCGCGAGGTTCCCGACGCTGACCGCGAAGAAGCCGATAGTGACCAGCGTCACGGGATCGAGCGCGACGCCCTCGAACGCGACGAGGACGAGCAGCGCCGTCACCACGTCCAGCGACCAGATGGCGAGGCTGCTCGCGCCGACGCGGAGGAACGCGTCGCGGTCGCCCGCGACCGTCTGCACGTCGGCCGTGAACCGCTCGACGATGCTCGCCACGTGGTCCGCGTAGGAGTCGGAACTGACCCACTGCATCGCGCCCCGGACGAGGTTCCGGTCGGAGCGTGCGCTGACGACGATGGCGACGACCGCGGCGATGGCCGCGACGCCGACGCCGGCCGCGACGCCGACCGCGACCTTCGCCGCCTGCCCCTCCTTCGCGCCGATGACGGCCTGGACGAGTTCGGTAGCCTGGCCCGTGACGGTGAGCCCGAGCAGTACCGTGCCGGCCATGACGGTTATCGTCAGCAGGTCGAACACGCGCTCGACCGCCAGCGACGCGAAGCCGGTCGGGTAGGGGATGGCGCGCCGGGCCTTGACGACGTAGGCGCGAACCGCGTCACCGGCGCGAGCCGGGAACACGAGGTTGCCGGTCTGGCTGATGAAGATGGCTCCCGTCAGGAAGCCGGTGGTCTCGGTGTAGCCGAGTTCTTCGAGGATGTCGCGGTATCGCGCGCCGCGCAGCGGCCACGAGATGACGTAGACGATAGCTGCGATTCCGACGAGCACTGGGTTGGCGTTGCTCATCTCCGTCAGGACGCGCTCCAGCGGGAGGTACTTCCCCATCAGGAACACGGCCATGACCGTCAGCAGGACGCCGAACGCCATGGAGACGCGACGGGTGATGCGGGGCTGGACGGCGAACTCCCACCAGCACCGGAGTATCTGGCCCCCCATGCCGAACACGTCGCGAACGAGGTCGACCTTCGTATCGCCCTTCGGCGTCCAGTCGACGGCGAACTCCTTGACCCGGTAGCCGCGGCGCTGGGCGCGCACCAGGACCTCCGTGTCCCAGAACCAGTGTTCGTCCTCCACGTTCTCCAGCAGGTCGAACAGGGCGGTGCGGTCGAACGCCTTGAACCCGCACTGGTGGTCGCGGAGTCCCGACCCGAGGAACAGTCGCGTCAGTCCGTTGAATCCGCGACTGGCGAAGTCCCGCTTCGCGGGCCGGTCGGCCTCGTCGCCGGGCATCCACCGCGAACCGGTCGCGACGTCGTACTCCCCCGAGCGAACGCTCTCGACGAGCTCTTCGAGGTGCCTCATGTCCGTCGCGAGGTCGGTGTCGAAGTAGACCAGCGTCTCGCCGTTCGCGGCCTCGAACGCACGGTTCAGGGCACCGCCGCGGCCGAGTCGCTCGTCGCTGTGGAAGTGACGGACGCGGGGATCTTCGGCCGCCATCCGGTCGGCGATGTCCGGCGTCCGGTCGTCACAGCCGTCCTCCGCGACGATGACCTCGAAGCTGTTGGAGGGCAGAAACGATTCCAGCGTGTCGAGGGTCGTCTCGACAGTGTTTTCGATGGTCGCCTCCTCGTTGTAAGCGGGGAGAACGACACTCACCTCTACGGAACCACCGCTCATTACTTGCCTATCTCACCCTCGCCCCGTAAGTAGCTTCTGCCCTCCCTCCGAGGTCACTGTGTGGTATACTCCCGCGTATCGACCGCGTGACGTTCTCTGTCGGCAGCGCGAAAGCGGGGGCTACCGCCGACAGGACGGAGCAGCCGGTCGGCCAGGCCTCGCTTGTCGCACCGACTCGCGTCACGGCGACGGTCGCCCCGGCCGTCAGGGCCGACCTACCCGGCCGAACGGTGGCCGGCGTTTTTGGTTCCGGCAGCCGTGCCGGTAGAGATATGCCGACAGGCCAACGAAACCGACGACCGACGCCGCCGACCGAACCGCCCGCGGACCGGGTCAACGCGGGGCGAACGTCGGGGTGGTGAGCGTGGCCCAGAGCGTCCAGACGACCGACGAGACGTACGACGTCCGACTGTACGAACCCCGCGACCGCGAGGACCTACTGGCGCTGTGGGACGACGTGCTCGGCAAGGAACCGGGCGCGTGGTTCGACTGGAAGTTCCGCGACAACCCCTACCTCGACGAGGTGCCGATCTGCGTCACCGAGTACGACGGCGAGGTGGTCGGCGCGCGTCCGAGCTTTCCCCTCCCCCTTCGCGTCGGCGACGACTCGCTGCTCGCGCTCGTCCAGGAGGGGGCGATGGTCCACGCGGACCACCGCCGACGCGGACTCTTCACGCGGATGGTCGAACACCTCTACGACCACTACGCCGACCGCGAACCCGCGGCGTCCATCGGGTTCCCGAACGACCGCGTCGTGAGCGCGCTCCGGAACCTCGACTCCCGGCTCTCGCTGTCCGGCGGCGTCGTCGACCGCCTGCCAATCTACTACCGCGTGCAAGACCCGGCGGCGATGACTGGCGACGGCGACCGCCCCGGGTGGCTGGCCCGCCTCGCGGGACCGGCGGTCCGGCCCTACCTCGCGGTCCGCGACGCGACCGCACCCGGAGCCGACGACGTGAGGATAGAGCGCCGTCCCGGCGTCCCGGCCGCGACGCTCGCCTCGCTGGCCGGCGAGCACGCTCCGGCGGCGGCCCACGCCGCCCGCGACGAACGGTTCTACCGCTGGCGGTTCGCTCACCCCCGGTTCGAGTACGCGACCTACGTCGCGCGCCGCGACGGCCGGCCCGTCGCCGCCGTCGTCGCCGGGCGCGAGCGCGACGCCACCCCGCCGGTCGTCCACGTCTCCGAGGCGCTCCCGCCGACCGGCGAGCGCCCGGACGCCCTCTCGGCGCTGCTCGGCGAACTCGTCGCCGACAGCGCCGACGCCGCGCTCGTGGCCGCCGCCGGTCCCCGACTTCCGGACCGCGTCCTGCTCGCCCACGGCTTCCTGCCCGATACGCGCGCACCGCTGTCGGCGGTGACGACCCCGGACAACTTCGTCGCCCGGCCGCTGACGAGCGACGACGTGGCGACGTGGAACAGAGACGGGGTCCGGCTTTCGAACCGCGACGGCTGGACGCTGTCGTTCTGCGAGCGCGAACTCGGCTGACGCCGCGCTCGTCGGGCGACCCGGACGGTCCGTCGTCGGGCAGGAACCCGGCGACTCGGACGGGCGCGGAGGTCCCGAGCGTGTCGACCCGGCGCCGGTCCGAGGGACGTCCCTACCGGCCCGTGACGCTTATGCCCGCGCCCGTCGACTTCGGACGAGGGACAGAGAATGACAAATAGACGCAACTTTCTCCGAGCGGGGGCAGCGGCGGCGGGCGGACTGGCCACGGCCGCGAGCGTGCAGGCCCAAGACGGCCGGGCGGCGTACAGTGCGGGACGGATGAGCGGCGGCGCGGTGGCGAACCAGGTCCGGACCGAGGCGGAGGGTGCGGCGCTGTTCGTCCGGGATGGCGACGGCAGCGACGGCCGGATGCAGTACGTCCTGATAGTCACCGGCATCGAGAACGTGACGCAGGCACACATCCACCGGGGCGGCGAGGGCGACGAAGGGCCGGTCGTCACCTGGCTCTACCCCGGGCCGATGGCGCGCGAGCCACAGCGGATTCCCGGGCGGTTGGACGGCGTGCTCGTCACGGGCCAGTTCCGGTCGGGCGACCTCGTCGGGCCGCTGGAGGGCGCTCCGCTGTCGGAGCTCGTCGCCGCCATCGAGGACGGCAACGCGTTCGTCCAGGTCCACACCGAGGGGAACCCGGCGGGCGAGATACGCGGCCAGCTCGCCGGCGTCGAGCAGTCGACCGTCCAGTTCCGCAATCGCGTGGAGGTCACTGCCGACGACGGGTTCGGGCTCCAGCGGTCGGTCCAGTTGCAGGTCAACGAGCAGTCCTGAGCTCAGCGCTCCCGGCGCAGGCGCTCGCGAACCGCCTCGCGGTCGACCGTCCCGGAGGCGGTCCGGGGGAGTTCGCCGACGGTCGCCAGCAGCCGCGGGTGTTTGTAGCCCGCGAGCCGGCCCTCGCAGTGCTCGCGGAGGTCGGCGAGCGAGAGGTCGCCGCCGTCTCCGCGGGGGACGACGAGCGCCGCGACGCGCTCGCCCCACTCCTCGTCCGCGACGCCGACCACGGCGGCCTCCCGGACGCGCGGGTGGTCGCGCAGCACGTCGACCACCTCGCCGGGGTCGACGTTCTCGCCGCCGGTGACGATGCGGTCCGAGCGACGGTTCAGCACCCAGACCCGGCCCGCCTCGTCGCGGTAGCCGACGTCGCCGGTGCGGAGGCCGTGCTCGCCGAACGCCGCTGCGGTCGCGTCGGGGTTCCCGTAGTAGCCCGCCATCACCGTCGGCCCCGAGACGACGAGTTCGCCGGCCTCGCCGGTCGGCAGGGGGTCGCCGTCCCCGTCGACGACCGTCACGTCGGTCCACAGCAGCGGTCGTCCGACCGTTCCGACGTGGTCGAACGCCTCGCCGGGGCGCGCGGTGGCCACCTGGGAGGCCGTCTCGGTCATGCCGTACGTCGGGCAGACCGGGACGTCCCGGCGCGCACACTCCGCGATGAGGTCGTTGCGGGCCGGCGCACCGCCGAGGAGGACGAACCGGAGCGAGTCGGGGAGGTCGCCCCGGTCGAGCAGTCGCCGGAGCATCGTCGGGACGAGCGAGACGCCGGTCGCGTCGCACTCCCGCAGCGCCGCCAGGGTCGCGTCGGGGTCGAACCCCTCCTGGAGGACGACAGCGGTGCCGTACAGCGTCGAGCGCAGGACCGGCGCGAGCCCGCCCATGTGGTACGTCGAGAGGCAGCAGTGCCAGCGGTCGTCCGGGAGCACGCCGAGGCGAACGGCCGAGGCGGTGGCGCTCGCCAGCAGGTTCCCCGTCGTGAGCGCCACCGCCTTCGGGTCGCCGGTCGTGCCCGACGTGAAGAGAATCACCTGTCGGTCCGACCGCTCCCACGTCGCCGGCTCGAACGCCGCCGGTTCGCGCGCTCCGAGCACGGGGCTCGCCGCGTCGCCGTCCACCGAGACGACCGGTACCTCGCCGGCGACCGCCCGCGCGTCGGCGTCCGTCGCCGCCTCCGAGACGAGCGCCGCGAGGTCCGCGACACCGACCTGTCTCCGGAGCTCCGGTCGGGCGAGCCGGACGTTGAGCGGGACGAGCACGCAGCCGAGTCGCATCGCGGCGTGAACCAGGCGAACCGCGGCCGGCCGCGTCTCCATCAGCGCGCCGAGGTGGTCGCCGGGGCGGAGACCGAGCGCGGCGAGTTGCGCGGCGGTCTCCTCGACCGCCGCGTCGAGGTCGGCGTAGGTCCACTCCGTCCCGTCCGCCGCCTCCACGAGCGCAGTCGCGTCCGGCGAGACCGCCGCCCGGTCGGCCAGCCAGTCGTTCATCGCGCCCCCCACGTGTCGGCGACGCCGACGCCGGCGGCCTGCGGGACGCCTATCGCGCCGTCGACGACTCGGGCGCGGTCCGGCCCCAGGTCGCGCGCAAGCAGCGCCCCGGTCGCCAGCCCGCAGGCCGGTGGGTCGGGGAGCGCGGCCGCGACGTGGATGGCCGCGGTCCGCGCGACGACGGCGTCCACGGTGGTCGTGACGATAGCCGCGACGCCGCGCTCGCGGGCCCGCCGGGCGACCTCGACGGCGCGGTCCGGCCCGCCGAGCGCCATCGGCTTGCAGACCAGTGCGTCCGCGGCACCCGCGTCGAGCACCTCGCTCGCCGCGCGACCGGCCAGCGACTCGTCGGCCGCGACGCCGACGGCGAAGTCGTCCCGGAGGTCCGCGAGGCCGGCGAGGTCCCCGGCCGGGAGCGGTTGCTCGACGTAGGCGACGCCGACGGCGTCGAGTTCCTCGAACGCTCGCCGGGCCTGCTCGCGCGACCACGCGCCGTTGGCGTCGGCGCGCAGTTCCACGTCAGGGCCGACCGCGTCCTGGACCGCCCGCAGGCGGTCGCAGTCCTCGGCGACTGGGCGCGCGCCGACCTTCACCTTCAGCGCCTCGAACCCCGCGTCCGCCGCGTCCGTCGCGGCCGTGACCGTCTCGCCCTGCGGGGCGTCCCCGACCGTGGCGTTGACGGGCACCGATTCGACGCGTTCGGGCGCGTCGGAACCGGCGAGCCACCGGTAGAGCGGGCGTCCCTCGCGGCTTGCTCGCAGGTCCGCGAGCGCGAGCGCGACGCCGTGACGGGCGGCCGGGCGGTCGTCGAGTTCGAGTTCGTCGAGCGCCTCCTCGCCGTCGAGTTCGTCGAGCGCGTCCCGACACTCCGCCAGCGTCTCGGTCCAGCCCGGCAGCGGCGTCGCCTCGCCGAGACCCACGTCGCCGTCGTCCTCGACGCGCAGGAGGAACCCGTCCCGGCGCTCGACGGAGCCGCGGGCGGTGGCCAGCGGCGATTCGAGCGGAAGCGAGAACTCGCGGGTCTCGACGTTCATGCTACCATCCCGAGCGCGAACAGGGCGGAGTGGGTCGCCAGCAGTTTGCCGGTCCGCTCCAGCGCCGGGTTGAGCGCGTCGCCGGACGCCTCGGTCAGCACCGTCCGCGAGACGAGCGCGGCGTAGGGGAGCGTGACGAGCGGCAGGAGGACGGCCGGGCCGAACGCGTCGGTCGTCCAGAGGAAGACCGGAACGAGGTACGACAGCGCGAGCAGGGCCACGAACTCGGCGCGGCTGGCCTGCCGGCCGATGAGGACCGCGAGCGTCTTCTTGCCCGCCTCGCGGTCCGTCTCGATGTCCCGGACGTTGTTGACGACGAGGATGTTCGTCGAGACGGCCGCGACGGGGAGCGACGCGAGGAACGCTGTCCAGGTGACGGTGCCGTCGGGAATCCCGATTGGGACGCCGGCGACGAACGAGGCGGCCTGCACGTAGAAGGTGCCCATCACCGCGACGACGCCGAAGAAGACGAACACGAAGAGGTCGCCGAGGCCGTGCGAGCCGAGGGGGTAGGGACCGCCGGCGTACGCGACGCCCGACGCCACGCTGGCGAGGCCAACGACGAGGATGGGGAGGCCACCGACGGCGACGAGGTAGACGCCGACGACGACGGCGGCGGCGAACGTCGCGTACATCGCCCGCCTGACCTCGTTCGCGGGGATGAGGCCGGACTGGGTGACGCGGGTGAACCCCTCGCGTTCGTCGGTGTCGACGCCCTTCACCGCGTCGTAGTAGTCGTTGGCGAAGTTCGTTCCGATCTGGATGAGCGCCGCCCCGAGGAACGCGGCCAGCGCCGGCAGGGGCGCGAACACCCCCTCGTGGACCGCCAGGCCGGCGCCGACGACGACGGGGGCCGCGGCCGCGGGGAGCGTGTGCGGCCGGGCCGCCATCAGCCACGCCTCGCGCCGGGAGACCTCTGTCGCCGTTTCGGTCATTACCGTGACCTTTCGCCGAGAGCGTCATAGCGTCTGCGATTTCGGAAGCCGCGACGGAACGCGCGAGACGCGAACGCTAGCGGCGCGAACCGGGAGGAGCGACCCCGGACGCAGTCAGTCGTCGAGGTCGGGGTCGGTGTCGACGAAGCGGTCGATGCGCTCGGGGGCGCGCCAGTCGGTCGTCAGCTCCAGCAACTGCACGACGATGCGGCCCGTCGCGCCCCAGACGGTGTAGCCGTCGACGTGGAAGAAGTGGATGACTATCTCGCCGTAGTTCGGGTGGTCGCGGTGCTCGGTCTCGTAGTTGGCGGCGTCGAGGAACGCGGAGACGGGGAGGACGGCTATCTCGGCGACCTCGCGCTCGTCGGGGTCGTACCGTCTGTCGGGAATCTTGGCGACGAACGGCGTGACGGCGTAGTTCGTGACGGTCCGGATGTCGTCCAGTCGGCCGACGCCCTCGACCTCCTCCGGGCGGAGACCGATCTCCTCGCGGGCCTCGCGGAGCGCCGTCTCCCAGAGGGTGGCGTCCCCCGGCTCCCTGCCGCCTCCGGGGAAGCTCATCTGGCCGGGGTGTTCGCCCAGATGGTCGGCCCGCTTCGTGAAGAGGAGACCGAGTTCGCCCTCGCGGACGACCACCGGAACGAGCACCGCCGCGTCGCGGTCCTCGTCCGTGACCGGCCGCGGAACGCTGTCGGTCACGCGACCCAGGTCCATACACGGCAGTTGCCTCGCGCGTTCTTAACTCGCCCGCTTCAGTCGAGGACCGGGTCCAGTCGCTCGCGCACCTCGTCGGTCTCGACCGGCCCCCAGGCTTCGAGGTCGTAGCTCACGTCCAGCAGGTAGCCGGCGCGCTCCTCGTCGCCCGTCTCGGCGACCGTCTCGGCCTCTTCGCGCAGTCGGGTTCGCGTGCACTCGGCGAGCGCCGTCCGGTCGACGCCGCGGTCGGGGACGTCCATGATGTGCGGCAGGTCCTCGCCGTTCTCCGGAACGGCCGGGAACGCCACCGGACCGGACGCGAGCACCGACTCGCCGTCGTAGTTCCCCTCGACGAGGTAGTAGTCGTCGACCGCGTCCGCGATGACCGACTCGAACGCCGACTCGTCGACCTCCTTGCCCTGCTTGAACGCGAGTTCGGCGAGCGCCCGGGCGAGTTCCGCCCGCGTCAGCGCCCCGAACAGGTCCACGATCCCCGCGAGTTCGTCCTTGGTTCGGCTCACTACCGGAACGGGTCGGGCGACCGACATCAGTGTTTGCGTTCCAGCGAACGCGACGGCTACGGCCAGTCGTCGCGCTGGTCCTCTTCGACCGCGCGGTCGTCGTCCTCGACCTCCGCGGCGAGGGTCCACTCGGCGGCCTCGGCGGCCTGCTCGACGGGGAGGTACTCCCAGTCCTCCTCGTCGGCGAGGTCGCGGTCTTCGTCGGCGGTTCCGACGAAGACGTGCCGGTCGGTGTCGAACTGCTCTCTGACGCTCGCCAGACTCTCGGCGCGGCCTTTCGGTCCGGAGAAGAAGTCCTGGCGGATGCGGTTCTTCCGCGTGAAGTTCGTCACGACGTAGGTCGGCTTGTCCGAGATAACGCCGACGTAGCGACTCCAGCGCCGGGCGTCGTCGAAGACTTCGCCGGGATTCGCCAGCGCTTTCAGCGCCTCCAGTTCGAAGGCCAGCGTCATCTCGCCGCTGCCGTTCATACTGGTATCTCCTTTCCTGTCGGAGAAAACGGCTTCGGTCTGGGTGACGAGCGAAGGGGGCCGGATGGCGTCGGCCGGGACGGCGGCTGATCGGGCGGGGGGCTATCGAACGTCGACGCGGTAGTACTCCGTGAACACGACGACGCCGTCGCCGATCTCGTCGGCAACCGACTCGGCGACGGGAACGAGCGCCTCCTCGCCGTCGAGGTCGGCGAGCACCTGCTGGGTGCGCTCGTCGAGTTCGTCGAAGTGACGCACGCGGGCGTCCGGCGGCACCGTGTCGATTCGGCTGACCGCGACGGCCCGGCGTTTTCCGGCCGCGGTCGGTGCCTCGCTACTCGTGGTGTTCGTGGCCATTGATGTATGTTACCAAAGACCATTATACATCTTAAACCTTGTGGTAAAACTGTGCGAGGGCAGGAGGAAGACCGTCAGAAGACGAAGCGCCGTCAGGTAACGACTACACGATAGTAGTCGGTGTAGTTGACGAACTCGCCGTCGGTGAACTGGAGCGCTGTCTCGTCGTCGACGTGGCGTTCACCGCCGTCGACGACTGTGGCGAACTGTCGTTGCGCACACCACCCTAGTTCGTCGTAGTCTCGGACAGTCGCGCCGTCCGGAATCGTCTGAGCAGGTTCGAGCGTTATTTTCGGTTGCAAGGACACCACAGACCGTACTGGTCTTTGGTATCGTGTAGCATGGAAGAACTTAGAATTTGCTTTCGTGACAGAGTTGCGGGACCGGTCCGCCGACCGAGAACGGACCACCGAGAAGGGTCGACTACTGTTCCTGGGGGAGAGCGAGTTTGTCGGGGTCGAACTCCTTCTCCAGAAGGACGTCCTTCTGGTCCGAAACCTCGGCTTCCCGCCGGATGAGGTCCTTGTAGTTACCCTGGGGAGCGATGTCGCCGATGAGGACGCCGCCGACGAGTTTGCCGTCCTTGAACGCGAGCCGACGCCACTCCGTGTCGCTGTACTTGCGCTCGCACTCGTCGTCGCCTAACGTCGGGAAACCGAAGCTGAGGAACGGGAAGTCGAAGTGCGTGATAGAGTACGACGACACCCAGCGGAACTCCTTCGTCTCGTCGTCGGCGACCATGTTCTGGGCGGCGACGACGCCCTGCTCTTTGGCGCTCCCCCACGAACCGTTCTGGGCGTACTCGTCGAGGATGACGTCGTAGTAGCGCGTGATGTCGCCCGCCGCGTAGATGTCCTCGGTGCTCGTCTGCAAGTACTGGTCAACGACGATGCCGTTGTCCATCTTCAGGTCCGCACCCTGGAGGAACTCCGTGTTGAAGTTCAGGCCGATGGCGACGCCGACGAACTCGCTGTCGTAGGTCTCGCCGTTGGCGTCCACGGTCGAGACGACGTGGCCGTCGTCGTCCGTCTCGAAGCGGTCGACGCCGCTCTCGAAGACCGTCTCGACGCCCTTCTCTTCGAGGGCGTCGTGGATGATCTCCGCCCCGTCGAGGCTGAGTCCATAGCGCCACCAGCGATTACCGCGCATGATGTACTTGGCGTCGACCTCCTGTGCGGCACAGACGGCCGCGAGGTCGATTCCCAGCAGGCCCGCCCCCACGACGACGCCGGTCTCGGCGTCCTCGGCGTTCTCGGCGATGCGCCGGGCGTCCTGGAACGTCCAGAAGTGATGGACCCCGTCAGCGTCGCTGTTGTCCACCGGGAGCTGGGTCGGCGTCCCGCCCGTCGCGACGAGCAGCTTGTCGTACTCGTAGGTGCCGCTCTCGTGGGTGTGAATCTCGTGTGCGTCCGCGTCGACGTCGGTGACGAACGTGTTCAGGTCGAGGTCGATGTCGCGTTCGTCGTACCACTCCTCGTCGTGGATGGAAATCGGAGCTTCCGGGAGCTTCCCCTTCGCGAACTCCTTGATCAGGATGCGATTGTAGAGGGCTTCCCCCTCGTCGGTGATGACTGTGACGTCGGCATCCGGCTCCTCCTCGCGGATGGTCTCGGCTGCGGAACTCCCCGCGATGCCATCGCCGATTATCACGTACGACTCGGTCATGTGAACGAATTTCTCCTTCGGGGTTAAAGTGGGTTGCTATCTACGGATAGCTACCGGTTCGACCCGGGGAGAGAACGGCCGACGCACACGCCTGCGGCGTCTGGGCCGTCGAGGACCACTGCGCGTTCGTCTCGCGCCGTCACCGTCGCGATTGCCGACGGCGGCCTGCCGCCGATCTGTCCGACGGGACCCTCCGCTGTCTCCCGACTGACATCCGTCCACCCGGATTCGGCGAACTGCCTCGAACGCCCCACAGGGTCGAGCGGGCGGCGGTCGCCGGGCGGGACGCAAGTAACATTAATCTGTACGGGGTTCCAGTGACAGAACGATGAGAGTTGTTCCGGGCCGGCCGGCAGCGGTCGCCGACGCGGAGGCGATTCGATGAGCGACGACGACTGGTTCGAGTCGGCGCTCGACGAGACGGACGGCGAGGACGCCGACCGGAGCGTCGAAGGCGACGACCGCGAGGAGCGAGAGGTGGACGACGGGGCCGACGAGAACGACGCGAACGACGAAGAGCGGGCCGACGAAGGCGGCGACTCGCTGTTCGACGACGATTTCGGCACCGCGTTCAGCAACGCTCCCGGTACCGGCGGCGGCGAGAACTTCGGCGGCGGCGAGGACTTCGGCGGCGGCGAGGACTTCGGCGGCGGCGAGGACTTCGGCGGCGAGTTCGAGGGCGGGTTCGGTACCGGCGATGGTTTCGGCGAGATCGGTGGCGAGTTCGACGACGAGGAGTTCGAGTCGTCAATCCCGCGCGTCGACGTCGGCATCGAGGGTCTCGACGGGATGATACAGGGCGGCATCCCCGAGCGAACGCTGATGGTCGCCATCGGCGACGCCGGGACCGGGAAGACCACCTTCGGCCTCCAGTTCCTCGAAGAGGCGCTCTCGCGGGGCGAGAAGGCCGTCTACATAACCCTGGAGGAGAGCCACGAGCGCATCGTCAACAGCGCGACCGAGAAGGGGTGGCCGTTCGACGAGTACGTCGCCGAGGACCGCCTCGCCGTCCTCGACCTGGACCCCATCGACATGGCGAACTCCCTGACCAGCATCCGGAGCGAACTCCCCGGCCTCGTCCGGGAGTTCGGCGCGACCCGACTCGTCCTCGACTCCGTCTCGCTGCTGGAGATGATGTACGAGGACCGGGCGACCCGGCGCAACGAGATATACGACTTCACGAAGAGTCTCAAGCAGGCCGGCGTGACGACGATGCTCACCAGCGAGGACAGCGCCTACGCCTCCCGGCACGGCATCATCGAGTACCTCACCGACGCCGTGTTCGTCCTCCGGTACGTCCGCGGCAGCGACGACTTCCGCGAGACGCGACTCGCCATCGAGATACAGAAGATTCGAGACGCCAACCACTCCCGCGAGATAAAACCCTACGACACCACGAACGAGGGCATCAGCGTCTACCAGCAGGCGAATCTCTTCTGAACCACCGTTCCCGCGGCCGCTCGTCTCCGTCGATTCCGGCACCGGAGTCGACAACACGGTTTCCACCTCGGAATCGGACACCCGTGGACCACCGCGTTCCTGGTTCAAACTCATCGACAGGGGTTTCCTAACGGGGAAATCAGTAGTTACGCCGTTCCAGGACCGGATCGAAACTGACCGGTTCGTTCGAGAAGACTCCGTCGCGGGAACTGGACGCCTTCGAGTCGTACGACCGATTCGCCCGCGGCGAACCCCTCGACGAGGCGTTCGAGTGCTCGTCGTCCGACCCGTACGAACGCCACTGGAGGAGTACCCTATCTCCACGCGATACCGTTACGTCCCTCCTGCGCTTGGGGGGGAACGCGGAGTCCCAGAACCGCACGTTCGTCCGATAGCCGCACCGAAGTCCCGGTAGTCGTGGCCCCGAGCGTTCTGCTGCGTACGTCCTCTCGATCGCCGGCGTCGCCGAGCGTACCCTCTCGACCGGCCCGTTTCTTCCGGCGGAACGGGCTCGCCGTCGCGGGCTACCCTTCGACTGCTTCGTCGAGGATGGCGAGAGGAGTTACCGAACCGTTACCAAGCCTCGTGTATTCTCAACGACTGCTTTGAGAAATCGTCTGCGCACGGTAACGTGCTCAACTCCGTCGATTTCTGCACTAAATGATACCCTACTGGTTTGTACAATCGCGTGAATCTTATTGACCAAGAACGTCCCAGCGGTCACGGTACTGCATGACTGCGCACGCACCTCCTCTCTCCCTCTGGAGATCGACCGACCCCCGTCGCAGATATACGCTCCCGGAATCGGCTCCGTACCAGTGCCTTCCTCCGTTACTGAACCAATCACGGAACGTAGCGAAATCGACGTCCGCACTCCGTACGTGCTCTTCGAACTCGCGGCAGTCCGTATCGGCGAGTAGCACGGGCGTCTCGGCGACGGTGAGAGAAAACGACTGGCGATGCGTGCCGTCCCTGCGCGGCCGCTCCCGTTACTGGCACGTAGGTTACGATTCCATCCACGAACCATAATGGCGGGGGACAGTAGTTTCACCGACCGGCCCACGGACGAGCGCGAACAGTCCCGCCTGGAGCAGGCCGCCTCGTCTATCGCCGCCGCCCTCACGAGAGACCGGGTCTGGCTCGGAATCGCGCTGGTCGTCGCGGCCGTCGTCGTCGGTCTGTACTACCGGTCCCATCCGTACCCCGCGTACGGGGCCGGTTTGTACCTCTCCATCGCCGAGGAGATTCTCGCTCACGGTTATCGGCCTCCGATGCGAATCTCCGGCTACACCGCGGAGGGCGTCCCGTTCGTCTATCCGCCGGTAGGATTCTACGTCACCGCAGTACTGCTCGATGTGGGCGTCGACCCGATGACGCTCACTCGCTTCCTTCCCGGCGTCGTCTCGACCGTCGCCGTGATTCCGTTCTACTACCTGGCCCGCGAGATACTCGGGTCAACACCCCGGGCCGGCGTGACGGCCAGCATCTTTGCGGCGACGCCGGTCGTGTTGCAGTGGCATATCTCGGCGGGCGGTATCGTGCGCTCGCCGGCGTTCCTGTTCACGCTGACCGGACTCTACTGCGGGATACGGCTGTTCCGAGGCAACCACCGTCGCTGGCTCGCGCCAGCGGCAATTCTCTTCGGACTCACGCTCCTGACGCATCCGACGTACACCGTCTTCTTCGGGGCGAGCTACGTGCTCGTGTGGCTGTTCTACGACCGTTCGTCGACCGGGTTGGTCGCGGGGGCCGCAGTGGCTACCGGTGGCCTCGTGATCGCATCGCCGTGGATAGCGTACACGGTCTCGACGCACGGCCTGGAGATATTCGCGGGGGCGGCGGGCACCCACGGCGGACTCGTTCAAACTCGCTCGCCCTTCCGCGTCCTCTCCGAACTGGGGCGGCCGATCGCCGCCGGCCGCACCATGTCGCTCTGGTACCTCCTGACCCTCCTCGGCGGCGGCTACCTGATCGCTCGGCGGCGGTTCTTCATCCCGGCCTGGTTCCTGGTCTCGATAGTGCTTCTCCACGAACGCAGGTTCGCGTTCGTCCCAGGAACGATGGCCATCGGCGCGTTGATGACCGCGCCTCGCCACCTCGGAGCCGACGAGACGTACCAGTACGCCACCCGGTGGTTGTTGCGGGGCGTGACCGCCGGACTGGTGGTGCTGTTGGTCGCGATGGGCGGTTTTTACGCGGTCGGCACGCCGCTGCACGGCGGCACGTCACAGCCGTCGTTCGTCGACGAGGAGGACGCCACGGCGATGGAGTGGGTCGACGAAGAGCTGCCGGCGGACGCCGACTTCGTCGTCGCCGGCGACGCTGCCGAGTGGTTCCCGTATCTCTCCGACCGGACGATCCTCGTGGGACCGTGGGGCGTCGAGTGGAACTCGCCCGCGGCGTATCGACACCACCTGCAGACGTACCGGCGTCTCTCGCACTGCCACGCCGAGACGTGTCTCTCGAAACAGCTGCGTCGAGCCGACGTTCGGCCGGACTACGTGTACGTCCCGAAGGGCACCTACACCGTTCGGGGCATCGAGACGCAGCAACGCCCGCGGATGCGCCGCTCGCTCGTCCGCTCGGACGACTACCGGCTCGTCTACGAGAACCGGGGCGTGATGATATTCCGGGTGCGGTGATGGCCCCGACCGGACGACGGCGCTCCTAGCGGACGACGGTCACGGGCACGGGCGACCGCCGGACGACGGTCTCTGCGACGCTACCGAGCAGGATGCGCGAGACGCCCGACCGACCGTGGCTCCCCATGACGATCTGGTCGAGGTCGTTCTCGTCGGCGAACTCGACGATGACCTGCGAGGGACGGCCGAGTTCTGTCGCCGTCGACAGCGTCACGCCGTGCTCGTCGGCCAGTTCCTGGGCCTCCTCGAACAGTCGTTCGGCGTTCTCCTTGGACTCCTCGTACCACTCCTCGGAGTAGCCCGGCATCCCGACCGTCGAACTGTACCCCACGTCGATGGGGTCGATGACGTTCAGGACCTCGATTTCGGCGTCCTCGAACTCGGTCAGCGCGTGTTCGAGCGCCTTCGTCGACTGCCGGGAACCGTCGATCGGAACGAGTACGCGCTTGGTCATGGTCGACACTACTATCTCTCGATATATCGAAGCATCGGTCTCGCCGGCGCGTCGACCGGGGACGGCGGTCGGTCAGTCCCGACCGTGGCGGGTGACGCACTTCGAGAGGCCGACGAGTTCGACCGGCTCGGAGTTGTCCGGCGAGTAGACGACCATCTGTCCCTTCTCCATGTAGGGGACCTTCCGTTCGAGATTCGCCGGGATGTTGACGCTCTTGATGGCGTCCTCGTCGCCGAGGTTGAGGACCACGGTCGTGTTAATCTGCTTGAACACCGGTTCGGCGACGTCCTGGGGGTCCTGCGTGACGAGGAAGAGGCCGAGACGCTCCTTGCGACCCTGCTTCGCCGCCTCGGTGAACTTCCCGACGACCTTCCGGGCCTGGACGCTGTCGGCGTCCGAGAGGAAGTTGTGCGCCTCGTCCATCCCGACGACGAGCGGCGTCTCCTTGATGCGGTCGAACCGCGGCGCGTTCGACAGCTTCTCGTCGATGAGGAGACTCGACACCGCGAGCACTATCATCTCCGTCGCCCGCGTGCTGTTGACGTGGTACGTCGGGACGACCGTCAGCCCGCCGGGACGGACGAACTGCTTGACGAGGTCGGTCAGCGGGCGGGCGTCCTGGTCGAAGACGTTCTGGAACGTAGGGTTGACCGCGCGTCGTTTCACCGCGTTGAAGGTGGCCTCGTGGACGCGTCCGTTCTCGTCGAGTTCCTCGCGGAGCGCCGGGTCGTCGAGGAAGTCCCTGAACTGGCGGTACGTCCCCGACGACCCGTGCCGGTCGAAGAACCGCCCCAGGAGGAGCTGGAGCGCGTTGTACTGGTTGTCGTTCAGGCTGGCACCCGCGATGAGCCACGGGTTCGACCGTACCATCGAGAACGGGACGGTGAACTCCACCTGCTCGGCGCGGTGGTGGTCGGCCGCGTAGGTGACGCCGTCGACCTTCGGAACGAACGCGGTCGTGTCTTCGTGACCGCCGTGGGCGACGTTCTCGCGCTCCCAGGCGCGCTCGTCGTCGCGCGTGACCTCGGGGTTGTCGTCGTGCATCTGGGCGTACTCGTCCTGCGGGTCGAACTGCACGACCGCCATCCGGCGCTCGCGGTCGCCGCCGCTCTCGACGGGGTACGTACGCTCGTCGGCGAGGTACTGGCGGAGGACGTTCTTCGTACCGTGGGTCTTGCCGGAGCCGGTTCCGCCCGCGACGAGCGTGTGCCGGAAGACGAGCGGGTCGCCCTCGCTGTAGTCGTCCTTGACGCGGTAGTCGATGGTCGGCGGCTCCGCGGCGGTGCGGACCTTCTCGCCGCCGACCGCGAGGTGGCCGAGGAAGACCCCCTCGGTCGGTATCTTCAGCCCGGTCTTGATGTCGGCCTGGTCGTCAGCCTGCCGCACCGTCGTCTCGGGCTTCGGCACGCGGTCGGTCATCCGGCGCTTGAGTTCGCCGTCGTCCTCGTACAGCACCGCGACGGGGTCGAGCGACGCCACGAACTTGTAGTCGGTCTCCTCGACGTCGTCCCGGCGCATCGCCCGCCGGGCGTGAATCTCGGTGGCGTCGTCGCTGCGGTACTCCTGGGCGTACTCCAGCGCGGTGACGCGGCAGAACAGTTTCTCGTCGTCGAGGTACGGCACGAGCAGGTACTTGCCGACCCGGACGTCGCCACGGTTCGGGGCGGTCACGTACGCCCGGAGGCAGTCGTCGTCGTCGGCCTCGCCGATGGACAACCCCTCCGAGACCGCGAGGTGACCGATACCCCGGTCGCGACCCGTCGGGTCGGTGTCCATCCGCTCGAACGACCGGCGTTCGCTTCCGTCGTCCGTGCTGCCGTCGTCCGCACTGGCGTCAGCGCTGGCGTCGTCCGCGTCGTCAGCGTCGTCGCCCCCGTAGTTGGCGAAGTCGTCGAGGTCGCTCACGCTCCGCTCATCTCGGTCACACGTCAAACGCTTTTCGCACGCGCACGGCGGACGCTGTTCTCGCGCTCGTTACGGAGTCGATAGAACGGACGGCACGGGTGTCGGTTCGGCCCGGAAGACGGACTTTCGTGGTGGGCGTGGTTGACACACCTGGCGAGAGGCCAGCACGCCACCAGAGCCCACGGCACCGCCGGACCGACCACGACAGCAGGACGGCGCACGGTGGGACGACGGCGAAAGCGCGCCGACGCCCCGTGTCCTTCTGCTGCCATCGGGAAACAATTCCAGCGACGTACTAAATCTAACGGCCATAGAATCTGCCAATAATCAGCAAGGTTCGGGACGAGCCGGCGGTCGGGGCAGCCGATTGCGCCCGAACGAAAGCGACACAGCGACGAGCGAAGCTGTTTTAGGGCACCCAATCGTATTGAATCGTAGATGGTTGAGCCCGGCAACGTCGATGAAAATAAGCGCGCGACGCTCAGACGCTTCGCGGCGCTCGGCGCGGCAGCGCCGCTGACGAAACTCGCCGACCGCGACAGCGAGCGTAGCGACGTGCCCGACGCCATCGCGGGCTACGTCGCCACGACGCCGGGTGCGCACTTCTCGAAGGTGCGCGACGACCTGCAACTCGGCACCGGCGAGACCCAGCACCACCTTCGCCGACTGGTCGAGACCGGCGTCGTCGAGAGCCACCGAGACGGCGACTACCGGCGCTTTTTCCCCGCCGACCAGTTCTCGGCGTTCGAGCAGGTGGCGCTCTCGTACCTCCGCCGGGACACCCCGCGCGGGATGATCGTCGAGTTGCTGCGCGACCCGTCGGCGACGGGCGGCGACCTCGCCGACGCGCTGGACGTCTCGCGGGCGACGGTGAGCAAGCACGCCGCCGACCTGGAGGAGATGGGACTGCTCTCCCGGGAGGGCGGCTACGCCGTCGAGCGCCCGGAGACCCTCATCACGCTGCTCGTCCGCTACGCCGACTCCTTCGACGCGAACGCGGAGACGTTCGCCACCGAGGCGGCCGGCCTCATCTCCTTCGACCCCTGAACCGGCGGGCGTCTCGCGCTCGCGACGAACCCCGCGTTCGCCGACGTCCCGTGCGTTCTCCCGTCGAACCGGGATACACTGATGGTCGTTCGGAGCCACGTCGAAACGATGACCGACCTCCAGATGGACCCCGAAACGCGGTCGTATCGCTACTACCGGAACGCGGTCGAGCGTCACTGGGACCCGCACGACGTCGACCTGGACGACGACGGGGCCGAACTCGCCGAGTTCGACAGGGAGGCGTTCGACGCCTTCCGCCGCACCGTCGCCCGGTTCGGCGCGGGGGAGGAGTCGGTGACGGAGGACCTCGCGCCGCTCTCGGTCGTGCTGGACGACCTGGAAGACGAGATGTTCGTGACCACACAGCTGTACGAGGAGGCCAAGCACACGGACTTCTTCGACCGTTACTGGCGCGAGGTCGTCCGGCCCGAGGAGGAACGCCGGGGACTGGCCCCGTCCTCGCCCGCGGACGACCGCTGGTTCAACGACGAGTACGACGAACTGTTCGAGCGCAACGCGGCGGCGATGACCGCCCTGCTGGACGACGACGCGCCGGAGCGCCGGGCGACGGCGTACTGCCACTACCACCTCACCATCGAAGGGGTTCTGGCTCAGACGGGGTACTACGGGCTGACGCGAGCCTACGACGCGGACACCCATCCCGAGCTTCCGCACCTCCCGGGTCTCGTCGCCGGGCTGACGAAGGTCAGGGGCGACGAGGGCCGCCACGTGGGGTTCGGGATGGCGAAACTACGGGAACTCGTCGAGAGCGGCCGGGTGGACGCGGCGCACCTGCACGACACCGTCGGGGAACTGCTCCCGCTCGTCCGGGCGAGCATCCCCGAGCGCGACGCGGAGGGGCCGGGGCCGTCGCCCGACGAACTGGTCGCCTACGCCGGCGAGAAACACGCCCAGCGGATGGAACAAATAACGGCGGCGGACGCGGAGATTCCGGACGTGGACGCGTTGACGAGCGTCGAGTAGTGCCCTAGACGACCTTCCACGTCGTCGAGGAGGAGTAGCCCCACTTCTCGACGTCGACGTCGAAGTCGCCTTCGGCGATGGCGGTCATGTTCGCCCCGACCTCCTTGGCGGTGAGGCCGAGGTCCTCGCCGATGAGTCGGGACTTGAAGTACGTCCGGGTGTCGCCGTTCTCGCGGAGATACTGGAGGATGCGCTGCTGTTTGTCGGTGAGGGTGGTCGCGGACGCGGAAGCGGTGGTGGTCGTACTCATATCTACGTAGAGAAGAGATGCAGCCTTAGTGGATTTGGTACGCGCAGTTAACTCGCCGCTGTCATGCGTTTTCTCGCCGATTGGACGTGAATAGAACCGCCGCGACGGTCGCCGTTGGTACGGTGAGTAAAACGGTACATCGGGGTCTTCCGGACGGTCGACTCCGGTCGTCTGCGTCCTGACAGGGCCGGCGAACGCTCGGCGGTCGCGCGGGGAGGTCGGTCGAGCGACGGTCGTCTAGATTCGCCCCGGTCGGTCGAGCGACGGTCGTCTCGCATCGCTTCGACCGCGAGTCCGTTCGTGCGAATCGAAAACCGGTTTACGCGGGGGAGACCTCGACACCGACATGGACGTACTCGACGCAGCCAGACGGGTCGTCGCCGAGGGCCCGGTCTGTGACCCCTGTCTCGGCCGGCCGTTCGCCGACCGGAGCTTCGGCCTGACGAACCGCGACCGGGGGCACGCCCTCCGGGTCGCGGTGGCGCTCGACGACGACGAGGACTTCGAGGAGCCGGACGAGCAGTGCTGGGTCTGCGAGGGCCAGACCGACCGGTTCGACGAGTGGGCAGAGACCGTCGCCGAGCAACTGGCGGACGTCGACTTCGAGACGTATCAGGTCGGGACGCGCGTCCCGCCGCTCGTCGAGGAGAACGAGCGACTGCTCCGCGAGGCGGCCGACCTCCCCGAGGACGCGGGCGAGCCGTTCAAGTCGGAGTTCAACCGCGAGGTCGGCAAGCGCGTCGGCCGACTCACCGACACGGAGGTCGACTTCGAGCGACCCGACGTGCTCGCGCTGCTCGACCTCGAGGCGGCCAGCCGGGAGGGCGACCTCTCTTCGCACGCCGTCGACGTGCAGGTCAACCCGGCGTTCGTCTACGGCCGCTACCGCAAGTTGGAGCGCGACATCCCGCAGACGGAGTGGCCCTGTCGGGAGTGCGGCGGGACGGGCAAACAGCTGGCCGAGGGAGGCGGCGAGGAGCCTTGCGACCACTGCGGCGGCTCGGGCTACATGTACGACGAGAGCGTCGAACAGCTGACGACGCCGCCCATCCGCGAGGCGATGGACGGCGACGAGGCGGTCTTCCACGGGGCGGGACGCGAGGACGTGGACGCCCTGATGCTGGGGACGGGGCGACCGTTCGTCGTCGAGGTCAAGCGCCCCCGCAGTCGAACGCCCGACGCGGACGAACTCCAGCGGGAGATAAACGAGTTCGCGGACGGCGAGGCCGAAGTCGAGGACCTCGCGCTCGCCACCCACGAGATGGTCGAGCGCGTGAAGGAACTCGACGCGAGCAAGACCTACCGGATGGACGTCGAGTTCGACGCGCCCGTCTCGGAGTCGGACCTGGCGGACGCCGTCGCGGAACTCGACGGGACGACGGTCGAGCAGTACACGCCGAACCGCGTCGACCACCGCCGCGCCGCCCGGACCCGCGAGCGGACCGTGTACGAGATAGACGGCCACCTGGAGGACGAGCGCCACGCCGAACTAGAGGTCCACGGCGAGGGCGGTCTGTACGTGAAGGAACTCGTCAGCGGCGACGACGGACGGACCGAACCGAGCCTCGCCGGACTGCTCGGCGTCGGCGCGGAGGTGACGGCGCTCGACGTGGTCGCCGTCGAGGGCGAGGACGAACCGTTCGACGACCCCGAGTACCTGCGGGAGTAGAGCGGAAGCCGGGACGTTGAAGGCCGTCGCGGCCCGAGGTTCGCACATGAAGATCCGCCAGAACGTCCGCCACTGGGCCTCGAAGAAGGCGCTGGAACTGCCGGTCGTCGGCGACGTGGTCAACGACAAACTCGTCGACATGCACACCGACATCTTCCTCGAACGAGCCGACGAGGACCACCGCGAGGAGCGCCGCGAGCACTTGGACGCCTTCTTCGACGCGACGATGGACACTTATCTCACCGCGCTCCAGGAGGGCGCACCCGAGGCGGAAGCGCGGGAGATAACCCACGTCCAGGCGAACTTCGACTTCTACAACCACGGCTGGACGGAGATGATGGAGTTCCCCGGCGACGAACTCGACGAGCATTACGAGCGCTACGAGACCTTCTTCGAGCGCCACGGCATCACTATCGCCGACCCGCTCGGCGAGTTCGAACCGGCGGGCGGGATTCCGGACGCGCCGTCGACGCCCGAGAAACTGGACGACCCCGAACACCCCTACGCCGAGGGCGGGTTCGCGGACGACGTGTACGTCGAGGGCGACGACGGCGAACTCCGCGTCGGCGGGCAGGAAGAACCGGCGGACGTGAGCGTCGACAACGCTCCGGGCGTCGACGAGGACGACGCGTAGGCTACCGCGAGCGCCGGGTCCCTCGCGCGCGACGGACTACGCCGACCGCCGCCCGTGCGCGGCGAGGAGCGACCAGACGACGCCGACGACGAGTCCCCAGACCAGGACGAGGAGGACGGGCCAGACCACGATGGGCCCTGCGACGCTCACCGTTGTACCTCCGCCGGCGTGTCGGTCGCTATCCACCGCTCGCCGCGGTCGGGGTCGCGGATCTCGACCCACCCGTCCGAGCAGAAGACGGTTTCACACTGGTTCCGTTCACTTGTCATCGTGGAGGCGTCGACCGTGCGTCCGGCGCGTGGGGAGCCGTCACAGTCGACGCGTCACCCGGTCGACCCGTCGACGGAACCGTCCTTAGTTATCCGGAGCGTATCACGTTGGTAGGACGAGCCTAGTCCGCGAAAGCACTCCTAAACGACCGCACAATCGGTCGCTTCGACCGTTTCCGGACGAGCGCGACGGAGGTATCGGCAGAAGGTACTTGTCGGATTACGACGACGTTGCGCGCATGCCCTCCAGACGAAGCCTCCTCGCCACTTGCGGAAGCGCCGCGGCGGTCGCGCTCGCCGGCTGTCTCTCCTCGGGGTCGACCCGGGGCGGGACGACGACCGGTGACGCGACCGGAACGACGGCGACGTCGACCACCGAACCGCCGTCCCCCGAGGTCCGCGAGGTCGACCCCGCCGACCTCGACCGCGGCGTCCCCCTGGCGCTCCCCGACGTCGGCGTCTCGCTCGACGGCCCGCCCGCTCGCGCGTTCGCGGTCGGGACGGACGACCCGGACGCCGACCCGAAGCCCCACCCCGTCTGGGTGTGGAACGCCACCGACGCGATGCTGACCGTCGAACTGCATCTCGCGATGGGGAGCGCGTCTGGAAGCGAGACGACGCTGCTGGCGGAGTCCGTCACCCTGGACCCGGGTTCCGCGGTCGCTGTCGCGCTCCGCGAGCGCCGGCACTACTACCGGCTGACGACCCTGGTCGGCAACCGGGAGGAGGACGTCACCGTCCGCCACTCGGACGTCGACTGCAACGACTCGGCGACCGACGTCGCGGTCACGAGCGAGAAGATACGCACGAGTTCCGTGACGACCGACATGGCCTGCGGCACGTCGACGGGCGTCTGAACTAGCGGGCCAGCGGCAGGCTGTACGCCGTCTCGCGCTCGACGACGGCCTCCCAGGTCGCCTCGCACTCGCAGTCGACCTCCGAGAAGACGCTGGGGTCCTGGCGGAGGTCGAAGTCCTTGATGGCCTTCTGGACCCTGTCGTCGCAGTCGCCACAGTTGTGCGGTCCGCGGTCGCTGCCGTGACCCACGGGGTCAGAGACGACGATGGCGTCGGCGTCGGCGGTGTCTTCGAGCACCTCGGCGACCGACCAGAGCCACGGCGGGCGGTAGCCGTCCCGGAAGTACAGTTCGTCGACCATCGTGTACCGCTGGACGTTCGTCGGATTCATGGAGACGGTGTGGGCGTGTTCGGCGCAGCGCCGGACCGAGGACTTCATGTCCTCGATGGCCTCCGACTCCGAGAGGAACGGCGGCTTCATGAGGAGGTAGGCCTTCACGCCCGCGCCGGCCTCGTCGGCCGCCTCGCTGGCCGCGACGAACTCCTCGAAGTCGAAGTACTTGTTCACGCAGTCGTGGCGCACGCGGTCGGTCGCGGTCTCCAGGCCGATGGCGACGTCCGTGTCCAGGCCCTGCTCGGTGAAGTCGGCGAGTTTCTCGCGCTCGACGAAGTCCGGGAGGCTCTCGACGACGATGCGCTCGCGGTCCCCGAACGTCTCGGCGATGGCGCGGCGCGTCTCCGCGCCGACCTCGCGCTCGTCGAGGAACGACCCGGAGGTGTATATCTTCACGAGGCCGCTCTCCTCGTCGGCGTTCTCCCGCTCGTGGTCGAGACAGACGTCTATCTGGTCCATCAGCGCCTCGTGGGTGACGCTGCCGCCCTCGACGGACTCGGCGACGTAGCCGCACATCGTACAGCCGCCGGCGCGCGCCCACCGACAGCCGCCGGTGTTGAGGATGATGGTGAGGCTCTGGTAGACCCCGCCGGGCGTGTTGTCCTCGTCTATCCAGACCCGGGTTGGTTCGTGTGGGTCGTACTGGGCGTCCTTCTGGGCGCGGATGCCCCGCATCACCTCGTTGTGGGCGTCCATGCCCTTGCCGCGCTCGTAGACCTCCGGACTCGGCTTGCTCATTACCTGACGAAAGCGGCCACGGGCGTAAAGCGCCTTCGGAGCGGCCCGCGTCGATGCCCGTCCGGGCGTCGGAACGCGGCGAAGGGGTCAGAGGACGAGGAGAAAGAGGAGGTACGACCCGACTGCCGAGAGCGTCGGCGAGAGCACCCAGAGGATGACGATTCGGCTGGTCGCCGCCGGGTCGAACAGGCTCTCTGCGGTCAGTTCGTCCAGCTTCTCCTCGCCGATGGGCGGTACCTCCGGCGGCTCCTCCGCGGCCTGCTCGACCTGCTGTGCGCTCTCGCCGCTGGCGAGCGTGCCGACGGTCGGTCCCTCCGGAGTCGTCTGCTCGGCTTCGGGACCCGCGAGCGCACCCGTCGTCAGTTCCTGGCCGAGGTCGGTGGCCGCCTCGGTGTCGGCGGCGGTCGCGGCCACCTCCGCGAGGGTGACCGCGCGACTCGCCCGCCCCCACCCGAGACCGATGATGCAGCAGGTCGTGCTCACCGCGAGGCTCGCCGGGATGCCGAGTTGCGAGAGCACGGTGATGATGGTCGCGCCGACGATGGAGACGACGAGCGCCGCCAGGATGGGGAGATCGGTGATGCCGTCGCCGACGGTGGCGAGCGTCCGGCGCGCGATGGTGAACCCGCCGAGCCCGATGGTCGCGACGGCGAGCAGGACGCCCTGCTCTATCGTCACCGCGCCGTTGCCGACCAGCGGAGCGACCGCGTTGGCGGCGTTCGACGCGCCCGCGCTGAACCCCATGTAGCAGGCGATGACGACGACGAGCACCGCGCCGACGACGTCGCGCGGCGACGCGTTCTCGTTCAGGCGCGGGCGCGGCACCGCCCCCGAGCGGTCGAACTGCACCAGCGAGTCCTCGATGCGCGTGAAGGCGATACGGGCGTCGAGATACGGGTAGAGGTACCGACCGACGACGACGCCGACGAGGAACGCGGCGAGCGGCGCGACGATCCAGGCGGAGACGATGGTGAACATCAGCGACTCCCGGAGGGTGTCCGTGGCGAGTCCCAGTCCGACGATGGCCCCGACGGCCGTCATCGACGTGGACGCGGGGACGCCGTAGAGGTTCGACAGCAGGAGCGCCGCCCCGGCGAAAAAGAGCACGCCGACGCTCGCCGCGGGCGTGAACTGGCTCGCCGGGACGATACCGTCGCTCATCGTGTCGATGACGTTCCGCCCGACCGTCCACCCGCCCCAGAAGGCGAAGACGGTGAACAGCGCCGCAGCAGTCACTTTGCCGACGATGCGACTGCCGACCGCCGGTCCGAACGCGACGCCGGTCGAGGAGCCGCCGATGTTGTAGCCGACGAACGCCGCGACCAGCAGACCGATGACGACCAGTGCTGACACCATCGAGAGGTTCCAGACGGGGTACGACGACGACGGTACTACTATTTTTGAAAGACGTTCGACAGTTCCCGTCGAGTCGCGGTGGCCGGAAACGGCTAACGCCTCCCGCGACCAACGTCAGCTATGCCGACGCTGATGGACACGTACATCGAGAACCGTGAGCGCGTACAGCCCAACCACGCGAACAACTACGAGACGGCCCACGGCGGCGTCGTGATGAAGTGGATGGACGAGATCGGCGCGATGTCGGCGATGCGCTTCGCGGGCGAGACCTGCGTCACCGCCAGCGTCGACCACATGGACTTCCAGCGGCCCATCCCGGTCGGCGACACGACCGTCATCGAGTCGTACGTCTACGACGCCGGACGGACGAGCGTGAAGGTCCGCCTGAGCGCCTTCCGGGAGGAACCCCGGTCCGGCGAGCGCGAGAAGACCACCGAGTCGCACTTCGTCTACGTCGCGGTCGACGACGACGGGAAACCGACGCCGGTCCCCGAGTTCGCCGTCGAAACCGACCGCGAGACCGAACTGCGGGAGGCCGCCGTCGAGGCCGACCCGCACTCCCACTCCTGACCGCCCGAACGCTACAGCTCCCGCTCCGAATCGGGGTCGTCGAGGTCCCAGAGGTACTCGGGGAGGAACGCCTCCAGGTTGTCGACGACCTTCCGGTCGCCAACGTTCATCCCCTCGCAGTGCTCCCGGGCCGACTCCCGGACGGAGACGTGGATATCGCCCGCCTCGGCGCGCACCGAGAGCGGGAACACCGAACAGCGCGCCGGCTTCCAGTCGTCTTCGGCGTGGAGTTCGCAGAGGCCGTCCTCGCGGAGGAAGTAGCAGGCCCGGCCGTCCTCGCCGGCGTGGTCGTGGTCTTTCTCCTCGCGGACCACGAAGTCCTCGCCGCGGAACTGGGTCGTCGCCTCGTTCAGGTTCGCTCGCTTCGCCAGTTCGAGGAACTCGCGGTCGTACACGAGGACGCCGTGGTGACAGCACCACGTACACTCCGAGACGCAGTCGAAGGTCAGCCCCGGGTCGAACTCCACGACGGCCTCCTTGCCGGGGTACACCTCGACGCGCCTGTCGTCGGCGCTCACGGACAGGGGTAGCCGGTGCGGTCTGAAAGTTCTCGCGGTTCCGGACCCGGACCTATCGCGTCGACCCGCCCGCGGCCTCGTCGTACCGCGACACGACCGAGACCAGGCCGAACAGCGCCGCGAGGACGACCGTCGTGAGCACCATCCCGAACAACGCCATCGACAGCGGCGACATCTGGAACTGCGTAATCAGCAGGTCCATCGACCGGCCGCGCTCCTGACCGGTCGTGCCGACGACGAAACCCAGTCCGCCGGTCGCCAGGACGACCGTCGCCGCGGCGGCCAGGAAGATGGGGCGACCGGAGATGATGCGTTCGCTCATCGTTTCCACCTACTCGCTCCCCGCGGTTACCGTTTGCTATCCGCCGGGACCGCGCGTCGACCGTTCCACGACACGCTCCCCTCCACGTCGAGTTTCTCCAGGTGTGCGGCCACGGTCGCCTCCGCCAGTCCGCGGACGCCGGCGAGGTCCTTGTCGTACGCCGCGTCGGTCACCTCCGCGAGCGTTCGCGCGCCACCGTAGACGGCGTCGCGCACCCGGGCCTCCCGGGCGAGGCGGTGGTCGAGCAGCCGCCGGAGTTGCGCGCGCGGGTCGTCGATGGCGGGGCCGTGACCCGGATAGAGCACGCGGGGGTTCCGGGCGTACAGCCGCCGGAGCGACGTGAAGTACGCGCGCAGGTCGCCGTCGCCCGCCGCGGCGTGGTCGTCGTCCGAGGCCGAGTGCTTCCCCGCGACCACGACGCTCCCTTCGGCGACCACCAGGTCGCCCGTGAGTACGGCGTCGTCGTACTGGAGCGCGACGTGGTCCGGAGCGTGACCGGGCGTCTCGACGACCGAGAGGGGACCGACCCGCGTACCGTCGCGGAACGTCCGGTCCGGGTCGACCCCGGTAGCGTCGGCGAACCGCCGCTCGCGGCCGGCCCGCGCCCAGACGGTCGCGTCGCAGGTGTTGGCGTAGTGGGCGACGCCGCCGACGTGGTCCGGGTGAGCGTGCGTGACGAGCACGTGGTCTACCTCGCGGCCCGCGACGGCGCGGTCCAGGTCGTCGGTGCGACCGGCCGGGTCGACGAGCGCGTTCTCGACGAGGTAGGCGTTCGTCGTTCCGCCCGGTGCGTACGTCCCCGTCGGAACCGGAATCGTCTCCATGGCCGGGGTCAGGTCGGCGGGAGCAAAAAGTCGGTCGGAGGGCGAACGGTCAGTCGTCGAGGATGTAGACCTGCTTGCGCGCGTCGCGGAAACTGTGGCGGGAGGTGACGAGGTCCACTTCTTCGAGGCGGTTCAGCGCGTAGCGGACGGTGCGGTCGGGGAGCAGCGACTCCTCCGCGAGTTCGCCCTGCGTGAGCGGCGCGTCGGTCTCCAGGACCTTGGCGACCAGTTTCGCGCTCGGCGGGAGTTCGCGGAGACGCTCGCGGAAATCGGGAGAGCTTTCGGGAGAGTCGTTGGTCGTCGTCGTGCTCATGTTTCCTCTGCTCCCGAGCGGAGTGGTAAATGTTGGCTATATGGGTATCCAAACAACATGGAGTCCTTTAGGGTGTTAATATCACCATCAACTACCGAAGAGACGCGTTGGCCGGCGGAAAGCTTCTCCAGGGGAGGCGTCGTTGGGGACGTATGGAGACAATTCCCGAGTCCTTCCACGATCTGTTCGAGCGGAAGTCGTTCGGTAACTTCGCCACCGTCATGCCGGACGGGACGCCGCAGGTGACGCCGGTGTGGGTGGACTACGACGGCGACCACGTGCTCGTCAACACCGCCCGCGGTCGCCAGAAGGAACGGAACGTTCGGCAGAATCCGAAGGTGGGCATCTCGGTGTTCGACCCCGAGGACCCCTATCGCTACGTCTCCGTCCGGGGGGAAGTCGACGAGGTGACCGAGGACGGGGCGGTAGAGCACATCAACGAACTCGCACGGCGGTACATGGACCGGGAGGAGTATCCGAACCTCGGCGAAGAGCGCGGGGCCCGCGTTCTCATCGAGATACGGCCGGACCGCGTCGTCACCAGCGGATAGCCGACCGATATCGCTCGCGTCGGTCGGCCGTCTCCACGGTGCTCGTCGGCTACCGTCGTCGGTCGGTCTGCGGCGGTCCGCTGTGGCGGTCGTACGTCCCGACGACGTGTTTGCAGTCGGGACAGTGAACGATGACGAGTCGGCCCCGTTCGTGGCGAACCAGGTCCTCGGCCACGAACTCCCTGTCGCAGTGTTTACACGTCGGCATCTGGAACTCCCGGACTACCTACGAGCGCCAGGTACAAATCGCTTCGCGCCGGTTCGTCGACGGGCCGAGACGGACCGCCGCCGTTTCACGTGCCGCCGTTTCGCGTCGCGACTACCAGTACCGTGGACATTTTTATCCCCCGACCGTCTGGGTTCGAACACCGAATGAGCACACTGGTCGTGTGCGTCGACCGCAACGACGACATCGGACGCAAGACGGGACTGACGATGCCGGTCGCCGGTTGGGAGGCGGTCCGGTCGCTCGTCACCGAAGTCGGACTCGCGGACCCGGAGGACTCCAGCGTCAACTGCCTGCTCGAGACGCTCCGGGTCGCTCGTAACTTGCGGGACGGCGACGAGGAGACCACGGTCGCAGTCATCTCCGGCACCGCCGAGACGCGCGTCGGTGCCGACCGAGCGGTCGCCACGCAGATGGACGAACTCGTCGCCGAGTACGGGCCGGACTCGGCCGTCATCGTCATCGACAGCGCCGAGGACGAACGCCTCGTCCCCATCGTCGAGAGCCGCGTGCGGGTCGACGCCGTCGACCGCGTCGTCGTCCGGCAGGCCCGCGACATCGAGTCGACGTACTACCTGCTCAAGCAGTTCCTCGCCGACGAGGAACTCCGACAGACCGTGCTCGTCCCCACCGGCATCGCGCTCATCGTCTTTCCAATCCTGCTGATGCTGACGGGCCCCGCCATCGCCACGTCGGCCATCACGACCGTCATCGGCCTGTTCGTCCTCTACAAGGGACTGGCCATCGGCGACTACCTCCGCGACCTGCCGGCGGAGGCCCGCGACGCGCTCTACTCCGGGCGGGTCTCCATCGTCACCTACGTCGTCGCCGCGGGCCTGTCGTTCATCGGCGTGTTCG
Source organism: Halomicrococcus pelagicus (assembly GCF_050954125.1). Classification (NCBI taxonomy): domain Archaea; kingdom Methanobacteriati; phylum Methanobacteriota; class Halobacteria; order Halobacteriales; family Haladaptataceae; genus Halomicrococcus; species Halomicrococcus pelagicus. The sequence continues at coordinate 63,719 of NZ_JBPBWC010000001.1, read as the reverse complement.
CCGGCGCACTGCGGGTGTCGTCGCCGTCGTTCGGCGCCGGCGAGGGCTACCTGATGCCGGCGATGGGGTTCGTCTTCGAGGGCGTGCCGTGGCTCGCGGTGGCCGCGCTCGCCGCCAGCACCGGTCGCCTGCTCGACGAGGCCATCCGCAACGACCGCGTGAGCAACTCCTACCTCAACCTCCCGTTCGGCGTGCTGGCGGTCGGCCTCGTCGTCCGCGGGTTCTCGGCGTACTTCCTCCAGAGCCAGGGGCTCATCGACCCCGTCGTCGTCCCCCACCTGGAGATCGGGCAGACGACCGTCCCGGAGTTCCCGCTCGACCCCGGTACGCGGCTGGCGGTGTACGTCGTCCTCGGCGTGTTCGTCAGCCTCGTCGGCGTCCGCGTGGCGTCGTACGTCAGCGACACCACGCTGGAAGAGGAACTCGTGGAGTAGGTCGGCGTCGTTCCGACGACGACCCCGAACCGACCGCGGCGAGGGGCGCTACTCCGGACTGATGACTCGCTTCCTGCCCGAGATGCGGTCGGCGCACTCGTAGCCCGCGACGATGCCGCCGTTCAGGCTGCGCTCGGGGTACTGGGCCCTGCTCGCCATCCCGGCGTAGTAGACGCCGTCGGCGACCTCCTCGGAGAGGTCGTAGGGGACGACCAGGTCGAGGTAGCCGCGCTCGTAGACGGGCGCGGCGCGCGGGTTGCGCGCGAGGCGGAACTGCTTCACCTGCGAGCGGTCCCACTCCGGGAACATCTCCTCGATGTGGCCTAGCCACAGCTCCTCTATCTCATCGTCGTCCATCTGCCAGAGGTCCTCCTCGTAGTCCTGCACGTAGCTGGCCACGTACAGCAGGTGGTCGCCGCCGTAGCGCTCCGGCGGGATGTAGTTCGTGTGTTCGACGAGCGCGCCGAAGGGAGCGTCGTGGCCGATGTTGAGCCAGTAGGTGTCGGTCAACTGGTCCTCCATCGTCACCAGCGCACAGACCGCGCCCTGGAAGTCTATCTCGCACTCGTAGCCCGTGAGGGATTCGAGCACGTTGGGCATCGCGGCGACGACGACGCTCTCGACGTCGTGGGTCTCCGTCTGCGCCCCGCCGTCGGCTTCCGCCGGTACGGCCTCGCTCTCCGATTCGGCCACCTCGGCCGTGAGCGACCGCACCTCGCCGTCCGCGACGTCGAGGTCGGTCACGCGAGCGCCCGTCGTGATGTTCTCCTCGCCGACCGCGTCGACGAGCGCGTCGACGAGCTGGCCGAACCCGCCGGTGAGGTAGCCGAGCGGTTCGCCCCGGAGCAGGTCGCGCTCGCCGCGGAACTTGATGCGACCGAGCAGCCACGCGGCGCTCACGTCGTCCTTCCGGGAGCCGAACTTCGCGTCGAGCAGGGGTTCGAAGAAGTTCTCGTAGACCCCCCGGCTGGTGTGCTCGACCAGGAACTCCCTGATGGGAACGTCCTCGAAGTCCTCGAGGCGCTCGTAGGTGTCGAACTTCGGAATCCCGCCGCGGACGTCTATCTCCTGGGTCAGCATCGTGAGCCGGAACTTGTCGTACACGCTCATGTGCGGGTACGCAAGTATCTCCCAGGGCTTGTCGAGCGGGTGGACGACGCCGTCGACGTAGTAGGCGTTCTTGCCGATGGGCCAGCGCAGGTCGTCGCCGAGACCGAGTTCCTCGATGAGGTCGACGATGGTCTCCTCGGACTTCGAGAGGTGGTGGTAGAACTTCTCGATGCGGTCGCCGTCCGTCTCGTAGGTCGCGGCGAGACCGCCGAGGTCGTCGCTCGCCTCGAACACCTGCACGTCGTACCCCTGCTGCTGGAGGCGGTAGGCGGCGCTCAGACCGGCGATTCCCCCACCGACGATACCTATCATGGTCCTTTCGTTCGACGCGCTCCGGAATACGTGTTACGACAGCGGTCGTCGGCAGTTGCCGCGAACCTCTCGGACCGCTAACCAGCACGCTGCCGGGAGAGACGCCTTTAAGCTACCGTGGGACCACCTGCCGCGCATGCAAGTAGCAGTGCTCGCTCACGAGAAGTTCCCCGACCGGGCGAAGACCGCGGTCGGCATCCTCCGGTACGCCGACTACGACGTGGCCGCCGTGCTCGACCGCGACCGGGCCGGCGAGCGCGTCGCCGACCACGTGCCGGACGTCCAGGACGCGCCCATCGTCGCCGGGATGGACGACGTTCCCGAGGTCGACGCGCTCGTCATCGGCATCGCCCCCATCGGCGGCGGCTTCGACGAGTCGTGGCGACCGGACGTGACGACCGCGCTGGAGCGCGGTTGCGACGTCATCTCGGGCCTCCACTATTTCCTCGAAGACGACGAGGAGTTCGCCGCGCTCGCCGAGCGCCACGACTGCGACCTCCGGGACGTGCGCAAACCCCACGAGGACCTCTCGGTCAGCGACGGCGTGGCGGCGGACGTGGACGCCGAGGTCGTCCTGACGGTCGGCACCGACTGTTCGGTCGGGAAGATGACGGCGACGCTGGAACTGGTCGAGGCCGCCCGCGAGCGCGGCGTCGACGCCGGGTTCGTCCCGACGGGCCAGACCGGCATCATGATAGAGGGCTGGGGCAACCCCGTCGACCGCGTGGTCAGCGACTTCACCGCGGGCGCGGTCGAGGAGATGATCGTGGAGACGGGCGACGAGCACGACTACCTCTTCGTGGAGGGCCAGGGCAGCATCGTCCACCCCGCCTACTCCGCGGTTACCTGCGGCATCCTCCACGGGTCGATGGCGGACTCGCTCGTCCTCTGTCACGAGGCCGGCCGCGAGGTCGTCCACGGCTACGAGAGCTTCGACCTCCCGCCGATTCCGGAGTACGTCGACCTCTACGAGGACCTCGCGCGTCCGGTCCACGAGACCGAAGTCGTCGCGGGGATGCTGAACACAGCCGACCTCGGGAGCGACGAGGCGGCGCGCGAGGCGGTCGAGGGGTTCGAGTCCGAACTCGACGCGCCCGCGACCGACCCCATCCGTTTCGACGCCGATGACGTGCTGGAGGCGATACTGTGAGCCTCGCGACCGAGTTCGAGCGCCTGTCCCTGCCGCTCGAACACGCGTTCACCATCTCCCGGGGCACCCAGACCACCGCCGAGAACGTCGTCGTTCGAATCGAGGACGCAGACGGCACCGTCGGCGTCGGCGGGGCCGCACCGTCCACGCACTACGGCGAGACGGCCGACACGGTGGAGGCCGTGCTGCCGGACCTGCTCGCCGTCGTCGAGGACGTGGGCGACCCCCACCAGCTAGAGCGCATCGAGCGTCGAATGCGCGAGACGGTCGCTCGCAACCCCGCCGCCCGCTGTGCGGTGAGCATCGCGCTCCACGACCTCGTCGCCAAGCGCGCCGACCTGCCGCTGTACCGCTACTGGGGGCTGGACCCCGACGAGACGGTCGAGACCTCGTTCACCATCGGCATCGACGACACCGACGTGATGCGCGAGAAGACGGAGGAGGCGGTCGCCGCGGGCTACTCCACGCTGAAGGTGAAGGTCGGCACGGACCGCGACGAGGAGATAATCGGTGCGGTCCGGGACGCCGCGCCGGACGCGACGGTCCGCGTCGACGCCAACGAGGCGTGGTCGCCGCGCGAGGCGGTCCGCAAGATAGACGCGCTCGAAGCGTACGACGTGGAGTTCGTCGAACAACCGGTGCCGGCGGAGAACCCCGACGGGATGGCGTTCGTCCGCGAGCGCGCCGCGCTCCCCATCGCGGCCGACGAGTCCTGCGTCACCCTCGGCGACGTGGCCGAGGTGGCGGGCACGGCCGACATCGCCAACCTCAAGCTGATGAAATGCGGCGGTCTCCGCGAGGCGATGCGGATGATTCACGCCGCGCGCGCCGAGGGGCTGGAGGTGATGCTGGGGTGCATGATAGAGAGCAACGCGAGCATGGCGGCCGCCGGCCACCTCGCGCCGCTGCTCGACTACGCCGACCTCGACGGCTCCCTGCTGCTCGCCGAGGACCCCTACGACGGCGTCCCGATGCCTGACGGCGACATCGACCTCGCGGGCCTCGACCGGCCCGGGACGGGTGCCGAGAGGTGAGCCTCACCCGACCTCTGAGAGCCGACCGAGTCGCTCGGCGCTGAACCCGACCATCTCGTCGTACCCCTCCGTGGACATCAGGACGGGGTAGAACGGGTCGTCGGCGTGCAACTCCTCGCCGTCCCGGCGGGCGAACGTTTCGCCCGCCTCGACGCGCTCGAAGTTCTGACCGACGAACTCGTACTCCCGTCCCGTGACCGCTCCCGTCACGCGGTACACCTCGGGGTCGCTCTCGTCGAAGGGAACGTCCAGCGCGCCCGTCGCGCCGAGGAAGTTCCGGAGGATGCGCTCGGCGTTGCGCTCGGCGGTCGCCGTGCCGACGTAGCCGCACTCGACCGCGACGCCGGCGACGTGGCTGATGAGGCCGCCCGGGATGTGGCCGATGTCGACGACCCGTTCGAGTCCCGTCGCGCGGACAAGGTTTCGCCGCGTCTCGTCGAGGCCGTCGACGAGCGCGAACGGGACCGGATGCGAGTGCGTCGAATGCAGGTCGAGCACGCGCCGGTCGCGCAGTTCCGCCAGCAGTTCGGCCGCGAGCCGCGACTCGTAGGTGTCGCCGTCCGGGTTCCCGGGGAACGCGCGGTTGAGGTCCTCGTCGACGAAGCGCACGTTCGCGGCGACCGCCGCCTCGTTGGCCACGACGAACTGCACGGCGCGGTCGAATGTCGGCCGCTCGGCCATCAGGTTCCCTATTGCCGACTTTCCGCACTGTTCGTCGCCGTGGAGGCACGCGACGACGGCGAGGTCGGGCGTGCCGTCGCCGACCGTCTCTGTCTGCATCGGTGACGAGTTGGACCCCGACCGACTTAAGTTGGTTGAACTTCGTGAAACTCCACAACGAAGCCGACCCCGCGAGCGCTCACCGCTCGCCGACGCGTCCGGGGACGGTTCGCCGCGGCTGGGGGCGGTCGTCGGTCTCCGCCAGAATCGTCTCGCACAGTCCGTCGACCGTCCGCTCCCGCTGTTCGCGCGCGGCGCGGTCCGTCACGGGAACGTCCTCCGAGCCTCCCTCGCGGTCGCCGACGACGGCGTAGTACGGTACCCGGTCGCGCTCGGCGCGTTCGAGGCGCTCGCCGACGGGCACGGCGCGGGCGTCCACGTCCGCACGGACGTCCTGCGCCCGGCAGTCCGCGGCCAGCGCGTCGCCGCGGTCGGCGTGTTCGGCGGCGACGGGGACGAACCGGACCTGCGTCGGCGCGAGCCACGCGGGAAGCCGCGGCGGATCGCGCGACTCGCCGCGTTCGACCGCGGTCGCGACCGCACCGGCCAGAGAGCCGAGCGGCGCACAGCGAACGACCGCCGGCCGGCCGCCGCCCGCGAGCGCCACGTCGAATCGCCCGGCGCTCGCGTCGTCGCGCTCCACGCGCGGTCGCTCGCCGGGCCAGGTCGCCCCGACCGGGTGGAACTCGACCTCGGTGCATTCTCCGCCGTCGTCCAGTCGTTCGGCGAGCACCGGTGCGTCGAGGTCGACGGCGAGGTCGGCGGCGAGCGCGCCGGCGCGGTCGCCCCGCGCCCGGACCACGGGCAGGAACGCGGAACCCAGCGCGGCGACGGCCTGCGCGACGACCGCCGCCTGCCGCCGGAGTTCGGCGTCGGCGTCGCCCGACTCGACGACGGCGACCGCCGCGGGCGCGTCCCGCGAGCGTTCGGCCCGACGCCACGGGAGGTCGTCGAGGGCGTCCGGCGCGGTCGCCAGCGGGCCGACCCCCGCGGGCGTCTCGACCGGGGCGGCGTCCAGGGCGGCGAAGCAGTCGTCGGCGTGGGCCACGAGCGCGTCGCGGACGACCGCACCGCGCGGGAGCCAGTGCGGTCGCTCGTCCGCCGTCCGGTCGCCGACGACCAGTCCCGTCTCCGCCAGCAGGTCACGCGGGAGACGGGGTCGCCGCGAGTCGTCGGCCTCGTTCGCGACCGCCTCGACGGTCGCGGCCACCGCGTCGGGCAGGCGACCGCCGGCGTCCCCCGGGTCGAGGCGCTCGCCGTCCGGAAGCCGAAGAGAGAGCCCTGCGGTCCGCGGGCGGAGCACCGCGGGGTCCACGTCCAGCGACTGCGCCGCGAACGGGTGCCCGCGCTTCTCCAGTTCCAAGGCGAGATGCCAGCCGACGGGCGCGCGGACGACCTCGCGTTCCCCGTCGTCCGCGAGGTCGGCCGCCAGCGTCCGGAGGACGCCGACTGCGTCCGCCGCGTCGGCCGCCGGCGAGTCCGTGAGGTGGGCGGTCGGCACGAGCGCGACCCGGGACTCCCCGAGTCGGTCGACCACGGCCCGGCACTCGGCCGCGGCCGCCGCCGCGGTTCCGGCAGGGGCCGCTACGTCCCCGCGCTCCACCGCCGCCGCGACGACGACGCACGCGCCGAGGTCGGCCGCCATCGTGGCCATCCCGGCCGACGCGACGTCCGACGGCGTCTCTACCGCGGCGTCCGGGTCGCTCGCTTCGTTCGCCGGCGTCTCCGCGGCGAACGAGAACCGCTCGGCGTGAACGGCGAGCAGGTGCATGACGTGACGTGCGGGCGAGGGCTACAAAACGGCTCCGTCGCGGTCCGGGACCGCCGGGATTTAGGTTCGGAGCGTGCTATTGGAAGGCATGGACTCGACAGCACTGTCGGACCGCGGCGCGACCGAGGCCGTCGACGGCGTCTTCCTCACCCAGCTGGCGGCCGGCGAGCGGATGAGCATCCAGCACTTCCACATCGAACCGGGGGCGACGGTGCCCGAACACAGCCACCGCCACGAGCAGGCGGGGTTCGTCTACGCCAGCGCGCTCACGTTCCTCGTCGACGGCGAGGAGTTCGTCATCGAGGAGAACGACTCCTACTCCGTCCCGGGCGGCGAACCGCACGCCGCCGAGAACCGGACCGACGACCCCGTGCGAGGTATCGACGTGTTCAGTCCGCCGCGGACCGACCCCGACTGGCAGGACTGACCCGGGTCAGCGGTCGCGGGTGCAGAACCACCAGTCGCGGCAGTCGTACCCCTCCTCGTCCGCTTCCGAGCGGCGAGCCTCCGCGCCGGCCTCGTCCGAGGGCGGCCGGAGCAGGAGTCGGTCGTCGTGGTCCTCGTTGTCCGGCCAGTTGGCCGGCGTCGCCACCGTCTCCTCGTCGGCGGTCTGGAGCGCCCGAATCGCACGCAGTATCTCGTCGACGTTCCGGCCGACCTCCATCGGGTAGTACAGCGTCAGCCGCAGCGTTCCCCCAGGGTCGACGACGAACACGGACCGGACGGTGCTCGTCCCCATCTCCGGGTGTATCATCCCGAGTCTGTCCGCGACGCGGGCCGCCTCGTCGGCGATGATGGGAAACGAGACGTCCACGTCGAACTCCGCCTCTATCCACTCGACCCACTTGATGTGCGAGTGGACCCGGTCGACCGACAGCCCCATCAGCGCGACGTCGAGTTCCTCGAACGCCTCGCGACGGCGCTCGAAGGCGACGAACTCCGTCGTGCAGACCGGCGTGAAGTCGCCCGGGTGACTGAAGAGGACGAACCACTGGCCGGCGTAGTCGTCGGGGATGGTCTTCGGCCCCTGCGTGGTCTCGACGGACAGCGTCGGGAACGGTTCGCCCAGCAGCGGCGTTCGACGCGTCGGCGGTTCGGCGGTTCGGTCGGCTTCGGTCGGTGTCTGCATCTGGAACCCCCGGTCCACTTCGACGGCGACCGCCATCGCTCGTTCGGCCGCGCCTGGGCAGGGTCCCCTCCGCAGGCCGTCGAACGGACCGGAAGATTCTGCTCGGGACGCGCTTGACGCTCTCGAACCGAATCCGCGAAAAAGGACGGACTGCGTCGGCTCGGGACGCTCCGGAGTTAGGACATCGACTCGATGTTCTCACAGACCGCGTCGGCGAACTCGCTGGTGGCGAGCTTCTCGCCGCCCTCGATCTGGCGTTCCAGGTCGTAGGTGACCTTGCCGGAGTCGATGGTCTCCTCGACGGCGTCGCGGACGAGGTCTGCGGCCTCGGTCCAGCCCAGGCGTTCGAGCATGATGCGACCCGAGAGGATCATCGCGGTCGGGTTCACCTTGTCCTGGCCGGCGTACTTCGGCGCGCTACCGTGGACCGGTTCGGCGAGGAACCGACCGTCGCCGAAGTTCGACCCCGGCGCGATGCCGAGACCACCGATCTGGGCCCCGCAGGCGTCGCTGAGGTAGTCGCCGTTCAGGTTCATCGTGGCGATGACGTCGTACTCGTCGGTCCGGGTGAGCACCTGCTGGAGCATGTTGTCGGCGATGCGGTCGTTGACGACCACGGCGTCCTCGGGCGCCTCGCCGTCGCGCTCCTCCCAGAGCGTGTCCTCGCTGATGACCTCGTCGCCGTACTCCTCTTCTGCGACCTCGTAGCCCCAGTCGCGGAACGCGCCCTCGGTGTACTTCATGATGTTCCCCTTGTGGACCAGGGTCACCGAGTCGCGGTCGTGTTCGAGCGCGTAGTCGATGGCCTTCCGGACGAGGCGCTTCGTGCCGAACTCCGTGATGGGCTTGACGCCGATGCCGACCGGGCCGTCGTGGATGGTGTCGTCTTCGCCCATCTCGTTCTCGACGAACTCCTTGGCCTTCTGGACCTCGTCGGTGCCGGCCTCCCACTCGATGCCGGCGTACACGTCTTCCGTGTTCTCACGGAACGTGACCATGTCCATCTGGCCGGGGTCCTTGACGGGCGACGGGACGCCGTCGAGGTGGTATGTCGGTCGGACGTTGGCGTACAGGTCGAGGCGCTTGCGGAGCGCGACGTTCAGCGACCGGAAGCCGGCGCCGACGGGCGTCGTGAGCGGCCCCTTGATGGAGACGCGGAACTCCTTGAGCGCCTCGACGGTGTCGTCCGGCAGGTTCTCGTCGTAGCGCTCTCGGGCGCTCTCGCCGGCGTACACGCGCATCCAGTGGATGTCGTGTCCCGTGGCCTGAGCCGCCGTCTCGAGCACCTTCTGGGCGGCCGGACCGACGTCTTGTCCGATGCCGTCCCCGTGGATTATCGGGATGGTGGGCTCGTCCGGTACGACGAGTTCGTCCTCGGTCCCCTCTTCGAGCGTAATCTTCTCCCCTTCCTCGGGGACCTCGACTTTCTCGTAGCTCATGAACGTACGGAGGGTTCTCTAGCGAGAACATAAGACCTGCCGTTTTCGAACTCCATGTCCCTTAGTCCCCCTTAAATGTCTGTGAGGGACTATCGTGGCGTTTCCGCCCTCGTCCCGCTGACCCGGTGGAGAGAAATCGTCTCCGTCAGGTCGTCGTTTCGCCCGCCACCGTCGTAGTCGTCTGGCCTGCCGGGGTCGTCTCACCGACCTCCGTCGCGGCCGTTTCGTTCGCTGGCGTCGTCTCCGCCGGAGTCGTCGTCTCGCCTACTTCCGTCGCGGCCGTTTCGTTCGCTGGCGTCGTCTCGGTCGGCGTGGGCGTTTCTTCTGCCGGCGTCGTGGTCTCCGCCGGAGTCGTCGTCTCTTCTGCTGGCGTCGTCTCCGCCGGAGTCGTCGTCTCTTCTGCTGGCGTCGTCTCCGCCGGAGTCGTCGTCTCGGCCGGGGTGGGCGTCGGGGTTCCCGGTTCCTCCACGAAGGTGAAGCTCTCGACCGACGCCGTCTCGGCCGTGGCGTTGTCTACCGACGCGTTCGCCACGAGGACCAGCTCGTACGCGAAGTCGGTAGCGTTGTCCTGCGTGGACTGTTCGGGAGTGGTGGTCGCCTGCGTCTGCCCGGTGGTGACGCTCTCGACGGAGAGAGAACCGATGTCGAGCTGTTCGACCCTGACTTCCTGGATCGACATCGTGTCGACGTCGCCGGACTCGGGTGTCGTGGTCTCGTTCTCCGTCGGGGTCGTCGTCTCGTCCTCCATCGGAGTCGTCGTTTCCGCGGGCGTCGTGGTCGTCGCGGCTGCCTCGTCAGCGCCGAGTTGCCGGATCTCCTCGACGACGACCGTCTGGACCGACACGCGCTGGATGGACACCTGCTGAACGTTGGCGGCGTCGAGGTCGACGCTCCCGGCGCTGGACGCGTTGCCCGTCATATTCGTCGCGTTGACGTCCGAGAGAGTGAGGTTGTCGAGCGACAACTGCTCGATACTGACGTCGGTCATTCGCACGTTGGTGAGCGTCCGGTCGGAGTCCTCGAGACGGAGCTGGTCCGCACGGATCGACCTGATCGTGGCGTTCTCGACCGTCGCGTTCCCGACCTGGAGTTCGTCGACCGTCACGTCCTGAAGCAGTACCCCTTCTGTTGCCGTCCCGGACTGTCCGGCGCTCACGCCCGCCCCGCTCGCGAGCACCAGCAGTGTCGCCACCAGTACGGCTCCGAACTTGCCTGTCTGTTGCATACGGAGAACGCTACATCGATATCGCCGTTAAACGGGACTGATAGTTGCGCTCCGTTCGCCGATTCGACGTGTCCTTATCCCGAGGGAATCCAGATTACCGCCGCGGAACATCCGGTTAGCAATCTGTTACGGCCCGTTGCGCGAGTCGGTCGTCGCACCGGCTTCTTCGGTACTGGGAATTACTACTGGGAATTACCGCGGAGGACCGACGGCAGTGACGACCTTCCGCGCCGACGCGACGAGTCCCGCGACGCGGACGGCGTCGACCGGTCCGCTCGGCGCTCCATCCGTCCGCGAAGGACGAGTACCGCTATCCCCACCGTCGTCCGTGGATTCGATTCCCCGCTCGCGCCGGCACGGACCATCGAACGGACGAACGAATTGTCGAATCGTCCGCGAAGGTCGTACCCCGAATCGGGCAGTTCTCGCTCCGGGCGTACTGCGGACGAGTCGAGCCCCGGTTCGTGGACAAACTCCCCGTCTGACGATAAATAACCTGCTCGAACTGGAGAAAACTTATCACGTTCGGCGGTGCATCCGCGAGCATGCCTCGAACGGTTGGTCCCCCGTGAGAAGTGGATACATTACGGAGTGTTCTTCCTGGGAGTGTTCATGGTGTTCGGCGGGATAGCCGCCGGGTTCGGAGCGCTCCAGTACGAGTTCGCCCTCGATTCCACGACGGAGAATCCGTGGGAGGGGGGCCGTCCCGTCTACGAATACGGGAACCTCCCCCGCAGGAACAGCGCGTCGTGGACGGCGCAATCGACGGAAAGCGATACGCGTTCGAGAGTAATACGCCGATTCCCGGCGTCGGCCAGTCCGGCCTCCGTCCGAAGCAAGTAGTCGTCCGGAAGGGGGACGCGGCCTACGTCTTCACCCACGAGATCGGCTTCGCCGAAACGGAGCCCGCCGGAGCGGCGGCAATCGTACTCGTTCTCGGCGGATTCGTCGCGGTCGCGGAGGCCATCCGCCGTCACCACTACCCGCGGTCGTTACCCTGGCAGACCGGTTGAGAAGGTCTCCGTCGCGAACGCCCGACCGAGGGCCGGAGCGTACGGGTGGTCGAACCCGCTTCCGGCGATCGGTCGTTCGTCGAGGCCGAGGGATTTCGACGGACGACGGGCGACGTTCGCCACCGTGCGCCGAGTAATCGAAACCCACTTGCGCTGGAAGCGTCAACCGACCGACGGGCGAGGGTTGCCGAGCCAGGCCAAAGGCGGCGGGCTTAAGACCCGCTCTCGTAGGAGTCCATGGGTTCGAATCCCATCCCTCGCACTGCTCTTTCGCTCCGTCTATCGGTACGTTTCGCCCGCCTGCACGACTGCGACCGCTATCGACGGCGTCGCGCGAAAGCGAAGAGGGACCGCTCGGCGCGAGTCGCCGCCCGACTTAGAGGCCCGGCGGGACGCCGATGACCTGGAATGAACTGTAGCCGAAGTAGGCCGCCACGTACAGGATGACGAACGAGACGCCCCACGTGCCGACGGAGATGGCCGTCGCCCGGACGATGCCGCCCTCGTAGCTGAGGTCGATGAAGAGGATGTACGCGACGACGGCCAGCAGCGGGCCGAGCGCCACCCAGTAGCCCGCGACACCCACGATGCCCGACACGAAGTACGTCGCGGCGAACCAGATGAACGAGGTGGCCAACGCGGTGACCGCGGACTTCGCGAGACTGGACCCGCTGGTGAGTACACTCGTCGCCACGTGCGTCGACGCCATGACGACGAGGAGACTGAGAACGAATCCGCTTGTTATCGTCGAAAGCTCCATACGTACGAATGAGTCTAAAGTGTTATCGGCGCAATGACTGCAAATTCAACGTCGGCGGAGTCCGAACCGCGGGACGACCGCTCGTCGGTCCGGACAGCCGGCCTCGCGTCGGACGCGCCGTCCGCCGCCCGCGGCGACTTCGGGCGTCGGCCCGCCCGCTTATACCGAACGCGGGCAAATGTCGTTCCATGATAACCCTCTCCCGGGAGGTGTACGACACCCTCGTCAGTCACGCCCGGCGGGGGCGACCGGAGGAGGTGTGTGGCATCCTTGCGGGCGACCGCGACGACGGCGGCGACGCGTACGTCGGCGACACGTTCCTGACGGAGAACGTCGCCGACGACCCGCGGACGCGGTACGCCATCGACCCCGAGGAGCAACTCGCCGTCATGGAGACCATCGAATCGCAGGGAACGGAGGTCGTCGGCTTCTACCACTCTCATCCGTCCGGTCCGGACTCGCCGAGCGACACCGACCGCTCCTCGGCGACGTGGCCGGGCTACTCCTACGTCATCGTCTCGCTGAACGGGTCGAACCCCTACGTCGGGTCGTGGCGCTGGACCGGCGACCGGTTCGACCCCGAGGCCGTGGTGGTCGGCGACGACTCGCCGTCGTCGGCCGGCGGATGAGTCCCGGCAAGCGCGGCGATACCCGTCGCCTCCAGAACAGGGGCGTACCTCGGAGGAGGCCTGCGATTTTCGGGCGTTAGCTCCGCAACGTTTATCTTCGTCTGGTATGGCCTAACACCCATGCCAGCAATGAGTACACTCGACTGGTTGGGACTGGTCGTCCCGTACGTCGTCTTCTTCGCGATGCTGATAGCCTACTACGTGCTGGAGGGCAGGCGCGAGAAACGCCTCCGCGAGCAGTACGGAGGGGAGGTGTAGCGCCGTGGCGGAGGGCATCGCCGGTTCGGCCGGCATCCTGGTGCTCGGCACGTTCGCCGCGTACCTCGTCGTGTTGGTCGGTATCGGCCTGTGGGCCTCGCGGTTCATGGACTCCGTGGGCGACTACGTCATCGGCGGCCGCGAGGTCGGCCCGGTCGTGACCGGGTTCTCGGAGCGCGCCTCCGAGATGAGCGGCTGGCTCACCCTCGGCGTGCCGGCGGACGCCTTCAACACGGGCATCATGGCGTTCCTGAACGGCCTCGGGATGATTCCGGCCGACCTGCTCGCGTGGGCGGGCATCGCCAAGCGACTCCGGAAGTACACCGAGATAGTGAAGTCCGTCACCCTGCCGACGTTCTTCGAGACGCGACTCCAGGACGACACCGGACTGGTCAAGGGCGTCTCCTCGGTCGTGCTGATGCTGTTCGAGGGCGGGTACGTCGGCGCACAGATAGTCGCCGCCGGCACCCTCCTGCAGGTGCTGACGGGCGTCGAACCGTGGATCGGCATCATCACCGGCGGCGTCATCGTCGTCGGGTACACGATGCTCGGCGGTTACTTCGCCGTCGCGTGGTCGGACTACTTCCAGGGCGCCATCATCCTCGCCGCGTTCATCGTCCTGCCCATCATCGCCTACACGAGCTACGGGCTGCCGTTCGACGAACTCGCGAACGTCGGCGGCGGGTCGCTGACCAGCATCACCGCCGGAATGACCGGCTGGGCCGCGCTCTTCGGCGTCATCAGCTACGCCGCCATCGGTCTGGGCGTCCCCGGCAACCCCCACATCATGGTGCGGTTCATGGGCATCGACCGGGTGAAGAACATCCGGCTCGCGGCGCTGGTCGCACAGCTTTTCATGTTCGCCGCGTACGCCGGCGCGGCGCTGGTGGGCCTGTACGCCATCGTCGTCTTCGGACAGGGGAACGTCGCGCAGGCCGACAACGCGATGCCCCGACTCACGCTGGAACTCCTGCCCAGCGTCGTCGCGGGAGTCGTGCTCGCGGCGGCGCTGGCGGCGATGATGTCCAGCGCTGACTCCCAGCTGCTCGTCGCGACGAGCGCCGTCGTCGAGGACGTCTACCACGGGTTCATCAACCCCCAGGCGACCGAGCAACAGCTGGTGCGCTACTCGCGGTACGTCACCCTCGGTCTCGGGGGTGCGAGCATCGCCTTCGCCTACCTCGCCAAGAACACGCCCATCTACACGCTCGTCCTCGACTACGCGTGGGGCGGACTCGGCGCGGCCATCGGCCCGACGCTCGTCGCGGCGCTGTGGTGGAAGCGCGTGACCGCGAAGGGGTCGGTCGCCAGCATGGTCGTCGGCGCGTCGACGATGATCCTCTGGACGCAGCTGTCGACCGTGCTGAACGCGCTGAACGCGATGCCGTCCCAGGAGGCCTCGCCGTTCCTCTACCAGTTCGTCGGCGTGTACGGCCTGTTCCCGGCGTTCATCCTCTCGGCGCTGACGCTGGTCGGCGTCTCGCTCGTGACGAACCCGCCCCGCGGCGTCGACGAACACTTCGACATCTTCGACAAGCCGCTGTCGGCGGTGACGAGCGAGCCCGGCGGCGGCACGCCGAGCTACGTGACCGACGGCGGGCGGACGACGGACGGGGACGGTGCACGCGACGTCTCGCCGAAGGCGGTGACCGAGGCCGACGCCATCCGCGCCCACGTCGAGGCCGCGGACTACTGGGACGAGCAGGAATGACGGCCGACTGGAGACGAGCGATGACGGCCGACGCCCGGGCGGACGACGCCACGGCCGACCTCGTCGGCGAGCACCGCGAGCGCGCCGACCTGCAGGTCATCCCGCCCGCCGTCGCCCGCAAGGAGGCGGGCGACGGTCACGTCGGCGCGGTCGCGTACCCCTACCGCGTCTACGAGGTCGAGGTCACCGTCGGCGCGCCGCTCGTCGGCGACCGCACCGACAGCTACGTCGCCAGCGTGGACCGCTCCCGGCGGCTGGTCCTGCGGGCCGACACGTTCCCCGACGTCGAGGAGCGGACGGTCGCCGACGCGCTCGTGTTGCCCGCGGAGCTCTCGGACGAGCAGTGCCGGGAGAAGGCCCGCGAGTCGGCGTTCGGGTGGACGACCCGGCGCTACGCTCTGTCCAGCGCGCCGGACATCGAGTTCCCGCGCGTGACCGACGCCTACAAGCTGTTCTGGCTGGTCGAGCGCCCCGACGGCGACGTCATCGTCGACAGCGTCCGCGGGACCGAAGACCCGCTGCGGGACTGAGGTCGGTCGCTTCCGACGTTCAGGCCCGAGCGGTGCTGACGGCCCAGACGCCCGCCGCCATCACGGCTCCGCCCGCGAAGAAGGTCGGGCCGAGCGACTCCGAGAGGACGAGCGCCCCGAGCGCCGCGCCGACGACCGGTTGCGCGAAGAAGAAGACGGCGACGACGCCCGCGTCGGCGTGTTCGACGCCCGAGTACCACAGCACCCACGCGGCGGCGGTGCTCGCGACGCCGAGGTACCCCACCGCGCCGGCGACGGCCGGCGTGACCGTCACGCCGGCGAGTGCGGCGTCGCGCAGCGCAAACTCGACGGGAATCAGCACCGCGATCATGGGAACCGCGGCGACCGTCGAGTACGTCGCCGTCTCCAGCGCCGAGTAGGTCCGGACGAGCGGCGTCCCCCAGACGGTGTAGGCCGCCCAGCCGAAACTCGCCGCGAACAGCGCGAGGACGCCGAGCAGGCTCCCCCGTCCGGCCGCGGCGAGGTCGTACTGGCCCGCGAGCACGACCAGCGTCCCGGCGACGGCGAGCGCCATCCCACCGACCTTCCGAGTCGTCAGCGCCTCGTCGAGCACGGCGACGCCGAGCAGTAGCGTGAACACGGGCGTCAGGACCGTCAGCAGCGAGCCCTGGCTGGCGTTCGTCAGGTCGGTGCCGACGAACTGCGTGACGAGCGTGAGCGCTACCCAGCCGCCGAGCACAGCGAACCGCCGCCGCTCCGCCCGCGAGAACGAGCGCGCGGGCTTCGTCGCGCGGACGACGACGAGCAGCGCGGCCGCGCCGAGCGCGACACGGAGAAAGGCGAGCGTCACCGGTGGAATCGCCGCGAACCCCCACTTGCTCACGACGTACATTCCGCCCCACAGCGACGCTGCGGCCAGCGGACCGAGGGAGACGCGTGCCATCGTGGACGACGTGTCCCGCCGGCGATTTACGCGTTCCGCTGTGCCGCCCACACCGCCGTCGCACCGAGCAGCACGGCGGGGACCAGCGGGAGCACGAGGTAGGCAAACTTGAACGGCAGGGCGGGCGGCCGGAGGTAGATGAGCAGCGGCGCGACGACGAACGCGAGGACGATGACGCCGACGAGAATCCAGCCGCGCCGGCCGAACTCGCGGTCGTTCGGGCCGGGGTCGCCAGTCGTCGACCCGTCTGGTTCGTGGACGTAGGCGTCGCTCCCGCCGGGGTCGCGTTCGTCTGGTCCGTCCGTGGAGGCGTCGTCCGTCACAGTTCGCTGTCGGGTTTCACGACGACCTTGCCGAAGCCCTCGCGCTCCTCCAGGAGTTCGTGGGCGCGGGCCGTTTCGCTCATCGGGAGCACCTCGCGGATGGCGGGTTCGAACGTGCCGTCCCAGACGAGTTCGAGGGCGTCGTCGGCCTCGCCGTGGCTGGCCATCGTCGAGCCGATGACCTGGAGCTGGTTCCAGAAGATGCGGTTGATGTCCGTCTCGGGGTTGGGTCCCGTCGTCGCGCCGCAGGTGAGCAACCGCCCGCCCTTCGCGAGACTCTTCAGGGAGTCCCGCCACGTGGCCGCGCCGACGTGGTCGACCACCACGTCGACTCCTCGCTTGCCCGTCAGTTCCCGGACGCGGTCGGCGAAGTCCTCGGACTCGTAGTCGACGACGTGGTCCGCGCCGAGATCGCGGGCGTGTTCGAGCTTCTCCTCGCTGCTCCCCGTGGCGTACACCGTCGCCCCGGCGTGGTCGGCTATCTGGACCGCGGCGTGGCCGACGCCCCCGGACGCGCCGAGCACCAGCACGTCCTCGCCCGGCGTCACGTCGCCCCGCGAGACGAGCATCCGCCACGCGGTCTGGAACACCAGCGGTGCGGCGGCGGCGGTCTCCCAGTCGACGCCCTCCGGAACCTCCAGGAGGTTGTCCGCCGGAACCGCGGCGAGTTCGCTGTGAACGCCGCGGACGTGCTCGCCGATGAGGTGGAAGTCGACGCACATCGAGTGCTCGCCGTGGCGACAGTACTCGCACTCGCCGCAACTGACGCCCGCCGACAGCGCCACGCGGTCGCCCGGTTCGAAGCGCGTGACGTCCTCGCCGACGGCGACCACTTCGCCGGCCCCGTCGCTGCCCGGAACGTGCGGCATGTCGAGGTCGATTCCCGGTAGGCCGCGCCGCGTCCAGACGTCGAGGTGGTTCAGCGCGCCCGCCTTGACGTCGACCAGCACCTCGTCGCGGTCCGGCTCGGGGTCCGGGAACTCCCCGTACTCGATGACGTCCCGACCGCCGTGGTCCGTGAACTGGACTGCCTTCATACTCCGAAGGTTGGGCGGTGGACGTAAAAAACGTACTCGAAGGAGAGCGCACCGGGAGCGAGGCCCCGTTCGGTCGAGCACAGGGTTTAGAACCGGGGCGTCCAACCCTCACGCATGGACCGGGAATCGCGCGAGGGCCGAGCAGAGCACGACCACGGTGAGGAACGCGACCACGACGAAGAGCACGGCCACGACGAAGAGCACGGCCACAGTGAGGACCACGCAGAGCACGACCACGACGAGGACCACGAACACGACCATCACGCACACGACGTCGAGGAAGTCGGCGTCGCGGTGCTGACCGTCTCCTCCTCGCGCTCGATGGACGACGACCCGGCGGGCGACGCCATCGTCGAGACGTTAGAAGACGAGGGGCACGAGGTCGTCACGCGCGAACTCGTCCCCGACGAGTACGACCGCGTGCAGGGGACGGTGGACAACTTCATCGGCCGCGACGACGCGAACGTCGTCGTCACGACCGGCGGGACGGGGGTCACGCCCGACGACGTGACCGTCGAGGCGGTAGAGCCCCTGCTGAACAAGCGTCTCCCCGGGTTCGGCGAACTGTTCCGCCGACTCTCCTACGAGGAGGTCGGGTCGAAGGTCATCGGCACGTGCGCCGCGGCCGGCGTCACCAACGGCACCATCGTGTTCTGTCTCCCCGGCAGCGAGTCGGCGGTTCGGCTGGGCGTCGAGGAGATAATCGTCGAGGAAGCAGGACATCTCGTCGGTCTGGCGCGACGGGACTGACCCCTGTTCTGGGGCTCAGAGCTGAAGGGGTTCGGCGGACTCCCAGTGCTCTTCGAACTGGCCGTCGACGTTCGCGGCGAACTCGGGGTCTTTCAGGTCGATCATGGCGAACGCCTCGCCGGGCGCGAGCGGGTTCGTCACCTCGATGCAGACCTCCACGTCGTCGATGAGGTTGAAGGTTCCCTCGAGGTCCGGCGTCGTCCGCACGGAGAACTGGGGGTGGTCCGACAGCGTGTCGGCGTACCGCTCGCCGACGCTGGCCGGGAGGGTGCGGACGAGTTCGGGCGACATCAGCACGGACACGTCCACGCCCCGTTCCAGGGCCGATTCGAGGTGCTCGGTGACCGTCTCGCCGACGCTGCCGATGTCGAACTTCGGCGATAGCTGGCCCGCGACCATGACGATGCGGTCCTCGGCGGCGTCGAGGCGTTCGACAAGCAGTTCGACCGTCTCCTCGGGGCCGACCGCGGCGGTCCAGAACCCCTCCTCGATGGGCGGGTCCGCCGAGTCGAGTTCCTCGGAGAGTTCGTCGACTATCTGCTCGTACTGTTCGGCCTTCTCCGTGAGTTCCTGGAGTTTGTCCTCGAGCAGTCGGTCGAGCGCCATGTTCGGTTCGACCGCCACGTACTTCTTGGGGCGACTCGCGCTCTGGCTCCGGACGAGGTTCTGCGTCTCCAGGCTGTTCAGCACGTCGTAGATGCGTCCCATCGGCACCTCGCTGGCCCGCGAGAGGTCCTTCGCCGTCGTCGGCCCGGTGTTGAGCAGCGCGCGATAGGCGCGCGCCTCGTACTCGGAGAGCCCGAGATCGCGGAGACTTGCCATGTGGTTTGACATTACGTCGACTGTATAAAAACGCTGTGCGCGTTTGTCCCGTCGGAGCGCACCGCAGGCTCTTATCTGTCAGATGGTCTCAGAATAAATCCGCGACTCGTTCACTCAACTCCTCGGGGGTCGCGACCGGCCCGGAGACGTCGCCGCCCGCGACGACGTAGGCGTGGCCGGCCTCGTACTCCTCGTCGACGCCCGCCTCGTGTGCGGACGGGACGACGACCTTCTCGTGGTCGGCGACGCGCAAGGCGGCCCGGTGGAGGTCCGACCCGGCGGGGGCGGCCACGTCGATGCGCAACGGCGCGTCCACGAGTCGCGCCGCGGCGGTCGCGTAGCCCGCGACCTGGACGTCGAGGCGGTCCGCCGCGCCGGCGAACGCGCCGACCGCGTCGCGGGCGACGCTCCGGTAGCGCTCCTCGCCAGTGAGCGCCCACAGGTCGACCAGCGCCGACGCCATCGCGGCGTTCCCGTCGACGGGGCGAAGCGGCCAGTCGAGCAGACCGGGACCCTCGACGGGACCGTCGACGAACGCGCCCAGTTCGTCGTTCTGCAACGTCTCCACCGCGTGGTCGGCGACGGCGCGCGCGGTGTCGAGGTACGTTCCGTCCGTGCCCAGCACCTGCGCCGCGGTGGCGAAAGCGGCGGCGACGTGCGCCTGGTCCGCGAGCAGGCCGCGCTCGCCCGTCCCGTCGCGCTCGTCGCCGGCGCGGTAGTGGACGACCGCGCCGTCTTCGACCATCCCGTCGAGGAACGCGAGGGTGCGTTCGGCGTACCGGCGGGCGCGCTCGTCGTCGGTGTAGGCGTGGTACGTGAGGAGGGCGTCCGCGGCGAGGGCGTTCCAGTCGGCGAACGCGGTCGGGTCCACCGCGGGGGAGTCGGCCCCCTCGCGGTCGCTCGGCGACCCCGCGTAGTAGTCGTCGTCCGGGCGCTGGCTCCCGCCGAACGCCCCCGTCTCGTCCCGCCAGAGCGTCGTCGTCAGGTACTCGACCGTCTTCCCGGCGACCTCGCGGTGGTCGTCGTCGCCCGTGTACAGGTAGGCGTTCGCGTACGCGCGAAGGAGCGCGGCGTTCGCGTCCAGCACCTTCTCGTGGTGGACGTCGCTCCAGTCGCGCTGGCCCGCGTAGCGGAAGAAGCCGCCGTCGTAATCGTCGAACAGGTGTTCCCGCACCGCGGCGAGCGTGCCGAGGGCGGTCTCGCGCTCGCGCTTCAGGCCGAACTCGACGGTCCGCGGCAGGGGGAACTTCGCGTCGTCGCCCCAGCCGCCGTGGGTCGCGTCGTACTTCTCCGTTAGCTGGCCCGCCACGTTGCGCTCGATGTCCGCGGTCACCTCGCCGCCCGGGGGGTTCTGGTCGCGCAGGCTCCGGGGAACCTGGGCCGCCTCCTCGCCCTTCTGGTTCCAGAGGTCCCGGACCCGGCCGAGGACCTGCCGCATCGCGTCCGGGCCGAGGTAGGTCGCGCCCGTGAGGTGGTCGCCGCTCGGCGTGCAGAAGACGGTGGAGGGGAAGCCGCCGACGTTGTAGCGCTCGCGCACCCGGGGGTTGCGGTCGACGTCCACCCGGACGGGGACGAACGAGTCGTTGACGTTCGCCGCCAGCGTCGGCACCGAGTACGTCTCCTCGTCCATCTCGTGACACCACGAACACCACGTCGCCGACAGCGAGAGGAGGACCGGCTTGTCCGCCTCCTGGGCCTCCTCGAAGGCGTCCTCGCCCCACTCGCGCCACTCGACCTTGGTTCGCTCCGCGGACTCGTCCATACGTTATCGGTCAGTCGGTTAGGTGGGAAAGGGCTTCGCTCTCGGCTTGCGCGTCAGCGGCGGGAACGTCGGAGTCAGTTCCGTGCGACGGGCGACGTGCCGTCCGCGAACGGGAGCGTCGCTCGCCGCCCCTTCGATAGCGACCCGGAATCGTCCGCAGAAGAGGTGCGAGAATACGGTTCGACGGTCAGTTCCCGCGGCCCTGGAGTTTCTCCTCCTCGGGCAGGTCGGCGTTCGCCTCGCCGCGCATGCCGGAGCCGACGTCCTTGCTGATGTCGGCGAGTCGCTCGGGGTCGTCCCAGTTGTTCGTGGCGGCGACGATGGCCTCGGCCATCGCTTCGGGGTCCTCGGCGCCGAAGATGCCGGAGCCGACGAAGATGCCGTCGCAGCCGTGGTGCATCATCAGCGCGGCGTCGGCCGGCGTGGCGATGCCGCCCGCGGCGAAGTTCACCACGGGGAGTCGACCCATCTCGGCAGTTTCGTGGACGAGGTCCGCCGGCGCCTCTATCTCGCGGGCGACGGCCTCGCGCTCCTCCTTGTTCTTGCCCTGGAGTTCGCGGATGGCGCCCTTGATGGTGCGCTGGTGGTGGACCGCCTGGTTGACGTCGCCAGTGCCGGCCTCGCCCTTGGTCCGGATCATCGCCGCACCCTCCTCGATGCGCCGCAGGGCCTCGCCGAGGTTCCGCGCGCCGCAGACGAACGGCGCGGTGAACTCGCGCTTGTCGATGTGGTACGCGTCGTCCGCGGGCGTCAGCACTTCGGACTCGTCGATCATGTCCACGCCGACCGCCTCCAGAATCTGGGCCTCCTTCCGGTGACCGATGCGGGACTTGCCCATCACCGGAATCGACACCTCGTCGATGATGTCCTCGACGTCCGCGGGGTCGGCCATGCGGGCGACGCCGCCGCGCTTCCGGATGTCGGCCGGAACGGCCTCCAGGGCCATCACGGCGACCGCACCCGCGTCCTCGGCGATACGCGCCTGCTCTCGGTTCACGACGTCCATGATGACGCCGCCCTTCTGCATCCGGGCGAACCCTCGCTTGACGAGTTCCGTGCCGCGCTTGAGTGATTCGACGTCGGTTTCGTCGGCCATACCGGCGCTACGGAGTCCGATGCTTAAGACGTACCGATTGCGGAACTCGGCGTATCGCCCCTAACTGAATAAACGTTCGTTACAATTATGGGGCTGTATGATAGAGGATAGCACATGGCAACCAGGGAGGCCCGTTCGCCCTTCGACCGACTCAGGAAGCACTACGAAGAGACGACGCTCCGCTGCCCGGAGTGTGGCTACGTGGACGACGACGGCGAGTGGCGCGTCACCGCCCGCGGCGGGCAGGTGAACTACCAGCACATCTGTCCGCGCTGTGACGCCATCGACACGCGCGTTCTGAAGTACGGCTGAGCGTCCGTCCCGCTACTCCAGTAGCGGCTCGCCGGTCATCGCCGCCGGCCGGTCGACGCCGACGACCGAAAGCAGCGTCGGCGCGAGGTCGCAGAGCGACCCGCCGTTCCGGACGGTTCTCCCGCCGCTGTCGCCCTCCGGCGTCAGGTAGACGAACGGAACGAGGTTGTACGTGTGCGCCGTGTGAGGGTTCTCCGGCGTCCCCATGTCGTCGGCGTTGCCGTGGTCGGCGGTGACGAAGAAGTGCGCACCGTGGGCCGTCAGGGCCTCCACGAGCCGACCCAGCTGCTCGTCGACCGCCTCGACCGCCGCGACGGCGGCGTCGAAGTCGCCGGTGTGGCCGACCATGTCCGGGTTCGCGTAGTTCAGCACCATCACGTCCGGGTCGTCGCTCTCGACGACCTCGATGGCGGTGTCGGTCACTTCGGGCGCGCTCATCTCGGGTTGCTGGTCGTAGGTCGGCACGTCCGGGCTCGGGATTATCTCCCGCCGCTCGCCCCTGAACTCCGTCTCGCGCCCGCCGTTGAGGAAGTAGGTGACGTGGGCGTACTTCTCCGACTCCGCGATGCGCAACTGGGTGAGTCCAGCCCCGGCGAGCACCTCGCCCAGCGTGTCCTCGGGCTGGTGCGGCGGGAACGCGACCGGGAGATCGAACTCCGCGTCGTACTGGGTCATCGTCGTCAGTTCGATGTCCGGCGGCGAAGTCTCGAACGCCCAGACGGGATCGATGTCGGCGAGCATCCGGGTCAGCTGGCGGGCGCGGTCCGCGCGGAAGTTGAAGAAGACGACCGCGTCCCCGTCGTCCAGCGCGGGGCCGCCCTCCACGAGCGTCGGCTCGACGAACTCGTCCGTGTCACCGCGCTCGTAGGACTGCCGGACCGCCTCGACCGCCGACCCGGCCACGTGGTCCGCCTCACGGTTCACGATGGCGTCGTAGGCGCGTCGCGTGCGCTCCCAGTTCTGGTCGCGGTCCATCGCGTAGTAGCGCCCGGAGACGGTCGCCACGTCGCCCGTTCCCTGCTGGTCGACGACGCGCTGGAGGCTGTCGAGGAACCCCTCGCCGCTCTTCGGGGCCGTGTCTCGTCCGTCCGTGAACGCGTGCGTGACCGCGTCGACGCCGCGGTCGGCCGCGAGTTCGATTAGCGCGTAGAGGTGGTGCTGGTCGGAGTGGACGCCGCCCTCGCTCACGAGTCCCGTGAAGTGGACGCAACCGTCGTGGTCCCTGGCGTACTCGAACGCCGCGTCGATGGCGTCGTTCTCCCCGAGTTCGCCCGCCGCGATGGCGTCGCTGATGCGCGTGTACTCCTGTTTGACCACCCGTCCCGCGCCGATGTTGAGGTGGCCGACCTCGCTGTTGCCCATCTGGCCCTCCGGGAGACCGACCCGGCGACCGGTCACGTTCAGTTCGCCGTACGCGCCCGCGTCTGCGTAGCGGTCGAAGTTCGGCGTGTCGGCCGCTTCGACCGCGTTCCTGCCGCCGTCCTCGCTTCCCAATCCCCAGCCGTCGAGCACTACGAGTGCCGCTCTCATGGGCGAGTCGTCGTCGCCTCGCGGTAACTAAGCTTCGTTTGCGGACACGCTTCCCCGGCGACTGGCGTTCCGGTCGGCGAACGCTCTGCCGGGTCAATACTTAAAACCCTGCCGGTAGCTCACGAGAGCCTCTACCGATACGTCGCACTCTCGTCGTCTCTACCCTCGATTTTCCGCTATTTCGCCCCGTCGGAGCAGCCTCGCAGGATTTATGAATCGCGCTACGCACCAAAGAGGTATGAGCGCACCGCCGGAGGAGTTCTACTCCGAGGAACGCTGGCAGAACTGGCTGGACCGCATCCGGGACGAGGAGATCGACCCCGAGGACGAGGACTCCGCGCGCCTCCTGCTCAACCTCCAGGACGACGTCGCCATCGCCGTCGCCAAGATCGTCACCGCGTACGACGACGACGAGATCGGCGAGGAGGAGGCCCTCGAAGAACTCGCCGACATCCGCGAGACGGTGCTCGGCGAGGTGGCATTCGAGGACGAGGAGAAGGCGATGCTCATCGACGGCGTCCAGACGAGTCTCGTCTGCGTGTTCTACGCCGCCGAGGAGTACCTCGCCGGCGGTCCCGCCGAGGAAGCGGCCGTCGAGGAGTACGTCGTCGAAGCGTCGAAGGCCGAGGAGGCCGATGACCTCGACTCCGCGCTCGGCCTCGTCGCCGCGGCGGGCACCCAAATCATCGACGGCGAGGAACTCGACATCGCCGTCACCGAGGACATCGAGTACGGCCTCGTCACGGAGTGGGTCAACGGCCTCGACAGCCTTCAGAGCGCGATGAGCGACCCCGAGGTCGTCGAAGAGGAAGACGAAGCGGACGACTGAGCAGAGACGCCCGGGACGTCCGGCCAGTACGCCGCCAGAGATCTCCCGACGCGCCGTCCGGACCTTTCTCGACCGCGCTACCCCACTCCGTCGCGAGCGACGGCGACGGCAGCGTCGTCGCCTCGACCGACCCCCGGTCAGCGAACGGGAACGCGCCAGGAGAGCGAGTGGTAGGTTTTTTGTCCCCTCGTCGTTCTATCAGATGCATGACGTTCCGGGACGACGACCGCGCCGTGACGGTGCAGGTCGGCACGGTGCTGCTGTTCGCCTCCCTCGTCGTGGCGATGTCGCTCTACCAGGCGACCGTCGTCCCGAACCAGAACCACGGCGTCGAGTTCCGCCACAACCAGGAGGTGAAAGGCGAACTGCTCGACCTGCGCAACGCCGTCGTCCGGACGGGCGCGACGGGGACCGGCCAGCCCGTGTCGGTGACCCTCGGCACCCGATACCCCCGGCGGACCTTCTTCGTCAACCCGCCGCCGACCTCCGGAACGCTGCGGACGACGCCGGCTCGAACCGTCACGGTCAGCAACGCCACCGCTCTGTCGAACGAGACCGCGGACTACTGGAACGGAACGAACCGCTCGTTTCTCACCCGGGGCCTCCTCTTCGAGCCGAACTACCACGAGTACGGCGACGCGCCGGTCACGGCGTACGAGAACACGGTCGTGTACGACCGGTTCGACTCGGCCACCGTCACCGCCACCGACCAGTCGCTCGTGCAGGGCCGCCGGATAACGCTCCTCGCGCTGAACGGCTCGCTGTCGCGCTCCGAGACCGGGACCGTAAGCCTCGACCCCCACGCCGTCAGTCCGTCGACGACGGTCACGCGGACGGTGAGCGTGCAGGCGACCGAGGGTGAGAATCTCACCGTCAGAGTGCCGACCGGCCTGAGCGAGTCGAAGTGGAAGAAACTGCTGGAAGACGAGCGAACGACCAACGGCGGCTACGTGGAGGACGTGAGCGTCGACGGCGGCGTGCTGACGCTGACGCTCCAGGGCGCGCGCGGTGACACGGTGACCTACGACCTCCGGATGGCGAAGGTGAGCGTCGGCAACACGGACGCCGAGACGAAGGCGACCTACATCACGGACGTTCGCGGCGGCGGGAGCGTCAGAGCCAGGGAGAGCACGACGCTCGTCGCCGAGGTCCGCGACCGGTTCAACAATCCCGTCAGCGGCGTCCGGGTGAACGTGAGCGGCGCGCCCGGAGGGACGATTCGACCCGCGAGAGCCTCGACGACGGACGAGAGCGGCCGCGCGGAGTTCGTCTACACCGGCCGGAAGCAGGGTGACCACGAGGTGACGCTGAGCGTCCGCGGCGGGGACCGCGACTACGAGAACGCGACGTTCGACGTGAGCGTCGAATCGCCTGGTAACTCGAATGGTAACGGTAGCGGGAGCGGGCCACCTGAAGAACCGGGGAACAGTTCGAATAATTCTCGCGCCAAGAGCGCATCCATTGCCCCCGGTTCGAACGACGACCGTAGGGAGTACCGATGGGATTTCGACCTCGGGGATGGAGACGGGACGACGACGTCACCGACCGTAGAAAAGCAGTACCGGTCTCCGCCTGAAGAAGCGAAAGTCATCGTGGTCAGAGCGAACGGCGAAACGGACGCCGCCCCAGCCACGTACGATTCCTCACCGACGGCGGACGTCGGACACTATCTCTCGCGCGTTTCGACAACCGTCGATAGTTCTATCGACAGTCCCTTATAGGACGTTGACGCTAATTGCGTGCAAGAATGACCGCCGTCGGCATCGACGCCATGGAGATATGGACAGGCAAGCTGAAACTCGACCTCGCCGAGACGTTCGCGGCGGAGAAGGGCGAGGACCCCGAGAAGTACACGAAGGGACTCGGACTGTTCGCCAGTTCGTTCCCGGACGCCCACGAGGACATCGTGACGATGGGCGCGAACGCGGCCCACCGGCTGATGGAGCGCAAGGGGCTGACGCCGGCCGACATCGGTCGCATCGACGTGGCCACCGAGTCGGCGTTCGACAACTCCAAGCCCGTCTCGACGTACATCGCGGGCTGTCTCGAACAGGTGTACGAGGAGGACTTCCACCACGCCAACAAGGGCGAGCGCAAGTTCGCCTGCATCGCCGGCACGCAGAGCCTGGACGACGCGTACAACTGGATTCGAGCGGGTCGGAACCGCGGTCGGTCGGCGCTGGTCGTCGCCACCGACACCGCGCTGTACGCTCGCGGCGACCCCGGCGAGGCGACCCAGGGCGCCGGCGCGGTCGCGATGCTCGTCACGGAGGACCCCGACCTCGTCGAACTGTCGACCGAGCAGGGCTACGGCAGCGCCGACGAGACGGACTTCCTGAAGCCCAACCAGCAGTTCCCCAGCGTCGACGGCAAGCGTTCGATGCAGGTGTACCTCGCCCGGATGCGCGAGGCGCTGGAGGACTTCGAGAGCGTCGCCGGCGACACGCACCCCGACGACTTCGCCTTTATCCCCTACCACACGCCGTTCCCCGGCATGGTCCGGAAGGCCGGCCTGCTCGGCTACCGCCACATGATTCGCTGCACCGAGGTGGAGGACGAACTCGCGGACGAGATCGGACGCCAGCCCCGCGAGGAGGAGTTCGACGACCGGGAGGCCTACGAGGAGGCCATCCGGGGGTACATGGACGACCTCAAGTCGACCGACCAGTACCGGGAGTGGTACGCCGAGGTCGTCGAGCCGACCCTCTCTATCTCCCGCGAGGTCGGAAACTGGTACACCGGGTCGGTCCACATCGCCCGCGCCGCCGCGCTCCAGTACGCCGCCGAGGAGGACCGCGACGTGACCGGCGACCGACTGCTCGTCGGCTCCTACGGCTCCGGCGCGCAGGCCGAGATTCACGCCGAGACGATTCAGGAGGGCTGGCGCGAGGAGGTCGACGCCCTGAACGTCGACGAACAGATTCGGAACCGCTACGACATCTCCTTCGAGGAGTACGAGCAGGTCCACGACCGCCACAACCACGACAAGTCCATCGAACTGGCGGCGTTCACGGAGCCCGACGGCGAGTTCGTCTTCGCCGGCCGCGGAGCGATGGACGAGCGAACGTACGACTACGTGGAGTAATCCGCGAACGCTGCCCGCTCTCGGCCCAAAGTATTTATTCTCTGACACCGCAGTCGCGGCCGTATGAACCCTGACTCCCCCGACGACAGCGGCTGCCCGAAGTGCGGGTACGCCAGCGCCTCCACGGACACCATCTCCACGACCGGCGGCGGTCTGAGCAAGATGTTCGACATTCAGACCAAGAAGTTCACCGTCGTCTCCTGCGACAACTGCGGGTACTCGGAGCTGTACCGCGACGTGCGGAATCGCGGCAGCGACGTGGTCGACGTCTTCTTCGGCTGACCCGGAGCTAACCGACGAACGTCCGGAGTACGTCCGCGACGACGTCGCCGGCCCGACGGACCTCGTCGACGGGCACGTACTCCCGCGGCGCGTGAGCGACCGCGCCGTCGTCGTCGGCGAGCACTCCTGGCCCGAACACGACGGTCGGCGCGACCTGCGCGAAGTACGACGCCTCCGTCGCCGCGCCGAACGGTCGCACCTCGCCGGCGCCGGCCTCGCGGAACGCCTCGACGACCCGCGCGTCCGCGGGCGTGTCGAACGCTTCGAGGAACGGCGTCTCGCGCTCGGCCAGCGACACGTCCACGTCGACGTCTCCGGGCGCGGCGGCCCGGAGGTGGTCCGCGAGCGCGTCCCTGAACCCGGTGGCGGTCTCCGGCGGGACGCTCCGGCGGTCCACGACGAACGACGCCTCGGCGGGCACCTGGTTCGTCGCCGCGCCTCCCTCGACCGTCGTCGGCGTCAGCGTGGCCGCGCCGAGGTCGGGATGGGGGTCGGGAGCCCCCGGTCGGTCGGCGAACGACTCGAGCGCGTCCAGCACCGGCGCGAGTCCGGCCACGGCGTTGACGCCCGCCTCGGGACTGGCGGCGTGTGCGTTCGCGCCCCGGAGCGTCACCGTCGCCTGGAACCGTCCCCGTGCGGCGTTGCAGACGTCCAGGCCGGTCGGCTCGCCGACGACGACCGCGTCGGGGGGACGCGACGTCGTCTCCTCGTCCGGTCCGCGCCCGAGACGGCCGAGGTCGAGCGCCGCCGCGCCGCGCGAGGACGTCTCCTCGTCCGGTGTGACGGCCAGCGACACGCGCCCGCGGTCGGGGGTCACCCCGAAGAACGCGGTCAGCAGCGCCGCCAGCGGTCCTTTCGCGTCGCAGGAGCCGCGTCCCTCGATGCGGTCGCCCTCCCGGGCGAAGGGAACGTGCGGCGGGACGGTGTCAACGTGCGTGTTCAGGACGACGTGCGGCCCCTCCCGGTCGGCCTCGCGCGCCGCGAGGACGTTCCCGGCGTCGTCGACGCCGGCCGGGGCGCCGGCGGATTCGAGCGTCTCGACGAGCAGCGACCGCATCTCGGTCACGTCCTCGTGGGAGGGCGTCCGGACGGCGCGTTCGAGGAACTCGACGGGGTCGAACGCCGTCATGCCGTCGAGTCGCGTCGCCGGGGTGCCGGCGGGTCTATCTCGCCCTCGAACTCCCGTTCGACGGGACCCGAGAGGGTCGCGCGACCGCCCTCGAACGCGACCCGGAGGTCGCCGCCCGGCGGCGAGACGGCCACGCTGTCGTCGTCGACCAGGCCGAGACGGCGGGCGACGGCCGCGATGGCGACCGCGCCGGTGCCACAGGAGTCGGTCTCGCCCTCGACGCCGCGCTCGAAGGTTCGCTGGCCGAATCCCGACGCGGTCCGCGACGCGAACGTCACGTTCGCACCGTCCGGGAAGCGGTCGTGGTTCCGGATGGCGGGCGCGTCGCGTTCGACGGGCACGTCGGCCACGTCGTCGACGAACGCGACGGCGTGGGGAACACCGGTGTTCACGGCGGTCACGGCGTAGTCGCCGACCTGCTCTTCGACCAGCGGCGCGTCCCCCGCGAGGGGAACGTCGCCGGGGGCGAACGACGGCGCTCCCATCTCGACGGCGACGCCGTCGTCCCGGACCGTCGCCGACCGCGTCCCTGCCAGCGTGTCGATCATCACCGCGTCGGCGTTCGCGCGCCGGGCGGCCCAGTGGGCGGCACAGCGCGCGCCGTTGCCGCACATCGCGGCCGTGCTCCCGTCGGGTTGCACGAGCGTCATGATGACCCGGGGCGGACGGTAGGCGCCTTCGAGCGCCAGGAAGAGGACGCCGTCGGCGCCGATGCCGCGCTGGCGGTCGCAGACCTCCCGGGCGAACGCGCCGCGGTCGGGGACCGGGAGCGACGCGTCCACGACGACGAAGTCGTTGCCGGTGCCGTGGTACTTCTCGAACTCGAGGCTCACAGCCAGTTCACCTCCCGTTCGCCGGCGACCACGTCGGCGGTCGTCTCGCGCTCCCGGACGACGGCCGAGCGGTCGCCGTCGACGACGACCGTCGCGGGCCGGGGCCGGGAGTTGTACTGGCTGGCCATCTCGTAGCCGTAGGCCCCGGCGTTGCCGACGGCGAGCACGTCGCCGCGTTCAGGGTCGGCCAGCGCGTGCTCGCCGAAGGTGTCCGCGCTCTCGCAGATGGGTCCCGTGACGGTCGCCTCGACGCGGCCGTCCGCGCTCCCGCCGCCGAGGGTCCGGACCTCGTGGCGGGCGTCGTACAGCGCAGGGCGCGCGAGCGTCGTCATCCCGGCGTCGACGCCGACGACGGTCGTCTCCGGCGTCTCCTTGACGGTGTTCACCCGAGCGAGGAGCACGCCGGCGTCGGCCACGAGGTAGCGACCCGGTTCGACGACGAGTTCGGCGTCGACGGGCCCGAGCGCCTCGCGCGTCGCATCGGCGACGGCCGCCAGGTCGAGCGGCGGGTCGTCGGGGGCGTAGGGGACGCCGAACCCGCCGCCCACGTCGACGAACTCCAGGTCGACCGGCGCGTCCCGGGCGAGGTCGCCCATCCGGGCGACGAGTTCGCGGTGGGCCGAGAGGTCGTCGCCGGAGATGCCGCTGCCGGCGTGGGCGTGGACGCCGACCACGTCGAAGGTCTCCGCCGCGTCCGCGAGCAGGTCGGCCGCGCGCTCGTCGGGGACGCCGAACTTCGCGTCCGCGCCGGTGCGGACCTTCTCATGGTGGCCCGCGCCGACGCCCGGGTTGACCCGCAGACAGAGCCGGCCGTCGTACCCGCGTTCGGCGAGGCGGTCGAGCGTGTCCTCCGCGCCCGCGGTTATCGTCAGTTCGGGGTGCTCCGCGGCGAGTTCGACGGCGCGGTCGAGGTCGCCGGCGGGCGGGTTGACGGCGGTGTAGTGGACGCGCTCGCCGGGGAAGCCGGCGTCGAGCGCGCGTTCGAGTTCGCCCGCCGAGGCGCACTCGACGCCGGCGCCTTCCGCTTCGAGCGTCTGCAGGACCGGGCGGGCGGTGTTGGCCTTCGCGGCGTAGTGGACCGCCGCGTCCGGGAACGCCGCCGCGAACCGCCGGTGGTTCCGCCGCACGCGGTCGAGGTCGAGGACGTACAGCGGCGTGCCGTGCTCGTCGGCGAGACCGGCGAGAGCGGCGTCGTCCCAGTCGGCGAGGCGTCGTACCGGCGGATTCTCGGCGTCCGCGGAGCGCGCGCTCGCGCCCGCGGCGTCGCCGGTCGCGTTCATCGCAGGGCCTCCTCGCGCTCGACTTCCGCGAGCGTGTCCTCCTGCACGTCGAGCGCGACGACCGCGGGCTTGTACGCGCCGCCGTCGAACAGGTCGTGGTCGCTCACGCCCGACTCGACGAACCGGGTGAATGCCCGGCGGTTCGGCGGGAGGTGGCCGTAGACGACCTCCTCCTCGACGAGGTCGTAGATGGGAATCCGCGGCGTCAGCAGCGTGTTCTCGCCGACCACGCTTCCCTCACCGACGACGAAGCCGGAGGTGACCCGACAACCCGCACCCAGGGACACGTCGTCCTCGACGACGACCGGGGCGCTCTCGACCGGTTCGAGGACGCCGCCCACGAGCGCGTTCGCGCCCAGCTTGACGTTCGAGCCGATCTGGGCGCAGGAGCCGACGGTGTCACAGGAGTCGACGAGCGTGCCGTCGCCGACGTACGCGCCGACGTTGACGAAGCTCGGGCTCATCACGATGCAGTCGCTGCCGACGTGGGCGCCGCGCCGGAGAACGGTCCCGTCCGGCGTGTTGCGGGTGTTCCGTCCCGGCAGGTCGTCGGTCCGGCGCAGCGGGAGCACGTCGTGGTAGGTGACGCCACCGTACTCCCGCGGGCGGGTCTCCCGGAGGCCGAAGGTCAGCAGGATGGCCTGCTTGACCCACTCGTTGGACTCCCACTCTCCGTTACGCTTCTCGGCGGCGCGGACCTCGCCGGATTCGAGCGCGTCGAGGACGGCGTCGAGCGTGACGTAGGCGTCCTCGGTCGCGCTGTCGGCGTCCAGGTCGCCGTCGTCGTAGCGCCGCCAGAGCTCCCGGACATCGCTCTCGAGGCTCATACGCCGACCACCTCCGAGAACTCGTACCGGCCGGGGTCGCGCCCGGCCAGCCAGTCCGCCGCGTCGAGCGCGCCCTCGGCGAACACCGCCCGGCTTCCCGCGCGGTGGGCGAGCCTGAGTTCCTCGTCGCCGCCGGCCAGGAGGACCTCGTGTTCGCCGCGGACGCCCCCGGCCCGGCGCGCGTGGACGCCTATCTCGCCCGGCTCGCGGGGGGCGTCGCCCTCGCGGCCGTGGACGCGTCGACCGTCGCCGTCCCGCGTCGACTCGATGCGGTCGACGACGGTCTTGGCGGTGCCGCTCGGCGCGTCGCGCTTGCCGTTGTGGTGGGTCTCGGTCACCTCCACATCGTACTCCGGGAGGTCGCCGACAGCGGCCTCGACGGCGTCTAACAGCGCCTGGACGCCGCGCGAGAAGTTACTCGCCCGCAGGACGGGAACGTGGTCGCTCGCGGCGTCGAGGGCGGATTCACCCCGGTCGTCGAACCCCGTCGTGCCGACGACGCAAGCGACGCCCGCTTCCGCACAGACCGCCACGTAGTTCTGGCTGCTCGACGGGCCGGAGAAGTCGACGAGCGCGTCGGGGTCGCGTTCGCGGAGTACGCGGCCGAACTCCCGGGCCGGTTCGATGGGGACCTGGGGGTCGGCGTCGCTCGCGTCCGCCTCCGGGTCGCGGTTCACGCCCGCGACGACGTCGACGTCCTCGCGGTCGCTCGCGGCATCCAGGACGGCGCGTCCCATCCGTCCCGTCGCGCCCGTGACGACGATTCGCGTCGGGGAAGCGTCGTCGCTCACGCCGATACCTCCGTTCGGTCGAGTTCGTCGAGTATGGCGGCCAGGTCGTCCCGGTGTTCGTCCGACAGCGGGGAGAGGGGCGAGCGCAGTTCGCCCGGGCCGTACCCGCGGAGTTCCATCGCGGCCTTCACCGGAATCGGGTTCGTCTCGACGAACAGTTCGCGGAACAGCGGTCCGAGTTCGCGGTGCAGTTCGCGCGCGCTCTCGAAGTCGCCGGAGAGCGCGTGCTCGACCATCTCGCAGGTGCGTTCCGGTTCGACGTTCGCCGCGACGCTGATGGCGCCCGTCGCGCCGACGGCGAGCATCGGGAGGGTGAGCGCGTCGTCGCCCGAGAGGACGGCGAACTCCTCGTCGGTCGTCCGCTCTATGACCTCGCCGATTCGACCGAAGTCGCCGCTGGCGGCCTTGTAGCCGACGACGTTCTCGTGGCTCGCCAGCGAGACGGCCGTCTCCACGTCGACGTTCCGCCCCGTGCGCGAGGGGACGTTGTAGAGTATCTGCGGGAGGTCGACCTCGTCCGCGACGGCGCGGTAGTGGGCCTCCATCCCGTCCGGTTCGGGCTTGTTGTAGTACGGCGAGATGAGCAGCAGGGCGTCGGCCCCGGCGTCGGCCGAGCGCCGCGCGAGTTCGAGCGCCTCGCGGGTCGCGTTGCTGCCGGCCCCGGCGACGACCGGGACGTCCACGACGTCGACGACGGCCTCGACGACCCGGACGTGTTCGTCGTGGCTCAGGGTCGCGCTCTCGCCGGTCGAGCCGACGGGCACGAGGCCGTCGACGCCGGCCGCTTCGAGGCGGCGGGCGTCGTCGCGAAGTTGTTCGTAGTCGATACTACCGTCACGGAAAGGTGTCGTCATCGCGGGGTAGACCCCACGGAGTGGTTCGTTCGTCATCGTTCGGTTTGGGGGGAAACGGTCGTCGCGCGGTGCAGAACGAGAACGGCCCGAGACGGGGACGCTACTCCCGCCGCGAACCTCAGGGCGCGCGTTTTGTCCGTTTCCCGACCGCGCTGTGGCTCTCCGCGAACGCGTCCGCGGCAGTGGCCACAGCAGGGTGCATGTTGGACTGGCACGCAGCGAGCGACTTAGCTCTTGCGTCGCTGGCAGGATTTGGCTCCGACGACCGTCGCGGACCGCACCGGTCGGTGACACCGCCGTCCCCGTCCGTCGGGCACCGGCGACCGTGGTCTCGAATCCGGCGAATCGGCGGTCTTATCACGCCGTCGTGACTACGTGAAGTCGATGCTCGTCCTCGGTGACGCTCACGCCGACGACCCCGAAAACCGTCGCGCGCTGCTCGCCGCCTACCGCCAGGCGGACGCGGACGTCGCTCTCCAGCTCGGCGACTTGCTACACTACGACCTCCCGATTCCGACGTGGTTCATCGCGGGCAACAACGAGGACTTCGACGTCGTCGCCGCACTCCGGAACGGCCTCGTCACCAACTCTCGCGTCGACAACGCTCACCTGCTGGCCAGTACCGCGGTCGACCTCCAGGGTATCCGGGTCGCCGGCCTCTCGGGCAACTTCGCGCCCACGAAGTACGACCGGCCCCGTGCGAACCTGGTCGGCGAACGCCGCCGTCACTTCACTCACGAGGACGTCCAGGCGGCGATGGACCTGACCGACGTCGACGTCCTGTTGACGCACGAGGCACCCCACGGGCTCCCCGTCGCCGAGGAGTACGACGTGGGCTGCTCGCACGTCGACGACTTGCTGAACGCGCTCGACCCCGAACTCTGTCTTGTCGGCCACCACCACGAGCACGCCGAGACGACGTTCGGCGGCACGCGCGTCGTCAGCCTCGCACCGGCGTGGGAGCGATACTACGCGCTCGACCCCGACACGCTCGCGCTGACCGACTACGAGACGCCGGACACGTGACCGTTCGCCCCAGCGTTTAACGGCGGTCCGGTCGTTGGGTCCCCATGCTCGTCCTGGGGGACGTCCACGCGAACGACCCCGAAAACCGTCGCGCGCTGGCGGCCGCCTACGCCGCGGCGGACGCGGACGCCGCCGTCCAGGTCGGCGACCTCCTCCGCTACGACCTCCCGATTCCGACGTGGTTCGTCGCGGGCAACAACGAGGACTTCGACGTCGTCGAAGTGCTCCGTCGAGGAGAGACCGTCGAGGACGCGCACAACGCCCACCTGCTGGCCAGCACCGCGGTCGACCTCCAGGGTATCCGGGTCGCCGGCCTCTCGGGCAACTTCGCGCCCACGAAGTACGACCAACCTCGCGACGACCTCTCGGGGGACCGGCGGCGTCACTTCGTCCGGGAGGACGTCGAGCGGGCGAAGCAACTCGACGACGTGGACGTGTTCCTGACCCACGAGGCGCCGCACGGGTTGCTGTACTACGGCTACGACCCGGGCTGTGAGCCCGTCGACGAGATTCTGGCGACCGTCGATCCGGAGCTCTGTCTGGTCGGCCACCACCACAGACACGCCGAGGCGACGGTTGGCGACACGCGCGTCGTCAGCCTCGCACCGGCGTGGGAGCGATACTACGCGCTCGACCCCGACACGCTCGCACTGTCGTGGTCGGACACTCCGGGGTCCTGACGGGTTGCGAGTGCGAATCCATTTACGCGAGTAGTTATCACACCAACTCATGACCGAGATTCATCCGAACCAGCGGGTGACGGTGCTGGCCGACGCTCAGAACCTCTATCACACGGCACAGAGCGTCTACAGCCGGAACATCGACTACTCGTCGCTCCTGAAGAAGGCCACGCAGGACCGCGAACTCACCCGGGCCATCGCCTACGTCATCCAGGCCGACAGCCCCGACGAGGAGAGCTTCTTCGACGCGCTCACCGACATCGGCTTCGAGACCAAAATCAAGGAGCTGAAAACGTTCGGCGACGGGACGAAGAAGGCGGACTGGGACGTCGGCATGTGCATCGACGCCGTCACGCTCGCGTCGCGGGCCGACACCATCGTCCTCTGCACCGGCGACGGCGACTTCGCACGACTCGTCACCCACCTGCGTCACGAGGGCGTCCGCGTCGAAGTGATGGGGTTCCAGGAGTCGTCGGCCGACGAACTGGTCGCTGCCTGCGACGAGTTCATCGACCTCAGCGAGCGCACCGAGACGTTCCTGCTGTAGCGACCGTCCCGTCCTACACCGGCCGGCCGTCTTCCGAGGTGCCGAACGCGAGGGCACCGCCGGCGAGTGCCAGCGTGGCGGCACCGGCGAGCACGTTCGTTACCAGTCCGCTCCCCATCGACGTGACGAGGAATATCATGACCGATCCGGCGATGAGCAGGGTGATTCCGACCATCTCTTTGGAGTTCATACCCCCGCTTGGACCTGAGGGCTAATAAATCGCTCCACACCCGCCATACACCAACATGGTATAGCATAGCAAGGATGGGTCGCCGTTCGAGAACGCGAAGGTTTTCACGCGCTGGCACCGAATCCCCGGCGATGATCGACGCCGACGACCTCGCCGACCTCCGGGTGACCGCGGACTACCAGTTCGGTGCCGGTGCGGGCGACGCGCTGTTCCCGCCGGACGACGACCTCTCCGTCCGGCGTTCGTCGTCCGGTCGGCCGAGCCAGGTGCTCGCGGAGGCGGGCCGGCTCGTGACCTACACGACGGATGGGCGGTTCACCCTCGGCGTCGCCGGCGGCCGTCGGCTCGCGGACGCCTTCGAATCGCCCGCCTGCCGGGTCGTCGTCGGCGACGAGAGCGAACCGTTCGTCCGCGACGGCAAGAACGTCTTCGCCAAGTTCGTCGCGGACGTGGACCCCGACGTGCGCCCGGACGACGAGGTGCTGGTGGTCCACGAGCGCGGCGACCTGCTCGCCGTCGGTCGGGCCGAACTCGACGCCGACGCCATGCTGGACTTCGAGACCGGGATGGCGGTGAAAGTGCGCGACGGCGCGGAGGAGTGACGCCCGCTCTCCCGGCGCGTTCCGGCCCGCTGGCGACCCGCGTCCGCCACGCTTATCTCTCCTCGTTCCGACGGTTCTCGTATGTTCGGAGGAGGCGGCGGGGGCATGAATCCCCGCAAGATGAAACAGATGATGAAGCAGATGGGCATCGACGTCGACGAGGTCGACGCCGAGGAGGTCGTCATCCGGACGGCCGACGGCGAAGAACTCGTCTTCGACGCGCCCGACGTGACCCGGATGGACGCCCGTGGTCAGCAGACCTACCAGATCGTCGGCGACGCCGAGACGCGCGAGGCGTCGACGGACGAGAGCACCGGTGCCATCGAGGAGAGCGACGACTCGGCGAGCGAGATTCCCGACGCCGACGTGGGGATCGTCGCCCAGCGCGCCGGAACGAGCGAGGACGAGGCGCGCGAGGCTCTCGAAGCGGAAGGCGGCGACCTGGCCGCGGCGGTCGAGCGTCTCGAGTGACGGTCCTTCTCGTCCACGGCGACCGGGAGTACCTGCGCGAGCCGGGCGAAGAGCTCCAGACGGACCTCGGCGTCCTCGACGTGCCGGAGGACGTCGAACCGGGCGACACGCTCGAAACCCATCTCGGCGAGGAGTTCACCGTCCGGCGGCTCCGCGGTCCGGACCTCTTCCATCACTTCGAGCGCACCGGCGCGCCGATGATGCCCCGCGACGTGGGGCTCATCGTCGGCGAGACGGGCGTCGCGGCCGGCGACCGCGTGCTCGACGCCGGCACCGGGACCGGCGTGCTCGCGGCCTACCTCGGTCGCATCGGTGCGGACGTGGTCACCTACGAGCAGGACGCCGAGTTCGCCGACGTGGCGCGCGACAACGTCGCGATGGCGAACGTCGCCGACGCCGTCGACGTCCGGAGCGGCGACGTGACCGAGCACTTCGACGACCTCTCGGGGTTCGACGTGCTCACGCTCGACACGCAGGACGCCCCCGCGGCGGTCGAGCGCGCGCCGGACCTGCTCGCCGACGGCGGGTCGCTCGGCGTCTACTCACCGTTCGTCGAGGACGCCCGCGCGGTCGCCGAGGCGGCCCGCGAGGCCGACCTGGCGAACGTGCGAACCAAGGAGACCATCCAGCGCGAGATGGACTTCGACGACCGCGGCACGCGCCCCTCGACCGCTGGCGTCGGTCACACCGGTTACCTGACGTTCGCGCGGAAGGTGTAGCGCGAGCGTCCACCGTCGCGCCGACCGCTTTCTCCTGCAGGAAGTAACGCTCAACTGTTCGTACGACCAAGCGCGAGCCATGGCGGAGTTTCGGAACACCGGACAACCGGACTGGGACTGGTGGGAGACGCTGTGGCCCGACCCGGAGGGCGTCCTCCGGAACCTGGGCCTCGAACCGGACGACAGGGTCGCCGAGGTCGGCTGCGGCGACGGCTACTTCGCGCTCCCGGCCGCCGAGACGGCCGAGGAAGTGTACGCGGTCGACCTGAACGAGGAGTTGCTCGCGGACCTCCGGTCGGCCGCCGAACGACGCGGCGTCGCGGTCGATGTCGCGACGATACCGGGCGACGCGGACGACCTTCCGGACCTGCTTCCCCGCCCGGCGACGTTCGCGCTGCTGGCGAACGTGTTACACGGCGTTCCGGAGCCGGCGTCGTTCCTGGACACCGTCGCGGAGTCGCTGACTGACCGGGGCCGCGTCGGGGTCGTCAACTGGCGCGACCGTCCGCGCGAGGAGACGACCGTCGACGGCGAGCCGCGGGGACCGCCCGCCGACCTCCGGATGCCCCCGACGGCGACCGAGCGAGCGCTCGCCGACGCCGGCTACGAGGTGGCGACCGTCGTCGACCTGCCGCCGTACCACTACGGCGTCGTCGCCGAACGGTAGTCCGTCGGTACCGCTACAAACCGCCGGGAGCGACGCGAGGCACGCTACGAGCCCCGCGGCGCGCGAACTGCGTCGCCGCGAGCGGCGCTCTCGCTCGCGGGAAACTCGACCGAAAACGCACCCGCGGGCGAGAGGCCCGAGGACACCCGACGAAGTAAGAAGGTCGAAGTCAGTGGTCGTCTTCGCGCCACTTGTGCTCGCACTCGGTACAGACGAAGAATCGCGTCTCGCTCTCGTCGGCGGCGCGAATCTGCTGCATGTACCAGTACGCGCGGTCGTTGCCGCACTCGGGACACTGGACCTCGGTGGTCGGCAGGCCGCTGTCCTCGCCGTCGCCCGTCTCGATGACTTCGCTGGCCTCCTGGTCCTGGGTCAGTACGTACTGCGCCTCGGGGTCTTTCGGCTTCTCGTAGCCGCAGCTCCCACAGACCCAGAGTCCGTCGTCGGCTTTCATCATGGAACCGCACTCGTCACAGAACTCCATCGTTGCCCCGGTCTAACTCCGCCGAGCATTTAAGAGGCGTGTTTCGTCCGACGCGACGGAACGAGGCGACGTCCGGCGCGGCGACCGCTCGCGTCTCCGCCCGTTATCCCTCGCCCTCGGACTGGTACGGTTCGCCGACCGCCTCGCGCGGGAGCGTGTTGTTAATCTCGTTCGCCAGGTCGTCCATCGAGTCGAACTCGTCGTCGTTGGCCCGAGAGACGAGGTCGCCGAGATTGCGTTCGCCGTCGGCGAGCTCCACGGTCACGTCGTCGAGTTCCCGCACCGCTTCGTCCTGACTCAACGGGTAGGACAGCTCTCCGAGCACGGCGTCGACGTGGCTCAGTTTGACAGTTCGTGCCATCGACTAGCGTACGCCGGGCGTCTCCTTAGCTGTTGTCGCGGCGCCTCATCGAACGCGGTCGAAGACGGTTCCCTCGCAGTTGCGGCACGTCCGGCGGTTGCGCCAGTAGGTCTTCCCGCAGCCCTGGCATCGCCACGTCGGCCGCAGGAAGTCGGGTGCGAGCTTCTCGACGAGTTTCATACCGGCGATACGGTCCGAGCGAATAAACGACGTTCGCCCCGCACACTTTAGCCGTCCGCCGTCGTTCTCCGGGAGCATGACCGACGCCGAGTTCGGCTACGTCACGCCCGAGACGCTCCCGCTGTTCACCGACCTCTACGAGCTGACGATGCTGCAGGGGTACCACGCGTCGGACCACGAACCGCGGGCGACGTTCAGCCTCTTCTTCCGGGACCTGCCGCCGGACCGGGGGTACGTCCTCGCGGCCGGACTGGAGCAGGCGGTCCGGTACGTCGAGACGCTGACGTTCGGCGACCGTGCGCTCGACTACCTCGCCGAGCGCGGGTTCGAGGACGACTTCCTCGACCGCCTCGCCGACTTCGAGTTCACGGGGGAGTTGCGCGCGCTCCCGGAGGGGACGCCCGTCTTCCCGGACGAACCGCTGCTGGAAGTGACCGCGCCCATCTTCGAGGCCCAGCTGTTCGAGACGCTGCTCATCAACCAGGTCGGCTTCCAGAGCCTCGTCGCGACGAAGGCCGCGCGGATGGCCGAGGCGGTCGACCGGCACGGCGACGACCAGTCGCTCGTCGAGTTCGGCTCGCGGCGCGCTCACGGCACCGACGCCGGAGTGAAGGCCGCGCGAGCGGCCTACGTCGGCGGATTCGACGGCACCTCGAACGTCGCGGCGGGCGAGGCGTTCGACCTCCCCGTCTACGGAACGATGGCCCACTCGTGGATCCAGAGCTTCCCCGACGAGCGCTCGTCGTTCGCGACCTTCGTCGAACAGTACGGCGACGACTCCGTCCTGCTGGTCGACACCTACGACACCGTGGCGGGTGCGAAGGTGGCGATGGAGGTGGCCGACGAGTACGACGCCGACGTCGGCGTGCGCCTCGACTCGGGCGACCTCGTCGCGCTCTCGAAGGAAGTCGAGGAGGTGGTCGGCGACGCTCCCATCTTCGTCTCCTCCGGGATGGACGAGTACGAGATAGCGGACTTCCTCCGGGACGACGGCGTCGCGAGCGGCTTCGGTCCCGGCACCGCCCTGGCGACGAGCGAGGACGCACCGTCGATGGACGCCGTCTACAAACTCGTCGCGGTCGAGCGCGACGGGGAGATGCGACCGAGTATGAAGCTCTCGGCGGGGAAGGTGACCTACCCGAACGCGAAGAGCGTCCGTCGCGTCGAGGGCGAGGACGGGTACGAGCGCGACGTGGTGGGGCTCCGCGAGGAGGCCGACGAACTGCCGGGCGAGGAGCAGCTGGTGACGGTGTTCGAGGACGGCGAGCGCGTCCGCGACCTGCCGGGGCTGGACGCCCTCCAGGACCGGGCGCGCGAGCGACGCCGGAAACTGCCGGCGGGCTGCCGAGACCTCCGCGACCCCGACGAGTATCCGGTCGAGGTCGGCGACGAACTGCGGGCACGAACCGACGACCTCGCCGCCGAACTGCGCGAGTGATGGCCGGGGAACGGCGCCAATCCGGAACGGGGGAGCGTCTCGCTGGACTGGTCATCTGGTTGCTCGCGGTCGCCGCCACCGCGGTCGCGCTCGACCTGCTAGGACTGCTCGCGGTGCCGGTCGGAACCGCTACCTGGCTGCTCGCGCTCGGCGGCGTGCTCACCGTCCTCGTCGAGTCGTTCCTCCGGTACTTCTCGGTCGGTCGGCTGTTCTGACCTACTCGAACAGCTCCCCGTGACGTCGCGAGAGGTCGGTGTACGCCCCGGAGGAGTACGTCTCGAAGGTCTCCTCGGGGTCGACCGTCGTCTCCTCCAGCGGCGTCACGCGGGCGGGCACGCCGCGCGCGAACGACTCCGACGGTATCTCGTACCCCTCCGGGACGACGGTGCCCGCGGCGACGATGCTGCGCTCGCCGACCGTCACGTCGGAGACGGTCGCGCCGAACCCGACGAGCGCACCGTCTTCGACCGCGGCGTCGTTGCACACCGCGCCGTGGCCGACCATCACGCGGTCGCCGACGTCGCTGGCGTGAAGGACGGCGTTGTCGCCGACGTGCGCCTCCGCGCCGACCCGGACCGGGGCGACGTCCCCCCGGAGCACCGCCCCGGGCCAGACGCTGGCGTCGGCCCCGACCGTCACGTCGCCGACCAGGGTCGCGTCGCGGGCGATGCGGGCGCTCTCGTTGACGGCGGGGTCACTCCCCTCGAAACCGTAGGTCGTCATGACGCGTACCGTCACGACGTCCAGCGCCGTGTAGGTTTCCCCGACTGCGACGCCGACACCGCGCGCTTATCCGGGAGACGCACGAAGCGAAAGTCATGGCGACAGAGGAGGGAACCTTCGAGTACAAGGCGACGTTCGGCGACGAGTTCGGACGGACCTACTTCCGGCGGTGCGACGACCTGGCGGTCTCCAGCGTCGGCCTCGGAACGTACCTCGGCGAGCCGACGGACGAGGTGGACGACGACTACCGCGAGGCCATCACGAAGGCGCTGGAGAGCGGCGTCAACGTCGTCGACACGGCCATCAACTACCGTTGCCAGCGCAGCGAGCGCGTCGTCGGCGAGGCGGTAGACGACGCAGACGTGGACCGGGACGCGGTGTTCGTCGCCACGAAGGGCGGCTTCCTCCCGTTCGACGGCGAGCGCCCGGAGGACCCCGGCGAGTACGTCCGCGAGGAGTTCGTCGAGCCCGGGCTCGTGGACCGCGACGATCTCGCGCGCGGCAGCCACTGCATCGCGCCCGAGTTCCTCGACGCGCAACTGGACCGGTCGCTGGAGAACCTCGGACTCGACGGCGTCGACCTGTACTACGTCCACAATCCCGAGACCCAGCTACAGGTGCGGTCCCGCGAGGCGGTGTACGACCAGTTAGAGGACGCGTTCACGCGACTCGAAGAGCGCGCGGCGGCGGGCGACCTCGACCGCTACGGCGTGGCGACCTGGACAGCGTTCCGCGTTCCGAAGGGCCACGACGACTACCTCTCGCTCCGGGAGGTGGCCTCGCGCGCACGCAAGGCGGCCAAGCGCGCCGAGAACACGGCGACCCACTTCCGGGCCGTCCAGTTGCCGTTCAACGTCCACATGGCCGACGCGTTCACCGTCGAGTCACAGGAGGGGCCGGAGGGCGACCAGAGCGCGCTGTGGTTCGCTCACGAGGCGGGCCTGAACGTGTTCACCAGCGCCAGCATCGGTCAGGGTGAACTCGCGAAGGGACTGCCCGAGGACGTGGCCGAGCGCCTGGCCGGCGACACGTCGGCCCAGCGCGCCATCAACTTCGCGCGGAGCGCGCCGGGGGTCACCTCGTCGCTGGTCGGCGCGAGCGACGTCGAGCACGTCCGGGAGAACGTCGGCGCCGGGCGGTTCGAGCCGATGGGCGCGAACGCCTTCGACGCCGTCTTCGAGTGATTACAGCTCCTTCCACTCGCCGTCGCACTCGGGACAGTACTTCACGGTGAACACCTCGTCCGGGTCGTTGTGCGTCTTCAGCGACTCCGCACACGACGTACAGGCCAGCCGCCCGTAGGTGTCTTTCTCTACCGCGCCCTCGCGTAGTGCGCTCCGGACAGAGTTCATAATCGTGTCATTCACTCTCGTATGACAAAAATCATCGGGCAACCACAACGCACCCGAAACGAGTTCTGTCGTACCTGTTACGTTGCGTCGGTCCCCTCGCGAGGCCGAAAGCGACCGGTCACCGACTCGCCCGTCGGGCGTCGGGAAGCGGCGACCGCTCGACACTGCCGGTACCGTCGGCGGCTACCGCCCGTCGCTACGCGGACCGGCGACGGCCGGAGTCCCCGCGTTTATTAATCGTCCGCGCCGTACGTTCAAGCATGCCCGCGACGCTCGAAGTTCGATGTACGAACGACGACTGCGAGATGGACATGTTCGAGATGCACTACACGTACGACATGCCGGACGACGTGGGCGTGACCGACTTCCAGTGCCCGTACTGTGGCGGGACCGACTGCCTCGAAGAGATCGAACTATGACGCTGCGCGAACTCGGCCGTTCGGTCGGCAACGCCGTCTTCCAGCGCGTCGGCCGCGCCGCGAGCAAGGTCCAGGAGACCCGCCCGCTCCCGGCGGACCTGCTCGAGAGCGACGACGCGTACCTCGTCGTCTTCGACGCCCCCGGCGCGACCGGCAGCGACGTCCAGGTCCGGTTCGCCGACGGCGCGGTGCTGGTCCGACTCGACCGGTTCCGGGAGTTCCACGAGGGCTTCGGGATGGTGTTCCCGGGTCGCGGGATGTCGCTCGACGGTCGCGTCGAACTGCCTCCCGACGGCGAGGTGGACGCGAACGCCGCGTCCGCGACGCTGACCGACTCCGGAACACTGGAGGTCCGCGTGCCGAAGGAAACCCAGAGCGCAGAAGCCTAGTCGCGGCGCCGCTCTTTCTACTCGACGGTCATCCCCTCGACGATGGCGAACTCCTCGTCGCCGTCGAAGCGGGTCGGGTCGAACGCCGGAATCCCGCCGTCGCCGAGCACGTCCGCGGCGACGGCCTCGCAGAGCGCCGGTGCGCGCATGAACCCGTGGCCCTGCCAGCCCGCGGCGACGTAGAGGCCGTCGCGGAGTTCGCCGAGCAGGGGGTCGCGGTCGGGCGTCGCAGTGCAGAGGCCGGCCCAGGCACGGTTCACGTCGGGGTCGACGTCGAATCGCTCGCGGAGTCGCTCGACCGTCGCCTCGCGGAACGCCGCATCGCCGTCGCGGTTGCAGTCGTCGGGGTCGCTCTCGACCTCTTCCGTCCCGTTGCCGGCCAGCAACCCCTCCGGGTGCGGCCGGCAGTAGTAGCCCGCGGTCGCGTCGTACAGCATGGGCACGTCGGCGTCGAACTCGCAGGTGAGCGCCTGCACGCGGTACGGCTTCAGGGCGACGGGAATCCCGGCGTCGGCGAGCACGCGCTTCGTGTGCGCGCCGGCCGCCACGACGACCGCGTCGAACGCGAGCATCTCGCCGTCGACCCGGACGCGGGGCGGGCCGGTTCGCACGGCGGCCTCGACGCCCGTCCGCACGTCCGCCCCGGCGTCG
This sequence comes from Halomicrococcus pelagicus, assembly GCF_050954125.1. Classification (NCBI taxonomy): domain Archaea; kingdom Methanobacteriati; phylum Methanobacteriota; class Halobacteria; order Halobacteriales; family Haladaptataceae; genus Halomicrococcus; species Halomicrococcus pelagicus. Next base: position 19,149 of record NZ_JBPBWC010000001.1, on the reverse strand, counting down.
CGGGCCGCGTCGGCCATCGCGGTCGCGTACCGCCCGGGGTCGGTCCGACCGGCGTTGCGCGCGATAGCGGCGACGCCCACGTCCTCGACGGCGACGGCGGGATAGCGCTCGGCCAGGTCGGCGGGGTCGAGGAAGGCGACGTCGCGCCCCTCGTCTCGCATCCGCGGGACCTGCTCCCGGATGGCGTCGGCGCGGCGCTCGTCGCCCTCGCGGGCGAACCAGACGTACGGCGTCTCGACGAAGGTGAAGTCGCCGGTGCCCGAGAACGCGCGGAAGCGCTCGATGGCCCGGTCGCCGATGCGGGCGTCCTCCGGTGCGGCGAAGGCGTCGTACAGCACGCCGGCGGCGCGGCCCGTGCTCGCGCCGCCGACCTCCCCTTTCTCGAACAGCGTCACGTCGACGTCGCGGGCGGCGAGGTCGCGGGCCGCCGTCACGCCGACCGCGCCGCCGCCGACGACGGCGACCCTCATCGGTGCTCCGCCGGCCACAGCGCCGACGCGTCCCGCTCGGTCAGCCAGTCGACCAGCGCGGTCAGTTCCTCGCTCGCCCGGTCGAGCAGTTTCTCGCCGGCCTCGCGGGAGGCGTCCGTGGGCGTGCCGACCGCGCCGCTGTCCGAGAAGTCGGCGGTGTCGAAGCCGACGTTCGCACCGTGGACCGTCCGCCCCCACGAGTCGCTCGCGCCCGCCTCGGCCTCCGCCAGGGCCGCCTCCCGGACGAGGTCCTCGGCGACCGCCAGCACCATGCTCGACTCCACCGCGTCGGCGTGTCCCAGCGCGGTGTCGAACTCCGCTTCGACGAGGTCGTCCAGCCCCGCCCACCAGTTCCACGGCGCGGCGAACGCGACCTCCTCCCGGCGCAGTTCGCGGGCCGCACGCCGGAGCGCCTCGTCGTTGCCGCCGTGGCCGTTGACGACGACGGCCTTGCGGACGCCGTGGCTGGCGACGCTCGCCACGACGTCGCGGACGTACGCCTCGAACGTCTCCGGGTCGGTCCACAGCGTCCCGTCGAACTGTCGGTGATGTTCGCTCACCCCGACCGGAATCGTCGGCAGGACGACGCAGTCGTCGCGGTCCGCGGCGGTGCGTGCGACGGCCTCCGCGGCCAGGAAGTCGGTCCCGAGCGGGAGCGCCGGCCCGTGCTGTTCGACGCTCCCCGTCGGCAACAGCGCGACCTCGACGTCGGCGAACGCGTCGCTCGCCGTCGCGGTCGTGTGTTCGTGGAGCAGTGACATACGGGAGCGGTCGGAACGCCGGTACTTAGAACTGCGGTTCGGCCCGCTCGTCGGGCGAACGCCGGGGCGGCGTCGAACGCGAGTCGCGGGTCGGTCGAGCAAAGACTCGCCGGCCCGCCGAGGAACGACGTCCCGCGTTAGTCAAGGAACGACTCGATGCCGCGTGCGGGGTAGCCGACGACGAGGTCCGCACCGGCCGCCTTCAGGTCGCCGACCGTCTCGCCGACCTCCTCGGGGGTGCCGACCAGCGCGAAGTCGTCGCTCGCGGCGAGCAGCACCTCGCGGGCGCGACCCGTCGCGCTCGCATCGGTCGGTGCGCCCTCAGGGAGCGCCGACGCGACGGCGTTGCGCCGGGCGACGTACCCGCCGACCGCGTCGAGGACGGCGTCCTCGTCGTCGGTCAGCACCGTGGGCGCGTAAACCGCGACGGTGCCATCGAAGCCCGCGGCCCGGAGCCCGCGCAGGTCCCGCGTCGTCGACCTGGTGAGCAGTTCGAACTGCGTCGCGCCGGTCGCCATGGCGACGCGTTCGACGCTCTCGGTGCCGACCCAGGCGTCGGGCGCGTCGGCGAGCGCCGCTCCGAGGCGGGGCGCGACCGTTCGCTTGCGCTCGCGGTCGGTCAGGTACGCGGGGTGTCCCGCGACGAGCACCCGGCCGACGGACGCGGGCAGGCCGTCGAGGACGGCGTCGTCACCGAGGGGGTCGAACCCGTCCGCGCGGACGGGAATCGTCAACCGGACGTCCATCTCCTCGGCCAGCGTCTCCAGCGTGGCCTCGTCGGGGAGATGCTCGCGACCCTCGTAGTCGATAGTAATCGCGTCGAGCGGTAGCTCCGTCGCCCGACGGACGTCGCACTCTGCGGGCTTCAGCGCCGCGGCGTCGAGCCCCGTGCGTGCGACGGCGTCGCCACTGGTCAGCATCGGCACACACCTCGCATAATCAGAACTAGTCGTCTACGATTCGTGCGGAACGCGATCCATCGTCTGTGCGACCATGCACGCTTGGGTAGCCCGGGCCGCGTCAAAAGGCTGTCGGCACTGGCAACAGTTCTGTGGGAGCGTTCGGGCGCCGCCGGGACGAGGCGTCGTCGCTTTAAATGCTTTCCGCGACAAGGGACAGATACGAGGAAGTCTTCGTTCTCAGCCGTCCACGTTCTCGCCAGCGGGTCGTCCCTCCGAGTCTTCGGGCCCGTCCGACCGCTCGCCGAGGCTCGGCAGGTTCGGGTCCCGGTGGGGGTTTCGGCCGTAGACGGCGTCTTCGATGCCCTGTTCGTCGACCTGCTCTTTGAGCGTGCGCCGGAGTCGGTTGAGGCTCGTCACGTCGAGGCCGTGTTTCTTCGCGAGTTCGGTGAACCGGTCGTCGTCCGTGATGGAGTGGAACTGGTCGTAGAGCTCCGTCAGGCGCTCGGGAGGTAGTTCGCCTATCCACTCCTGGTCGTGCAGTCCGAGGTAGTGCTCGCGCTCGCGGTCGACGACGTGGCGGATGACGACGAGCGCGACGGTCGGGATGGCGCGCTGGCTGCCGAAGGCGGTCAGGTCGAGGTCCGCCATGATGCCGATGACGCAGTCGCGCTGCCACGGGGTCAGCGACAGGTCGTTGCAGAGCGCGTGGCTGATTCGCACCTTGTCGAGGCGGTGGACGCGCTTGCTGTGGCCGGCCATCGCCGAGTGGCGTTCCTCGTGCAGTCGCCGGACGTCCTCGGAGAGGTCCGCGTCGGGCGAACTGGCCCGCCCGATGAGGGTCGCGCTCGGCGTGACCGGTCCCCAGCGTCGCACCGTCTCGTCGCGCTGGAGGTCGGCGCGACTGACAGCGCTGTCGCCGGGTCGCTGGCTGAGCGGGCGGTCGGACGCTCCACGGTCGTCCGCACGCAGCCCGTCGCTCTCGAAACGGGGGTCGGAGCCGGCAGTCATCGTCCCCCGGTACTCGCCCCGGACAGTTGAAAGATGCGTCTCGCGAAAGAACGGTGACAGGAAAGCGCGGAGACGCGTTCCGCGGTCCGAAAAACCTCCTCGTATCTATCCCTTGTCGCGGGAAGTACTTAAAACGACGACGCCCCATCCCGGCGGACCACTGCAATCAGGTCCGCTCTCCGGGGCCGAACGACCGAACCGGAGACGGCTTCCGTGCAGCGGGCAGGGTCGCTTCCGCGCGGCGACCGTGAGCCACCCGGAAGGTTCCGCGGCGGTTCGCTCGAACGGAGGCACGGGCACTCAGGTGCCGGGGTCCTCGCTCGCCAGGAGGCCGGTCGCCATCAGTCGCCGCACGATGACCACCAGGCCGTTGCTGAACCCGCGGCCGAACACCGCCTGCTCTTTCCCGCTGATCGGGTCGACGGAACTCACGAAGATAGTCTCGCGGTCGACCATGAGCAGTCGGCCGATCGCCGTGTCTTCGTCTCTGGCGGAGCCCCCGTAGCCGTCGCTGGGGGATCCGAGCCAGTTGAGTTCCGAGAGGAACACCTTGGCCTCGAGTCGCCGATCGATCTCCTCTCGCACCGAGTCGGCGAGCGTACCGACGATGAGCGAGACGTCCCTGTCGGCCGCGTCGTCGAGACTCTCGTAGAGTTCCTCGGAGAGGACCGCATCGGTGCCGAGGATGAGGACTACCTCGTCGTCGGCCTCTCCGATCAGCTGCTGGGTCCGATTCGCGATGGCGTCGCTCCCGGACAGCGACCAGACTTCGTGGACCGTGTCCGAGTCGTCGGTCGTCGATTGCTCCAGACCCTCGACGGCGTCCTGGAGTTCGTCGAACCGTGATTCGTACTGTTGACGGAGCGTCGCGATTGCCTCGTCTATCGAGACGGCGCGGAAGTACTGGGGGCTCGAATGTTGCACTTCGACCAGTCCGCGCGCTTCGAGGACGCGCGTCGCATCGTAGACACGCGTGCGAGGGACGTCGGACTGTTCGCTGATCTGTTTCGCGGTCCCCTTCGGAAGCCGGGAGAGAACCACGAAACACTTCGCTTCGTACTCCTTTAATCCAAGTTGCTGTAGCAGGTCGACAGCGTGTTCATATTGTTCGTTTGATGTCATGTGTCCCAACCACTCTCCGGGTGATCCCGGATATACACTACTCGTTCGCTCGCTGCATACAAGCCACTGACGCTCCTCGCGCACGACGAACACACCGCACAATCACGAGAGGCGACGAACTGGAGTTTCGGCGTCGCTACGGTGCGCTACGCTGGATACGTCGTACAGAGCCAGTGGCCGTCGGAGCGCTGGTAGCAGGCGTGCTATCCGTCGAGGGCTCCTCGCTCGGTCGACGCCGTCGGTCCGGAGCGTCGTCAGCCGTCGGGAACATCGCTGTCCTCGTCCCGTAGCAGTCGTAGTTGAGCTTCGAGGGCGTCGAACTGGGGACCTCTGGTGACCGTGTTCGTCTCACGGTTCCACTCGATTACGTCGTTGTCCGCGAGGTTCGGGAGATGACAGTGTTCGAGTTCGAGTTTGCGCGGGTCCGAATACGTCGCGTCGATGTCGAGACCGCCGTCACCGTCCTGGGCAATGCCGGCAGCCGTTTCGCGATCCACGAGTTCGAGCAGTACGTGCCGTCGCTGACTCCTCCCAAGCAGTCGAAAAATGGTGCTGGTGTCCATCGTCGCTTCGAGAGTGGGTCCGGAGCTGCATCAACATCCATCTTTTTTACCCAGGTACTCTGTTTTGATGAAGCGAGTAACAGGAGTTGAGAGCCGCTCCTCGCGTTGAACCGTGGTCAGTTCGAGAGGCAACGATAGTACGAAATCCGACAGTTACGGTCGGAATCTTCCCTCGGAGGAGAACTGCCCGAGATTCTGTCACTCACTTAATCACAAAAGCTTCTTGCCTACGCCAGTCCGAGATACAGATGGCACGCAGCGCGGTAGTGTCCCAACCACTCGCCACTGCGTGCCAGCCCTGCCCTCCGGGGTAGGGATTTCGATACGGACAACGTCAGACAGTATTACTGGTCAGAGACCGATGCGCGAGAATCCGCCCGACGACCCCGACTCCGTGGCTATCGACAACCTCGAACAGCTCGGACTGAGCACGTACGCCGCCAGAACGCTCGTCGCCCTCGTCGGCCTCGGCTCGGGCACGGCGAAGGACGTGAGCGAAGTCGCCGACGTACCGCGGACGCGCGTGTACGACTCGGTCGAGGAACTCCGCGAAAAGGGGCTCGTCGACGTCCAGCACTCGACGCCGAAGCAGTTCTGGCCGGTGTCGGCCGAGACGCTCGGGCGCGTGTTCGAACGGGAGTTCCAGCACCGGCTCTCCCGGCTCGGGGCGGCGCTCGACGCGCTCGATACCGGTCCCCGTCGGACCGAGCAGGAGGGCGTCTGGACGGTCGACGGCCACGAGGCCGTCACCAGCCGCGTCACGGAGTTCCTCGACAGCGCCGAGGACGAAATCGTCTACATAACCGTGGAAGAACTTCTCACGGACGAAATCGTCGAAACGTTGGCCAGGGCCGCCGAGCGCGGGGTCCGGATACAGCTTGCGGGAATCTCGCCGACAGTGCAGGTCCGCATCCAAGAGTCGATTCCCGGGGCCGAGATGTTCGAGTCGCTCTGGATCTGGTCGGACACGCCGGCCGGCCGTCTTCTGATGGTCGACGGGACGAAGACGCTCGTCAGCGTTCGGCAGGAACGGTCGGAGTCCGTCCCGTCGGAGCACGCCGAGACGGCGATCTGGGGGGAGGGGGAGACGAACAGCCTCGTCATCGTCCTCAGAGCGATTTTCACGTGGCGTCTCTCGAACACCGAAGAGGAATGAGCCGCCCCCGCGTTGTCACTCACTTTCTCACAGAAAGTTAATGTAGCAGCACATCCTCTTGAGGGGCATCATGAGCGGGGATGGTGAGCACCCTGATGAGGACCCCACGGGCGGAGACGAGCCACCCGACGCGAGCCTCGCCGACTACGACTGGGCAGTAACGTCGCCGGTCACCGCCGTAACCGAACTGGTCGCGGACGCCACAGACCGAGACCCGGCGACGCTCGACCCGCTGTACGACTACGTCGACCCCGACGCGCTCAACGCGCTCGTCACGTCGTCGAACGACGACCAGGCGCCTCGCGTCCGGATTACGATAATGTACGCCGGCTACGAGGTGACTCTCCGACGGGACGGCCACGTTCGACTACGTGGCCAGCGATAGCACCGGCGAACGCGGACCCCGTCGTGGTCCGCGACGGGAGCGCCGCGGCTTCACGACCGGCGACCGCGTCACTCGTCGGTGTCGGGGTTTTCGATGATTTCGGCGATGGTGACCAGGGCCTCGAACTCCGGCGGAGAGCCACGGAGACGGATGACGCCGTCGGCCCTGTCGTACTCGATGAATTCGGCGTCGGTGGTCTTCGGGACGTGGTTGTGTCGAAGCGAGATGTCTATCCGTTCGAGCGTCTCGTCCGGGACGTCCTCCGGCGACGAGGCCTTCTCCCGGTCGGCTACCGCTTCGGTGAGTTCCGTCACCGAAACCGGCCCGTCCTGTTTCTTCAGATAGTACAGGGCGTACCGTCGACGCTCTTCGCTTAGCAGATCGAAGATCGTGTCCAGCGAGGCCATGGATGTGAATGGCCCCCACAGTTTATAACGACATTGTCAAATAGATAGTAAGATAGCGGAAATAAAATCCCTGTCCTCGGCCGATAAATCGGCCCAGGCGAGTCGAGCAGCGCCCGGAAGCGAGAGGAGACCCGCGGCCACGGTAGCCGAGTTCCGGAGAAGCCTCGTTCGTATCTCTCCCTTGTCGCCAGAAGCACTTAAATGACGAACGGTCGAGGCGGGTGCGACCGCGGAGAGCGCCGACCGGGAGGGTCGCCAGTGGAGGTCGTAGGGCAGCGTCGCGGTCGTCGGGAGGACGCCGAGCGCGAGCACGGAGAGGACGGGATTCAGGCTCGCGCTGCACTGCGACTGCGCGCCGGGCAGCGACGCGGCCCGGCGACGGAGAAGGAGCGACGGGTCTCAGTAGTGCCAGGGGTAGTCGTCGAAGTCGGGATCGCGGCCCTCGTTGAAGGCGTCCCGTCCCTCCTGGGCCTCGTCGGTCATGTACGCCAGCCGGGTCGCCTCGCCGGCGAACACCTGCTGGCCGACCATACCGTCCGAGTCGAGGTTGAAGGCGTATTTGAGCATCCGCATGGCGGTCGGGGACTTCGAGTTCATCTCCTCGCCCCACTCCAGCGCGACGTCCTCCAAGTCCTCGTGGGGGACCACCTCATTGACCATGCCCATCTCCGCGGCCTCCTCGGCGGAGTAGGTCTTCCCGAGGAAGAACACCTCGCGGGCCTTCTTCTGGCCGACCTGCCGGGCGAGGTAGGCTGAGCCGAACCCGCCGTCGAAGCTCCCCACGTCGGGGTCGGTCTGGAGGAACTTCGCGTGCTCCTCGCTGGCGAGGGTGAGGTCGCAGACGACGTGGAGCGAGTGGCCGCCGCCGACCGCCCACCCGGGGACAACGCAGACGACGGGCTTGGGGATGTGGCGGATGAGTCGCTGGACTTCTAGGATGTGCAGGCGGCCGCCCTCCGACGCCGTCTCGCGCTCCTCGTCCCCGTCCCGGTACTCGTACCCCGACTCGCCGCGGATGGACTGGTCGCCGCCCGCACAGAAGGCCCAGCCGCCGTCCTTCGGCGAGGGGCCGTTGCCCGTCAGGAGGACGCAGCCCACGTCCGTCTGGCGCTTGGCGTGGTCGAGCGCGTCGTACAGTTCGTCGACCGTGCCCGGCCGGAAGGCGTTGCGCACCTCGGGGCGGTCGAACGCGATGCGAACGGTGCCCTGGTCTCTCGCGCGGTGGTAGGTGATGTCCCGGAAGTCGACGTCGTCGACCTCCTCCCAGCGCTCTCCGTCGAAAATCTCCGATACCATGCCCGGGAGTGGCGGTGGCACGTCCAAATAGATTCCCGTCGCGGCTCCGGCGGCGACGACGCGTCGATCCGAAATCTCCGCATCCCACGGGCGACGAACTAGAACAGGTCGTCTATCTGCTTGTTGTGGAACTGTTCGGCGGGGTCCTCGCGTTCGGCTCGCTCGCTCGCCTCCTTCGCGCGCTCCATGAACTCGTGGATGCGCTCGGAGCGTTCCGCGCCGCCGAGCAGGACGAGCGACGCGAGGCGCTCGCTGTCGAGCGGGAAGTCGCCGCCGCGCACCTGGAGGCTGCCGGTCTGCTCTTCGACCCACGTCCGGGCGCTCTCGACGCCCTTCCGCGGGATGCGGTCGGGCTGGCCGGCGACGACCAGCAGCGCCGAGTCCGCCGCGACGGCGTTCGGGAGACTGAGGTTCGACAGCAGCGCCTGGCGAGTGTTGCTCGTGACGGTGTTGATGTTCTCGGCGCTCTCTTCGTCCGCGGGCGCGCTGGCGTATCCGAGCGCGGCGATGCCGCCGGAGCGGAGGGTGTTGATAACCTCGCTGGAGTCGACGACGCTCTCTCCGACGCCCTCGGTCGCCTCGCCGGACGCGAACAGGAGGCCGATCGCTGAGCGATGGCCTCGTTTATCGCGTCCAGCGCCTCGCCCATGCTCTCGCCGGCCGCGTGCCAGGCGTCGTTGTCGACCAGCAGGGTGGCGTCGGCCTCGCGGACGACGGTCTTCAGCGACCGACCGGCGTTGGCCTGATACATCGCGCCTTCGCCGCGCCCGGGGAGGACACCGAGCGCGTAGACGGGCATCCCGTGTATCTGCTGGAGTTCGTGGACGAGCACCGGCGCGCCGCCGCTGCCGGTGCCGCCGCCGAGGCCGGCGACGACGAAGACGGCCTCCGCCTCGGCGGTGATGCGGCCCTCGAGCGCGCTCATCACCTGGCCGGCGTCCTCCTGCATCACTTCCGCGCCGAGTTCGTTGTCACCGCCGACGCCGTGACCGTTCACGCGGTCCCGACCGACGAGCACCGTGTCGAGGTCCAGTTCCTGGAGGTCGGCTTCCGCGGAGTTGACGGCGACCGCACCCTGCACCGCGTCGAAGCCCATCCGGGCGTCGAACTCCACCAGCTGTTGGGTTATCTTGCCCCCGCTTGCCCCACTCCTATCAGGACGACTTTCATAAGCGAAGCGTCTGATTGGGGGATAATCAACTTTCCGACGCGGGTGAGAAAAAGCGAGGTCCCGTCGGCTGACGAGACACCGCCGTGCAGAGGGGAACCCGGTGTCGCGGTCCGACCGAGACGAAATCGCCAACCGCGCACCTGGAACGATAGCCGCCGTTCGCGCCGTCGGACGAACCTTTACATACTGGGGCGCGGCCAACGCCGTCGATGCCCGACTCCGACACCCTCGAAGAACGGCTGCACGCCGTCGAACGCGCGCTCGCCGATGCGGAGGAACCCCCCGACCTCGACGACGCCGGACTCGCGGCGACGACCGACGACCTGGCGGCCAGACTCGACGACCTCGAAGCGCGCGTGGACGAACTTGACGCCGCCCTCCAGGCGGTGCGAGGCTACGTCGGCAACGTCCGCTCGGTCAACGAGGACGTCGAGCGCCGCGCCGACGCCGCGCTAGCGAAAGTCGAGGCGCTGGAGTCGTCCGACGTGTCCGCTCCGACCACGGCGGACGCCGTCGTTCCGCCGACGAACGGGAGCGCGCGGGCGACCGGTGACGGGAGCGCACCCACGACCCGCGGCGACCCCGTCGACACCGGCGGAGACGGCGACGCTTCCCTCCTCGACCGGTTGAGGGAGTCGCTGTGAGCGTCTGGACGGCGCTCGCCGTCGTGCTCGCGGTCGCCGTCTGCGGTCTCGCAGCGCCCGCCGTCGAGGACGCCCGGTCGACCAGCGCCGAACGGAGCGTCGAGGGAGACCTCGGTCGACTCCCCCGTGCGATGCAAGCGGTCGAAAGCGACGACGCCGTCCCGCTCGGCGACCGGGGCGCCCGTCGGGTCGTCACGCTCACGATCCCGGCCGCGTCGCCGACCAGCGCCGGGGTCGAGTTCGTCGCGGTCGGGGGCGTCCCCGGTCGTCGGCACCCGAAGGACGCCCGCGGCGACGTGCTGGCCTACGGAGTGGCCGACGGTCGAACCCGCGTTCGGCACGTACCGTTCGACGTTCGCGTGGCGACCCGGGACGGCGACTGGCGGGTGCATTCCGACGCGAGGCCGCTGGTCGTCTGGCGGTCCGGGCGGACGAGGATAACCCTCCGTCTGGTCAGGTACCGGGGGCGGCTGACGGTCCTCGTCTCGCGCGACGGACGGTGACGGTCCAGCGTCCGACGCGTGGTCCCTGGAAATACCAGCATCGTTACGAGCGTCGAAAAGGTGGATTAGACGCCGACGCAGGTAGATTCGAGAACCTGGCGAGTGGATTCGACGACGATGAGAGTGGATTTATTATCTCTGGTGAAAGACGATTGGTAGATGGTCCCCCGAAAACGTCTTCGTGTCGCGTTTGGCGTCCTGCTGGTGCTCTGTGTCGGCGTGCTCGCGTCGGGATACGCCGGACAGGTAACCGGTTCCGGAGCCGTCGCCGACTCCAGAACGACGAACGGCCCCCACGGCATCGCGGACGTTCCTGCCGACGAGATAACGGTCGTCAGCGACCACAAGAGTCCGACCGTCGGGTCGAAGCTCGTCGCAGTCGGTCCCGGCAAGGACGTGCTGTACCACAATGCCACGCTCGACTACTACTCCGACGTCGACCCATCGCCTGCCGGGAAGTACACGGTCACGTACGTCGGCGCCGAGACCATCCCCAAGCAGCAGTGCGACGGCGTGACCAGTTGCCGACGGATGGTCATCGAGCGCCTGAACATGTCCACGGACGAGGTCGACCGGCTGTACAGTCGCGTCGTCCCGACCTACTCCGGGTTCCGAATCCCGTACACGAACCGCTGGCACGACGTCGACCGCATCAACGACACCCACTTCGCGGTCGCCGACATCGAGCGCGACCGGGTGTTCGTCGTCAACACCTCCAGCGAAATCGTCACCTGGCAGTGGCAGGCCCTCGCACACTACTCCCACGACAGCGGCGGTCCCTTCCCGAACGACTTCACTCACCTCAACGACGTGGAGATGCTGCCGGACGGCCGCATCATGGTCAGCATCCGCAACCAGGACGAGGTCGTGTTCATCAACCGGACGACCGGGGTGAACGAGAGCTGGACGCTCGGCGAGGAGGACAACCACAGCGTCCTGTTCGGCCAGCATAACCCCGACTACATTCCGTCGTCCCAGGGCGGTCCCGCCGTCGTCGTCGCCGACTCGCACAACGACCGCGTCGTCGAGTTCCAGCGCGTCGACGGGGCGTGGAAACAGAGCTGGGAGTGGAAGGACGCCCGGATGCAGTGGACCCGCGACGCCGACCGCCTGCCGAACGGCAACACGCTCGTCACCGACACGCACGGCAACCGCGTGGTCGAGATAAACGAGGACGGCGAGAAGGTGTGGAGCGCGCAGTTCAACTTCCCGTACGACGCCGAACGCCTCGGGACGGGCGACGAGAGCGCGGGCGGCCCGAGCGCACAGCGCGCCGACCTCGCCGGGAAGGCGAGCATCGACGGCGAGGCGAAGGACGCGGAGAGCAAGGCGAAGACCGGCGACGACGGCCTGGCCTCCCTGCCGAAGAAGGCGCTGACCGCCGTCGAGGACACGATACCGCCGAAGCTGTTGAACGCAGCGCTCTACGTCATGCCGGGCTGGTTCCACGTACTCGAAGTGTTCGCGCTCGTCGGCGTCCTCCTCGTTGGCCTGACGTGGAGTCTCGCGGAGGCGTACTGGCGCGGGTACCGCCTCCAGCTTCCGGTCGACCGGGTCGCGAGCGACGAGAACTGACGCCGGCGCGCGTTCGTCTCGGGACGAACTACTCGCCTCGGCCAACATTTCCGCCGGACGGTCGTAGGTTTTAGGGGCTGGCTCGTCGTTCTCACAGGAAGATGAACGGGCGTGTCTCGCGTCGGCGGTTTCTCGGTCTCGGGGTGGGTGCAACCGCTGCCGGCCTGTCGCCGACCGGAACGGTACGGAACTCGGACGAGTCACGTACTGGGGCGAAGGGAAGACAGCGATCGTCGGAGCGGTCGGACGGCCGCTCGTCGCAGCCGAGCGACGTCCTCCCGGACGAGTTCGACACCGACGCTCCAGTCGACGTGCGCGGTGCTATCTACGTTCCCGCGCGGGCGTTCAACCGATACCAGATGTGGAAAGACTACGACCGCGCGGTCATCGAGCGCGACCTGGGGTACGCCGCTCGCCTGAACCTCAACGCCATCCGGACGTGGATGAGCTACGCCTACTGGCTCGAAGACCCTGAGGGCCACGAGGAGCGACTCGAACACTTCCTTGACGCCGCCGCCGACCGCGACATGCGCGTGGTCCTCGGCCTCCACGACAGCATCGGCCACGAACCGACGTACGAGAACCTGATCGACGACGACCCGCTCACGGGCGTCCACACGTTCTCGCCCGCGACCCGAACGATAAAGAACGAGCGACTCTGGGAGACGCCGCGGGAGTACATCAGGTGGTTCATGCGGCGGTATCGTAGCGACTCGCGGCTGCTCGCCATCGAATTGACCAACGAACCGGGGTGGGAGAAGAAAGACGTCGAGTTCATGGCGAAGATGGCGAACACGCTCACCGCCCAGCGTGGGGACATCCCGCTGACGGTGGGGGCGACGAGCCTCACGAACAACACCCGCTATCTCGACTGGGGGATGGACATCCTGCAGTTCCACTACAACTTCGCACAGACACCCGCCCAGTACCGTCGGACGCTCCGGCAGGCGAACAACGTCGCGGACGGGATGGAGGCTCCCGTCTGGCTGTCGGAGTGGCAGCGCATCCGTCAGGGGGACGGGTTCTTCGCGAACGTGAGCCAGGAAGAGGCCGTCCCCGACTACTCCTCGCTGGCACCGATAATCGCGGACGCGGGCATCGGCAACTTCTTCTGGTCGCTGATGGTCAAACCGGCGTACTCGGCCCGTCTTCGGCGGATGGGCGTCATCAACGGCCTCTTCCACGAGGACGGGGCGGTCTGGAGCAGAGACGACGCCAGCGCCATCAAGGCCATGTCCGGCGATCCGACGTTCGAGGGACGCGAGCGACGAGAGTACCCCGACTGGTTCGCCGAGATACGGCCCGAGAAGAACGAGGACGGGAACGAATCGACGGCGTCGGTACGGTCGGGCGAGTGAACCGCCTCGGGGTCATGTGGTTCGAGACGCCGACGGCGTCTCGTCATCACGAGAGAGCTTCGCTCTCTCGAACGACCCCGAGGCACTCGGCCTGCTCCGCCTGTAGACCGAGTCACGTCGCGACGCGGTGCCGTCGCACCGCCAGGAACGACCTCGTCGGCGAGGCGGCGTCAGGGATAGTAAGAGACTCGGCGTCCGAGCGAAGCCGACCCCGTCCGCGTTTGACGTCGCCGGCGTAGTTGTTCTCGAAGCGGTTGCCCGAGACGGTGACGTTCGTGCTGGCGTTGTCGACGACGACGCCAAGCAAGTTCTGGTGGAACTCCGACCGGGTGACCGAACTCCGGCGAGTGTTCCAGATGGAGATGGCTTCGGCGTTGGTCGTCGCGTTCACGTTCCGGATGGTGACCTGGGAGCCGTTCATCACGTGGATGCCACGGTTCCAGTCGGTCACCGTCACGGCGCGTATGGTGACGTCGGTCACCGACTCGCCCTCGACGCGGATGCCGGTGGAGTTGGTCACGCCCCTGCCGTCGACCGTGTGCCCGAACCCATCGAGGACCACGTTATTCGCCCGGATGGTGATACAGCTTTCGGAGAGTCCGGCGCTTCCCCCGACGTTGCGCCTGAGAGCGTACTGCCCCGGTTCGGTGATGGTCGTACAGCTCGTGACGTTCGTGTACTGGGAGGCGCTGGCGTTGCCGCCCGGAGCGCCGACGAAGTCGTTGGTGGCGAGGAAGATACTCCCGGAGACGACGCCGAGCGAGACGACGAAGAGCAATATCAATCGCTGAGTGGACAACGATTTAGACGGAACCATCTTGCTTGAGTCTGGACGACGGTCGATGCCAAAAAAGTATCTCTGGCCGTCCGTCGGACGGATTTCAGTCGTCTCGTTGACTTGTCGCGGCGGCTGGTCGACTCGCCGAGAGAACGTGCGTCACGTGACGCCGGGCCACACGGAATCCCGCGGAGTTCCGGCGTACCGGTCCACTTTTTCGCCCACGTCCGCTCTGGTTCGTCAATGAGCTACCGAGACGCGGTGATGGCGGCGAAGTACGCCGGCGGAGCGAGCGAACAGGCGACCGCGCTCCACCAGGAGCGCCTCGACCCCGTCGTCTCCGGAACGAGCTACTTCGGGTTCGACCGGCCGCGGGGCGTCGTCGTCCATCTCGTCCCGGACGGGGTCTACGACGACGGGTACGCCGTCGACCTCTCCGAGCGCGGCGTCCTGCCGGAGGCCGACCCCACCCGGCCCACGCAACTGCCCGTCCTCGGGAACGCGGGCGACGCGCGCGGGACCTGGACCGCCGACGGCTTCGGCGCGTACGTCGAGGACGCCGCCGAGTGCCGTGGCTACGCGCATCTCTTCTCGAACGGCGTCGTCGAGTCCGTCTCGGCGCTGCCGTTCGAGGACGGGGGGAGCGACGGCGGGGAGGCGGAAGACGGGACGGTTTGTCTCGACGGTCGCGCGCTCGAACTCGACCTGACCGCCTGCGTCCGCCGGTATCTCCGCCTGCTCGCGTACCACCAGACCCGCGGTCCCGTCCACGTCGCGATCAGCGTCTTCGGCGCGGCGGGCTGTCGGCTCGACACTGGTGAAGGCGATTCCGACAGGGGCGGCTCCGCCGGGGACGGCTCGGCCACGGTCCGGACCGACCTGCTCGCCCCGTTCACGGTCACGCTCGACGGCTTCGACTGCGACGTTCGCGCGGAACTCGCCGACCCCGTCGACGCGCTCTGGCGCGGGGCGGGCTTCCCGGGGTCGCCCTTCTTCGACGGCGAGTGGACGCTGCGCTCGGCGTTCGAAGAGCGACGGTGAGGTCTCAGACGAGACGCCCGTGGCTGGTCGAACGAAACGACGCTGCAGAAGTCGGCGAACTTCCCTCGTATCTCTCCCTTGTCGCCAGAAGCACTTAAACGAGAAGCGGTCGGCTCGCGGCGACCGGTGGGGGTCGCCGACGGGCGAAAGCCGGCGTCGAGTGCAGCGTCCTACCGCGAGTCCACGAACGCCTCGATGCGGTCCATCGCGGTCCGGAGGTCGTCCATCCCGGTGGCGTAGGACACCCTGAGGTGGCCCTCGCCGCCCGCGCCGAAGACGCTACCCGGGACGGCCGCCACGGACTGCTCGCGCAACAGGCCCTCGGCGAACTGCTCGTCGTCGCCGCCACAGCGCGGGAAGGCGTAGAACGCACCCTCGGCCTCGAAGCAGTCCAGCCCCATCTCGCGGAACCGCGCGAGCACGAACCGGCGGCGGCGGTCGTACTCGCGGCGCATCTCCCGGACGTCCTCCTCGCAACCGCGCAGCGCCTCTATCGCCGCGTACTGGGCGGTCGTCGGCGACGATAGCATTGAGTACTGGTGGACGTGGTTCATCGCCCCGATGCCGTCGGCCGGACCGAGTGCGTAGCCCAGTCGCAGTCCCGTCATCGCGTACGCCTTCGAGAAGCCGTTGAACACGACGGTGCGCTCGCGCATACCGGGCAGCGTGGCGATGGAGGTGTGCTCGCCCTCGTAGGTGAGTGCGGCGTATATCTCGTCGGAGAGCACTGTCAGGTCGTGCTCCCGGGCGAACGCCGCGACCGGGGCGAGTTCGTCCTCGGACATCGTCGCGCCCGTCGGGTTGTTCGGGTAGCAGAGTACGAGCGCGTCGGCGTCCGCCGCACCCGCCGACGCCAGATCGTCGGGGGTGAGCACGAAGTCGTTCTCGGCGTGCGTCGGGACGGCGAGCGGTTCGCCACCCGCGAACGTGACCCCGGGGACGTAGGAGACGTAGGACGGTTGCGGAACCGCGACCGTGTCGCCGGGGTCGACCAGCGCGCGCATCGCCACGTCGACGGCCTCGCTCGCGCCGGTCGTCACCAGTATCTCCTCGGCGGGGTCGTAGTCGAGGTCCCAGCGTTCGACGTGGTCGGCGATGGCCGCCCGGAGCTCTCGCATACCGCGGTTGGCGGTGTAGGAGGTCTTTCCGCGTTCGAGCGACTCGATGGCGGCCGTTCGAGCGCCCCACGGAGCCGAGAAGTCAGGTTCGCCGACGCCGAGCGAGACGACGTCGTCTTTCTCCTCGGCCAGTTCGAAGAAGCGCCGGATGCCGGACGGCGGGACGCGCTGGACGCGGTCGGCGGGCTTCATGGCGAGACGGAGAGGCGGTCGTCGTCGCGGTCGTCGAACTCGATGCCGGCCTCCTTGTACGTCTCCATGACGAAGTGGGTCACCGTCTGGGTCACCTCCGGAATGGGCGCTATCCGGTCGGCGACGAACCGGGAGACCTCGTGCATGGACTCGCCTTCGACCTCGACCGCGAAGTCGTAGTCGCCGGAGACGAGACGCAGGGTCGACACCTGCGAGAACCCGGCGATGCGGCTCGCGATGTCGTCGTAGGAGGTCTCGCGGTCGAGTTCCACGTTCAGTTCGACCGCCGCCATCACGTGCTCGTCGGACACCCGGTTCCAGTCGACGACGGCCGTGTACCCCCGGACGGCCCTTTCGGCCTCCAGTTCCGCGAGCAGGTCCTCGACCGTTTCCTCGTCGAGTCCGAGCTGTCGCGCGAGGTCGTCGGTGCTCTCACGGGCGTCCGACAGCAGCAGTTCGAGCAGTTCGCGTTTCTCGTCCATAGTTGGCACTGCCCGTCCAGCGGGATAGGATTTGCTCACGTGGCAAGTCCTCCCGCGAGGTGTCGCTCGACGACCAAGAGGACAGGCAAACCGGTCGCGAGCGCGCCGCTGACGCCTTAAAATCATGGGAACTATTCGCATGAAACAGTGGTGGAAGGGTGTGAAACAGTCGACGAACGGCAGCAGAACGCGACTCGGGGCGCTCGCGAGACGGCGACGTCGGCCTCGAACCGTGACGAAATCGACCCCGCGACGGCCTCTCGAAACCGAAACGCCGGCTCGTCGCCTCGTCCGCGCGCCGACGGAGGACGGTCTGTAAGTCATCATTTCCCACGGAGCGGTCCCGAAACGGTCGTGAAACTGTACAGGAGTGTTCGGAGAGACTGAACTATCGTCCGGGTCTTTACCCCCTTGCTTCCAGGGATGCAACGGATGTCGAACAGCGATTCATCGCGACGGAAGTTTCTGAAAGCGACCGGTGCAGTTGCAGCGATTGGCCTCGGAAGTACGACGGCAGCGAGCGCGGCGTCCGTCGGTGGCGCACCCATCCCCGACGACACGGATTCGCTCACGTACGCGACCATGGGCACGGACGCGGACAACCCGACGGCGACCCTGTTCGGGAACTTCAAATGTCCGTACACGCAGGAGTTCGTTCAGAAGAACCTCGACGACGTCATCGAGGAGTACGTCGCCGCTGGCGACCTGAACCTCCGCTACCGGGCGCACGCCTACGAGCGCCCCGGCCACACCTCGCACGGTTCGTCGTACTACTACATCTCCGACAGCGACCCGCTCATCTCGAAAGCAGCGCTGGGAGCCTGGAACGTCTCCCCCGACGACTACTGGGCGTTCTTCCGCGACATGTACGACGAGAAGGTGTCCGGGACGGTCACGTACGACGAGATGGCGGACCGCATGCGGGCGGCCGGCGTGGACGACGTGAGCGAAGCCATCGACCGCGCGGAATCCGGCCGATACGACGACGACGTCAAGGCGACCATCGGCGCCGCCGACGACGCCGACGTCGATTTCACGCCGACGCTCGAACTCGGCGGCGAGACCACTTCGCCGCACCACGACGTCGACGACCTGCTCTCCTGGATCGACGGCCACCTCGACGGTGCCAGCGCGTCCACCAGCAGCCAGCCCACGACCCGGGCCGTCACCCTCGACGGTCGGTCGACGAGCGGCTGGACACACTACGAGCTCAGCGCGAGCAGCGGCATCGAGAAGAGCAAGGCGATGAACGCCAGCATCGAGTCCGACGACGTCGTCTCGGGTGCGACCGCCGAAGGCTGGGTCGGTCCCTGGAAGGACAGCTACGTCGTCGAGGGCGACATCACGAACTTCTCGGCTCCCGACTCCCTCCGCGTCTACGTCGACGGCGAGACCGTCGACCCCTCGACACTCGGATAACCGTCTCGCCGCTCATCGGTCCCCGAACACCGCAGACGCCCGTTTTCTCACGGAAGCGAGCGCCGCTCGACCAGCGAGCGCGACCGACGACGACACCGACGGCGGCACGGCGAGGAGTAGAGCTTTCACACCAGAGTCCGTGGGTCGGCCCGCATGCAACGAGTCGACATCGACGACGTGGACCCGAAGACGCTGGCCGACGAGAGCGTCGACCGTCGCGGACTCACCGAGGCGCTCGGCACGTCCGACCTCGCCATCAACCGCTACGCGCTCGACCCGGGGGAGGCGTTCGCGGGCGGACTCCACGCCCACCTCGACCAGGAGGAGGTGTTCTACGTTGTCTCCGGGACCGCAACGTTCGAGACGAAGGACGACCCGACCGGCGAGACGGAGACGGTCGATGTCGCGGCGGGCGAGGCGATTCGATTCGCGCCCGGCGAGTTCCAGCAGGGCCGCAACGAGAGCGACGACCGCGTCGTCGCGCTCGCGCTCGGTGCGCCGAGGCCCTCGACCGAACTGCGGACGCCCCAGCCCTGCCCCGAGTGCGACAGCGACGTGCTCGCGGTCGACATCTCCGAGGACGGGATGCGTCTCGAATGCCCGGACTGCGGCGCGACCCTCGACGCCTGAGCCGTCCTATCGCTCGACGTTCACCTCTCCACCCTCGCTAGCATCGAGTAGACCCGAGCGCGGACGACCTGGTGAAATGACCCATCCAACTGGCACTGTTCAGATAAGGATGAAGGATGAGGCGGTTGGAATTCGCAGTGATCTATGCCCGAATTCGACCGCCTCAAC